>NZ_JBEZFJ010000004.1:0-458997 GCF_040649335.1 Micromonospora sp. NPDC048986
GGTTGGGGCACCCCGGAGCAGATCACCGACCCGCAGTACGCGACGACGGCGTTCCTCAAGGGTTTGAAGCAGGTCGACGGGTGGCAGGACATGCCGCTGACCGACGCCGCGCAGACGGTGCAGGTGTCGGCCTACCCGGACGCTTACGCCCAGTGGGAGCAGCAGGCCGCCGACCTGGTTGGCCAGTACTGGAACAGCTGACCCGTACAACAGCACCAGCGCACGACACCGACCGCTGGCCGGCACCCGCAACCGGGGTGCCGGCCAGCGGCATTTCCGTTCCCGTGCGGCAGGCACCTGCTCGCTGGTTTCGCCGCCGGGAGCGGGTGTCGTGGTCGTGAGGCGACCGGCGGTGCAGCGAGGTAACGCGGGACGGTTCGGCGGATTGCGGAACAACGCGGGGGGCGGGCTGGTTGTGGACAGTGTCGGTGTGACTCAGTGTCCCCGGGCCTCACCTAATATCGCCCTCGCGGAATACCGTTCGGCTGGAGCCGCGTCGTGCCACTCGCCGAGAGGCGACCTGCACACCGACACCAGCGCCGCCCCCGGCCCACCAGCCGGGGGCGGCGCTGTCTGTGCTCCTCCGTCGGAACGTCGCGGCACAATGTCCGGATGACTGACGCGCAGCCGTGGTCCGAGCAGTCTGGTGTACTCGTACTCCCCAGTGGGGCGACGGTGCGCGGACGCCGCGTCGCTGCCGCGACCTCGCCCGCCGACTTCGCCGTGCTGCTGGCACCTGGTCCGGAGCCAGCCTGGCCGCACCGGCGGATCCGGTGGCCCGATTTCTGGGTGCCGCTCGACCGCGCCGAAGCCCTTGACGTCCTACGGGAGGCGCTGCGACGGGCCCACGACGGTGAACGTGTCGAGGTGGCCTGTCGGGGTGGGGTGGGTCGTACCGGAACGGCCCTGGCCGCTCTGACGATCCTCGACGGTCTGCCGGTCGAGCGGGCGGTGCCGTGGGTTCGGGCCGGCTACCACCCGAAGGCGGTGGAAACCCCCTGGCAGCGGCGCTGGCTGCGCCGCGTCACCTGACACCGCCGCCGAGCGCCGCCGCGCAACCCGCCGCGACCGAACCGCCGCCGCTCAACCGCCGCCGCTCAACCCGCTGCGACCGGAGCGCTGCTGTG
This sequence comes from Micromonospora sp. NPDC048986, assembly GCF_040649335.1. Lineage (NCBI taxonomy): Bacteria > Bacillati > Actinomycetota > Actinomycetes > Micromonosporales > Micromonosporaceae > Micromonospora > Micromonospora sp. NPDC048986. The sequence goes on from NZ_JBEZFJ010000004.1 coordinate 1,128, forward strand.
CCAACTGCCCGTGACGCCACGCCAGCCGACCGCCGCCGGCGCCGCCGGACCGCAGCCACTGGTGCCGGCACCCGTCGCCGCCGTGCTCCGGCCGGTAGCGGGGCGGCGGTGTCTGTCAGCCCTGGCCGATCACCGCCGGGTCGTTGACGTACTCGCGGAGGTGCTTGGCGGTGAGGGTGTCGCCGGTGGCGACCAGTTCGGCCGGTGTGCCGGTGAAGACGACGCGGCCGCCGTCGTGGCCGGCGCCGGGGCCGAGGTCGATGAGCCAGTCGGCGTGTGCCATGACCGCCTGGTGGTGCTCGATGACGATCACGGTGTTTCCGGCGTCGACCATGCGGTCGAGCAGGGCCAGGAGTTGATCCACGTCGGCCAGGTGCAGGCCCGTTGTCGGTTCGTCCAGGACGTACGTGGTGGTCTTCTCGGCAAGGTGGATGGCGAGCTTGAGTCGTTGCCGCTCCCCGCCGGACAGGGTGGTCAGTGGTTGGCCGAGGCTGAGGTAGCCCAGCCCGACGTCGACCAACCGGCCGAGGATGAGGTGCGCCGCCCCGCTGGGAAAGAACGCGTACGCCTCGGTGACCGACATGGCCAGCACCTCGCTGATGTTCTTGCCGCGCAGCGTGTACGTCAGCACCTCGTCGGTGAAGCGCCGCCCCTCGCATCGTTCGCAGACGCTGGCGACGCCAGCCATCATCGCCAGGTCGGTGTAGATGAGCCCGATTCCCTTGCAGGTCGGGCAGGCGCCCTCGGAGTTGGCGCTGAACAGTGCGGCCTTGACCCCGTTGGCCTTGGCGAAGGCGGTGCGGATCGGGTCGAGCAGCCCGCTGTAGGTGGCCGGGTTGCTGCGTCGTGAGCCACGGATCGCGGACTGGTCGACGATGACGACCCCGGACCGGCCGCGCAGCGAACCGTGGATCAGTGAACTCTTGCCGGAGCCGGCCACGCCGGTGACCACGGTGAGGACCCCGAGCGGGATGTCCACGTCGACGTTGTGCAGGTTGTGCAGGTCGGCCTGGCGGATGGCGAGCTGCCCGGTGGGTTGGCGTACCGCCTCGCGCACCGTCGCCCGGTGGTCCAGGTGCCGCCCGGTGAGCGTGTCGGAGCGGCGCAGGCCGGGGATGTCGCCGGTGAAACAGATCCGGCCTCCGTCGGTGCCGGCGCCCGGTCCGAGGTCGACCACGTGGTCGGCGATGGCGATGGTCTCCGGTTTGTGTTCCACCACCAGCACGGTGTTGCCCTTGTCGCGCAGCCGCAGCAGCAGGTCGTTCATCCGGGCGATGTCGTGCGGGTGCAGGCCGACTGTGGGTTCGTCGAAGACGTAGGTGACGTCGGAGAGGCTGGAGCCGAGGTGCCGGACCATCTTCACCCGTTGCGCCTCGCCGCCGGAGAGGGTCGCCGACTCGCGGTCCAGACTGAGGTAGCCCAGACCGATCTCGACCAGGGAGTCCAGCAGGTCGCGAAGGTTGGCGACGAGCGGCGCGGCCCCCGGGTCGTCGACGGTACGGACGAACGCGGCCAGGTCGCTGATCTGCATGGCTGAGCAGTCGGCGATGTTGAGCCCGGCGATCCGTGACGACAGGGCCGCCGCGTTGAGTCGGGTGCCGCCGCAGTCGCCGCAGCTGGTGAAGGTGACCGCCCGGTCGACGAAGGCGCGGATGTGCTGTTGCATCGACTCGCGGTCCTTGCTCAGGAGGAGCCGCTTGACCTTGACCGCCAGCCCTTCGTACGTCCAGTTGTTGCCGCCAACCTTGATCTTGGTGGCCGGCTTGTGCAGGAAGTCCTCCCACTGTTGCGGGGTGAAGTCCTGAAGTTTGACGTCCGGGTCGAACAGGCCGGAGCCGACGATGGTCTGCCAGTACCAGGAGTCGACAGCGAAGTTGGGCACCGTGATCGCGCCGTCGTTGAGGGAACGCTCGACGTCGACCAGCTCGTTGACGTCGAGGTCGGAGACCCGGCCCAGCCCCTCGCAGGTGGGGCACATGCCCTCGGGCAGGTTGAAGCTGAACGCCCCGGCGCCGCCGATGGACGGCTGGCCGAGCCGGCTGTAGAGGATCCGCAGCATGGCGTACGCGTCGGTGGCGGTGCCGACCGTGGAGCGGGAGTTGACCCCCATCCGCTCCTGGTCGACGACGATGGCGGCGCTGAGGTTGCGCAGCGAGTCGACGTCCGGCCGGCTGAGGTTCGGCATGAACGACTGGAGGAACGCGCTGTAGGTCTCGTTGATCATGCGCTGGGACTCGGCGGCGATGGTGCCGAAGACCAGCGACGACTTGCCCGACCCGGAGACACCTGTGAAGACGGTCAACCGGCGTTTGGGGATGTCGACCGAGACGTCGGCGAGATTGTTCTCCCGCGCCCCGCGTACCTCGATCATGTCGTGGCTGTCGGCGGCGGACCATGCTGGCTGCGACATACGGACCCTTCACAGAATCGTGGCGGGACCTCGCCCCGCCGAGCACTGGCGGGTTCCATTGTCTCATTCATCCCCATGTAGAGCCTTTCGCCGAGAATCAAGCGCAGGCTGTGGCGCTACGTCCGGGAAAGTCTCAAATCACGTCGTAAGCGGTACGGTGGCTCGCGTGGACGTCGCCGCGAAAGATCGGCTGCGCGCCGTGGACCTGGCGGCCACCGTCGGGATCTCGGTGCAGCAGGTGCGCAACTACGTCGAGTTGGGGGTGCTGCCGCCGGTGCGCCGCACTGCCAGCGGCTACCGGATCTTCACCGCCGAGCACGCCCGCGCGCTGACAGTGGCGCGGCGGTTGGCCGAGGGGCACGGCTGGAGCCGTACCCGGGAGATCATGGCGGCGGTGCACGCGGGTGACCTGCCGGCGGCGCTGGCGGCGCTCGACGGCGGCCATGCCGAGCTGGACCGGGAACGCGCCGAGATTCGCCGGGTGCTCGGCGCCTTCGAGACCGTGCTGGCCAGCCCACCGGTGGCCCGACCCGCGCCACGCCACGGCGTGCGCATCGGCGAGGTCGCCGCCCTGGTCGGGGTCCGGACCTCGCAGCTGCGGCTGTGGGAGGAGCGCGAGCTGCTGCGGCCGGGCCGCACCCAGGGCACCAACTACCGGGTGTACGACGAGGCGGAGCTACGTGCGGCGCAGGTCATCGCGTTGCTGCGCCGGGGCGCGTACCCGTTCGAGATCATCGCCGCGGTGCTGGGCGAGCTGCGGACCACCGGCAGCGCCCAGCGGGTCCGCGCCGAGCTGGGCCGCCGCGAGCAGGAGCTGCACACCCGCAGCCTGCGCCGGCTGCGGGGCACCGCCGCGCTGCACGACTACCTGCGCGCTCGCGGCGACGCGAGTTGACCGGCATCCCGTCCCGCCGGGCGATCTTCCTGACTAGGGTCGGGCACATGAGAGCTGCGCTGCTGGCGGCCACGACGTCCGCCGTCCTGCTCGCTCCCGTGCCGGTCGGTGCGACGGGAGCGTCCGCCGCGCCGACGGTGCGCTGCCCCCGGGTCCCGGCCCCGGCGGCGTCCCGCCCACCCCGGCCCTCGCCCCCACCCGCCGTCGGTGAGCAACGGATGATCGGCGGCGCGGCGCTGGACACTGCCGGCCTGGTCGTGCCGGCCGGGGTCGCCGCGCCGCCGAGGGTCACCGCCGCGTCGTGGCTGGTCGCCGACCTGGACAGCGGCCAGGTGCTCGGCGGCTGCGGCCCCCACGAGTACGGCACGCCGGCGAGCGTGCAGAAGCTCCTGCTGGCGGCCACGATGCTGCCCAAGCTCGACCCGAAGCAGACGGTCGCCGTCACCGACGCGGACATGAACATCGAACCCGGCTCCTCGGCCGTGGGCCTGGTCGCGGGCGGCCGGTACACCATCGAGACCATCTGGCTGGGGTTGCTGCTCAACTCCGGCAACGAAGCCGCCAACGCCCTCGCGCGACTCGGCAGCGGGATGGACAGCGCCGCCGGCGTGCGCGCCATGAACGAGCACGCGCACCACCTCGGCGCGCTCCAGACGCACGCTGTCACCCCGTCCGGGCTGGACGGCAAGGGGCAGTTCACCAGCGCGTACGACCTGGCGTTGATCGCCCGGGCCTGCTTCGCCCAGCCGACCTTCCGCCGGTACGCGCTGACCGAGCAGACGTCGATTCCGCCCCAGCCGGCGCAACGCACCAAGGGCTTCGAGATCCAGAACGAGAACCAGCTCATCTACCGGTACCCGGGGGCGCTCGGGGGCAAGACCGGCTTCACCGACCTGGCCCGGCACACCTACGTGGGGGCGGCGGAACGCGGCGGGCGGCGACTCGTGGTGACCCTGCTGGGCGCCGAATCGACGCCGGTGCGCGGCTGGGAGCAGGGCGCCGCCCTCCTGGACTGGGGCTTCACGCTGCCGGGGGACGCCGCCGTGGGTCGACTGGTCGAGCCCGGCGAGCTGACCGCCAAGCCGTCGGCGGCGCCGTCCGCGCTGGCGGCACCCGGCGCGCCCCGACCGGCGGCGGCCAGCGGGCCCGCGCGTACCGGCTCGGGGTGGCTCTGGTCGGTGACCGCGGTGAGCGGCGCGACGGTGGTGGCGTTCTCCGGCGGCCTGCTGTGGCGGCGTCGCCGCCGGATGCCCTGACGGATCGACATCTGGCGCTGCCCTCCATAGACTCCGGTCTTTCTGGCACCACCAGTCCAGGAGGATCCCTGTGTCGAGTGAACTCGAACCGCGCCCCGCAGTGGCGGCACCCCGCCGGCCGGTGCGCGCCCTGACCCGCCTCGCGGGGGTGACAGTGCTCGCCGGGGCGCTGGCCGTCGGCTCGTCCGCCACCGCGCTCGCCGCCCCGGGCCCGTCGGCCGACAGCGTGCGCCTCTCCGCCGCGCCGAACGCCGCTGCCGACGCCACCACCCGACCACCGCGCAGCACCCACGGTCCGTGCGCCTACACCGAGGCCCCTGACGAACCCGCGGCCCGGCCGGTTGCGCTACCGCCCGACCCGCGACGCACCCCGGCCCGGGGCAGCGTCCGGGTGACACTGGCGACCAACCACGGGCCCATCGGGTTGACACTGGATCGAGCCGCGGCGCCGTGCACGGTGCAGAGCTTCCTGCACCTGGTGAGCAAGCGGTTCTACGACCGCACCCCGTGCCACCGGCTCACCGCGTACCCGACGCTGAGCGTGCTGCAGTGCGGTGACCCGTCCGGCACCGGTGAGGGCGGCCCTGGCTACCGGTACCGCGACGAGTTGCCGACCGACCTGCCGCCCGCGCCCACCGACCCGACCGGGGAGCGCCGGGTGTACGCCCGTGGCGTGCTGGCCATGGCCAACGCCGGGCCGGACACCAACGGCAGCCAGTTCTTCCTGGTCTACGCCAACTCCGCGCTGCGCCCCAACTACACGATCTTCGGCGAGGTCGACCGGGCCGGCCTGGCCACGCTGGACCGGATCGCCGCCGGGGGAGTGGCGCCGACCGCCGAGGACCCGGCGCCTGTCGACGGGGCGCCCGCCCTGCCGGTGACCATCCGCAAGGCCGTCCGCTGGCACCATCACCACTGACCGTGCGGCGCGGTGGGTGACAGTCGGTCGCTCACCGCGCCGGCCGGGGTGACGTCCGGTCGGGCACGGCCTTGCCGGAATTTTCGGGAACGGACCGGAACCGGTCCAACCGGTTTCCGACGCAGTTCCGGCCATCACGCCGAGGCAGGCGACCCGGTCAGCGGGGCGGCGGTGCTGTCCCGGACGACCATCTCGGTGGCGAGTTCCACCCGGGGCGAGTCGATGCCCTCGCCCTGGGCCAGGCGCAGCACGGTCCGGGCCGCCAACCGTCCCATCTCGACCAACGGCTGGCGCACTGTGGTCAGCGGCGGCGAGGCCCAGCGGGCTTCCGGCAGGTCGTCGAACCCGACCACGCTCACGTCGTCCGGCACCCGCAGCCCGCGACGCCGGATGGCCTCGTAGACACCGAAGGCCATCTGGTCGCTGGAGGCGAAGATGCCGGTCGGCGGGTCGGCGAGGTCGAGCAGCGCGGTCCCGCCGGCGAACCCGGAGGCGTGGTAGAAGTCGCCCGGGTAGATCAGCGCGTCGTCCACCGGCACCCCGGCCGCCTCCAGGCCGGCCCGGTAACCGTCGAGCCGGGCCCTGCTGCACAGCAGGTGCGTCGGCCCGGCGACGAAACCGATACGCCGGTGCCCGATCGCGAGGAGGTGTTCGGTCGCGGCGAGTCCGCCGGCCCAGTTGGTGGCACCGATGGTCGGCACGTCCATGGCCGGCACGCCGGCCGGGTCCACGACCACCACCGGCACGTTGAGGCGACGCAGCTGCGCGTGCAGCGGCGGGCTCAGGTGCGAGGTCACGAAGATGACGCCGTCGGTGGCCCTGGTGCGGAGGTTCTGCAACCACTGCCGGGCCGCCGTGGGCTGCCGGTGGATCGCGGAGACCACAGTGCCGACGCCCGCCCCGTGCCCGACATCCTCCACGCCCCGGATGATCTCCACGGCCCAGGGGCTGTCCAGGTCGTTGAAGACCAGGTCGACGAGACCGGCACGGCGAACGCTGCGGCTGGTGCGACGCCGGTAGCCGTGGTGGCGCAACAATTCCTCGACCCGCTCGCGGGTGTCCGGGGCCACATCGGAGCGACCGTTGAGCACCCGTGACACGGTCGGCACCGACACCCCGGCCTCCCGTGCGATCGCGGTGATGGTCACCCTGCGTCCGTCGTCCGCGCCCACCCGCGTCTCCTTCACCGAGCCGGAGGAACGACCACCAGGCGTCGCCCACCGTGTGTCCCGAAACGGCGTGCCCGTTCCACGCGTCATCTTGCCTCACCGATGGGGGTTGACGACATGCCAGGCCGATCGAAGCTTCGCTTGAGTTGCGGAAAAGTTCCGGAGTTTTTCCGGTTACTTTCGGTTGGTGGACCACATGGATATTGGGATGGTGACAGTTGGTGGGCTGATAGACAGGACTCGTGCGCTACCGCCTGGCCGTCGTGCTCGCGCTCGCCGCGCTGCTCGGCGGCTGCTCGCGGCCGGAGCCCCGCCCCGCGCCGGCCACGGCACAGCCGACGCCGGCGAGCCCCACACCCCCACCCGCGCCGACCCCGTCCACCTCCGTGGCAGCCCCGCTGCCGGGGTTCGTGGTGCTGACCGACCTCGACCCGCGCATCCACGCCGACATCCGGTACGCCACACCGCACAACTTCGTCGGCCGGCCGGTCACCGGCTATCGCCAGCCGCTGTGCCTGCTCACCCGGCAGGCGGCCGAGGCGTTGCGCCGCGTACAGGACGCCGCGCTGGCCGGCGGGCACAGCCTCAAGGTGTACGACTGCTACCGCCCGCAACCGGCGGTGGACGACTTCGTCGCCTGGTCGAAACGCCCCGACGAGCAGCAGACGAAGGCCGAGTTCTACCCGGACCTGGCCAAGAACCGGCTCTTCGCCGACGGGTACATCGGCGCTCCCACCGCGCACAGCCGCGGCAGCACCCTGGACCTGACTCTGGTCGACGAGCCCGCCGCCAGCCAACCTCCGTACCGGGTCGGCCAACCGCTGCTCGCCTGCACCGCGCCGCGCGGGCAGCGCTTCGCTGACAACAGCATCGACATGGGTACGGGCTTCGACTGTTTCGACCCCCGGGCGCACACCGCCGACCCCCGCATCACCGGGACGGCGCGGGACAACCGTCGCTTGTTGCAACGGTTGATGACCGACGCCGGGTTCGTCAACTACGACCGCGAGTGGTGGCACTACAGCCTGCGCGACGAGCCGTACCCGGACACGTTCTTCGCCGCCCCGGTCGACCGTTCCTCGGTCGGCTGACCCGCGCAGCGGGCGGCCCGGCCCAGCCGCCGCCGAGGCCGTCCGGAATGATCGTTTCAATGACCACCGAACGGATCGGCCCCCCGGTTACCGGCGACGAGCGGGAGACGCTGCGCGCGTTCCTCGACTTCCACCGCGCCACGCTGGCCCTCAAGTGCGAGGGTCTCTCCGACGGGGACCTGCGCCGGCAGTCGATGCCGCCCTCCACCCTGTCCCTGCTCGGCCTGGTGCGACACATGGCCGAGGTGGAGCGCGCCTGGTTCCGGCGGGTCATCGACGGCGAGGACATCCCGCTGGTGTGGTCGCAGACCGGCGACTTCCAGCAGGCGTACGACGCCAGCTCGGCCACCCGGGCCGAGGCGTTCGACGCCTGGGAGCGTGAGGTCGCGCACGCCCGCCGGATCGAGCGGGCCGCCGCGTCGCTCGACGTGACCGGCCGCAACGCCCGCTCCGGCGAGACCGTGTCACTGCGGCTGGTGATGCTGCACCTGATCCACGAGTACGCCCGACACAACGGCCACGCCGATCTTCTCCGCGAAGGCATCGACGGCGCCGTCGGCGTCTAGCCCGGGGTCAGGTCCAGTAGAGGATCCGGCAGGCCGGGACGCGGGCGGTCAGCTCGGCGGTGAACCAGTCGCGCAGCTCGGTCATCTGTTCGCGGGGGTAGACGTACTTCACCGCGCCGAACTTGCCGTGCTTGCGGGTGCGGGACTCCTCGTCCATCTCCAGCCGGGTGCGCGGGTACCAGCCGAGCAGCACCTCCTTGCTGCCCGGCGTGAACCGGTGGGTGATCAGCTCGGCGGTCAGGTCCACATCCGGCACTCCGTCGACCGCCGCGCGGACCTGGTCGAGCAGGTCGCCGTAGTGCTCCCGCCAGTCGGGCAGCGCGATGATCGGCGCGATGGTCAGCCCGACCGGGTAGCCGTCGAGGGCGAGCCGACGCAGCGCGGCCAGCCGGTCCGGCACCCGGGCGGTGCCGCCCTCGAACCGTTGGCTGACCGGGGCGCAGTTGACGCTGAAGCGGACCCGGGTCCGGCCTGCGTGCGGCAGGCCGACGAAGGTGTCCACGTCGGCGTACTTGGTGGTCCAGCGCAACTGCACGGGGGCGTCCCAGTCGGCGAAGTGCTGAACCGCGCGCCGCCAACTGCCGGTCAGGTGCTCCAGGGCGAGCGGGTCGGTGTAGCAGGACGCCTCGAAGGTGGTGCCCTCGTCGGCGCGCCGCGCGTTGCGGCTGGTCACCGTGCCGCGCCCGGCGTACGCGGCCAGCCCGGCGAGGATGTCGTCGAGGTCGGCGTACACCCGGGTCACCGGTGGGCCGGACAGGGATCCGGCGAGGTAGCAGTACTGACAGTGCGCCGGGCAGCCCTCGGCCAGGTCGACCCGCCAGTCCGCGCTGGGCGCGATGGGTTGCAGGACCCGCCGCGAGGGTGGGCTCACCACGATCGCCATTGTCGACTTGGCCCGCGCGTAGGTCTCCCGGTCGGTCTGCCCGCGTACCCCGGTGAGCCGGTTGGCGCGCAGGTGTTCCACCTCGATGCCGAGTGCCCGCACCCGTTCGACGATCCGTTGGCCGTGCGGGTGGTCGAGCGCTGCGGGGGTGGCCACCACCCGGCTCGGGGTCCAGCGGCGCGCCGACCGGGCCGGCGGCGCGAGGCCGGCCAGGTCGCGGATCGGCACCTGTTCGCCGCTGGCGTCGTGCGGCGCGGCGGGCACGTCCACGGCGAGCGGCCTGTCGACGTCGACGGCGTCCGGGCTGGTCATCCGGCGGGGGTACCCGTTGTCGTAGGAATCCCACCCGTTCGGGCGATCGGCGATTGACGCGATCAGGTCAGAGGAATAACCTTTCGTCTATCTGTAAACCTTGTGAACAGATGTACCTCGACGCGGCGGCGCGCGTCCCCACCGAAGGGACGATCAGGTGATCGCAGAACTCTCCTCCCGTACCAGACGGATCCTGTCGTTGTTCGTCGCCCTGGTCGTCGCCGTGACCGCCGGTGTCGCTGTCAGCGCCTCGCGCAGTGCGCAGGCCGCGCCGACGTTCAAGGTCCTGGCCTTCTACAACGGCACCTGGGACGCCGCACACATCGACTTTGTCAAGGACGCCCGGGCCTGGTTCCCGCAGGCCGCCGCCCAGTACGGCTTCTCCTGGGAGGCCACCAACAACTGGAGCCTGCTGAACACCGCCAACCTGGCCCAGTACAAGGTCGTCATGTTCCTCGACGACGCGCCGCCCACCGGGCAACGCGCCGCGTTCCAGCAGTACATGCAGAACGGCGGAGCGTGGTTGGGCTTCCACGTCAGCGCGTGGACCGACAACCCGTCGAGCTGGAGCTGGTACTACAACACCTTCCTCGGCACCGGCGCGTTCCAGACGAACACCTGGGGACCCACCCGGGTCACGATGCGCGCCGACAACCGCACCCACGCCGCCACCCGGAACCTGCCGGCGACGTTCCCGTCGTCGATCAGCGAGTGGTACTCCTGGAGCAACGACCTGCGGCAGAACCCCAACATCGACATCCTCGCGTCGGTCGACCCGTCCAGCTTCCCGGTCGGCACCGATCCCAACCAGTCCTGGTACGGCGGCTACTACCCGCTCGTCTGGAGCAACCGGCAGTACAAGATGCTCTACGCCAACTTCGGCCACAACGCGATGAACTACAGCACCAACACCGGGCTGTCGTCGACCTTCGACAGCGCCCAACAGAACCAGCTGCTGATCGACGGGCTGCACTGGCTCGCCGGCGTCGGCACCGTCCCACCGACCACGCCCCCGCCGTCCGACGGCATCTCGCCGACCGCCTGGCACACGGCTGTCAACCGGGCCAGTGGCAAGTGCGTGGACGCCCGCGCCGCCGCCAGCGCGAACGGCACCGCGATCCAGCAGTACGCGTGCAACAGCAGCACCGCCCAGCAGTACCAGTTCGCGCCGACCAGCGGCGGGTACCTACGGGTCAACAACCGCAACAACAGCGCCCAAGTGCTCGACGTGAAGGACCGGTCGACGGCCGACTCGGCGCCGATCCAGCTCTGGTCCTACAGCGGCGGCAACAACCAGCAGTGGCGGGCCGAGCCCGAGAGCGGCGGCTACTACCGCCTGGTCAACCGCTCCAGCGGCAAGTGTCTCGACGTGCCGGGCGCGTCCACGGCGGACAGCGTCCAGCTCATCCAGTACACCTGCAACGGCACCGCGGCGCAGTCGTTCCGGCTGGTGCCGCAGTCATAGCTCCACTGCCACGTCCGCGCCGGGGTGAACAGCGACTCGCCCCGGCGCGGCTGCGGCGCGAGCGAACCGGGCGGCGACGTCCCGGACGACGGTGAGCAGCTCCGGCGGGTCGAGCACGTCGAAGTCGACAGCCAGGGTGCCGAGGAGAGCGGCAAGACTGCCCAGCGACTCGCCGCCGGTGTGCAGCAGGCAGGCCCGCTCGTCGATCGCCTCCAGCGGACCCGTGCCCGTGAGTGTGCCCTACGACAGCGTGCCGGCGGTTCGTCGACCGTGCGCGGGGATATCCATTGCGGACGCGCCGCCGCAATCCTACTGTCGTCGGTGCACAGTGAACCGAGCAACCCGGAGGGAGTACGCCATGTCGCGAAGCGTCCGCACCGACGCCCGCTGGTGCCTGCTCTTCGCCGGCACCCCTGTGCGGTTGACCGCCGACACCCGTGCCTACTGCCCATCGCGGCGCGACGAGCCGGGGTGGCGCGACTGACGCCGACGCTGACGCGTCCGCCGGCCGCCCATCCCACCGGGATCGGGCGGCTCTTTCGTATCCGCGCACCGCCGCTGGCCGCCAAATATGATCATTAACGGTCACCGCACGACAGAAGGAGACCACTATGGGATTCACCCCTCTCGCCGGTACCCGGGCACCGGTCCGGGTCTGGACCGACCCGTACGCCATCGAGCCGCAGGCCGCCAAGCAGCTGCGCAACATCGGCGCGCTGCAGTGGGTGCAGGGTGTCGCCGTCATGCCCGACGTGCACTTCGGCAAGGGCGCCACTGTCGGCTCGGTGATCGCGATGCGGCAGGCCGTCTCGCCGGCCGCGGTCGGCGTCGACATCGGCTGCGGGATGTCGGCGGTCCGTACCTCGCTGACCGCCGCCGACCTGCCGGACGACCTGGCCGGGCTGCGCTCCGCGATCGAGGCCACCATCCCGGTCGGCTTCGCCCAGCGCAAGGACTCGGTAGACACCCGTCGGATCCGGGGCCTGGAGCAGGCCGGCTGGGACGACTTCTGGGGCCGGTTCGCCGGCCTGGACCGGCGGGTGGCGCAGCTGGAGACGCGGGCGCAGCGGCAGATCGGCACCCTCGGCGGGGGTAACCACTTCATCGAGGTCTGCCTGGAGCAGGGCGGCGCCGACGAGGGGCGGGTCTGGCTGATGCTGCACTCCGGGTCCCGCAACATCGGCAAGGAGCTGGCCGAGCGGCACATCGGGGTGGCCCGGGGGCTGCCGCACAACGCCGACCTTCCGGACCGGGATTTGGCCGTGTTCCTCGCCGGGACGCCGGAGATGGACGCGTACCGGCGGGATCTGTGGTGGGCGCAGGAGTACGCGCGGCGCAACCGGGCGGTCATGCTGGCCCTGCTCTGCGGCGTGGTGCGTGAGCACTTCCCGCAGGTCGGCTACGACGAGCCGATCAGCTGCCACCACAACTACGTCTCCGAGGAGAGCTACGACGGGGTGGACGTGCTGGTGACCCGCAAGGGCGCCATCCGGGCCGGCCGGGGTGACCTGGGCATCATCCCCGGGTCGATGGGCACCGGGTCGTACATCGTGCGGGGGCGGGGGAACCCGGACGCGTACTGCTCGGCGTCGCACGGGGCGGGGCGTCGGATGTCCCGGGCGCAGGCCAAGCGGACGTTCAGCACTGACGATCTGGCCGCGCAGACCGCCGGGGTGGAGTGCCGCAAGGACGCCGGGGTGGTCGACGAGATCCCCGGCGCGTACAAGGACATCACTGAGGTGATGGCCCAGCAGGAGGACCTGGTCGAGGTGGTCGCGCACCTCAAGCAGGTGGTCTGCGTGAAGGGCTGACCTGCCGTGCGGACCGGGGAGACCGGCCCGCACGGCAGCTGGTCAGAAGCCCACGAAGACTCGGCGCAGGTCGTCGAGGGTCACCGAGCCGGTCACCTGCACCCCGTCGGGGGTGTGCTGCGGGCCCAGCCGTCCGGTGGCCAGCCGCAGCCACGCCTCGGCCGGGGCCACCAGCTCCCCGTCGGGACGCTCCGGCGCGTCGACGATCTCGACCTGCTCGCCCAGCCGCAGCCCGAACGTCCGCTCGGGGGCGTGCAGCCGGACCAGCACTGTGGCTTCCCGGCCGGCCAGCTCCTGGGGTCGGCTGGTCCAGGCCAGCATGCCGCCGATCTGGTCGAGCAGCAGCGCCACCGCACCCGGCGTCACCGCCGCGAACCTGTTGAACGCCACCTCGGCGTCCCACTGGTGCAGGGCGAACTCGCTGAGCCGGAACCGGGCCGCGGTGGCCACGTCGACCGGCTCCGGCAGGAAGCCGAGGTCGATCCGCATCGAGGCCCGGGTGTCGGCGTCCAGCGCCTCGTACGCCTCGACCAGCCGTTCGTTGGTGGCGAGGAAGCCGGCGGCGTGCTCGGCCGGGGACATCGCGTCCCAGCGTGCCCAGACGCCACGGTTGAAGTCCCCGTCCGGACCGGGCGCGCCGGAACGGGCGGCGTCCAGCGTCGCCAGGTTGATCTCGGCGCCGCTGCCCAGGTGGCTCAGCACCTGGGAAACCTGCCACTCGCTGGCCCCCGACGGCCGGAGCAGGTCGTCCTCCTTGAGGTCCCGTACGAGCGCGGCGAGCTCCTCGTGGCCCGCCCGCAGAGCTGTGATGATCTGGTCAGCAGGGGTCGACATGGGTCTCCTCAAACGGATTTTCGACGATGGTCGGGACGTTACCGGACGTGGCCACCGGCCGGCCCGCCCCGGTGTCGGGCGAGTTCCGGCCGGCGGCCACGTCGGTCAGGCTCAGCCCATGTGCACCGTGCTGCCGGTCGGGATGTCCTCCTTGCGGACCTTCACCAGCACCAGGGTGGCCAGTCCGGCGAGCACGATCAACGCCGCGCCCCAGGCGAAGGCCACCCGGTAGCCGTGCACCAGCGCCTCGACCTGGTTGACCGGGTTCGGCGCCCGACCGACCAGATAGGCGGCGACCGCGCTGGTGTAGAAGGTGTTCAGCAGCGCGGTGCCGAGCGAGCCACCGATCTGCTGGGTGGCGTTGAGCGTCGCGCTGGCCGCGCCGGCGTCGTGCTCCGGCACCCCGACCAGGGCGAGGCTGGACAGCGGGACGAAGGTGAAGCCCAGCCCCAGGCCCAGGACGACCTGCGCGGGCAGCAGGTGGGTGAGGAACGAGGTGTCCACGTCGATCTGCGTCAGCACCAGCATGCCCACGGCGGCGAGCACCGAGCCGGCGACCATCAGCGGCTTGGCACCCAGGCGGGGCATCAGCTGGCTGGCACCACCAGCGGCGATCAGCACACCTGCGGTGACCGGCAGGGACGCGAGACCAGCTTCGAGGGGCTTGTACTGCAACACCACCTGGAAGTAGAAGGTCAGGAAGAGGAACGCCCCGAACAGGCCGGCGCCGATCAGCGTCGAGGTGAGGAACGCCCCGCCCCGGTTGCGGTCCAGCACGATCCGCAGTGGCAGCAGCGGGTGGCTGGAGCGCAGCTCGATCACCACGAAGGCGGCGAGCAGCACCACGCCCGCGGCGATGAAACCGAGCGTCGCTGTGGCGTCCCAGCCGTCCTCGGCGGCCTTGGTGAAGCCGTAGACCAGGGAGACCAGGCCGGCGGTCACCACTATCGCACCGGGTACGTCGTAGCGGGTGTTGCCGTGCGCCCGGCTCTCCGGCACCAGCGGCAGCGCGAAGGCGATGGCGATGGCGGCGACCGGGATGTTGACCAGCAGGCACCAGCGCCAGTCGGCGTACTCGGTGAGCACACCGCCGAGCAGCAGACCGACCGCCGACCCGCCGCCGGCGATCGCGCCGTACACCGCGAAGGCCTTGGCCCGCTCGGTGGCCTCGGTGAACAGGACGGTGAGCAGTGCCAGCGCGGCCGGGGCGAGCAGCGCGCCGAAGGCGCCCTGCAACGCGCGGGCGGCGAAGAGCATCTCACCGGTGGTGGCCAGACCGCCCAGGGCGGAGGCGAGCGCGAAACCGGTCATGCCGACGATGAAGGTGCGCTTGCGCCCCCAGTAGTCGGCGATGCGACCGCCGAGCAGCAGCAGACCACCGAAGGCCAGCGTGTAGGCGGTGATCACCCACTGCCGGTTCGCGTCGGTGATCCCCAGGTCCGCCTGGGCCTGCGGCAGCGCGATGTTCACGATGGTGGCGTCCAGGACGACCATCAGCTGTGAGACCGCGATGACCGCCAGCGCGATCCAGCGCCGCGGGTGCGGTGCGCCTGTCGACGCCCCGGCGTTGGGCGCGCCGGGCGCGGTCGAGGTGGTTCCGGGCATGGTGAAGCCTTCCGTGTTGCGAATATCGGTGAATCAGGCCGGCGACGGACGGTCGTGCTGATAGCGGAGTACCGGGATCAGCACCTGGTCGACGACCTGGGTGAGGAACGCGTCATCGGCGGGTAGGCCGTGCGCGACGATGCGGGACATGGTGAGCGCGGGCGCCAGATCGTGGAACAGCTCCCGTTCGCCGGCCTCCGGCGGGATCTCCCCGCGGGCGGCGGCGCGGACCAGGATGGCGGTGCTTGCCACCCGCCCGGCCGGCAGCACCTGGTGACGCACCAGGCGTTCCAGCTCGGGGTTGGTCCGCATGGCGAAGGTCAACGCCTGCATGAGGTCGCAGTCGGCAGTGCAGATCGCGGCCGTGGCCCGCAGCAACTCGATCAGGTCCCCGCGGAGGGAGCCGGTGTCGGGCGGGTTGTGTACGCCCACCTGCCGCTCGCGCAGGGCGGCGACGACCAGCTCGGCCTTGCCGTCCCAGCGTCGGTAGATGGTGGCCTTGCTGACGTGGGCGCGGGCGGCGACGGCGTCGATGGTCATCCGGTCGAAGCCGACCTCGCGCAGGGTGTCGATGACGACTGTGAACAGGTCGTTGTCGGTGCAGCGCGGAGCCCGGGCTGCCGGCACCCCGGCACCCGCGCCCACCTGCTGACCACCCAGCATCCCGACCCCCCGCGAAACGATGTCGTACTGACCCTAGTTCGCGGTTGGCTGATCGTGCAGGGTTTCGTGAGTTGCCTCGCACTGGGCCGGCGAAACGGTCACGTTTCACGCAGTGTCAGCCCAGGTGGCAGGATCGGTACGAGTCGCGTGGTCAGGAACCCAGCGCCACTTCCACCTTCTTTCGGGTGCCCCAGCCCGTGCGCCAGCAGGTGGCGATGCCGTACCAGCGGATCGCCCGGAGCACCACCAGGGCGAACACCACGGCGACGGGCGTGAGGAGCCAGGTGCCCCACTGGTAGGCCGTCGACTGGTCCGATCGTCGTACCGTCATGTAGCGGAGCGCCTGCCCGTACCCGACGATCAATGGCACGGCCACCAGCCACGGAATCGCCCGCGGATCGGGGTCGATGATCGGCGACAGGATCGCCACTGCCACGAACAGCACCGTCGCGACCACGGTGGCCGCCCAGCGCAGCAGGTGCAGCCACCACGCGATCGACCGCAACGACAGGTACCGGACCCGCCACCAGGTCCTGATGAAGCTGCCGCGCATCCAGCGCAGGAACATTCGGCAGAAGTGCCCGGCGTTCTCCGGCATGAGGGAGAACGCGAACGCCGACGGCTGCTGCACGGTACGTCCCCGGACCATCGCGAAGAGGGTGAGCAGGGAGTCGTCGGAGAAGGGCACCCGCTGACCGAAGAACGTCTCCGTCAGATACGCGCCGAGGTTGTCGCGAACCACCTCCGCGCGGTAGGCGGCGATCGGGCCCGAGTTCACCCACACACACCCGAACACCGACAGCGAAGACCGGTCGGTGAGCTGCCCGGTCACCAGCCACAGGTCAGTGAACCGGGTGAGGAAGCTGCTGCGCACGTTCGCTGCCATCACCACCCCGGCCACAGACTGCACCGCCGGATCGGCGAAGGGCTTCAACAACTCCCTGAGGGCGTTCGGGTCCGAGATGGTGTCCGAGTCCACCGTCCAGTAGACGTCGGCTGCCGGGGTCGACCGCACCGCGGCCGCCTGGGCGTGCCGTTTGCCGGCGTTGGGTTGGATGTGCCAGGCGGCGATGATCCCGTGTACGGGGGCGACGTCGAGAAACCACCGCTTGATCGGCTGGTAGCCCTCGGTCAGCTTCGACCCGTCGTCCACCACGTAGATGGTGTTTGGTTTACGTGTTTGGAAGATCATGGATTCGAGGCAGGCCCGCAGCGCGCCCGGATCCTCGTTGTACGCCGGCACGACAGCCACCACGTGCAGAGCGTCGAGGTGCCCCTGCATCCGGTCGGTGACCACTGCGGGCTTCTCCAGATAGGAGGTGCCGAGCTGCCAGATCAGCAGCAGGAACATGGCGGCGTACGCGAAGGTGAAGCGGTGACCGCCTCCGTCGATGGCGCCGATCACGGCGAGGACGTGATGGGCGGTCCACGCCGCCGCGGCGGCCAGGACGACCGCCGCGGCGAACAGGACACGACCTCTGGTGACGCTGGCGGTCACTGGCCGACCGACTGCTTACGACGGAACGTCATCCGGATCATGACGAAGCCGATGAGGACGGCTGTCGCGCCGGTGAGGGCGATGGTGAGCGGCAGGGGGAGGGCGTAGCTGCCGATACCGGCCGCGCCGCCGATCGTGACAACGCCCATACCGGTACGGGGAAGGCTGCCACCGGACATGATGTATCTCCGCTCTTCGAAGGATGGTGAGGCTGTAGCGGCGACCGGTACGACGCCGATGTGGCCCGGCCTTCACGCTGCTGAACTGCGAATATGACTCTGCGCAATGACGCGCTCACGTTCGCAAACAAGTTTGTCCAGGTCAATCTCGAAGGTCACGTGAACGGTCGTCCGGCCCGGCCCGAGGAACCTTCCCGCTGCCGGCGTGTCGGAGATGTCCTCCCGGCTCCACGGCACCTGGCCTGCGCTTTCACCGCACGGCCGGGTCAGGCCGGGGAATGTCGGCGAGGATCTGCTCTGTCGGGTAGACGTCAGGGCAGCACGTCGCTGTCGACAAACGGATGACGCATCGGGTTAACACCCTCGGGCGAGGCGGTCAGTCGCGGGGTGCGAGGACCACCGGAACCGCCACCGTGTTGATCCGCGCGCCGTTCTCGGCGGACACCTCGTACACCTCGACGGTGCCCCGCTGTTCGCGGACCGGGCGCCAGCCGACCAAAACCCGGTAGCCGCCCCGGCAGCCGCTGCCGCAACTGGCGGTGCCGAAACCGGTGGCCACCTCCCGGCCGGCGGCGTCCAGCACCCGGACGCTCACAGTGGCCTCGAACACGCTGGCCGTGCCGGTGACGACGAGCGGGGTAAAGACGCGCTCGCCGGGGATCGGGCCGGTGACCACGATCGGTGGCAGCAGGTCGGCGTAGTCCGCCCGGTCCACCGGGGCCGCGCCGTCGAGGCGGACCTGACGCACACTGGGGAACTGGGTGAGCGTCCACACCACCTGCCCCTCGCGCAGCCGCCGGGTGGCCGGGTCGCCGACGGACGGCAGCCGCAGCGTCGCCACGCCGTCGGCGATGCGGGTGACAGCGACGCCGGCCGGAAGCAGTGTGATCATCCCGGTGGCGGCCTCGGCCGGGCTCGGCCCAGCGGCCAGTTCGGTGAGCGCCAGCCGGGACGTGGCGACGGTGGCTGGCCGGGTACGCCGGGTCGGCACGAGCAGCCCGTCGCGGACGTACCACAGCTCGATGGTCACCGGGTCCGGCCGGCGCGTGCCGGCGGACGCCGCCGTCGACGGACCCGACGGCCGGTTCGTGGGCGGTGACGTTGGTGCCGCGGCCCGGGGTGGGGTGGGTTCCGGGCGGTCGGTGGATGCGACGCTCGGCGGTGGCGCGGTGGGCGCCAGGCCGAGGTCACCGGAGCGGGGAGTGCCGCAGCCGCCGAGCAGGAGCGCCGCGACCAGCGCCGATGCGCCCAGCCCGGCCGCGCCGCGGCCGGTCACCCCGCACCGCCCGGCGTGCCGGTGGTACGCGCAACCGGCCGTGCGTGGGCGCGGTCGTCCCGGTGCGGCGGGTCGCCGTGCGGGCCGGCGGGAGCGCCAGCGGGCAGCTCCAGCCGGAACCGGGTGCCCTCGCCCGGTTCGCTGCGCACGCTCAGCGCGCCGCCGAGCAGCTCGGCGTGCTCCCGCGCGATGGCCAGCCCGAGCCCACTGCCCGGCGCGGAGCGGGACCGATCGACCTGGTGGAACCGGTCGAACACTCGGGGCAGATGTTCGGCCGGGATGCCCGGCCCCTCGTCGGTCACCTCGAAGACGACAAGGGGACCGGAGCGCGCCACGCTGGCCGTGATCTCGCCACCGCCGTGCTCGATCGCGTTGGCGACCAGGTTGGCCAGCACGCGCTCCAGCCGACGCCTGTCGGTGCGCGCCGCTACCGGATCACCGGTGACCCGCACCCGCGGCGACCAGCCGCGCGCCGCGACGATGCCGTGCAGCAGCCCCAACGCGTCGACCGACTCGACGTCCAGCCGCTCCCGCCCGGCATCCAGCCGGGAGATCTCCATCAGGTCCTCGACCAGCCGGCGCAGCCGGACCACGTCGCCGACCAGCAGCCGGGCCGCCGGCCGGGCGTCGTCGGGCAGCTGGTCGAGGTGCTCGCGCAGCAGCGACGCCGCCGCCACCAACGCGGTCACCGGGGTACGCAGCTCGTGCGCGACGTCGGCGGTGAACCGTCGCTCGCGGGCCTGTGCGGCCGACAGTGCGGCGATCTTCGACTCCAGGGCCTCGGCCATCTCGTTGAACGTCGCCGCCCAGACGCTGAACTCGTCGCGCCCGCGAACCGGCAGACGGGTGGCGAGCAGGCCCTCGGTGAGTGCTCGGGCGGCGCGGCTGGCCCGGCCCACCGGCTCCAGCGTGCGGCGGGCCAGTGTGTGACCCACGGCGGCGGCGAGCAGCACCACCAGCGCCCAGCCGGCCACCAGCGCGGTGCGGAGCTGACCCAGGTCGGTGGCGACGTCGTCCTCCACGGTGAGGACGTACAGCTCGGCGGTCGAGCCGGGGATGCGCCCACCGATCACCAGCAGTCGAGGGCGCTCCTTCGGCGCGGAGCGCTGATAGCCGAGCCGCCCGTGCGCGACGTCGGCCCGCAACCGGGTGCCCAGCACCGGGGCGTACGCGGGATGCGAGGCGCGAGTCGGGCCGTCGACGAGCAGCACGTGCCGACCGCTGGCCTCGAAGCTGGTGAGCAGTTCGGTGCTGCGCTGCTCGGTCAGCGGCAGGAACTGCCCAGCGAGAACGAGCTGGTAGCGGGCGTCGGCGGCGGCCTCGTGCAGCGACGCGTCCAACCAGGACTGCCGCAGCAGCAGCCCGGTCCCGCCGGCGAGCAGCCCGGCCGAGACGCCGGCCACCAGGACGAACGCGATAGTCAGCCGGCGCCGCAGGCGCCCGGGGAACACTGCGCGTCCGGCCATCGCCGCCCCTGTCAGCCCGTCGACAGTTTGTAACCGGCGCCGCGCACGGTCCGGATCAGCCGTGGCTGCGCCGGGTCGTCCTCGACCTTCGCGCGTAGCCGCTGCACCGCCACGTCGACAAGTCGGGAGTCACCGAGGAAGTCGTGGTTCCAGACCAGGTCCAGCAGCAACTCCCGGGTGAAGACCTGACCGGGCCGGCGGGCCAGCTCCAGCAGGAGGCGGAACTCGGTGGCGGTGAGCGCCACCTCCTGGCCGTGCCGGCGCACCACGAAGCCGTCCGGGTCGATCACCAGAGCGCCGACCTCGATGACTGTCGAGGGGGCCGGCAGGCTGACCCTGCGCAGCACCGCGCGAACCCGGGCCACCAGCTCGGGCAGGTCGAAGGGCTTGCGCAGATAGTCGTCCGCGCCGCACTCCAGCCCGACCACCACGTCGATGGTGTCGGTGCGCGCGGTCAGCATCAGGATCGGCACCTGGCTGCTCCGCCGGATCTCCCGGCAGACCTCCAGGCCGTCCAGGCCCGGCAGCATGAGGTCGAGCACGATGAGGTCGACCGGGTGGGCGCGGAACGCGGCCAGGGCCTGCCGCCCGTCTACAGCGGTCTCGACCCGGAACCCGGCGCGACGCAGACCGAGGGCGGTGACCTCCCGGATCGAGAAGTCGTCCTCGACCACCAACACGCGGCCCTCCATCACCCGAGGGTAGACCCGGCGCCACAGTGCGTAGTCCTGGCGGAACGGCCGACATCGGCGACCGGCTGGCCCCCTCCGGGCACCGCCTGACCGCTACCGTCGGGTGCCTTCGGCACCCCTGAACCGGCTCACACGAAAGGGCACGACGTGAAACGTCATGGCTGCGTGATTCGACTCCGCCCCGAGCAGCGGGAGACCTACCTGCGGTTGCACGCCGCCGTCTGGCCGAGCGTGGAGAAGACGCTGCGCGAGGCGAACTTCCGCAACTACACCATCTTCCTCCACGACGATCTGCTCTTCGGCTACTACGAGTACGTCGGCGACGACTACGAGGCCGACTCGCGGCTGATCGCGGCGGACCCGCAGACGCAGGAGTGGTGGAAGCTGACCGACCCGTGTCAGGAGTCGATCGCCGAGCCCGGCTCGGGTGACTGGTGGGCCCCGATGCGCGAGGTCTGGCACCTGGCCGACGAAGCCTAGGTTGACGGCGCCGATCATGGAGTTGTGGTGCCCGTTGTGAGGGCTGGCGGTCGCTTTGTCACCCACCACAACTCCATGATCGGCGGGGCGAGGAGGGTCTGACGAATCGTTCCGGCGCGGGGCGGCCGGTTATGTCTTTTACTTGACACCTAAACCTTCCGGGCGGAGCATCGATGGGAATCGATCGATGTCGTCCCGGGAGGACACTCATGCGCGAAGTCGCTGACCGGATCGCCGCGGGTCTCGCCGCCGCACTGATCACCACGCTGACCGTGACGCTTCCGACATCGCCAGCGGCTGCTGGAGAGCCGGTCCAGAGCCCCGACAACGGCCTGGTCTTCTACTCCAGCTACCCGACCGAAGTGGTCGGCAGGCAGGCCACGCCCGATGGCGTCTGCCGTCCACTCCCCGCCGAGGCGACCTGGGCGTTCCCCTGGAGCGGCGGCTTCCACAGCGTCCCCGGCTACCGGACCCCCGACTGCAGCGGCCCGGGGTACGAACTCAACAACTTCCACAGCTGGCCCGAGGGCCTCTTCCTCAGCTACCGGGCCAGCTGACAGGTCGTACCACTCACGCCACCCGCTGCGTGATCGGCCACTGCCGTGGTCTGGGGGACCGCACTACGATGCGGGTGTCGAGATTGGATCCGAGTGGTCCGGTGTGACGACGGATCACCCCGGCATCACGGGAAGCGACAGTGACCGACGGTGGGAGCAGGGGCGGTGCCGACCGGCGCGAGCGCGGGCCGACGCCGCAGCGCACCAGCGTCGGAGTAGCTGTCGCGCTCGCGCTGTTGGCGGTCCCGCTACTGCCGATCATGTGCCTGTCGGGACTGGCGCTTGTCACGAGCATCGCTCCGTCCGAGCCTTGCCGGCCCCCATTCGTGCCGGATCCCTCAGACTGCGGACCCGAGCCGTTGGCGTTGCTCCCGACCGCGTTGCTGGCGGGCGGCTACGGCACAGCCGCCATTGTCCTGGCCCTCAGAGCCGCCCTGCCGCAGTGGGTGCGCATCGGCGCCCTTTGCGTGGCGCCGGTTGCTGCCGTCCCACTTCTCTGGGCCCTGTTCGTCCACCGCCCCCACTGATCAGGCCGGCAGCGCGGCCAGCGTGCCGTGGGACGCCGGGCAGCCGAGCTGCGAGAATCGGTGGTCGGGCTGGTCCGCCGTGTCCCACGATGCCGTCGTCTCGCGCCGACGTCGAAACAGGTCCAGAAAAATTCTGGTAGTGCTGTCGATTGGGATCCGTTCAGTTCGTAGCAGTGGTGAGAGCCCGGCATCGCAACGGGCCGCACACTCACTGGAGGGCACGATGACCGCCACTGCGAACACGAGCCGCGCCGCCACGTCGAACGTCGGTGCGCTGATCCGGACCGGTGTCGCCGCCACTGTCGCGGCGAGCGTCGCCACCATGGCCGTCGCCGCCGTCGGGCACCTGGCCGGGATCAGCCTTGAGCTGGGCGGTGCCCCGATCCCCGTCACGGGCTTCGGCGTGCTGACCGCCGTCTTCTCGCTGATCGGCGTAATCATCGCCGGGGTGCTGGCGCGTTTCGCCCGACGCCCCCGGCTCACGTTCGTCCGCACGACGGTGGTGCTGACGGCACTGTCCCTGGTGCCGGACGTGATCGCCGACGCCGGGATGGCCACCAAGGCGCTGCTGATGCTCACCCACCTGGTCGCTGCCACGATCGTGATCCCCGCCATCGCGCGCCGCCTGGCCGCCTGACCTGAGCCCAACCCACCATCGAGCTACCGGAGGAACGTCATGAAGCAGTACCTGCTGTCCGTGCACTTCGTCGAGGGCGCGCCGACGCCGTCCGACGAGGAGACGCAGACCATGTTCACCGAGACCGGCCGGATCAACGACGACATGCAGGCCACGGGCGCCTGGGTCTTCGGCGGGGGACTCACCTCGCCGGACAGCGCCACTGTCGTCCGGGTCGAGAACGGCGTCACCGCCATGAGCGATGGGCCGTTCGCCGAGACGAAGGAGCACATCGCCGGGTTCTGGGTCATCAGGTGCGCGGACCTGGACGCGGCGCTGGCCTGGGCCGAGAGGTGCGCGGCCGCCTGCGGCCCGGTCGAGGTGCGTCCCTTCGACGACCTGTCCCAGGCCTGACCAGCAGCCGGTCTGCCGACATGGACCTGGCGAGCATCTACCGCGCGGAGTACGGCCGCTGCGTCGCCACCCTGGCCCGCCTCCTCGGTGACATCAACCTCGCCGAGGAGGCCGTCCAGGACGCCTTCACCACTGCGCTGCAGAAGTGGCAGACCCCGCCGCCGAATCCGGGCGCCTGGATCGTGACCACCGCACGCAACCGTGCCGTCGACAGGCTTCGCCGAGAGTCGACACGCGAGGCCCGGCACGCCCAGGCCCTGCTGCTGTATCACCAGGATGAGCCCTCGGAGGTGGGACCGGTGCGGGACGACCAGCTACGACTCATCTTCACCTGTTGTCACCCGGCGCTGGCCCCGGAGGCACGGACGGCTCTCACCCTGCGCCTGCTGGGCGGCCTCGACGTACCGGAGATCGCCCGTGCCTACCTGGTCCAGGAGTCGACCGTCGCCCAGCGGATCGTGCGCGCCAAGAAGAAGATCCGCGACGCCGCCATCCCGTACCGGGTGCCGGCCGAACATGAGCTGCCGGACCGGCTGCCGCCCGTCCTCGCCGTGCTCTACCTGATGTTCAACGAGGGCTACGCGTCCACCGCCGGCCCGTTGATCAGAACGGACCTGTGCGCCGAGGCGATCCGGCTCGCCCGCGAACTGGCCGCGTTGATGCCCGACGAGCCCGAGGTCCTGGGCCTTCTCGCCCTGCTGCTGCTGACCGAGGCGCGCCGTCCGGCCCGGCTCGGCCCGGCCGGCGACCTGGTGCTGCTGGCCGACCAGGACCGATCACTGTGGAAGCGGCAGCTCATCGTCGAGGGGCATGACCTGGTCCGCCGCTGCCTACGCCGCAACCGGCCCGGCCCGTACCAGATCCAGGCCGCGATCGGCGCTGTGCACACCGACGGCGCCGCCACCGACTGGCCGCAGGTCCTGGCCCTGTACGACCAGCTCCTCGCGCTCGCGCCAACCCCTGTCGTCGCGCTCAACCGTGCGGTAGCCGTCGCCGAGGTGCACGGGCCGGCGGTGGCCCTCGCCGCGCTGGAGGGCGTCGACCTCCCGCGCTATCACCGGCTTTCCGCCACCCGGGCCGAACTGCTCGCCCGGCTCGGGCGCAACGACGAGGCCCGAGCCGCCTACGACCAGGCCGCGGCACTGGCCACCAACCCGACCGAGCGGGCCTACCTGGAGACCCGTCGCGACGAACTCACCGGTGAATGGAGAGCATCATGACCGCCACCTACACAGTCGACGTCTTTTCCAGCCTCGACGGCTTCGGCACCAGCAGCGGAAACTGGGGCGGCTACTGGGGAAAGCAGGGCCCCGAACTGCTCGCGCACCGCCTGTCCGTGTACAGCACGGAGCAGCGCATGGTCTTCGGGGCCAACACGTACCGGGTGTTCGCGCAGATGCTCGCCGCGAGCAGCGAGGAGTCCGAGGTCCGCGACGCCTGGGTGACCCGGATGAGGAACCTCCCGGCGACAGTGGTGTCGGACACGCTGGAAGGCCCCCTCGACTGGCCGGACGGGACCGTCGCGCGCGGTGACGCTGTCGATGTCGTCGCCCGGCTCAAGGAGGAGTCCGCCGTGCCCCTGCGATCGCACGGCAGTCTGTCGTTGAACCGGGCGCTGATGGCCGCCGGACTGGTCGATTTCGTCCAGGTGACGCTCTTCCCGGTGATCACCGGACAGACCGGCACCGAGCCGATCTTCCAGGGAGCGGCCGACTTCGACCTGGAGTTGATCGAGAGCCGGACCCTCGACGGTCGCACCCAGGAGCTCGTCTATCGGCCCACCCCGCACGTCTGAGTCATCACGCCGGAGAGCATGCGCCGGGGCTTCGCCGAAGCTGTCGATCAGCCCCGCCGCCCACCAACGCCGGTTCGCTACGGCGCGCCGCGCCCAGCCGGGTTGGGCCCACGCTTGGCCGTCCGCCTCACCTCGGCGGACGGCCAAGCGGGTCGGCCGGTTCCGATCACCACTGGTGGGCGACGTCGAGCACCACCCGGCTGTGAGTGCCGGGGCCGGCGAGCACGAGCACCCGGAACGGCAGCCGCGCCCGTACGCCGACGGCGAAGGTGCTGTAGCCCTCGAAGCTGCCGCCGAACACCACGTCGCGCAGCGTCGGGTAGCGCAGCAGGTTCCCCACGTGCTCGCCGACCGCGTAGGGCACGGTGCCGAGGTGGTCGTCGTCGTACGCCGGCGCCCGCAGCGAGACCCGCAGCAGCGCACCGCCGGCGGTGTACGGCGACAGCGCCAGCCCTTCGCCCTCGGTCCACGTCTCGCCGTAGCCGATCGCGTAACCGTCGACCGGGCCGTTGAACTCGAACACCACCCGGTCGTAGCAGTCGTGCCGGCCGGTCCGTACGTCGACCAGCGGGGCGTCGCTCAGCGCGCCGGCCGCCTTCTCCGCGCTGCCCCAGGTGATCCCGCAGTACGGCGCTCCGGTCGTGGTGCCCGCGGCGGTGCTGCTGCCGGCGCTGGCGACCAGCCCGGCGAGGACGACCGCCAACGCGGTCAGTGCGCTCCTGATCCTCATGGTTTTCTCTCCGTCCGGTTCCGGGGTCACGTCGCGGCGGCGCTGCCGGTGACCCTCTGCCGCCACCGTCGTCCTGCCCCGGCACAGGAGCTTCGCTGCGACGTAACCGCCGAGTAACAGCAGGCGGTCGGACCGTCAGATCGGGGACGGACCGACATCGGCGAGTGTCGTAGTCTCCATTTCGGACGCGGGCCCCGCAGGACGGTGCGGAGGCCGGGTCGCTGTCGTGACGCGGTGTCCTCGGCCGCCCCGGTCCCGGGTGGCGCGCAGCCGCCGTCGACGTCGCCGGTATGACGCTTCCGCTATGCCGAACATCGAACGCCGTCACACTAATATCGGCGTACATCGATGACCGGCGGCCCGATGGTCGTCGGACGACCGCAGGGGAGTGCCCGATGTACCGAGGACAACTGAGACGCGCGGCGCTGGCCGTGCTGGTGGCGATCCTGGCGGCGGCCGGGACGCAGCTCGCCACCGGCACGCCGGCCGCCGCCGTCCGGACCGTCTACTACGACGCGAGCCGGACCGGCGAGTTCCGCACCAACTTCGACCAGGCGGCGCAGATCTGGAACAGCCGGGTCAGCAACGTCCGACTCCTGGCCGGCACCCCGGCCAGCATCACCATCTACGTCGACGACGGCTGGCCCCGCGCGCAGCCGACCGGTCTCGGCTCGGGCCGGATCTGGATGGGCCGCACGGCCGTCAACCAGGGCTACGACCGCACCCGCATCGCCACCCACGAGGTCGGCCACATCCTGGGCCTGCCGGACCGGCGCACCGGCCTCTGCTCCGACCTGATGTCCGGCAGCAGCGCACCGGTCTCCTGCCGCAACGCGAACCCCAGCGCCGCCGAGGCGAGCCGGGTCAACTCGCTGTTCGCCGGCACCCTGGCCGCACCGGCCAGCACGACGTACACCTGGAACGACGCCTCGGACATCAGCCCACTGGTGGTCGGCGGCCGGCCAGCCACCGAGAACTACCCCTTCATGGTGTACGTCTCCGGCTGCACCGGCACGCTGATCACTGGCAACTGGGCGGTCACCGCCAAGCACTGTTCGACGCCGTCCTCGGTGCGGGTGGGCAGCGTCAACCGCACCACCGGCGGGACCGTGGTGCGGGTGACCCGGGCGGTGAACCACCCGAGCGTCGACGTCAAGCTGCTGCAACTGGCCAGCTCGGTCACGTACGCGCCGGCCCCGATCCCGAGCACCTCCGGCGCTGTCGGAACGGCCACCCGGATCATCGGCTGGGGCCAGACCTGCGCCCCACGGGGCTGCGGTTCGGCCCCGACAGTGGCCAACGAGCTCGACACGTCCATCGTGGCCGACAGCCGGTGCTCCGGCATCAACGGCACGTACGAGATCTGCACCAACAACACCAACGGCAACTCCGGCGCCTGCTACGGCGACTCCGGTGGCCCGCAGGTGCGCCGGGTCAACGGAGTGTGGAACCTGATCGGCGCCACGAGTCGGGCCGGCAACAACAACTCCACCTGCGCGACCGGCCCGTCCATCTACGTCGACCTGCCGTCGATCCGATCGTGGATCTCCACTCAGGTGGGTGGCCTACCGGTCTGACCGGCAGTGACATCGCGGGCGGGGGCGAGTGTCAGGCGCGCCCCCGCCCCGGTGTGCCGGTGTCACCCACGCGATCCCACGATGCGGTACGGTGCGTGGCATATCGGCACATCGGAGGTGGCGTCATGCCTACCGTCGTCGTTCTCGCGCTGACCCTCGCCCTCGCGCCCGCGCCGTCCCCGTCGGCCACCTCGAACCCGCTCGGTGACATCGTCGGCGGCGTCGGCCAGATCGTCGACGACCTGCTCGGTGGTGACACACCCAGTGCCGCTCCGACGCCCAGCGTCACCCCCTCCGCGGCGGCAACGCCGAGTCGGCCACCGGTCGCCGGTAAGCCCAGCCCGGTGGAACCCATAGTGATTCCCGGACCCGCCGTGTCGGCGGAGAACGTCCCCGCACCAACAGCCCCCGATCGCCGCACCGCTGGCGCGAGCAGCGGCACCAGCGAGGCCGTCGTGCCGCCGCGCGACGGCGACACCCCCGCACCGATCGTCGCGCCTGCGCTCGCCAACCCCACCCGCAATGCCTGGCCACCAGCGTCGTACCTGCTGGTCGTTGCGGTCCTCGCGGTGCTGACATTGCTGCTCCTGCGCCGCCGGGCCCCCGTTCCCGCCGCCGCACCCGATCCCGGTCCGACGTCGGATCCCTGGCCGGAGCCGGATCCCGGCCCGACGCCGGACAACGTCAGCCGGTTGCCGACCAGCCTCAACGCCATCTACGAGATGGGCCGGCAGGACGAGCGACTCGAGCAGGAGCGCCGCCGCCGTAGCTGAGTGCACGCGGTCCTCACGATGCCGAGTAGGCGCCCTCACGCCGGGGGATCGCGTCGTCGTACGCCCCGACCGGCCCGCTGTAGCGGGCCTTGCCCTTCGGGTACGGCCAGGCGTTCGCGGCGCAGCCGTGCAGGCCCAGCGTCTGCTGCTGCATCACCGGCGCCGGCCGGCCCCGCCCGGGGCACCGCTCGTGGCCGTACCCGAGTTTGTGCCCCACCTCGTGGTTGACCATGTACTGCCGGTAGGTCTGCACTGTCGCGCCGTAACCCGGCACCCCCTTGACCCAGCGCGCCACGTTGAGCACCACCCGGCCGCCGTTGCGGCAGGAGGTGTAGGCGTCCGGCACGTCCTGGCAGAGGGTGTCGCGGGTGCCGGGGGTCGCCAGGTAGATGGTGAAGTCGGTCGGTTCGCCGGCACCGACCCGGCGCAACCGCCACGCCCCGCCCGCCGTCCACCCGCGTGGGTCGTTCAACGTCGTGGTGATCGCCGTGGCGATGTCCCTCACCGGCAGGCCCCGGATGTCGCGCTCGACGGCGACCCGGTAGCGCAGCAACCGGCCGGCCGTCGCGCGCCCGGGGGTTGTCTCGCCGGGCGCCACCGACCAGCGGTTACCGCCGGTGGCGGGGTAGCTGACCGGGACGACTGGCGCGGAACTGGGTCGAACCTCGGCGGCCCCGGTCGGCCGACCGGTAGGCGTCGGCGGTCGGCTGGGCAGCGGCCCAGCGGCGACCGGGACGGCGGCGGGTTGCCCGGCGGCTGGCAGGCCGCACCCGGTGAGCAGCGCCACCACCAGCAGTGACGCCATCGAGGCGCTACCCCAGCGGCGGGTAACCTTCGTCGACATGTCTCTCCCCTCGCGCGTCGCCAGGTGGCGGCGCGCAGGAGAAGACGGGTGACAGTGGCGAAAAGTTGATGTGACCCAGGGCTCAACCTTTTGCCGGCTCGGCCCGTCTCTAGCTCTGTGGCACGGGAGGGGTTCGCGGTGGCGCGGGGGGACGCGGATTTCGTCGAGTTCGCGCGGGCGGCGTCCGCGCGACTGGTGCACGCCGCGTTCCTGATGACAGGTGACCACCACCAGGCCGAGGACGCCGCGCAGACCGCACTGGTGCGCACCTACGCGTCGTGGTCGCGGATCCACGACGACGACGCCTACGGCTATGCCCGCCGCACGCTGGTCAACCATCTGGTCGACGGGTGGCGACGGCCGATGCGGGAGTACCCGACCGACGAGGTGCCGGAGCAACGGCGTGGCGACGTGGCCGACGACGTGGCCACCCGGCGCTGGTTGATCACCATCCTCGGTGCGCTCAGCCCCCGGGAGCGCGCCATCGTCGTCCTGCGCTACTACTTCGACCTGCCGGAGGCGCAGGTGGCCCGGGAACTCGCCGTATCCGTCGGCACTGTCAAGAGCACCAGCTCCCGAGCCTTGGAGAAGTTGCGCACCGCCACCCCCCGCACGGCCGATGAGAGGGCGCGCCGATGAGCGAGCTGGACCGGCTCCGCCACGCGATGCGGGCGACCGAGCGTCCCGACGCCGTGCTCGATCTGGACTCCGTGATGCGCGAGGGACGTCGGCTGCGTACCCGTCGACGCCTGGCCGGAGCCGGGGCGGCGACGCTCGTGACCGGCCTGGCCGCCGTGGTCGTCGTGGTGGCGGTCGGCGCGTCCGGGCCCGGCGATCCGGCGCCGACCGAGCGCCCGCCGCCGGTCGCCGTCGCTCCACCGTCGGTCGGTGTCTCGCCGTGGGCGGAGAAGTCGCTGGGCCCCACGCCACCGCCGACGGTGGGCCGCGACGAGCCGCCACCGAAGGCCCTGGGCCAGATCGTGGACAGCGGGGTGCGGCACGGCGCCGAACGTCGGGTCTACTACTTCGTCGCGGTGTCCGTGCCCGGTGAGCCCAAGGTGTCCATCGGACTGGCCGCCGGTCGCCAGGCTCCGGACGGCTCGTTGAGCACCGACATCCTCGTCAACGACGTCCACGGCAGCGACCGCAGCGCCGGGTTCCACCAGATCGGCTACGACGAGAGCTTTGCCGCGCCGGTGCCCACCTTCGGCTACTTCGTCGGCCCCGCCAAGCGGATCATCGGCACCGTCGGCGGTCGGCAGGTCGACGCCCGAGTGGCGCCGTGGAGTGGCGACAAGCAGGTGCTGATCTTCTGGTTCGACCCGAGGCGGCTGAGTCCGGGGGAGCGGCTGGACGGCATCATCGCCCGTGACGCCAGCGGCCGCCGACTCTGACCCGCCGCCGGCACTCAGGCCAGTCGACGCTCGATGGTCACAGTCGTTCCCTCGGCGGTGGAGACCAGCCGTACGTCGCCGTAGGCGTTCATCAGCAGCGCGCCGCGTCCCCGGTCCATCGCCGGCCGGCGGTCCCGCCAGGTGCCGAAGTCCCGTACCGAGATCCGGATCAGCCCGCCACCCACCTGGGCGCGCACCCGTACCTCCGGACGGCTGGGTCGCTGTGCGTGCTCGACGGCGTTGTTCATCGCCTCGGAGGCGGCGAGCAGGAGATCTTCCAACACGTCCGGGTCCACGTCCAGGTCGCCCAGCGCGCCCCGGACGTCCCGACGCATCGCGGCGGCGGAGGTGGCCGCGGACGGGTACGTCCACCCCACGTCCAGGAGGTCGCCCAGCCCGTCCGGCTCGGCCGGCGCCTGCACGACCACTGCCGCGTCGCGGACGGGTTCGACCGCCGGGCCCGGCGCGCCCGGTCCCACCGGGGCGGGCCGAGCCGAGGGAGCTGTGGCAGCGACAGTCGCCGGGTCGCCGGCGATGGCAGCGGCAGGGGTACGGTCGCGGGCTCGCCGGATGCTGGCCCGGATCCGGGCGATCAACTCGGCCGCGGCGAACGGTTTGACCAGGTAGTCATCGGCGCCCAGGCTCAGGCCCTCCACGCTGGCCTCCCCACCCGCACGGGCGGAGAGCACCAGCACCGGCAGCGTCCGGGTCGTCGGGTCGGCGCGTAGTCGGCGCACCAGGTCGAAGCCGTCCAGCACCGGCATCATCACGTCGGTGAGGAGCAGGTCGGGCAGATCACTGTGGATCTCGTCGAGGGCCTGCCGGCCGTCGGTGACGGCCCGCACCCGCCAGCCCTGCCCGGTGAGCAGCCGGGTGAGGTACGCCCGCATGTCGGCGTTGTCGTCGGCGAGCAGGATCCGGGCCCCGGCCAGCTCGTCAGTGGCCGGCCCGGACGCGGGATCGGGCTCGGTCAGCGCGTCCGGTTCGGTGAGCCAGCCCATCGCTTCCTCGACGGCGGCGCGGGCCGCGTCACCCCGCCCGTCCACCGCCGGGCCGGTGACCGCTGTGCGGTGCGCCGCCGACCAGGGCAGCGTCACTGTGAACCTGCTGCCGACGCCCACCTGGCTGGTCACGTGCACGTCGCCGCCCTCCAGCCGGGCCAACTCGTGCACCAGGGCCAGCCCGATGCCCGTGCCCTCGTGACTGCGCGAGCGGGCGCCCCGCACCCGGTGGAAGCGTTCGAAGAGTTTCGGCAGGTCCCGTTCCGCGATGCCGATGCCGGTGTCCGCGACGGTGAGGCGCACCTCTTCGTCGTCGGCGTCGACGGTGACCCGGATGCGGCCGATGAACGTGTACTTCAGCGCGTTGGAGAGCAGGTTCGTGACGATGCGTTCCCAGTTGACCGGGTCGACAGCTACCGGCCGGGGCAGCGGTGGGCAGCTCACCTCAAGAGTCAACCCGGCCCGCTCGACGGCGGCCCGGAACACCCCGGCGAGTTCGGCGGTCAGCGCGGCCAGATCCACCACCCGGGCGTCGCTGCGCGCCCGCCCGGCCTCCAGGCTGGAGAAGGTGAGCAGGCTGTTGACCAGCGTCAACAGTCGGGTGGCGTTGCGCCAGCCGGTCTCCACCCGCTCCCGCTGCACCGCCGCCAACGGCGCGGTGGCGTCGGTGAGGGCGTCGGTCAGCGGGCCGAGGATGAGGGTCAACGGGGTACGGAACTCGTGGCTGACGTTGGCGAAGAAGTCGGTCTTGACCCGGTCCAGTTCCGCCATCGCCTCGATCCGGCGCCGCTCCTCCTCGTACTCCTGGGCGTTGCGCAACGCCACGGAGATCTGCTGGGCGAGCAGGTGGTGGAAGGAGCGGTACGCCTCGTCGAGCCCTCGGCTGGGGCTGACCCCGGCGAGCAGGACGCCGAGCGGCTGATCCTCGTCGGCGGAGGGCAGCGGTAGCGCCAGCGCGGTGCGAACCGGGTCGTTCCAGGGGCCGGCGGGCAGCGGCAGCCGGTCGGCGACGTCGGTCACCTGGGTCGCCCGGCCCTCGGCGGCGTCCGCCAGCCCCCAGGCGTACGCGGGCGGGCCCGGGTCGGTCAGCTCGACGGTGTCCGGCAGGGCCGGGGCGTGCCCCTGGTCGCCGCCGGTGCAGGTGATCCGGCGCAGTGCCGTGCCGTCGCGCAGGTAGATGGCGGCGAACGGCACGTCCAGGGGGTGACCGTCGATCACGTCGATCAGCCGAGCGGCGGTGGCGTCCACGTCGACGGTGCGCCCGTCGCCGAGCACTGACAGGTCGCGAAGGAGACGGAGCCGGCGTTCGCCGACCACCTGCTGGGTGACCTCGCTGCACACGGTCAGTACGCCGACGGTGCGGCCGTCGTCGTCGCGGGCCGGGGCGTGCGAGACGCTGAAGTAGGCCTCCTCGCGGTAGCCGGCCCGCTCCAGCAGCAGTTGCAGGGCGGGAACCCAGCTGGCCACCCCGGTCGCCATGGCCTCCTCGATCAGGGGGGCGAGCACGTTCCAGCCTTCGGCCAGCGTCACCCGTACGTCGTCGCCGAGCGCGGCGGGGTGCTTGTCGCCGATCAGGGCGGAGTACGCGTCGTTGTAGAGCTGGGAGTAGCTCTCACCCCAGAGCAGCAGCATGGGGTACCGGGAGGAGAGCACCATCCGGACGGCGGCGCGCAGGCTCTGCGACCATTCGTCGACCGGGCCCAGCGGGGTGCCGGCCCAGTCCAGTTGTGCCATCAACCGCCCGGTGTCGCCGCCGAGGAACAGGTCAGTGCTGGGTCGCGTCACGCTCGATCCGACCCCATCGCAAGCCCCCGTTCCGGGCCCGACGACCCCTGCCGCGTTACCTACCCATCCTGACACCTCTACTCACCTGTGCTGACGCCGGTACCCACAGTCGAACCGGCGGCGGTTCGGGACGAACGACCGATGCTCAAGAAATAGATATCTGTAAGTGTCTCGGGTATCTCTCCAACCCCGAGGAGCCCCCATGAGAGGCAGAACGCTGAGCGCGGGAATCGCGCTCGCCGTGTTCGCCGGGATGACGGTGCCGCTGGTCGCCCAACCGGCGACCGCGTCACCTCCGACCGCCACGACGGTGACCCGGCCGATCGCCGCGTCCGCCGCCGCGTTGGCCGCGCCGGACATCTCCATCACCAACGTCCAGGCGCACCTGACCCAGTTCAACGCCATCGCCACCAGCAACGGTGGCAACCGACGGGCCGGCTCGGCCGGCTACACCGCCTCGCTCAACTACGTCAAGACCAGGCTCCAGTCGGCCGGCTACACGGTCAGCGAGCAGTACTGCTCCAGTTGCCGCTACCCCTCGAACAACCTCATCGCCGAGTGGCCCGGCGGCCCGGCCGACCAGGTGGTCATGTTCGGCGCGCACCTGGACGGCGTCGCGGCCGGTCCGGGCATCAACGACAACGCCACCGGCTCGTCGACCCTGCTGGAGAACGCGCTGGTCCTGGCCGCGCAGAACCCGACGATGACCAAACGGGTGCGGTTCGCCTGGTGGACCGACGAGGAGCAGGGGCTCAACGGCTCCCGGTTCTACGTCAACTCGCTCAGCGCCACCCAGCGCGGCTACCTCAAGGGCTACTACAACTTCGACATGGTCGGCTCGACCAACGGCGGCTACTTCATCAACCGCGTCACCTCGACCACCGCGGCGCCGCTGAAGGCGTACTGGGACTCGTTGGGCCTGCAACCGGAGGAGAACGTCGAGGGCCAGGGCCGCTCCGACGACTACTACTTCCAGCAGGCCGGCATCCCCACCTCGGGCTACGCCGCCGGCGCCAGCGCGCGCAAGACCAGCGCCCAGGCGGCCAAGTGGGGCGGCACCGCCAACTCCGCGTACGACCCGTGCTACCACCGGTCCTGCGACACCACCGCCAACGTCAGCGCCACAGTGCTGAACCGGGCGGCCGACGGTGTCGCGTACGCGCTGTGGCAGCTCGCCGTGGGCGGCGGCACCCCGACCTGCACCGGCAGCCAGGTGGTCGCAAACGGTGGCTTCGAGAGCGGCAGCACGCCGTGGACAGCGTCCTCCGGCGTGATCACCAACGCCAGCGGCCAGCCGGCCCGGACCGGGTCGTACAAGGCCTGGCTCAACGGGTTCGGTAGCACCCGCACCGAGAGCCTGTCGCAGTCGGTGACCCTGCCGGCCGGCTGCGCCACGTACACGTTGTCGTTCTGGCTGCACATCGACACCGCCGAGACCACCGGCTCCACGGCGTACGACCGGCTCACCGTGCAGGCGGGTTCGACCACGCTGGCGACGTACTCGAACCTCAACGCCGCGACCGGTTACGTGCAGCGCAGCCTCAACGTGGCCGGGTTCGCCGGGCAGACGGTGACGCTGCGGTTCACCGGCACCGAGGACTCGTCGTTGCAGACCACCTTCGTGCTCGACGACGTGACGTTGCAGGCGAGCTGACCGCGTACCCGGGAAAGGGCCGCCACCGGTCTTCTCCGGTGGCGGCCCGTCGCGGCGTGGGTCAGGGGAGCTGCGGGTAGAGCGCGGCGACGCCGCCGGGGAACCCGGCCTGCACCCGCCGGCTGACGTCGTCGGCCACGATCTCGTAGGCGTCGGTCTCGACGCCGTCGACGGCGAGCCGGGCGATCACCGCCGGGTCGGACTTCGGGCCGGTGACCGTCGCGGCCATGTCGGTGTCCAGGTAGCCGACGTGCAGGCCGGCCACCCGGACGCCCTGGTCGGCGAGCTGGAGGCGCAGCGCGTTGGTCATCGCCCACTCGGCGGACTTGGCGGCACCATACGACCCGTGCAGGGGGAAGTTCACCCAGGACAGCACGGAGAGGACGTTGAGGATGGTTCCGCCGCCGTTGCCGGCGATGACCGGCGCGAATGACCGGATCATCGACAGGGTGCCGAGGTAGTGGGTCTCCAGCTCCAGCCGGATCAGGTCCAGGTCGCCGTCCAGCAGATCGGCCCGGTTGTCGATGCCGGCGTTGTTGATCAGCAGGTTGACGTCGCCGGCCAGTTCGGCGGCGGCGGCCACCGAGGCGGGGTCGGTGATGTCGAGGCGCACCGGCGTCACGCCGGGCAGGTCGACGCTGTCGGGGTTACGGGCGCCGGCGTAGACGGTGGCGCCCCGGGCGAGGAGTTCGGCGGCCAGGTGCCGGCCGAGGCCACGGTTGGCGCCGGTGACGAGGGCGGTGCTTCCAGCGATCTTCATGGCGGTCACGCTATCCGACCTGACTTCTGTTAAGCAAAGTCAGCCATGTCACGGGGGTCGTCAGCCGGATCGGGAATACGACCCGGATGCGCCCACACCCCGACCCGTGACGACTCGTATCCTTTCCGCGAACCTTCGCACGAGCCGAGATGGGAGACGGTGTGAGCAACCAGGCCGAAACGTTGGAATTCCAGGCCGAGGCGCGTCAGCTCCTCCAGTTGGTGGTCCACTCGATCTATTCGAACAAGGACGTCTTCCTGCGGGAACTCATCTCGAACGCGTCCGACGCACTGGACAAGCTCCGGCTTGCCACCCTCGTCGACAAGGACCTCGTCGCCGACACCGACGACCTGCACGTCGCCCTGGAGATCGACAGCGACGCCCGCACCCTCACCGTGCGCGACAACGGCATCGGAATGACCCGCGACGAAGTCGTCCAGCTGATCGGCACGATCGCCAAGTCGGGCACCGCCGAGCTGCTGCGCCACCTGCGCGAGTCCGCCGACGCCCACGCCAAGCAGGACCTCATCGGCCAGTTCGGGGTCGGCTTCTACGCCGCGTTCATGGTCGCCGACCGGGTCACCCTGCTGACCCGCAAGGCCGGCGAGACCGGCGGCACCCGCTGGGAGTCCACCGGCGAGGGCACCTACTCGATCGAGGCGGTCGACGAGGCGCCGCAGGGCACCACGGTGACGCTGCACCTTAAGCCGGCCGACACCGAGGACAACCTGCACGACTACACCGCCGAGTGGACCGTCCGCGAGATCGTCAAGCGCTACTCCGACTTCATCGCCTGGCCGATCCGGATGAGCGTCGAACGCCCCGGCGCCGACGGTGCGGCCGCCACCCGTGAGGTGCAGACCCTCAACTCGATGAAGGCGCTCTGGGCGCGACCCCGCGACGAGGTCGACGCCGCCGAGTACAACGAGTTCTACAAGCACGTCAGCCACGACTGGGCCGACCCGCTCGAGGTCGTGCACATGAAGGGCGAGGGCACCTTCGAGTACGAGGCGCTGCTCTTCCTGCCCAGCCACGCCCCACTGGACCTGTTCTCCCCGCAGGGCCGCCGCGGCGTCCAGCTCTACGTCAAGCGCGTCTTCATCATGGACGACTGCGAGGCGCTGGTCCCGACCTACCTGCGCTTCGTCAAGGGCGTGGTCGACGCGCACGACCTGTCGCTGAACATCTCCCGGGAGATCCTTCAGCAGGACCGGCAGATCCAGATCGTCCGCCGCCGCCTGGTCAAGAAGGTCCTCGCCACTGTCAAGGACCTCAAGGCCAACCACGCCGAGCGCTACCGCACCTTCTGGACCGAGTTCGGCGCGGTGGTCAAGGAAGGGCTGATCGACGACACCGACAACCGCGACACCCTGCTGGACCTGCTGTCGGTGGCCTCCACCAACGACCCGGCCGAGCCCACCGACCTGGCCGGCTACGTGTCGCGGATGAAGGACGGCCAGAGCGACATCTGGTACGCCACCGGCGAGTCCCGGGCCGCCATCGAGAACTCTCCGCACCTGGAGGCGTTCCGGGCCAAGGGGCACGAGGTGCTGCTCCTCACCGACCAGGTCGACGAGGTGTGGGTCGAGCGGGTCGGCACGTACGACGGTCGGCCACTGCGCTCGATCGCCAAGGGCGAGATCGACCTGGACACCGACGAGGAGAAGCAGCAGGCCGAGGCCGAGCGCGAGCAGCAGCGACAGGAGTTCGCCGGGCTGCTCGACTGGCTGGGGACCACCCTCACCGACAGCGTCCGGGAGGTCCGGCTGTCGTCGCGACTGACCACCTCACCGGCCTGCGTCGTCGGCGACGCCCACGACCTCACGCCGACCCTGGAGAAGATGTACCGGGCGATGGGGCACGAGATCCCCACCACCAAGCGGATCCTGGAGATCAACCCCGGTCACCCGCTGGTGTCCGGGCTGCGCAAGGCCCACGAGCAGGGCAGCGACACAGTCGCCCTGACCGAGACCGCCGAGCTGCTCTACGGCCTGGCGGTGCTCGCCGAGGGCGGTGAGCTGACCGATCCGGCCCGCTTCACCCGGACGCTCGCCGACCGACTGGCGCGCACCCTGTAACTGGCGTCTCCCGGCCGGCGGGTCGCCCGAGCAGCGGGCCCCGCCGGCCGGTCACGTCACCGGCCGGGGATCACCAGACCCGACTCGTAGGCGATCATCACCGCCTGCGCGCGGTCGCGCAGGTGCAGTTTGGTGAGCAGGTTGCCGACATGGGTCTTCACCGTGTGCTCGCTGAGGTGGTGATGGGCGGCGATCTCGGCGTTGGACAGGCCGGCCGCGATCAGGCGCAGCACGTCTGTCTCTCGGGCGGTCAGGGCAGTCACCGCGGCGGCCCGGGCGGGGTCCGGATGCCCGCGCCGGTGCAGCTCGCCTATCACTCGGGCGGTGACGGTGGGAGCGAGCAGCGCGTCCCCGGCGGCCACCACGCGGACCGCGTTCACCAGGTCGGCTCGGGGAGCGTCCTTGAGCAGGAAGCCGCTGGCCCCGGCCCGCAGGGCCGCGTACAGGTAGTCGTCGGTGTCGAACATGGTCAGGGCGAGGACCCGGCTCGGGGTGAGCGCGCAGACCTGGCGCGTCGCCGCGACACCGTCCAGGACGGGCATCCGCATGTCCATCAGGACGACGTCGGGGCGGTGTTCGCGGGCGGCCCGCACGGAGGCTGCGCCATCCGCAGCCTCGGCGACCACCTCGATGTCCGGCTCGGCGCCGAGGATGGTGGCGAACCCTGCCCGGAACAGTTCCTGATCATCGGCGAGCACGACACGCAGCATCAGATCACCGCCGGTGTCGACAGCGGCAGGACAGCGGTCACCGCGAAGCCCTGCCTGTCGGAGGTCGGGCCGGTGTGCAGGGTGCCGCCGCAGGCGTGGGCGCGCTCGCGCATGCCGACGATCCCGTACCCGGCCCGGCCGGCGTCGGACACTCGGTGACCGCGCCCGTCGTCGGTGATCGACACGGTGAGCGAGTTCGCCGTGTAGTCCAGTCGGACGCGAACCGATCCTGCCCCGGCATGCCGCACCACATTGGTCAGGGACTCCTGCACGATCCGGTAGGCGGCCACCCCGACGTCCGGGGGTGGCGCGAGCGGCGGCTCGACGGCACCCGCGGACGGCGAGACGGTGAGCACGGCATCGAGGCCGGTGGCGCGGACCCGCTCGACCAGGACGGGAAGGTGGTCCAGACCCGGCTGGTCGAGTGGTCGGTCGGCGGGTTCGTGCAGGCTGCCGACCGCGCGGCGGAGCTGGACGACAGCGTCCCTGCCGGTGGCGGCGATCGTCGCGAACGTGGCATCGGCGCGATCCGGCTGGTGACGGACCAGGAGGGGACCCGCCTCCGCCTGGACGATCATGACGCCGACCGCGTGGGTGAGGATGTCGTGCAGGTCGCGGGCGATCCGGGTGCGTTCGCGCAGCACCGCCGCCGCACGTTCACCGGCGATGCGACGATCGCGTTCGGCGAGGGCCGCGGTCTGGCTTCGGCGTGCCCGGGTGCTGGTGCCCAGCGCGTACGCGAAGAGGTAGGCGACCGACAGGTAACGCAGCACCTCCACGTCCGGGCGGGGATACAGCAACGAGACCAGCAGGCCGGCGGCGGTGAGCACGATGCCGAGCAGGCGGATCGGCACTGAGGCCCGCGCCGCGAACGTGTAGAGGCAGACGAGCGGTCCGACCGGCAGCAGTGGGGGCGCGCCGAGTGAGGCGGACACGGTGGTGGCGACGCCCACCACCAGTGCGACCCGGAGCAACGCCTGGTCCCGCCACAGCACCGGCACCGACGACGCTACCGCGAGCGGCAGCACCCACCACTCGCGTGGCCCACCGGCCAGGGCGGGCAGCACTGTCGCGGCGACGGCGGCCACGGTGACGGCGAGATTGACGTACCGCTTCACGTCGGCAGTATCGTCCGACCAGGCGTGCTGACGCCTCCCTCCACGGGACCAGATCGATCCGGCCTCGCAGGGCGATCCGACCCGGCCGCCACCGCCGCACGCTCGACACATGATGACGATCCTCGCCACGCTCCTCAGTGGCCTGCTCTGGCTCGGTGGCACCGGGCTGCACCCGGTCCCCGCGCTGACCTGGCTCGCCCCGCTCCCGCTGATCCTCGCCTCGACGCGGGTACGCCCGAGGACGGCCCTGTGCGCGACAGCCCTCGCCTGGTCGATCGGTCAGTGCGGCGTGCTCGGCTACTACCTCGGCACCCTGCGACTACCGGTCCCCGTGGTCGCCGGTGTGGTCCTGCTCGGCGTCGGTCTCGCAACCGGCACGGTCCTGCTCGCCCGCGCACTGCTGCTGCGCGGACGAACAGTCCTCGCCGTCCTCGCCGTGCCCTCGCTCTGGGTGCTGGGGGAGTACGTCGCGTCCCGCCTGCTGCCCAACGGCGCCTGGTGGAGCCTCGCCTACACTCAGGCCGACGTCCGCCCGGTGATCCAACTGACCGCGCTCACCGGCGTCTGGGGCGTCACCTACCTGCTGCTCGCCGTCCCGATCGCCCTCGCCGCCCTGCGCGGAAGCCCTCGTCCCGCCCTCACCTGCCTGCTCGTCCTTCTGCTCGGCACCGGCGGGTGGTCGGCCTGGTCGCTGGGCCGTTCGCCCGACCCGGCCGAACGGCTGACCGTCGGCCTGGTGGCATTGCGGCAGCCCGAGGACGGGCTCCCGATCGACGGGCAGCCCGGCCGTGACCTGCTCACCCGTTACGCCGCGCGGGTCGAGGGCCTGGTCGCCCGCGGGGCGCGGATCGTCGTCCTGCCGGAGAAGGTGTTCGCCGTGACGGACACGACGATGCCGGTGCTCGTGGCCGCGCTCCAGCAGACCGAGGCTCAGGTCGTCGTCGGCGCGGTGCGGCGACGGGCCGGCAGGGCGAGCAACGTCGCGCTGGTGCTCGCACCGGGCGGGACCATCGCGACATACGAGAAGCAGCATCTCGTCCCGGGCCTGGAAGACTGGCTGACGCCGGGTGACGAGGTGCTCGTGGACGGGCGGTTCGGCGTAGCGATCTGCAAGGACCTCGACTTTCCCGGCCTGGTCCGGCGGTATCGGGCGCAGGGTGCCTCGGTGCTGCTCGTTCCCGCCCTGGACTTCACCTCCGATGGCTGGCTGCACGGGCGGATGGCACTGGTCCGGGGCGTGGAGAACGGGCTCGTCGTAGTCCGGGCCGCGGCGTTCGGCCGGCTGACGGTCACCGACCCGGGCGGCCGGATGGTGGGTGAGGCCACCGCCGGTGACGCGCAGTTGCTGCTGGCCACTCCGACGTCGGGGTGGGGCACTGTCTATTCGCGTACCGGAGATTGGCTTCCGCTGTTGTCAGTGGTCCTGGTGGTACTGGCCGTGGGTGGCGCGCGGTGGTGGCCGGTTACCAGCGGTTCCGGTGGGCGAACACGCCCGCGTCGGCCCACGGACCGGGCTTGAGGTCCATCGTTGCCTGGCTTCGCCAGCACAGTTGAACGCTCGGCCGGACAACCGGCCGAGCGTTCAACTGTGCGGTGCGGATCAACGCGGGGCTTGGTGGTCCGTCACGCCGCGGAGGCGGCCTTCGCCCCTCGGTGCGACGCCACCGGGCCGGCGTTCCAACCCCAGCGGGGGGCAGGTACCGCCGCGTCGCGGCGCCCGTCCGTGTCGACGTCGTCGCCGTCAACGGTCAGCTCGACCGAGGCGGGTGTGCTGCGAGCCAGCCGCAGCGAGTGCTCGGCGCCGGTGCGGGCCGTGCACGGCCAGGACTGCCCGGCGCACTGGAGGTTGCGGCACTGGCCCTCGTCGTCCGGCTCGTGTGCGCTCAGCACGTCGATCGCCAACTGCCACAGCAGCGGGTCGGTCACGTCGTGCGGACGCTCGGCCGTGCGACTCGGTCGGTTGCTGGTGTCGTCGGACATGGTGGGCCCCCCTCGTCAGGCTGTACCCCCCAAGGGTCACCCGTCAGCCGCCGGCTAAACCGCCGACCTGCTGTGATGTGTCTCTGATCGCAGCTCGGCCGAGGACGCCGCACGCTTATCGGTCAGTCCGGCAGAAGCGGCATCTCCACGCCCGGCTCCCGGCCGAGCAACACCGCCCGCGTGAGCGCCGCTGATCCGAACCGGTCGCGGACCGCGTCGACCGCAGCGTCCAGATGGGACCCGGAGTCCGGCTGGAACGGCAGCTCAGGCTGGACCGGGTTGTCGTCAAGGTTGCCCACTGAGACACCGATCAGGGTGATGCCACGCCGATCGATCTCGGGCAGCGCGGCGCGTAGCAGCGTACGCGCGGCGGCGAGCAGTGGCGTCGTCTCTGCCGTCGCCTTACCGACCGTGTGCGAGCGGGTGGCCCGGGTGTAGTCGCCGAAGCGCAGCCGCAGCACCACGGTGCGGCCGGACCGCCCGGCGGTCCGCATCCGCCGGCTGACCCGGTCGACCAGGCCGGCGAGGATGGCGTCCAGTTCCGTCGAGGCGTGCGGGGTGCGGCTGAGCGCGTGTTGCGCGCCCATCGAACCGCGCCGGCGCCCCACCTGCACCGCCCGGGGGTCGCGATTGTGCGCCAGCGCGTGCAGGTGCCGGCCGACGCCCGCACCGAGCAGCGACACCAGCGCCGCCTCACCGAGGCGGGCCACCTCCCCGACGGTACGGATCCGGCGTTCGCGCAGCTTCGCGGCCGTGACCGGGCCGACGCCCCAGAGCCGCTCCACCGGCAGCGGGTGCAGGAACGCCAGTTCGGCGTCCGGTGCGACCACCAGCAGGCCGTCCGGTTTCGCCACGCCGCTGGCCACCTTGGCCAGGAACTTCGTGCGGGCCACCCCCACCGTGATCGGCAGCTGGACCCGGTCGCGGACCTCCCGGCGCAGTCGTGCGGCGATCTCGGCCGGTGGCCCGACCAGCCGCCGTAGACCACCCACGTCGAGGAACGCCTCGTCGATGGAGAGCCCCTCGACCAGCGGTGTGGTCTGCTGGAAGATTTCGAAGACCGCGCGGCTCGCCGCCGTGTACGCCGACATCCGCGGCGGCACGACGATCGCGTCCGGGCACAGCCTCCGCGCCTGCTGGCCGCCCATCGCGCTGCGGACGCCCCGTGCCTTCGCCTCGTAGCTGGCTGCCAGCACCACGCCGCCACCGACGATCACCGGCCGCCCACGCAGGCGCGGGTCGTCACGCTGCTCGACCGAGGCGTAGAACGCGTCCAGGTCGGCGTGCAGGATGCTGGCGCCGGGCGACACGTACACATGTTCGCATGGCGTCCGGCTGGTGCGGCAGTGAGCTGGGCGAACGTCGATCAGTCGAGGCAGAACTCGTTGCCCTCGGGGTCGGCCATGATGAGATGACCGGCGGCCAACGGGGGAGTGGGCTCGTGCCGGCTGAGCCGCTTGGCGCCATGCGAGACGAGCCGTTCGGCCTCCGCCTCCAGGGCCGCCATCCGCTCCTCACCCTCCAGTCCGGGGGCCGCGCGTACGTCCAGGTGGACCCGGTTCTTCACCTGCTTGTGCTCCGGCACCCGCTGAAAGAACAGCCGTGGCCGCGAGCCCCCGGGGTCGACCACCGCCGACGCGTCGTTGCGCTTCTCCGGCGGCACACCCATCGCCTCCAGCGCCTGGTCCCAGGACTCGAAGTCTCCGGGTGGTGCCTGCACCTGGTAGCCGAGCGTCTCGGCCCAGAACGTGGCCAACCTCGCCGGGTCGGCACAGTCGAACGTGATCTGGACGTCGCGGGTCACGGCGGATCCCTGCTTCCTGTTCTGGTCGGTCATGATCTCAGCCTCTCGCGGATAGCGGACAGGGTTGTTCCGCTATCCGTGAAACGATCGACGCGTGACAGTCGAGGCGACGACCGAGCGGGTGCTGCGCCTGCTGGCGCTGCTGCAACGACGGCTGTCCTGGACGGCTGCCGAACTCGCCGCCGAGCTGGGGGTCACCGGCCGTTGCGTGCGCCGCGACGTGCAGCGTCTGCGGGCGCTCGGCTACCCGGTGCACGCGGTGTCGGGCGTCGGCGGCGGCTATCGACTCGGTGCGGGCACCCGGCTGCCGCCGTTGCTCCTCGACGACGAGGAGGCGATCGCCACGGCGGTGTCGCTGCGGCTGGCCTCCGGGAGCACGATCGCCGGTGCGAGCGAGGCGGCGCTGCGGGCACTCGCGAAGCTCGACCAGGTGATGCCGTCGCGGCTCCGCGCCGAGGTGCGGGCGGTGCACGGCTCCACCGACACCCTCATCGGCCCGGTCGCCGAGATCGATGCGGAACTGCTGGTGACACTCGCCCGGGCCTGTCGGGAC
Source organism: Micromonospora sp. NPDC048986 (assembly GCF_040649335.1). Lineage (NCBI taxonomy): Bacteria > Bacillati > Actinomycetota > Actinomycetes > Micromonosporales > Micromonosporaceae > Micromonospora > Micromonospora sp. NPDC048986. The sequence continues at coordinate 45,268 of NZ_JBEZFJ010000004.1, forward strand.
GGGGTCCGCGTTCGGTTCCACTATCCCGGCCGGGACGGTAGTGAGCAGGAACGGACTGTCGAGCCGATCCGGATGGTCACCACCGGCCGCCGCTGGTATCTGATGGCCTGGGACGCGGACCGCGCCGACTGGCGGACGTTCCGACTGGACCGGATGCGGGCTGTGCTGGCGACGACCTGGCGTTTTCCCGCGCGCGAGCACCCGGATCCGGTTTCCTTCGTGCAGCGGGCCGTGACCGGGGCGCCGTACCGGTACCTCGCCCGGGTGCGGGTGCACGCCCCACCAGAGCGGTTGCGGGAGGTGGTCCCAGCACAGGTGGGGCGGGTCGAGGACGACCGCGACGGGTGGTCAGTGCTGCTCGTCGGCGGCGACAGCCTGGACTGGCTCGCCGCGCACCTGGCCCGCCTGGATCACGAGATGGAGGTGCTGGAGCCTCCCGGGCTGCGCGAGGCCGCAGGCCGGCTGGCCCGTCGCCTCGCGGGGCTGGCCGGTGCGACGTCGGAGCCCGACGCGCGGTGACGCAGCGTGTAGTGACGCAGCGACACCGGGCTGCCGTCGGGTGCGGTCCATGGTGCCGTGCTGGTGCCTACCCACTGCCACCCTGCGCGCTCGTACAGCGCGGCGGCCGCGGTGCCACCGGCGGCCAACTCCAGCACCAGGTCCGTTGCGCGTTTGTCCGCCCACTGGCGGGCCCGGTCCAGCAGCGCGCTGCCCAGCGCCAACCCGCGGGCTCTCGGCGCGACGAAGAGACGAGCCACCTCGGCCGTCGGCCGGCCCTGCGGTCCGTCCACCGGATCGGGGATCCGATGCACCGCGACGTGTCCGACAACGGCCGCGTCGGCGTCGACGGCGACCCAGGCTCGCGCCGGGTGCGGCTCGCGCAGCCAGCGGTGCGGGTCGGCGGGCCAGTTCAGTGGGTACCCGTCGACCCGGTGAACCTCGGCGAGCGCCGCGACGCAGCCGTCCAGGTCGGTGGCGCGTCGTCGACGCACAGCCCGGCGGTTCACAGGTCGTCGAACGGGCTGGCGTAGCGGAACTCGCCGCGGATCGACTCGTGCCAGGCGTGCGACTGTCGCGCCATGAAGTACTGCGGCCCCCACGGCTGGGGCGGGGTGACGCCCAGCTCGACGGCCGGCCGGAACCCGAAACGCGGGTAGTAGTCGGGATGCCCGAGCAGGACCACCAGCGGTTCGTCCCGCGCGTCGGCCGCGCCGAGCACCGCGTGCATCAACGCGCTGCCCACACCGCGCCGCTGCCAGTCGGGCAACACGCCCAGCGGCCCCAGGCCCAACGCCACCGGCGCACCGCCCACCCGGCCGCGGGTGGCCACCACGTGCCCGACCACCCGGCCGTCCACATCGGTCGCCACCAGGGAGTACGCGGGCAGCCAGCCCTCGTCGGCGCGCAGCGCGTCGACGAGGGTCGCCTCGACCGGTACGCCGTCACCGCCATCGGCCTTGGCGAAGGCTGCGCAGTGCACCGCCCGAACGGCGTCGACGTCGGCGGGTGTCTCGCGTCTGATCAGCACCGCGCCACCATACGGGTGCCCTCGGCAGCGGCTCCACGCGTTATTCCGTCGAATGCCGACGACGCGGCGTCCTCGGCCCACCCACCCGAGGCGCCCGTGGCGACGATCGGGTGGACGTCAGCGGTTCGGCGCTGTGCTCGGCCGGGGTGGCGCGGGCCGGTCGGTTGCCTCGCCGGGGCTGTCGCCGAAGCGACGACAGTTGAAGGGCATGTCGCGGAAACGGGCGATGCCTGTGGGTCATATTGATGACTCACAGGCATCGCGCGAATGAGCGGATAGGGCTCCCGGCCCGGCCCAACCCGGCCCGGCAAGGCCCGGTCCGGCACAGCCCGGGCCAGGTCGGGCGCCATCTCAGCCGACGGCAGTGGCGGAGGGCGGGGCGCTGCCGCCCTGGGGTGCCTCCGGGACCATCAGCCGGATGATCTCCGCCTGGTCGGCGGGCGAGGGCAGTCCCCATTCCGGTCGGTAGCCGTACACCTGGTGCAGTGGGGTGGAGCCGGTGCGGCCGTCCAGGATCTCCACGGCGTCGGTGCCGATCAGGCCGGGGTGTTCGACGCCGCAGGCCTCGGCGACCTTGGTCAGGTCCCGGCGCAGCGTCCGCAGGTAGTTGGCCGCCCGGACCGACTTCAACGTCGGGTCCAGGCCCCGGGCGAGCCACGCGTTCTGGGTGGCGACGCCGGTGGGGCAGGTGTCGGTGTGGCACTTCTGCGCCTGGATGCAGCCGATCGCGAGCATCGCCTCCCGACCGACGTTGACCATGTCGCAGCCGAGCGCGAACGCCACTATGGCGTTGTCCGGCAGGCCGAGCTTGCCGCCGCCGACGAAGACCACCTGTTCGTGCAGATCCCGCTCGGCGAAGATCTTGTAGACCCGGGAGAAGCCCTGCTGGAACGGGAGCGACACGGAGTCGGTGAAGATCAGTGGTGCGGCCCCGGTGCCACCTTCGCCGCCGTCGATCGTCACGAAGTCCACACCCCTGCCGGTGTCCCGCATCAGGGTGGCCAACTCCTGCCAGAAGCTCAGGTCACCGACCGCCGACTTGATGCCGACCGGTAGACCCGTCTCGGCGGCCAGCAACTCCACCCAGTCGAGCAGGCTGTCGCAGTCGGAGAACTCGGCGTGCCGGGACGGGCTGACGCAGTCCTGACCGGCCGGGATGCCCCGGGTTGCGGCGATCTCGGCGGACACCTTCGCCCCGGGCAGCAGCCCACCGAGGCTCGGCTTGGCACCCTGGCTCAGCTTGATCTCCAGCGCTCGCACCGGCGCGCCGGCGACCAGGTCCTTCAGCCGGTCGAGGCTGAACCGGCCGTGCTGGTCGCGGCAGCCGAAGTACGCGGTGCCGAGTTGGAAGACCAGCTCACCGCCGTTGCGGTGGTACGGCGACAGGCCGCCCTCGCCGGTGTTCTGCAGGCAGCCGGCGAGCGCCGCCCCCCTGTTGAGTGCGGAGACGGCATTGCCGGAGAGGGAGCCGAAGCTCATCCCGGAGATGTTGACCACCGACTCCGGTCGGAACGCCTGGGCGCGTCCGCGTGCCGCTCCGAGCACCTTCGCGCAGGGCAACCGCACGTCATGTCCGGCGGTCGGTGCCGACGGCGGCACGGCCCGGCCGAACGTGCGGTGCTTGATGATCGGGTATCCGGGGGTGTACTCGATGTCGTTGTCGGTGCCGAAACCGAAGTAGTTGTTCTCCTGCTTGGCCGACGCGTACACCCAGCGGCGCTGGTCGCGGGTGAACGGCCGTTCCTCGTTGTTGCCGGCCACGATGTACTGCCGCAGCTCCGGTCCGATCGTCTCCAACAGGTAGCGGGCCCGGCCGAGGACCGGGAAGTTGCGCAGCAGCGCGTGGTCGCGCTGGATCAGGTCCCGCGCGGCGAGGGCCGCGACGGCGGCGGCGACAGCGGGTACGGCTCGACGGGCCCAGGTCATGCCGGCAAGTCTTTCCGCCCGGGCGGCGGATCAAACCGGTGAGCTGGCTGGTGGCGGCGCGGATGCGTCCCGCACCGCCACCCCGACGCTCAGCGGTGCCGGAACGACTCGCGGACCGATCCGCCGACGACAGCGCACCAGGTGCTGGTGCTGAGCTTGCCGTTGCGAGGCAGCCCGTGCAGCGCCTGGAGGTCCTGCACCGCCTTCCGGGTGGCGTGGTCGTACGCCCCGGTGACGGTGACCGCGTACCCCTTGGTGGCGAGGATTTCCTGCACCGCGGTGACCGGCGCTCCTGCTGCGTGCTGGTCCAGCTCCGGCGCGAGGGTCTCCCAGGTGGGCGTGGTGAGTGTGGCGTCCACGTCCACCGCGATGCCGTTGCGGGCCTGCCAGTCCTGCACCGCCGTGACGGTAGCGGCGTCGAACGTGCCGCTGACGGTCACCGGGTAGCCCCGGTAGGCGAGCAGGTGCTGCACGACCCGGACCGAGGGGGAGTTGACGAAACGCCACAGGTCCGGCCAGCGGCGTGCCGGCACGTCACCGAGTTTGGTGCCGAGGGCGGCGTGTACCCGCCGCCGCAGCTCGGGGAACTGCCGGTAGAAGGCCGCGCCCGGGCACTCGGTGGTGCGGAAGTCCCAGTGGCCGAAGATGTCGTGGGCGTGCAGTCCGTACTGTCGGCAGATGGTGACGCAGAGCTTGACCAGCGAGTCGGTCAACGCCTCGGGTGGCGTCTCGGTGACGTAGGTGCCCTCGTTCTCGATGCCGATGGCCCTGCCGTTCTCACCCGGACAGTGTGCCGAGATCATCTGCCGGTCGCCGGCTTCCAGGCGTTCCAGGCTGCCCCGGCGACCCTCCAGCACGTACCCGCCACGGCTCACTGTGAAGTGCTGGCCGGTGTCCGACCAGCCGTTGCCGTCCATATGCAGGTCCTGGCAGTCGTGGGCCAGCTTGACCGCCTGCTCGCGGGAGTAGTCGGTGACGTTCGGGAACGCCATGTGGTGCACGATGATCTTGTTGGTGGCGATGGCGCTCACCGACAGCGGGTCCTTCGGTGGGCGGGCGGCCCACTCGTCACAGCTGATGATCCAGTCCAGGTCGGCGCCCGGCGCGGCCTGCGCCCCGCCCGGGAAGGCGAGTTCGCTCCCGACGACGGCGACAGTGGCGGCGCCGAGACCGGCCCGCAGCAGCGTCCGGCGATCCACTTCGGAATGGTCGACGTGCATTGCGTCTCCTCCTGCGGCCGACGGCGGGGGGATGAAAAGTAGCTCCAGTGGCCGCACTTACCACGGAGAATATTGCCAAGACTCGTCCCCGCGCCAGAGGGGCGGTCCTGCCTGGTCGGCGTTTCCGCGCGTCGGGTCGGGGGTAGGTCGGGGCTGACCGTTCCGGCCGCCACATTTAAGGAATGACCAGATGAGTGACAACGTCAGCGACGCGGTGGGCGACGCTCTCCGCTCGGTGATGCTCTTCCTGCCCAAGGCCGTCGCCTTCCTGGCGATCCTGGTGGCCGGATGGCTGATCGCCAAGGCCGCGCTGAAGATCGTGGAGAAGGTCCTCGAACGGGTGGGCTTCGACCGCGCCGTCGAACGCGGCGGCATCCGCCGCGCGTTGAGCCGCTCCCGGTACGACGCCAGTGACATCGTCGCGAAGCTCGTCTACTACGCGGTGCTGCTGTTCACCCTTCAGCTCGCCTTCGGCATCTGGGGGCCGAACCCGATCTCCGACCTGCTCGGCGCGGTGATCGCGTGGCTGCCCCGCGCCTTCGTCGCGATCGTCATCGTCGTGGTCGCCGCCGCCATCGCCAACGCGGTCAAGGACATCATCAGCGGTGCGCTCGGCGGCCTGTCGTACGGCCGGGTGCTGGCCACCATCGCCTCGGTGTTCATCCTCGGCCTCGGCGTCATCGCCGCGCTGAACCAGATCGGCGTGGCCACAGCGGTCACCACTCCCGTGCTGATCGCCGTGCTGGCCACGATCGGCGGCATCCTCGTCGTCGGTGTCGGCGGCGGTCTGATCCGTCCGATGCAGAGTCGTTGGGAGTCGTGGCTGACCCGCGCCGAGCAGGAGTCGCAGGTGATCGCCGAGCACGCCCAGGCGTACCGGGCCGGTCGCCGCGACGCCGAAGCCGAGCTGGCCCGCCGGTCGGCCACCACCAGCGGCGCGGAGGCCACCCAGGTGGTGACCCGGCCGGCCGACGCCGACGCCGATGCCACCCAGGTGGTGACCCGGCCCACCGACCCGGAGGCCACCCAGGTCGTCCACTTCCCGGTCAGCTCCGACGCCACCCAGGCGGTCGATCGCAGCACCGTCGACGACGTGACGCCGACGCCGGTTCGGCCCTCCGCCACCGACGACACGACCCAGGTGGTCAGCGGCTCGGCCGATTCGGACACCACCCAGGTGGTCGGCACCGGCGTCGACCCCGACGCCACCCAGGTGGTCACGGGCGGCACCGATCGCGCGGTGCCCGGGCAGCGCACCAGCGACGACGGTGAGACCACCACTGTCATTCCGCCGGTCGACAGGCGCTGACACCAGCGGTACGGCGGCGGGGCGGGATCGAACTGATCCCGCCCCGCCTCTCGTTGTCCGCCCCGCCTCGCCCAGCCGGCGCGGTCTACGTTGCTCGGCACACCGAAAGCGCTGGCCGTAGCCGCGCCGGTTGTCTAGCATCGCGGCCATGACCTGGCGACATTGATCCAGCAGCGTCGGCCGATCCCGTGGGCCACCACGGGCACCGCACGTCCGGTGTCCGTCTCTACTCCCACGGGAAGGCCCCATGACCCGCATCGACCCGCGCGTGCCCGAGGCGGCGGTCCGTCGGCTGACGGCGACCCTCTACGGGTACTCGTTTCTCAGTGACCTCGTCCTGCTCTATCCGCTGTACGTGGTGTTCTTCGCCGACACCGGGCTGTCGGTGGGGCAGATCGCGTCGCTCTTCGTCATCTGGTCCGCCGCCGGCATCCTGTTCGAGGTGCCCTCCGGCGCCTGGGCGGACGTGCTGTCCCGCCGGCTGCTGCTGTGCCTCGCCCCGCTGGTGGCCGCCGCGGGTTTCGCGCTCTGGGTGCTGCTGCCGTCATACCCGGCCTTCGCTGTCGGTTTCCTGCTCTGGGGCGCCGGTGGCGCACTGGTCTCCGGTGCGCTGGAGGCGTTGGTCTGGACCGAACTCGACCGGCTCGGCGCTGTCGGCCGGTACGCACGGGTGCTCGGGCGGGCGCGGACGGCGGGTGTGCTGGGCGTGGTGGTCTCCGGAGTGCTCGCCGGCCCGGTGCTCGCCGTCGGCGGGTACCCGGTGGTCGGCGCGGCCAGCGTGCTGGCCTGTCTGCTCGCCACGATCGTCGCGACCCGCTTCCCGGAGCACCGCGCGCCGACCGCCGCGGCCGTCCCGGTCGCCGAGCCGGCGATGGCCGCCCGGCCGGTGGGTGCCGCACCCCCGGGACCGGACGCGCCGGACACCGTCGCGCCCGCGAGCCCGGACGACGATGGGGACCTGGGGTGGTGGGACACGCTGCGGGCCGGAGTGTCGCAGGTCCGCACCCGTCCGCCGGTACGAGCCGCCGTGCTGCTGGTGGCCGTTGTCGCCGCCGACTGGGGTGCCCTGGACGAGTACACCCCGCTGCTCGCACTGGACACCGGCGTCGGGGCGCGGGCCGTGCCGCTGCTGCTCCTGCTGCTCTGGGCCGGAGTGACGGTCGGTGGGCTGCTCGCCCCGGCGGGGGAGCGGCTGGGCAGCCGAGGCTACGCCGCCCTGCTGGGGCTGGTCGGCGTCGCGCTGGCCGCAGGGGCCCTGCTCCGGCACCCGGCGGGGTTCGTGCTGCTCGCGGTGGCCTTCGGGGCCGCGCAGTTGGCCACAGTGCTGGCCGACGCGCGGCTCCAGGCCCGGATCACCGGCACCAGCCGCGCCACAGTCACCTCGTTGGCCGGGATGGCCACCGACGTGCTGATCATCGTGACGTACGCCGGCTACGGCCTGCTCGCCACGGCGGCCGGCAACGCCGTGGCGTTCGCGCTGACCGCCGGGGCGTACCTCGTGGTGGCGCTGGTGCTGCTGACCCGCCGCCGCCGGACGGCAGTGCCCGTCGGCGTGGCCGCGGCGGTGCCGGACGGTCCGGACTGACCGGGGCCCGGCGGCCGCCTCCTCGGGCCGCCGCCGGGGCGCACTGTCAGCCGGCCATGTGCAGGAACGACCACTGGTGGCCGTCGAGGTCGCGGAAGCCGCGCATGTACATCGGGCCGTTGGCCATCCCCGGCCCGAGCGACTCCCCACCCGCGACCGCCGCCTGGTCGACCAGTTCGTCGACCTGCCCTCGGCTCGACGCCGACAGCCCGATGATGACCTCCCGGCTGGTCGCCGTGTCCGGCGTGGCGACCCCGGTGTACGCCTCGAAGCCCGAGCGCAGGTGCAGCACCAGCCGGGTGGTGTCGGAGATGGTGAGCACAGTGCTGTCGCCGTCCGGCCCGGCCGGGTCGCTGGTGAAGCCGATCGCCCGGTAGAACTCGGTGGCGGTGGTCAGGTCGCGCACCGGCAGGTTGATGAATGTCATGGTCATCGGTGGTCTCCGTCCGTTTCGAGCAACACCTTCAGCGCGGTGAGCCGGTCCCGCCAGTACGCCTTCACCTCCGCGGCCTGCTCCGCTCCGGTCAGCTTCTCGTGCAGGACGTTGACCCGGGCCTTTGACTCGCCGACAGCATCGATACCGACGACGATCCTGGTGGGGCCGCCGGCCCAGTCGGCCCGAAAGCTGCGCGGCGCGGTGGCGGTGCGGACACGTACCTCGACGTCGGGCAGCCAGCGGGCGCGTGCCGTCTCGTCGGCGAACGCCTCGAACAAGCGCAGCGCCGGCACTGCCACCGTCCGGCTCGCGCTGGCCTCGAAGCCGCCGCCGCGTCGTTGACCCGGCGCGCGCAGTCCGCGTGCCTGCTCGTACCCGACGGTGACGGTCTGCGCCCACCAGCCCGGCACCTCGTGTTCGGTGGCCAGGTGACGGGCGATGCGGGTGTGCGTCCACTCGGTGGCGGACGCGGCGTCGAGCACCGCGAACCACTCGTCCCAGCCGCGGCCGGTCCGGGCCCGGATCAGGTCGTCGGCGATCCGCTCGGTCTGCGCCGCGGCAGCCGCGACGGGCGGTCCGGTGGGTGCCGGCGGGGACGCGGCGGTGGACGCCGGCTCCACACTCCGCTTGATCAGGTGCCGACGGGCGGTGGTGTAGCTCTCGCCGGTCTTCGCCATCCGGGCCCGGACCCGGGCCTTGAACGATCTCTGGGTGGTCATCACATGCTCCCGGTCAACGGCACGGTCACCGAGACTCACGCTCCCGCCGACCCCGCCGGAGTGGGGCATGTGGCACCACGTCCCGAGGGCTCAAGGCCCCCTCTGCCTCCGCGTTGCCGACGGCGTGAGCGCCGGGAGGGAGGTGCGGCGCAGGACTACGCCGACGTCATCCTACGCCGCAACAGCCGTCAGGGTTGGTCACCGTCGAGGTAGACCCACCGGCCGTCCTCGCGGACGAACCGGCTGTGTTCGGTCAACGTGCCGGGCCGGCCCGCGTCCCGGTAGTGGGCGTGGAAGGTCACCGTGCCGGCGGGGTCGAGCAGGCCGCCCCGCTCGGTCTCCACGATCTCCAGTCGGGTCCACCGCTGCCCCGGGTCGAGCTCCAGGGAGGCGGGCCGGGTCGAGGAGTGCCAGCTGCGCAGCAGGTAACCGGAGTCGCCGAGGGCGAAGGCGCTGAACCGGGAGCGCATCAACGCCTCGGCCGTCGCCGGGGCGTCGCCGCCGTGCGCCGGGGCGCAGCAGTCCGCGTACGCCCGACCGGAACCGCACGGGCACACCCGTCCCGTCGTCGCGTTCGCCCGCCGACGTCCCGCACCCTTACCCACGTCGTTCATCCTGCCGCACACGCCCTAGTCGAGCGGCACCGGCAGCGGCACCGGCCGCTTGGCCACCCGGTCGTCGCCCGACGAGCGGCCGCGTAGGTGCCGGGCCAGCCAGGGCAGCAGGTGCCGGCGGGTCCAGGCCAGCTCGGCGCCGAACACCTCGCCGCCGCGCCGCCGGGGGGCCGGCGGCAACGGCCGCGTCCAGGAGTCGTCGAACCCGGGCAGACCCGCCGTGTACGCCAGTGCGGCGGCGATGCGCTCGTGGCCGGCGCTGTTGGCGTGCAGCCGGTCGTCGCTCCACAGCCGGGGGTCGGAGGAGACCGGGTGGGCGCCCAGGTCGAGGAGGGTGGCACCGGTCTGTGCGGTGGCGTCCCGCAGCGCCTCGTTGAGTGCCGACATGCGACCCCGCAGCGGCCGGGCCAGCGGCATCACGGGTGCCGGATCCGGCATCGTGAACGTCAGCACTGTGGCGCCCTGCTCGACCAGTGCCTGCTGCATCGCCGCCACGTCCCCGGCGACCTGGTCCGCGTCGAAGGAGGGACGCAGCACGTCGTTCATGCCGGCGACCACGGTGGCCAGGTCGGGGGCCAGGTCGAGGGCGGGCTGGAGCTGCTCGGCCCGGATCAGCGCTGTGGTCCGGCCGCGGATGGCCAGGTTCGCGTATTCCAGACCGCCCTGGGCGCGGGCCACCGCCAGGGCGAACCGGTCGGCCCAACCCCGGTAGCCGCCGACGCCGTCGGGGTCGTCGAGCCCTTCGGTGGTGCTGTCGCCGATCGCCACGTACCGCTGCCACATCACCCGCGCGAGGTTAGCCCTCCGTCAGCCCAGGCGGAGCGCCCGGTCGGCCGAGAACGACAGTTGACGATCGCTCCTAGACTCACGACATGACGCGTGCCCCCGCGGTGCCACTGGCGCCGAACGTCTGGCGCATCCCCACCGTGGGCCGCGCGGCCGTCAACTCCTACGCCTTCGTCGACGACGACGGCAGCGTCACGCTTGTCGACTGCGGGCTGGCCAAGGCGCCGGCCCGAATCGTGCGCGGGCTCGCGGCGATCGGCAAGACGCCGGCGGACGTCACAAGGATCGTGCTCACCCACGCGCACCCCGATCACGCGGGCGGCGCGGCGGAGCTGGCCCGCCGCACCGGCGCCCCGGTCGCGGCGCACGCCGCCGACGTGCCGTACGCGCAGGCGGGCCGCGCGCCGGTCAGCGACCCGACGGTGACCGGCGGCCGGCTCTTCGCCCGGCTCAACAGCGGCCGGTTCCCGGCGGTCGAGGTGGCCCAGCCGCTGGCCGACGGGGACCTGCTCGACGTCGGAGGTGGCCTGCGGGTGGTGCACACCCCCGGGCACTCGCCGGGGCACGTGTCGCTGCTGCACGAGCCGACCCGCCTGCTGATCACCGGTGACGCGTTGTTCAACGTGCTCGGTGTCCGGTGGCCGGTGAAGTGGCTGTGCAGCGACTTCCGGATGACCCGGGAAACCGCGCACGTCCTCGGCGAGTTGGATTACGACCTCGCGGCCTTCACCCACGGCCCCGAGCTGACCGACAAACCCCGCGACCGCATTCGCGCCTTCCTCTCCGCGCACCGTTGAGCGGCCCGTCGGCGCGCCTCACAGCCAGCCGGAGCGGCGGAACAGCCGGTACAGGAACAGGGCCGCCGCCGCCATCAGGGTGAGGGCCCCGGTGTAGCCGTAGCGCCAGGCCAGCTCGGGCATGTGGTTGAAGTTCATGCCGTAGATGCCGGCGATGCCGGTCTGGGTGGCCGCGATGGCCGCCCAGGCGGCGATCTTGCGCATGTCGTTGTTCTGCTCGACGGCGAGCTGCGCCAGTCGCGACTGAACGATCGAGGTGAGCAGGTCGTCGTACGCGGCCACCCGGTCCACCGCCCGGCTCAGTCGGCCGTCGACGTCGACGAACCAGCGGTGCAGGGCACGCGGCGGACCGTCGGGTTCGAGCAGCGTACGCATCGGCGCCTGCAACGGCAGGACTGCCCGCTTGAACTCCACCACCTCCCGTTTGAGCTGGTAGATGTGCTGGATGTCGGCGCTGCGGTCGCGGGCGAACACCGCCTCCTCGACCCGTTCCAGGTCCCGTTCCACGTGCCCGGCCACCTCCAGGTAGGAGTCGACCATGCGGGCGCAGACCGCGTACGCCACCGCCCACGGGCCGGCGGCCAGCAGCGCGGGGCGGCGCTCGATGTCGGCGCGGACACTGCGCAGCGCCCCGGCGGCGCCGTGCCGCACAGTGATGGCGAAGCGGTCACCGAGCAGCACCATCACGTCACCGGTGTCGATCACCTCGGAGGTGTCGGTCAGCTCGTCGTGCTCCACGTACCCGGCGGTGCGCAGGACCAGCAGCGTGACCGGCCCGTGGCGCTGCACTGTGGGCCGGTGCCCGTCGGCGAGCGCCTGTTCGACGGTCAGCTCGTCGAGGCCGAAGGTCTGGCCGACTGCGGCGAGCACGGCCGGGCCGGGATCGTGCAGCCCCAGCCACACGAAGGCGTCGCGGACGTGCCGCGCCCGGGCGTACGCGTCGGCGTAGTGCGGTTGACCGGGTTCCCGCCGGCCGTTGACGTAGACGGCGCAGTCGACCACGGCGTCCGGGTTGGACCGGCGGGGGGTGGGGGAGTCGCCCTCGACCCGTCCGAGCAGTCGTCGGGCCAGGGCGCGTACGCCTCGACCGGTCCGGTCCCGTACCGGTCGCTGATCCACCGCGTGCCTCCCCGTCGCCGGCGCACCGTCCCGATCAGGCGATGGTGCCACCGCATTCTGCCGACCGGGGTCCGGCTCCCGACAGCGGGGAGGCGGCGCGGGCGTGCGGCTCGGTTTCAGGCGGGTGGTCCGGTTGAGGCGGGCAGTCCGGTTGAGTCGGGCGGTCTGGTTCAGGCGGGCGGTCCGGTTCAGGCGGTGCGGGTGGCGAAGACGACGACGTTGTCGACGTAGTTGCCGGTCGTCGCGTCGAACCGGCCGCCGCAGGTGATCAGGCGTAGCCCGGCGGCGTCGGAAGGGCCGTAGACCAGTGTGGTGGGGAAGTGCTCCTTGGGGTACGCCCGCACGTCGTCCACTGTGAATGTGGCGACCCGTGCGTCGGCGCGGGTGACCTGTACCTGCTGCCCGGCGCGGAGCCGACCGAGGTCGAAGAAGACCGCGGGACCGGACGGCGCGTCGACGTGCCCGACCAGGACGGCGTTGCCGGTCTCGCCCGGGCTGACCCCGTGCCGGTACCAGCCGGCGAGGGTGGGCCGGTCCAGCGGCGGCACCTCCAGCACCCCGGCGGCGTCGGCGCCGACGGGGACGATGTCGGCGCGTACGTCGATGGCGGGGATCTGCACCCGGATCGGCGCGGCGGGTGGCAGCGGCGCCAGGTCCGGTGCGGGGTGGGTGCGGGTCGGCGCGTCGGCCGACGGTAGTGGTGGCCGCGCGGGGTCGGCGGTGAGGCCGACGGTGATCAGCCCGAGCCCGGTCACGCCGAGCAGGGCGACCACCGCCGGTAGGGTCCGCCGCCACCACACGTGTGCACCTCCGTACCGGATCGTCGGGGTGCCCGCGTCGGTGTCACCGGCGCGGGCACCCGTCTCAGGGATGGAACGGCCGCCGATCAGGCGACAGTGGACACCGGTCGGCGCCGGCGGATCAGGATCACCGCGCCGGCGAGGGCGGTGCCGAGCAGCGTGCCGCCGGCGGCGAGAGCGCCGGTGTCACGGTTGTCGCCGCCGGAGCCGGCCGGCGCGCCGCCGATCGGGGTCACGGCGAAGGTGGCGGTGCCGGCCGAGCTACCGTCGCCGCAGGTCGCCGCCACCGTGTAGGTGCCCAGGGTGAACCCGGCGGTGAAGAGCTCGGCGCTCAGCCCGCCGCCGGCGGCGGCCGTGGTGGATCGGACGTTCTGGTCGCGGTTGGGGCCGGTGACCCGGAAGAGGGCGTCACCCGACTTCGGGTTGCAGGTCGTCGCGGTGAGCACGACGGTCCCACCGACCGGGGTGGTGGCCGGTGACACAGTGGTGTCGGCCAGTGCGGCGCCTGGCAGCAGGAGCGTGCCGAGGCCCACGCCGAGCGCCGCCGAGCAGAGTGCTGTTGAGACCTTCATACGCGTCTTCCCTCACTTTTCGTCCGCTGACTGCGTGGGACGTCGTTCGGGTGGCCAACTCCGTGACTAGCACCGGTGTGCCCAACACTAGGTGGGTTGGGCCCACGATCAGGTGAAAATGAGAAATCCTCGTTGCCGTCACGTGTCCACCCGAAGGCGGGGAGAGCTGCGGAAAGGCCCGGACGACCCGACCGGCACCGGTGCTCCGATCGATGTCTGCTCCGGCCGGGCTGTCGTCGCTGGGCCAATGCTGAGGTATTGCCGACGACGGCGGAAATGCACCGCCTGGGGCGGCGCGATCCGCGCTCGGTCAGCGGGCCTGGGCCTGGGTCGGGTCGGGCATCGGCTCGCCGGTCTCCAGCAGGGTCTTGAGGCTGGCCAGCAGCTCGGGCCAGCCGCCGCTGCCGTCGAGTTGGCCGCTGATCGCCCGGTGCATCTCACTGTCGGGGGAGAAGCCGTCGTGGATGACTGTCAGCCGGACGGTCGACCCGCTGTGCGGCGCGATCTCGAATGTCACGGTCGAGCGGCGCTCACCGAGCCGGGCGGCCAACTCCTCGGCGGACCAGCCGAAGTGCGTGGCGTGTTCGGCCTGGAAGCCGTGCCAGCTGTAGGAGAGCCGACGGTACGGCTCGGCGACGAGCACCCGCTGGCCGAGGTCGCGCGGCTCGCCGTCGGGTGCGTCCTGCCACAGCACGGGTGACCCGACCTGCCAGTCCGACACCAGCGCGACTCCACCCCAGTAGCGTCTGGTGAACGCCGGTTCGGTGAGCGCGGACCAGAGTCGCCGCGCGGTGGTGCTGACGTAGGTGGTGTAGACGAAGGTCGGGCTCTCCATGGGTTGTCGCTCCAATGCGGTGGTCAGGTCGGCCAGGGTGGCAGCGCGTTCGCGGTCGTAGCGGCTGAGCCACCGGTCGGCGATGGCGTTGATCGGGGCGGCGTTGAGGTAGTGCAGCTTCTCCCGGCCGCGCCGCACGGTCGTGACGAGATCGGCTGCCTCCAGCACCGACAGGTGCTTGCTGACGGCCTGCCGGGTGCCGGCCAGCCCGTCGCACAGCTCCCGCAGGGTCTGGCCGTTGCGCTCGTTGAGCCGGTCCAGCAGTCGACGCCTGCTGGGGTCGGCCAGCGCCCGGAACGCGTCGTCCATCGACCCTCCTCGCAACAGGCAACCATTCGGTTGCTCGTCACGTTAGGCAACCAATGGGTTGCCTGTCAATCCGACCGCGGGCGGCCTTCTCTCGCAGGGATAAATCCGCTGGCGGCCCGGGGAGACGCTGGTAGGTTCGCTCGCCGTGACACGGAACGTGGGAGCCGGCCTGGGACCGGTCTTCGCCAAACTCTGGGCGGCGAGCACCCTCTCGGCCCTGGGCAGCGGCCTGGCCACCGTCGCCGCGCCGCTCTTCGTCGCGTCGCGTACCGATGACCCGCTCGTGGTCGCCGGGGCGTCCGCCGTGGCCTGGCTGCCGTGGCTGCTCTTCGCCCTGCCCGGCGGGGTGCTGGTGGACCGGATGGACCGACGCCGCCTGATGATCGTCATCGACCTGATCCGGGTGGCCGCGCTCACCGTTCTGGCCACGGCGATCCTCAGCGGTCGAGGTGGGGTGGTGCTGCTGTTCGCGGTGCTGTTCCTGGTCAACACCGGTGAGATCGTGTTCCGCGCGGCGAGCCAGGCCATGGTGCCGGTGGTGGTGCCACGGCACCGCCTGGAGCGTGCCAACGGCTGGCTCAGTGGCGGCGCCACCCTCATGCACAGCATGCTCGCCGGCCCGCTCGGCGGCTTCCTGTTCGCGCTCTCGGCGGGCAGCCCGTTCCTGGTCAACGCCGTCACGTACGCCCTCAGCGCCGTGCTGGTGGCACTGATCGGCGGGGACTTCCGGGCCGCCATCGGCGACACGCACGCACGCCCTACCCGCTCGATGGGCGGCGAGATCGCCGAGGGACTGCGCTGGCTGGCCAACCAGCGGCTGCTGCGCACGATGGCGGTGCTGATCGGTCTGCTCAACGTGACCCTCACCGCCGCGCTCGCGGTGCTGGTGCTGCTCGCCGCCGAGCGGCTGGGACTCGGGTCTGTCGGCTACGGACTGCTCTTCACCTGCATGGCCAGCGGTGGGGTGCTCGGCGCCCTCCTCGGCGACCGGATCGTCGCCCGGATCAGCGCCACCTGGACGATCCGGGTCGGCCTGCTCATCGAGGCGGGGCTGCACCTGGCGTTGGCGGCGTCCCGCAGCACCATCGTGGTCGGGTTCGCGCTGTTCGCCTTCGGCGTGCACGGCGGCCTCTGGAACATCGTGTCGAACTCACTGCGCCAACGACTCACCCCACCGAACCTGCAGGGCCGGGTGGCCAGCACGAATCTCTTCGTCGCGGCGGGCGGCAACTGCGTGGGCGCGCTGCTGGGCGGGCTGCTCGCCGCCCGATTCGGCATCACCGCGCCGTACTGGGTCGGGTTGGTGGTGGCGATCGGCGTCTCCGCGGCCACCTGGCGGGTCTTCAACCGCGCCGCCGTCGCGCACGCCTACGCCGACCCACCCCCGGTCGAGTCGCCCGCCCCGGTGGCCTGAGCGCCGATCCGGCCCATCCCGTGGTCGCGGGCGACGGTGTGGCAGCGTGGTGCCTGTGACCGACTCCGCGCCGCTCGACGTCGACCTCGCGCTGCTCGGCGGTGGCGGCGCCGCGTCGTTGCTGCTCGCCGCACTGGACCGCCACGGTGTCCGGGATCTGCGGATCGCCATCGTCGACCCGGTGCGCCGACGCGGTCAGGACCGCACCTGGGCGTTCTGGGGTCACCCGGACAGCGACCTGGAACCGCTGCTCAGCGCGAGCTGGCAACAGGTCGAGGTGGCGACTGCGGCGCGACGCCGCGTCCTGGACCTCACCCCGCTGCGGTACGCCATGCTCCGCTCCGGCCCGGTCTACGACCGGGCTGCCGACGCCGAGCGTCGCCTGCACGCCACCCGGATCGTCGCACCCGCCGAGACGGTGCGCGACGACGGGGACCGGGTGCTGGTGGGCACCGGCGACGGGCGCGGCGTACGGGCCGGCTGGGTGCTCGACTCCCGCCCCCGCCCGCCGACGCGAGCGGGGCGGACCACCTGGTTGCAGCACTTCCGGGGGTGGTGGCTGGAGGCGGACCGGCCGGTGTTCGACCCGACGCGTGCGGTGCTGATGGACTTCCGTACCCCGCAGCCGCCCCGCGGCGTCTCCTTCGGGTACGTGCTGCCAGTCAGCGACCGCTACGCCCTGGTCGAGTACACCGAGTTCTCACCGGACCTGCTCACCGACGCCGGGTACGACGCGGCGTTGGCCGGCTACCGGGATCTGCTCGGGCTGGATCCGAGCGGGCTGCGGGTGCGCGAGGTGGAGAACGGGGTGATCCCGATGACCGACGCGCCGTTCCCGGCCCGGCCGACTCCCCGCGTGGTGCGGCTCGGCACTGCCGGTGGCGCGACCCGCCCCTCCACCGGCTTCACCTTCTCCGCCATGTACCGCCAGGCGGATCAGGTGGCCCGCGCCCTCGCCGCGGGCCGCCCGCCGGTGCCCGCGCCGGCGTACCCGCGCCGGCACCGTTGGATGGACGCGGTGGCGCTGCGCGCGCTGGACCGGGGTGGGGTGGGCGGTCCCGAGTTCTTCGACCGGCTCTTCGACCGTAACCCGGCCGAGCGGGTGCTGCGCTTCCTCGACGGCGGCACCACTCCGGCCGAGGAGATCGCGATCATGAATTCGACCCGGCTGTTGCCGATGATCGCCGCGACCGCCGGCGACGCCGTACACCGGGTCCGCGACCGGCTACGCCCCATCCGGCCAGCGCCGGCCATCCCACCAGCGGTGGTGGGTTCGGCGCCGACGGTGCGGCGCGCCGGCCCCCCGAGCGGGGAGGACGAGGTCCGCGCCCGGTAGGTTGCCGGGCATGGTGGACGCGGCGGCCGGCAGGGGCGTGCAGATCTGGACCGACGGGGCGTGTAGCGGCAACCCGGGTCCGGGTGGTTGGGGCGCGCTGCTGCGCTACGGCGATCACGAGCGGGAGCTGTGCGGCGGTGAGGCCACGCCCACCACCAACAACCGGATGGAGCTGATGGCGGCCATCCAGGCGTTGGAGAGCCTCAACCGGCCGGTCACCGTGGAACTGCACACCGACAGCACGTACGTGCGCAACGGCATCACCAGTTGGCTGGCATCGTGGAAGCGCAACGGTTGGCGGACCGCCGCGAAGCAGCCGGTGAAGAACGCCGACCTGTGGCAGCGGCTGGAGGCGGCCTGCGAACGGCACGAGGTCACCTGGCTGTGGGTCAAGGGGCACAACGGCCACCCGGAGAACGAGCGGGCCGACCGGCTCGCCAACAAAGGCATGACCGAGGCCCGGGGCGCGCTGACCAGCCGGTGATCCCGGATCAGCGGGTCGCGTCGGGGTGCCCCGGCATGCTCGACCCGCCGCCGCTGCTGCCCGACGAGCCACCGGCGACGCCCGAGTTGTCGGGCTCGGTCACGATGTCCGGCCGGACGTCGGTGTCCGCCGGTGCGGGGACCTCGGTGTCCGCCTCGACCTGCACCAGTGCCGCCTGGCCGACCTCGTCCTCGCTGTGCTGCGGGTCGCCCGGCTGCTCACCCTGGCGATTTCGGTAGCCCACGCCGTGCCCCCCGTCGATGCCGGTTCGCGTCGGCGCTGGCTACCCGGCGTCGTCCCGGCCGAAACCTGACCCGCCGGCGGGGACCGCCGAGCCGACCGTCTCGGCCTGCGGCGCGGCGGACGGCAGCCGCAGCGTCCGGCGGCGGCTGAGCGCGACGATCAGCGCCAGCGCGAGCGCGCCGACGACCACCAGGAACGCCCAGGTGTTACCGAGGTGGTCGTTGACCACGCCACTGGTCGCGGAGCCGGCGGCGATGCCGAGCTGTCCGGCCGTCTGCAACCACCCGTACGTCTCGGGGAGCCGGACCGCCGGAGTGGACCGGGCGAGGATCTCGTCGGTGACGGCGAGGAACGGTGCCAGCGCGAGACCGAAGGCCGCCAGCGCGACGGCCATCTGCGGCACGGTGCGTGGCAGCAGCAGCGCCACCGAGGTGGCGGCGTTCCTAGCGGCGACGGCCCCGACGGGCGGGGGAGCGAACCGGCTGACGGACCGGGGTGAGCGGCAGCGCCGTCCAGTGCGCCGGCCGGGTGAGCGTCTGCGGCAGCCCGGTGTGGGTGTCACCCCGGGCGGCGTCCAGTTGGGTCTGGTGCAGGAACAGCGTGCGCCGCAGGTCCGCGCCCCGCAGGTCGGCCCCGCGCAGGTCCGCGCCGGTGACGTCGGCCAGGCTGAGGTCCGCCCCGCGCAGGTCGGCGCCGATGAGCAGCGCCCCGCGCAGGTTGGCCCGGCGGAGGTCGACGCGGCGCAGGTCCACCCCGAGCAGGTGCGCGCCCCGCCGGTCGACGCCGCCGGGGGCACGGGCCGCGTCGCTGGCCCGGGACAGCAGCGGGTTGACCCGGTTCCGCTGGTCGGCGACGTCCACCGCGCGAAGGTCCGCCGGGCCACCCTCGGTGAGCGTCAGCGTCTCGGCGCGGGCGCGTTCCAGCTCGGCGCGCAGGTCGCTCGGCGGGCGCAGCGCCACCGCCTCGGTGAGGTACCAGAGCAGTTCGTGCAGCGGTCGCAGCACCGCGAACGCCTCCGCCATCGCCGGTAACGTTTCCGGCGCGTCCCGCCAGTCCCGCCCGCCGAAGGTCACCTGGGCGACCTGCTGCCCGGCGCCGAAGCAGTCGAACACCGTGCAGCCGGGAAACCCACGCTGCCGCAGCTCGGTGTGGATGCCGCAGCGGTGGTCGGGGCGCAGGTTGGGGCAGGGCGATCCGGCCGGCTTGTCGATGGCGAAGTCCGCGGACGCGGCGAAGGCGGGCACCACGCAGCACAGCCCGAAGCAGCGTCCGCAGTCGGCGCGCAGCTGCTCCGCCCCGGACGGCGGTGCGGTGCGGTGCGACACGCCGACGGTCCCTCCTGGCGATCAGGGTTGGGCCACCATTGTTTCCTGTGCCGGGCACACGGGTCCCTCGGGGGTCACCGTGCGTGTGTGTCACCGGCCGTCGCGGGGCGGGGGGCCGGGGTACGGGCATCGCCCGGTGGCGGCACCAGTCGGCGGACGTCCCGCTCGCCGTCGTCGTGCCCGTACTTCTGGTCGAAGTGCCGTTTCACCACGTCGGCCGGGGTCCGGTCCCCGTCGGCGGGCTCGGCCAGCGCGAACACGCCGGGTGCCGCCCCGGGCGCGCGGGGCGGCAGCACCGCTCGCACCGTCAGTGGCCCGGTCACCCGGAACCCCCGGCAGTCGACGTAGTGCTGCCCGTCCACAGTCACGAACGGCACGCGTACCTCGACCACGTCCGACTCGTCGTGGCGCAGCGTGACCGTGACCGACCAGTACCGGTCCAGGTCGAGGGTGGCCTGCTGGTGCTCCCACAGCTCCTCGAACCGGGCGTGCACGAACCCGCCCCACGGGCTGTCCATGTCCACCTCGAGCTGCGGCACGTTGAACGACAGCTTCCCGATCGGGAAGAACGAGATCAGCGCCCGCCCGTCCCACTGGTAGAGCTGGATCGACGGCGACGCGTCGTAGAGCCGGACCTGGAGGCGGTGGCGCAGCCGCGAGTCGAGCGCGTCGGCGAACGCGGCCAGGTGGCGCAGGTTCGTGCGGATCTGCCGGGGCACGTCCACCCGTTGCCGTTCCAGCTCCTCGGAGCGTTGCTGGGCGGCGGTGCAGTCGGGGTCGAGCAGGAGCAACTGCACCTGGGCGCCGTTGGCCAGCGCCGCGCGCACCGCGCTCAGCGTCTCCTCCCGGTGCCGTTGCTCCAGCAGGATCGTCCAGGTGTCGAGGATGCGCACCCGACGCCCGCAGCGGTGCAGCCGCGTCACGAACGCCTGCTGGTCGAAGCTGAGGTGCTCCTGCACCCGCGCCTTGCGGGCCTCCTCGAACAACGGGTCGAAGATGACGTACGAGATGGCCGCGAGGACCACGCTGGCCCCGAGGTTGAGCAGCAGGTCGCTGAGGAAGCCGGTGCTGCGCCAGGCGGCCAGCAGCATGACGACGGCGATCGCGAAGAGTGCCCCACCCACGACGAAGGCCCGTCGTTGCCGCCCACCCCGCCCAGCCCACCCGGGCATCAGGTCCCCTTCCGTCGTCGGTCGGCCCCACCGCCGCTTGCTGCTCACCGGAGTTCGGAGGATACGTGCCCGCTTTGCTGCGCGCTGTCCCGTTCTCCGAGCGGCTGGTTCGCCGCTCGGACCCGCTCCGGTGCTCATAGGGTGACGGTAACGGAGTCGTGCGAACACGGAGGGTGGCGGGGTGGACGAGAGCGAACGCGAGCAGGCGCTTCTCACGGTCCTGACCACCGAGCACTACGCGTTGCAGACCTCTCGCGCCGGCACCATCGCCGAGGCCACCGGCCGCGCCACCATCTTCCTGTCCGTACTGTCGGCGGCGCTGATCGGCCTCGGCTTCGTCGCCAGTAACGACAAGCTGGTCCGGCCCTACCTGGCCGCGGTGCTCCCCACGCTTGTCATCATCGGGGTGCTGACGTTTCTGCGGCTGGTGGAGACCACAGTGGAGAACTCGTTGGACCTGCTGCGGATCCAACGCATCCGGGCCTACTACCAACACCAGCTCGCCGGCGAGCACGACTTCTTCGCCGACGCGGTGGTGGCCGGCGACGCCATGAGCACCGCCTGGAACCTGGTCGGCACGCGTCCGGGGCGGTGGGAGTTCCTGCTGACCACTGCCGCGCTCGTGGGCGCGGTCAACGCGGTGCTGACCGGACTCGGCATCGCGCTGGTGGCCGCGACCGTCGGGGCCGGGGTCGGGCTGACGGTTGTGGTCGGGGTGCTGGTCGCTGTGGTGGCGTTCGGCGTGCAGTTCGCGTACATCGTCCGGGCGTCGGCCGCATCGATGCGCTGACGCAGTCGCTCACACCGACCGCCAGTCGTCGTTCGTCAACGCCGTGGCCTGCGGGCCCATCAGAGACATGCCCCCGTCGACCGGCCAGGACGCGCCGGTGACGTAGCTGGCGGCGGGGGAGGCGAGCAGCGCGACCACGGCGGCCACCTCCCGGGCGTCGCCCGGCCGTCCCAGCGGCACGCCGGGCCGTTCCTGGGTGAACGGGTCGACATCCTCCTGGTCGGTCATCGGCGTGGCGATCTCGCCCGGGGCGACGGCGTTGACGGTGATCCCGTCGGCGGCCAACTCCTGCGCCATCACCCGGGTCAGCAGTCCGAGCCCGCCCTTCGCGGCGCAGTACGCGGCGGAGCCCACCCGGGGCGCGTGCTCGTGCACGCTGGTGATGTTGATGATCCGCCCGCCGGCACCGGTGGCCCGCATCCGTCGCGCGGCCCGCTGGGCGCACAGGAAGGGCGCGTCCAGGTCGACGGTGAGCACCTCGCGCCACTGCTCCCACCCGGTGTCGACGAACGGCGCCGAGGCCCCGATGCCGGCGTTGTTGACCAGCACCCCGATGCCGCCCAGCCGGTCGGCCAGCTCGTCCACCACCGCCGCCGCCTCCGGCAGCCGGGTCAGGTCCACCTCGGCGACCTCGCAGCGCCGCCCCGTCGCGCGGACCTCGGTGGCCGTCCGCTCCGCGCCGTCGGGGTCGCCGTACCAGGTGATGCCGATCTCGAAGCCGGCCTCGGCCAGCGCCACCGCGCAGGCCTTGCCGATGCCGGAGTCCGCGCCGGTGACGACGGCGATCCTGGGGTAGTTCTCGTATCGCTGTGGCATGCTGCCGCACTACCCCGGCAGGGCCGGCCCAACCACCACGGGGACCACGACTGCGCTGCCGGCGGCGTACGGTCGCCTGATGCGGATCACCCGGTTCACGCACGCCTGTGTCCGCGTCGAGCACGACGGCGGGGTGCTGGTCGTCGACCCGGGGACGTGGAGCGAGCCGCAGGCCCTGGTCGGCGCGGACGCCGTCCTGGTCACTCACGAGCACACCGACCATATAGACGTGTTGCGGCTCGCCGGTCTCGGTGTCCCCGTGTACGCGCCGGAGGGCGCACGCCTGCCGGATCTCGCCCCGCTGCCGGTGAGCCGGGTCCGGGCGGGCGAGCGCTTCACGGCGGCCGGCATTGCGGTCAGCGCGCACGGCGGCCGGCACGCCCCGATCCACGAGGGGCAGCCCGACTGCCCGAACCTCGGCTATCTGATCGGCGGCGAGCTCTACCACCCGGGCGACGCCCTGCACGTGCCGGACGAGCCGGTGCGCACCCTGCTCGTCCCGGCCCAGGGGTCCTGGGTACGCCTCGACGAGGCGATCCGGTTCGCCAGCGCCGTGGGCGCGGCGGCGGCGTACCCGATCCACGACGCGCAGCTCAACGACCGCGGTCTGGCCAGCGTCGCGGGTTGGTTCGCCGAGACGATCCCCGGCTACCGTCACCTGCTGCCCGGCGACAGCGTCTGATCCGTCGCCGGGGTGCGGAAACGGGGCGCGGCGGCGGTGAGCACCGCGGCGGCCGTCGGGGCGGACCACCCGTCGGTCAGCTCCGTCACGAGGTCGGCGACCAGCCGGCTCACGGCCGGCCCGCCACCCGGGTGCAGCGCCTCGGCGACGATCAGCACCGACGAGGTGCCCGCCCGCACGGCCGACCACCCGCTCTGCCGGTTCGTCCACCGTCGGGCGTGTGCCCGCCCGGCGGAGTCGACGAAGGTCACCTCGCCCGGCTCGGGATGCTCGGTGTCGCCCGCGAAACTCAGGTACGTCTCGTCGCCGTGTGCCGGCCGGACCACCAGGTCGCCGTCGACCCGGTCCAGGTCGAGCGCCGCGACCGGGATGGCGTACGCGGCCGAGATGGCGTTGCAGAGGTCGACGAGCGGGTGCACCCGGGGCAGTTCGCCGTCGAGGCGTAGCCGGCGTAGCAGCGCCTCGGCGGCGCACCGGTACTTGGTGGGTCGCAGCCCCATCGCCGCGTACGCCCGCCGCCACGCCTGGATCTCCGGGAACCCGCTCTCGGCCCCACCGGCCAACCGCCGCCGTGCCTCGGCGAGATGATCGGCAGTGGGTGCCGCCACGTCGGCGTCGGCGGTGATCCCGGCGGCCTGCACCACGCCGGCGACCAGGTCGGGGTACGTGTCACGGAGCTGCGGAGAATGTTCGAACTGCACTGTGGTCCTATCGTTCGGTGAGGGCGAGGGTCACGCCGAGCGCGACGAACGTGCCGGCAGCGGATCGGCGCAGCCAGTCGGTGACCCGGGGTCGGGTCAGCACCCGGTCGCGTACCCGGGCCGCGAAGATGCCGTAGCCGCTGAACACCACGAAGGTGAGCAGCATGAACACCGCGCCGCAGCCGAGCATCGCCCGGGTCGAGCCCGGTGCCGTGGTGTCGACGAACTGCGGCAGGAACGCGACGAAGAACATCGTCGGCTTCGGGTTGAGCAGGTTGACCAGCACCCCGGAGACGATCACCCGGATCGCCGAGCGGGGCGGGGCGTCGGTGGTCACCGCGAAGGCGTCGCGGTCCCGCGCCATGGACCAGGCCAGGTAGAGCAGGTAGCCGACACCGAGGTAGCGGACGGTCTCGAACGCCACCGCGCTGGTCTGCATCAGCGCGGCCAGCCCGGTCATCGCGGCCAGCAGGTGTGGCAACGTCCCCAGCGTGCAGGCGAACGCGGCCAGCACCCCGGCCCGCGCACCCCGCGACAGGCCGGCGGAGAGCGTGAAGATCACCCCGGTGCCGGGGGTGACCACCACGATCAGCGTGGTGATCAGGAACGGGATGGTCACGGTTGTCCTCCGACGGAGTTGGCAGGTCTGGCTCCTGCTCACTCTGCTGCCACAATGGTCCGATGGGCAGAGCCAAAGCGACTGCGTCCGAGGGGTCCATATCGGCCGGGTCCGACTTCCTGCACCTGACCATCGCCGACGCGACGCCGGGCAGGCGCGCCGCCTGGCTGACCGACCGGCTGCGGCAGGCCATCGCCGAAGGACGGGTGCCGGTCGGTGACCGGCTGCCCCCGACCCGGGTGCTCGCCGCCGACCTCGGTGTCTCCCGGGGCGTGGTCACCGAGGCGTACCAGCGCCTCACCGAGGAAGGGCACATCGCCGGTCGAGGTCGGGCCGGCACCGTCGTCGTGGCCGCGCCGGCAACGCCCACACCCACAGCGGCCGCCGTGCCGGCACCGGTCACGACCTTCCCGCCGGCACCGGGCACCGACATCTTCGACGCGGTACGCGCGGCGCACGCCAGCATCGACCTGACGCCCGGCGTACCCGATCTGGCCGCCTTTCCCCGCGCGGACTGGCTGCGCGCCGAACGGAGCGTGCTGCGCCGCCTCGCCGCCACCGACCTCGGCTACGGCGACCCCTGTGGCACGCCCGTGCTGCGACAGGCCGTCGCCGCCTGGTTGGCCCGTAACCGCGGTATCGGCGTCGACCCCACCGAGGTGATCATCGTGGCCGGCGTCTCCCAGGCGCTCGGGCTGCTCGCCCAGGCACTCACCGCTGCCGGCGTCGACCGGATCGCCGTCGAGGACCCGGGCTCACTCGGGGTGCGACAGCACCTGAACAACTGGGGGATGGACACCCCGCCGATCACCGTCGACGACGCCGGGCTGCGCGTCGACGAGTTGGTCGCCAGCGGCGTACCGGCCGTGATGCTCACCCCCGCGCACCAGTTCCCGACCGGCGTGGTGCTCGACGGTGACCGCCGCCGCCAACTCGTCGCCTGGGCGCGGGCCGGCGGTCTGATCATCGAGGACGACTACGACGCCGAGCACCGCTACGACCGGCCTCCGGTGCCGGCGCTGCGTGGCCTGCTGCCCGAGCAGGTCTGCTACGCCGGCAGCGTCTCCAAACTGCTCGCCCCCGCCCTGCGGGTCGGCTGGCTGCTCGTGCCGGCGCGGCTGCGCGAGGCAGTGGTGGCCGCCAAGCGCAACGCCGACCTGGGCAACGCCGTGCTACCGCAACTGGTGCTGGCGGAGTTGATGACCTCCGGCGCCTTCGAGCGGCATCTAAGGCTGCTGCGCCGCCGACACATCCGCCGGCGGGACGCCATGATCACCGCGCTGGCCCGCGCGTTGCCGTCGGCGACGGTGCACGGCGCCGCCGCCGGCCTGCACCTGATGATCACGCTGGACGACACAGTTGTCGACACCGAGCTGGCGGCGGCGACGCTGGCGCGCGGGGTGAAGGTCCAACCGCTGTCCTGGCACTGCCAGCGGCCGTACCGGCCCGGTCTCGTGCTCGGCTACGCGGCCTGTACGCCCACCGAGATCGAGGACGGCGTCGCCGCTGTCGCCGCCGCGCTCGACCTGGATCAGCGCTTGACGTCGTAGACCACCTTGAGGATCCCGTTCCTCCGGGACGAACCCGCTCCGGCTCAGCCCAGGAACAGCTGGACGAGGACCAGCACGGCGAGCAGCGCCGGCCCCCGTGACCCCTGACGCAGCAGGTCGACCGGGATCATCCCGAACGGTGTGTTCACCGTCGCGCCGCCGTAGTCGATCGGCGGGCGGGTGCCGGCCCGGAACGCGGCGGCGACCACCCCCAGCGCCAGCGTCGGCGCCAGCCAGGCCGGCCCCGGGTCGACCGTCGGCACTGTCAGCAACCACCACAGGCCCGCGCCGACAGCCGGCACCACCACGTGGATCCCGCGCAGCAGGTTGTCGCTGCCACCGAGCGCCCGGCGCAGCCCCGATGAGCGGCTGACCGACCGCAGACCGCCGGTCAGCCGGTTGGCGGCGAGGTACGCGAACACCACCTGCGCGGCCCCGGCCAACCCGGGCAGGGCGAGCGCGGCAGCGTACTGCACCCCGATCAGCGCCGCCCAGATCAGCACGGCGCTCGGGTGGCGGCGCAACCGGCGTACGTCGGCCTGGAGCAGCGCCCACCAGCCGGGGCCGGGCCGGAACCGGCGGCTGCGGACCCGGCCGATCCGGCGCCAGCGGCGGCTCTCCACCAGGCCGGTGAGCAGGCTCGGATCCAGCAGGATGGTGGCCGTGGCGGCGGCGTTGGCGAACTGCGCGCCGGTGGTAAGGGTGGCCCTGTCGACCCGGGGCAACGCGCGTACCGCGAGGATCACGCCCAAGCCCACGAGGGGCACCGCGGCGGCGAACAACGCGACGGTCGGCGTGGTCGCCGGCCGGGGCAGCCCGTCGCCGAGACTACCGACGAGCACCACCAGGGCGGTGATCACCGCCGCCGCCACCATCGGCACCGCCCCGACCACAGTCGGCCAGCGTCGCCCTGAGCGGCTGCCCTGGGCGACGACGCTGAGCGCCAACGCGGCAGCGCCCCACCCCGCGCCGGCCGCCGCCGCCCAGCCCAGGGCGGACGGTTCGCTGGCCCCGCCGAGCGCCGCCACCGCCACTGCGAGCGCCGCGGTGCCGACCGCCGAGCCCAGCAGCAGGAGGACGAAACGCGGCGCCAGCCACGCCCGCCTGTCGATGGGGGCGCTTGTCGCCCAGCTCTGCGTCGCCGGGGTGACCAGCAACGGACCGAGCGCGCGCAGACCACGCCAGGCCAGCCCCGCGCCGGCCAGCAGCGCGGCGACCGCCAGCCACCACCGCACGCCCGGTTCGGCCCGCCCCACAGTCGGAGAATCCAGCAGGTCGCGGCTGGCGCTGATCGCGAACCAGCCGTACATGCCCACGAACAGGACCATGACGTACGCGTCGCCGAGCACGTCACCGAGGGAATGGTCGTGGTGCCGGCCGCGGGCCTTGCGCAGGTGCGTCCGCACCTGCCGGGCGGTCGGCACCCCGACCGGCGTGTCGGCGATGGTGGCCGGCGCGGCGGTCACTTGCCGATCTCGATGCGCTCGTCGACCACCGCGTCGATCAGCTCCGGGTCGTGCGAGGCCAGCAGCACGGCGGTGCCCGCGGCCCGTTCCCGGAGCAGACGGTCGGCGAGCCACTGCCGCCCGCGGACGTCCAGCCGCTGCTCGGGCTCGTCCAGGATCAGCACCCGGCGGGGCCGGACGAAACAGGACGCCAACGCCAGCCGGCGGCGCTGCCCGCTGGACAGCGTCACGGGCAGTTGGTCGCGGGCCGGCTCCAGACCCAGCTCGGTGAGCACCTCCTCGACCGGCTCGGCGTCACCCCCGTGGGCGTACGCGACCAACTCCAGGTGCTCGACCACCGACAGGTCGGGGAAGAAATCGATGTCGTCAAGGGCGGCCGCCACCAGCGCCCGCACCTGAGGATCGGTCTCGTCGGCGCGGCGGCCCTGTACCAGCACCTCACCCGCGTCCGGCCGGTCGGCGCCGACGACACACCGCAGCAGAGTCGTCTTGCCGCTGCCATTCGGACCCAGCACCACGGCGATCCGGCCCGCCGGGAGCGTGAAGCTCACCTCGTCGAGCACTACCAGGTTGCCGAAGTTGCGACTGAGTCCCCGTACCGAGAGCGCGTCCACGATCACAGAGTCTCCCAGAGCCACACCACCGACCAACCCGAGCGACCTACGTCACCCGGCTGTCGGCGTCGTCGTCGAGTCGGGCGTCGGCGGCGGCCAGCCCCTGGGCGTCGGCGACCTCCTCGGCCACCGCCGCCGCGTCCGCCCAGTGCTGCCGCGCGTCGGCCCGTTCGCCCAGCGCGGCGCAGGCGTCACCCAGGTAGAGCAGGGTACGCGCCAGCCCGGCGGTCAGCCGGGTCCCCTCGCGCATCCGGCGGCTCTCGGCCAGCAGCTCGTACGCCGTGCGCGCCTGCCCCGGGCTGCTGCTCAGCAGTGTCGCCCCGGCGTTGAGCAGCGCCGTCGCCCGGCTGGTCGGGTCGTTCACCGACTCGTACTCGCGCAGCGCGGCCCGCCACGCCTGGGCGGCGTCCAGGTGCTCGCCGAGCGCCGCGTGCACCAGCACCAGGTTCGTCAGCGCCGCCGCGTACCCCCGCGCGTCGCCCACCGACCGGAACGTGTTCGCCGCCCGCACCAGGTGGTGGTGCGCGGTGTCCGGTTCGCCCCGGGCCAGTTGGGCCGCGCCCAGGCCCAGCTCGGTGAGGGCGTGCCCGGCCCGGTCGGCGCCGGAGCGGTGTCGGCGCGACATCTCCAGGTGCTCCACAGCGTCGTCGAGCTGCCCCAGGTCGAGCAGGGCCAGGCCGAGGTTCATCCGCGCCTGGGCGTTGCCCCGCCGCCCCCGCTCGTTGACCGCGAGGGTGAGCGCTGCCGCCGCACCCTGCGGGTCGTGCCGACGTCGACGCAGCACCCCCAGCTCGTTGTGCGCCCACCCGGCGATCTCCGGACGGTCGTCGGCGGTCGGGGTGGCCAGCACGGTGCGGCAGACCTGCTCCCACTCGTCGAGCCGTTCGGCGTACGCCAGCCACCCACACAGCGCCACTGCCAACCGGAACCACCACCGACGGACCCGGCGGGGCAGTGTCTCCTTCGCGCCGGCCGGCACCCGCACCACCGCCAGCAGCAACTCCTGGTGCAGGTCGAACCAGCCGTACGGGTCGTCGTCCAGCGGCAGCGACCACTCCCGGTCCCCCGGGGAGCCGAGCACCGCCAGGTTGGCGGCGTGCCGTTCGGCCCGGCGCGCCAGGTGCCGGGTCAGCCGGGCCTGCGCGGCGACCCGGGCCCGGACCGGGTCCGCGTCCCGCAGGTGCAGTCGGGCGCTGCCGGCCAGCAGGGGGCGGATCTCGTACCGGTCCCCGGGCGCGCCGACCACGAACGCCGCCGCGGCCAACCGGTCGAGCAACGCGGTCACCAGCTCGGGGTGCCGCCCGGCCAGCGCGGCGATGGTGGGCCGGTCCACCGGGGCGGGGACCAGCGACATCAGCCGGTACAACCGTCGGGCCTGGCGGGGCAACACCCGGTACGCGATGTCCCGTTCGGTGACCAGGCGGGCCGCCGGTGAGACGGCGAGCCGCTGGTGCGGTGGCGTCTGCACCGCGCGGCGCAGCGCGTCCAGCACGTCGGAGTGCCGCCAGCCGTGCTGAGCGGTGCGGTAACCGAGCGCGCGCACGGTCCGCGGTTGCCGCCCGCACAGGTCGACGATCTCGCGTACCGCCGGATCGGTGCGCGGGTCGGCACGACGGACCCTGGCGGCGGGCGCGGCCCCGCCCGCCGTCGCGAACAGCTCCACCGCCTCGGACGTGCCCGGTTCGGCGATCCAGTGCGCGACCACACCCTCCAGGCCGGCCAGCGCCGGACCACCGGCGAGCAGCAGGCGGCAGGTGCGCGCGGTGGGTGGCAACAGTGGCCGGACCTGGTCGGGGCGGTCGACGTTGTCCAGCACCAGCACGATCTTGCGGCCGTCGAGTTGACCGCGCAGCGCGTCGGCGGCTGCGGCGAGCGCGTCCGGCCGGCCGGAGGTCGGCGGGGTGGTGCCCAGGATCCGGGCCAGGGCGGTGAGCACCTGTCGGGCCGAGCGGGGTCGGCCGCGCCGCCGCAGGTCCAGGTAGTACTGCCCGTCGGGGAATTCCTCCCGGCACTCGTTGGCGGCCTGCACCGCGCACGCGGAGGTGCCCACCGCCCGTCGGCCCAGAACCGCCACCGCGTGCTCCCGGCTGAGCAGACCGACCAGCGCGTCGACGTGCTCCTCACGACCGCTGAACTCGGCGGTGTAGGGCAGATTGGGCGCCCCGGCGGCCGGGGTGGTGAGCACCTCCGTCGGCTCGGGGTCGACCTCCCGGCCACCCCGGCGGCGGCGCACCTCGTACACCACGTAACCGACGACGCCGCCGGAGGCCAGGACGATGGTCGCCGGCCCGAGCACGCTGGCCGCCAGCTCGGAGAGGACGTTGCCGGCCAGGTTGCTGGCCACGTTGGCGAGGATGCTGCCCACCACACCGCCGATCGCGATCAGCGCCGGCCAGCGTGAGCCGCCACGCGAACCACCCGGCCCGGTCACCGCACGCCCCCGGAGACGAGCCCGGCGACCAGGTGCCGCCGCGAGAGGACCACCAGCAGCACCGGCAGCACCGAGGCGAGCACCGAACTGGCGGCCAGCGCCCCACTGTTGCTCACGAAGCTGCGGGTCTGCTCGGCCAGGAACGGCCCGAGCGGCGCCGAGCCCGGCCCACCGAACAGCCGCCCCACCACCAGGTCGTTCCAGACCTGGACGAACTCCAGCACGGAGACCGCCACCACCGCCGAGAGGTTGTGCCGGGCCAACCGGCGCAGGGTGTGCCACCACCGACGCCCGCCCAACCGGGCGTCGCGGACCTGCTCCACAGGCAGGTCGGCGAACGCGTTGCGCAGCACCAGCACCGCGAACGGCACGCCCAGCGCGATGTGCACCAGGGCCAGGCCCTGGGTCGTGCCGGAGGAGAGCACCAGGCCCAGCACCTCGTTGACCGGTCCGGCGATGACCTGGATCGGCACGACGCTGGCCGCCAGCAGCAGCAGCCCGGTGGCCTGCGCGGCCGGCCCGGTCAACCAGGCCAACGGGTACGCGGCCAGCAGCGCGACCACCAGCACCGTGGCGGTCACCGCAGCGGCCAGCAGCAGGGTGAAGCCCAGCGTGCGCCACAGCTCGGCGCCGGTGACCAGGTCGCGGTAGGACTCGCCATTCGGCGGCGCCGACCACCAGCCACGCGCTGCGGCGTCCACCCGGCCGTGCGCCGATGTGGCGACAAGCACCGCCAGCGGCACCAGCCAGGCGATCGCGGCACCCGCCGCGAGCAGCCGGAACACCCGTCGGGGCGGGGCGACCGGGGCGGGCTCCGGTGCCGCCTCGACGCGCGGTGGAGGCCAGGCCTGCCGGACGAAGAGCGCCGCCACCATGATCCCGCCGATCACCGCCACCAGCCACACCACCCCGAGCGCGGCGCCGTCGCCGGTGGTGGTGCCCCCGGACGTCTGCCAGATCCGCAGCGCCAGCACCGAGGCCTCGTCGCGGACCGAGCCGGGGGTCATCACCAGGATCAGGTCGAACGTGCGGCTGGTACCGACCGCCACCAACGCGAAGACCACGGCGGTCGTCCGCAGCAGCAGTGGCCGCCACTGCGCGTCCCACAGCACGTGGCGACGCGTACCGCCGTAGGCACGGACCGCGTCGGCGAGGCTCGGCGGCACCGCGTCCAGCGCGGATCGGAAGACCAGCACCGCCAACCCCACCCAGGCCCAGACGAACGCCGACATCAACGCGACGGTGACCATCCCCGGCCCGAGAAACTGCGGCGCGTCCTCGACCGAGCGGCCGGCCAGTCGGGTCGCGACCAGGGTGGCCAGCCCTCGGCTCGGGTCCGGGTCGTACATCAGCCGGAAGGTGACCCCCGTGACGACGAGCGGCAACGCCACCGGCACCAGGAGGATCAACCGGACCAGACCACCCTCCTGGGAGCGGCGGGACGCGGCGGCGAGCAGATATCCCAGCGCCGTCACCACCGCCGGCACCAGCAGGGCCCAGAGGACCGTCCGACCGACCACCGCGCCGGTGCCCGGAGCGGCGAGCGCGGTCCGGAAGTGCTGCGCGCCGACCCAGCGACCGTCGGTGGTGACGCTGGCGTGCATGGTCCGCAGCACCGGCCACAACACCAGCCCGCCGAGCAGCACAGCGGCCGGCAGCAGCAGCGCCGACGTGGCACCCGCCGCCGGATAGGCCCGACCCCGCCGCGCCGGACCGACGTCGTCGAGGACGGCCAACTCGCCGAGGACCCGCACCTGGCTCATCGGCCGCCCCCCGCGCTGCGGGCCGCCGCGGCGAGCAGGCCGGTGGCCCGGCGGATCGCCTCGCTGGCGCGGACCCCGTCGGTGACGTCGGCGAAGAAGCCCTGCATGATCCGCCAGATGCCGACCCCGTCCGAGCCGGTGAACGCGCCGCGCAGTTGGTCGGAAAGGTCGAAACGCAAGGTGCCGGGGGCCCGCATCTCCGTGGCGAGTTGCTGGCCGACGCCGTCGGTGTAACTGGTGATCGAGACATTGGTGTTGGGCGACAGGTAACCACCTTCGCGTAGCCACGGCTGGAACGAGTCGGCCCTGGCGAGCCATTCGACCAGCTCGACGCCGCCCCGGGCGTCGGCGAACGCCACTGCCGCGTCCCCGCCGACGATCAGCGGACCGCCGCCCGGCTGGGTGCCCGGGAACCGGAACGTGACAGGTGCCTCCAGGCCGCGCCGGAACGGGCGGACGACGTCGGCGGTGAAGTCCGCGCCGAGAAGCATCACCGCCCGTCGGGTGTGCACCACCTGGATAACCGACTCCTCGTACTGGGTGAGCAGAGCACGCCGGCCGGCGCCGACGAACGCGCCGTCGATGCTCCACAGCCCGGCGAGGCGGTCCAGGGCGTCGCGTACCGGCTTGTCCTGCCAGTCGGCGCCCTGTTGGGCGAGGGCGTAGTAGCTCCCGGGTGCCACGTCGGCCAGGACGTTCTCGAACCAGTCGGTGAGCACCCAGCCGTCCGCGGCGCCGATGGCCAGGGGCACCGGGCCGCCGTCGCGTCGGGCGCGCGCGGCGAGCTGCCTGGTCCGGTGGACCAGGTCGTCCCAGGTGGTCGGCGGCGCGGGCAGCATGGAGGGCAGGTGCCAGACCAGCGACTTGTGCGCCGCCTTGACCCAGACGCCGTAGCGTTCACTCTCGGTCATCAGCAGATCGCTCAGCTCGACGCGCACGGCGTAGTCGGTGGACGGGCGCACCGGGCTCAGCCAGCCGCGCTGGGCGTACTCGGTGACCAGGCCGGGGCGCGGCAGGATCGCCACGTCCGGGCTGGTGCCGGCCAGGTGTCGGGCGCGCAGGAACGCGTCGATGTCGTTGCCGGCGCTGATCACCTGCACCGGGGCGGGGTAGCCGGCGACGACCTCGCGGAACCGGTCCAGCTCGCTGCTGCTCCAGACCACCGCTACCTGCACCGACCGGGTTCCGCCGGAACAGCCGGCGGCCAAGGCGGTGGCGCCCGCGGCGGCGGCGCGCAGCAGCGTACGGCGACTCACCCGGGCGGCCTGCCTCATCGGGCCGCCTCGCTCGGCTCGGTGACCAACTCGTGCCGCACCGGTATCTCGGCCAGGGTGGCCGGGTCGGCCGTGCAGACCAGCACCGCCACCCCAGGGGCGTCCGGCGGCGAGAGGCGAGGCATCAGGTCACCGAGGCGGCTGTCGCCCGCCGAACCGGCCGGCAGGTCGATCACCAGCACCTCGGGCAGGCAGGCCGCCGCTCGGGCGAGCGCCACCCGGAACCGCTGGGCGTCGGAGATCTGGTGCGGCAGCAGGGCGAGGGAGAGCGCCAACTCGAGCCGGTCGACAACGGTGGCCGTCCAGTCGTTCGCCACCTCGTGCACCCGTTCGCGTTTGCGCTGGCCGTACTCGATGTTGCGCCGCACGGTGAGCTGCGGCAGCAGCGCGCCACCGGCGGGCACGTAGCCGATCTGCCGGCGGGGCGGCGGCAGGCCGGTGACGTCCCGCTCGCCGACGAGGACGCGACCGGTCACCGGCGCAGCGAGCCCGGCCAGCACCCGGGCCACCGCCGTGCCGAACCGGGGCGGCGCCACCAGGGCGGCGAGCGTGCCGGCGGGAACGTCGAGGGTCACCGGCCCGGTGCCGGGTACGGCGACCAGTGCGCGCAGTCGTAGCGTGACCCTCACCTCCGGTGACAATCGATGACCGTCCCAGGGTGGCACACCGTGACGACAAACGACGCCCCCGACCCTTCCACTGTGGAGACGGTCGGGGCTGTTCAGGCGGGGGAGTAGAGCGCGGCGAGCCCGGCGGCCGTGGCAGCCAGCCGTTCGCGCAGCGCCACCGGGGTCAGCACCTCGACGTCGGCGCCGAGGCGCAGCAGGTCACCGTGGGCGTGGGTGAGCGACTCGATCGGCAGCACCGCGGTCACCCAGCCCCGCGCGTCCGGTGGCCCGGCGCTGCTGTCCATCGCTGTCACCACCGGATCGCTGCCGACCTCGCGCAGCCGTTCCCGCCCGGCGGGGGAGAGCCGGACGCGGGCCTCGTCGCGGTGCAGCCGGGCCCGGAACTGCACCACGTGCGCCCGCCACCAGGACGGCAGGTCGAAGTCGGCGGGTCGGTCGAACTCCTGCGCCAGTGGGGTCAACGCGAGGATCTGGTTGACCCGGTAGGTCGCCGGCGCGCCCCGGCCGGGCTGGTCGGCCACCACATACCAACGGCCGCCCTTGAGCACCAGGCCGTACGGCTCCAGGACCCGGGTCACCTCGCCGTTCCAGCCGCGGTAGCGCACCTCGACGCGGTGCTGCCGCCAGACGGCCTCGGCCGTGCGGGCCAGCTCGGGGGAGGCGTCGCCGTCGGCGTACCACCCGGGAGTGTCCAGGTGGAAGCGTTGTTGCAGTCGGGTCGCCCGGTCGCGCAGCGGCGCGGGGAGCGCGGCGTGCAGCTTGAGTTGCAGCGCCGCCACCACGTCGCCGTAGCCCAACTCGTCGGCGGGGCCGGGCAGCCCGGCGAGGAACAGCCGGTCGGCCTCCTCGGCGGTCAGCCCGGTCAGTCGGGTCCGCCAGCCGTCGACCAGTTGGTAGCCGCCAGCGTGCCCGGCTTCGCCGTAGAGCGGGATGCCGGCGGCGTGCAGCGACTCGACGTCCCGGTAGATGGTGCGGGGGGAGACGGCCAACCGCTCGGCGAGCTGCGCGGCGGTCAACCGCCCGTGCGACTGGAGCAGCATCAGGACGGAGAGAAGTCGACTGGCTCGCACTTCACTGACACTAGTTGTCAGGGGAGCGGTCGTACCGTCCCGGCATGGCTTTTCGCGACAAGGAACTGAGAACTCCGGGACCGATCGTGGTGGACGGTCGGCAGCTCAAGCGCTACCACGTCGACCAGCCGGATCGGCCCATCGAGCCGGAGATGGAGAAGGCCGCGTACGACCTGCTGCCCGCGCTGCTGGCCGACATCGTCGACGACGGCACCCCGGCCGCCGGGTGGGTGGTGCTGCACCGGGGCGCGGACACCGGCGCCTATCTGCTGGCGTACACCTGGGTGTGGGACAACGCGGTGGAGATCCGTGTCGCCGCGGCCGGGCAGCCGGCGCTGGACTGTCCCGACGACGACCCGGCACACTTCGTCCACCTGCGCCGCCCGGCGGTGGGCTGCGTCTGGGAGTTGGCGGTTCTGGAACACGAGCGGGCCGCCTGGGTCCGGCACATGCTGCTGCCGGAGAGTCCGAATCTGATCAATTATCTGCGTGACACGCGAGCGGAAGGGCCGGTGGGCCGCTGATGGGCGACTTCGACTTCTTTGTGGGCACCTGGAACGTTGTCAACCGGCGGCTGCGCAAGCGGCTCGTCGGCTCCGACGAGTGGGAGGAGTTCCCGGGGGTGTCGGTGGCGCACGGCTTCTTCGCCGGTGGCGGTCACTTCGACGAGATCACGTTCCCGACCAAGGGCTCCGCTGGGGCCACCGTCCGGATCTTCGACCCAGCTCGCGAGCAGTGGTCGATCTACTGGATGAGCAGCGTGGACGGGGTGCTGGGACTGCCGCCGATGGTGGGCCGTTTCGTCGACGGGGTGGGCCGCTTCTACGCCGACGACCAGCACGAGGGGCGGCCGGTCCGGTGCCGGTTCATCTGGTCCGACATCAGCGCTACCACCGCCCGCTGGGAGCAGGCGTTCTCAGTCGACGGCGAGCAGACCTGGGAGACCAACTGGATCATGACCTTCACCCGGGCGTCCTAGGGCTCTCGCGACAACTTTCCGCCGTTCGGGTGCGGTGTTATCGTCCGATCACCGCCCCGGATGGAGGAACGCGATGGCCTCCGACCACGTCGACGTGCTGATCATCGGTGCCGGCCTGTCCGGCGTCGGCGCCGCCTGCCACCTTCGCCGCGACTGCCCCGACAAGACGTACGCGGTGCTGGAGGCGCGCGACGCCATCGGCGGCACCTGGGACCTGTTCCGCTACCCGGGCATCCGCTCCGACTCGGACATGTTCACCCTCGGCTACTCGTTCAAGCCGTGGACCGCGCCGAAGGCCATCGCCGACGGCGCGACCATCAGGCAGTACGTACGGGAGACCGCCCGGGAGTACGACGTGCCGCGGCACATCCGCTTCCGCCACCGGGTGCTGCGCGCCGAGTGGGACAGCGACACCGCCCGCTGGACGGTGCACGCCCAGCGCACCGACACCGCCGAAGCAGTGGTGCTGACCTGCTCGTTCCTCTTCGCCTGCGCCGGCTACTACCGCTACGACGAGGGTTACACCCCGTCCCTGCCCGGTGTCGACGCGTACGCCGGACGGTTGGTGCACCCACAGCGCTGGCCCGACGACCTCGACCACAGCGGCAAGCGGGTGGTGGTGATCGGCAGCGGCGCCACGGCGGTGACACTGGTGCCGGCGATGGCGCAGCGGGCCGCGCACGTGACAATGCTCCAGCGCTCACCCACGTACATTCTGGCGCTGCCCGCCCGCGACCGCCTGGCCGACGCGTTGCGGCGTTGGCTGCCGGCGAAGGCCGCGTATCCGGTGGTGCGCTGGAAGAACGTGCTGCTGTCCACAGTCACCTTCCAACTCAGCCGGCGTGCGCCCGGCCTGGTGAAGCGGGTGCTGCGCCGGGCCGCGCGGGGCATGCTCCCGGTGGGGTACGACGTCGACAGGCACTTCTCGCCCCGCTACGACCCCTGGGACCAGCGGCTCTGCGTGGCACCCGACGGCGACCTGTTCGCGGCGGTGCGTGCGGGCACCGCGTCGGTGGTCACCGACACCATCGACACCTTCACGGTGAACGGTGTCCGACTGGCCTCCGGCGCGGAGGTGCCCGCCGACATCGTGGTCACCGCGACCGGGCTCAACCTGCTCGCCCTCGGTGGCCTGACGCTGCGGGTCGACGGCGTCGACGTCGACCTGCCGAACACCGTGGCCTACAAGGGCATGATGCTCTCCGGTGTGCCGAACTTCGCGCTGACCATCGGCTACACCAACGCGTCGTGGACGCTCAAGGCCGACCTGGTCGCCGGCTATGTCTGCCGACTGCTGCGGCACCTGGACCGCACCGGTCAGCACGTCGTCACCCCGCTCCCGCCGCCCGACGCCGAGCGGGTGCCACTGATCGACCTGCGCTCCGGCTACCTGCTGCGTGCCGTCGACACGCTGCCCAAGCAGGGTGCGACAGCGCCGTGGCGGCTGCACCAGAACTACGCCCGCGACGTGTTGCTGATGCGGCACGGCCGGCTCACCGACGAGGGTGTGCGGTTCTCGCGGGCCGCCGGGGTGACCGTGCGCAACCGCACCCCGCGTCCCGTCGCGTCCGAGCATCGGTAACCGCCAGCAGAGGAGCAGGATCGTGCAGAGGTTCGACTTCGCCGGCGCGACAGCGGTGCTCACCGGGGCGGCCAGTGGCATCGGCGCCGCGCTGGCCCACGCGCTGGCCCGCCGAGGCACCGATCTGGTCCTGCTGGACCGCGACGCCGAGCGGCTGGACGCGGTCACCACCGCGATCCGCGCCGAGCACCCGGATCGTCAGCTCGCCACGTACCTGGTGGACCTCGCCGACCAGACCGCCACCGCCCAGGTGGCCGCGGAGATCGGCCAGCGGCACCCCCGGGTACGCCTCCTGATCAACAACGCCGGCGTGGGCCTCGGCGGCCGGTTCGACCAGGTGACGTTCGACGAGTTCAGCTGGGTGATCGACGTCAACTTCCGGGCAGTGGCGCAGCTGACCCACGCGCTGCTGCCCACCCTCCGGGCCGAGCCGGGCGCGCACCTGGTCAACATCTCCAGCCTGTTCGGGCTGATCGCGCCGGCCGGGCAGACCGCGTACGCGGCGAGCAAGTTCGCCGTGCGCGGCTTCACCGAGGCGTTGCGCCACGAGTTGGTCGACGACGGGATCGGGGTGACCTCGGTGCACCCCGGCGGCATCCGCACCCGGATCACCGAGAACGCCCGGATCGGCAGCGGCGTCTCCCACGACGAGTACGCGGCCGGTCGGGCGCAGTTCGAGAAGCTGCTGACCATCGCGCCGGAGCGGGCCGCCGAGGTGATCCTGCGCGGCGTCGAGCGGCGTCGGGGCCGGGTGTTGATCGGCTGGTCGGCGAAGCTGCCCGACCTGCTGGCCCGGGCCTTGCCGGCCTCGTACAACCGGCTCCTGGTGACCGGCCTGAACCGGGGCGTGGTCCGCCCGGCGAACGCCCCCGCCGTGCCGGCGCAACGTCCCGCCGACACCCTCGCCGACCCGGCCCGCGAGGTGGCGTGACAGCGGTTCAGGCCGGGCCGGCCACCGTTGCGCTGGGGCCCACGTCGCGGTGGCGCACCAGGATGGTCAACGCCACGAGGGCGACCAGCAGCGCCGCCATCGCGTACACCGGGGCCGGACCGAGTGGTGCGAGCAGTGCCAGCAGCGCGACGACCGGGAAGGCGACGACCACCGCGCCGTGTTGGTGCCGGCGTACGTGCAGCACCCAGACGGTGAGCAGGAAGACGGCGATCGGGACGGCCACCGCGTACCCGGCGGTCCGGCCCGGGATGTGCGCGAGGTGTCGTTCGTGGTCCACCGACACGTTCAGGCCCGCGCCGACCGCGGCGACCGCCGCGAAGATCAGGTAGTGGCCGTAGCCCCAGACCAGGGAGTACGGCAGCCGGGCGGGCGCCTCGATCGGCCGGTCGAAGTAGAGCCACCACAGGGCGAAGACGATCACGGTGGCCGCCGCCGCCAGCGACCAGAGACGACGGTCGCCGGCGTCCACGCCGGTCTGGATGGCCACCGACGTGGCCAGCACCACGTCACCGAGCACGATCAGGGTGAACAGCCCGTACCGTTCGGTGATGTGTCGCGGATGCCAGGGGGTCATCCCCGGGCGCTCGGCCACCGCCGGCACCAGCAGGTCGGCCACGACCAGCAGCAGCAACGCCGCGGTCTCCCACCCCGGCGGCAGGGCCAGCCGGAGCAGCCAGCCGAGCTGGACGACGGTGACGCCGATCGCGTACCGCCGGGCCGCCGGGCGGTGCGCCGGGTCCCCGGCGGCGGCCCGGCACCACTGCACCACGAGCGCGATCCGCATCACCACGTAGCCGTACGTGATGACGCCGAAATCGCCGTCGGTGAACGCGCGGGGCACGCCGGCCGCGATGATCAACGCACCGGCGATCTGCACCAGCGTCGCGATCCGGTAGAGGTCGTCGTCAGTGTCGTAGGCCGAGGCGAACCAGGTGAAGTTCATCCACGACCACCAGATCGCGAAGAAGACCAACAGGTACCTGGTCAGCGCGTGGCCGAGCTGATCCTCGGAGACGGCGTGGTGCAGGTTGGCGGCGGCCTGGGACACCGCCACCACGAAACACAGGTCGAAGAAGAGTTCCAGCGGCGTGGCCGCGCGGTGCGGCTCGTCGCGACGACGTGGCCGCATCGGCCGGTAGAACGGCCGCACGGACCGAGGCTGGGTCACCGAAGCTCCTCAGGCACCCACCGGGTCAGCCGCGCCGACGGCCGTGGGTCAGCCCCTCCAACACCAGGGTCAGCCCCGCACCGACCAGCCAGACGTCCTTGGCCAGCCCCGAGCCCTGCTGGGTCGGACGGATGCTGCCGGGCTCGCGCATCCCCGGCGTCTTCAGGTACAGCTGCACCAGGCCGGCGCCGAACGCGGTCAGGCCGAGCCCGACCAGGGGCGCCGGGACGAACGGCGCGATCAGCGCGGCCCCCAGGGCGATCTCCGAGTACGACAGCAGCTTGGCGAAGCGCGCCGGTTCCAGCTGACCGAGCTGGGGCATGGCGGCGACCGCCATCCCGTGCAGGCCCTCCGCGGCGGTCCCCTCCAGGGTGCGCTTGCCCAGACCCGAGTTGAGGAAGTACGCGCCGATACTGACCCGCAGTGGCAGGTGCGCGGATTTCATTGTCACTCCCGTCGGCCGTTGTCGAATGCGGCCCGCGTACCCCGGACCGCCCGCGATAACCCGCCGGGCCGGCTGGGCTGGCCGTGGTGGTCGCGGTAGGTTCGCCGGGGGCCCACCGCCGAGCCCGTGGCACATCCGCCCACCCGGCGCCCGGCCCTGCCGCAGACCACCAGCAGGAGGCGAAGTGAGCCAGGAAGTCCGGGGAGTCATCTCCCGCAGCAAGGGCGCACCGGTCGAGGTCACCACCATCGTGGTGCCCGATCCCGGGCCCGGTGAGGCGATCGTCCGGATTCAGTCGTGCGGGGTCTGCCACACCGATCTGCACTATCGCGAGGGTGGCATCAACGACGACTACCCGTTCCTGCTCGGTCACGAGGCGGCGGGCATCGTGGAGCAGGTCGGCGAGGGCGTCACCGACGTGGCCCCGGGCGATTTCGTGGTGCTCAACTGGCGGGCGGTCTGCGGGGTCTGCCGGGCCTGCCGCCGGGGTCGGCCGTGGTACTGCTTCAACACCCACAACGCCACCCAGCGGATGACCCTCACCGACG
This sequence comes from Micromonospora sp. NPDC048986, assembly GCF_040649335.1. Classification (NCBI taxonomy): domain Bacteria; kingdom Bacillati; phylum Actinomycetota; class Actinomycetes; order Micromonosporales; family Micromonosporaceae; genus Micromonospora; species Micromonospora sp. NPDC048986. The sequence goes on from NZ_JBEZFJ010000004.1 coordinate 85,876, forward strand.
GCACCGAACTCGCGCCGGCGCTGGGCATCGGGGCGTTCGCCGAGAAGACCCTCGTGCACGCCGGGCAGTGCACGAAGGTCGACCCGGCGGCTCGACCCGCCGCCGTGGGTCTGCTGGGCTGCGGGGTGATGGCCGGGCTGGGTGCGGCGATGAACACCGGAAACGTCACGCGGGGCGACTCGGTCGCGGTGATCGGTTGCGGCGGCGTCGGGGACGCGGCGGTCGCCGGTGCGCTCCTTGCCGGCGCCACCACGATCGTCGCTGTGGACACCGACAGCCGCAAGCTCGACTGGGCCCGCAAGTTCGGCGCCACCCACACGGTGAACGCGTCCGAGACCGACCCGGTCGAGGCGATCCGCGCCGCCACCGGCGGCTTCGGCGCCGACGTGGTGATCGACGCGGTGGGCCGGCCGGAGACGTGGAAGCAGGCGTTCTACGCTCGCGACCTGGCCGGCACCGTGGTGCTGGTCGGCGTACCGACCCCACAGATGCAGGTCGAGTTGCCGCTGCTGGACGTCTTCGGTCGTGGCGGCGCTCTCAAGTCCAGTTGGTACGGCGACTGCCTGCCCAGCCGGGACTTCCCGATGCTCACCGAGCTGTACCTGCAGGGCCGGCTCGACCTGGACGCGTTCGTGACCGAGGAGATCGCGCTCGACCAGGTCGAGAACGCCTTCGACCGGATGCACAACGGCGACGTGCTCCGCTCGGTGGTGGTGTTCCCGTGACCGCCCGCGTCGAGCACGCTGTCACCTCGGGCACGTTCTCGCTGGACGGGCAGACCTTCGACGTGGACAACAACGTCTGGGTGATCGGTGACGACAGTGAGTGCGTCGTCCTGGACGCGCCGCACGACGTGGCGGCGATCCTCGCGCTGGTGGGTGACCGTCGGGTCCGGGCGATCCTGGCCACCCACGCCCACGACGATCACGTCCGGGTGGCGCCCGAGCTGGCCGAGGCCACCGGCGCGCCGGTGCTGCTGCACGCCGCCGACCGGGTCCTCTGGGACATGGTCCACCCGCACCTGCCGCCGCACGGTGAGCTGCACGACGGGCAGAGCATCGAGGTGGGTGGCACCACGCTGCGGGTGCTGCACACCCCCGGGCACAGCCCCGGCGCGTGCAGCTTCCACGCCCCGGACCTCGGTGTGGTGTTCACCGGTGACACGCTCTTCGCTGGTGGACCGGGTGCGACCGGCCGCTCGTACAGCGACTTCGACACCATTGTCCGGTCGATCCGCACCCGCTTGCTGAGCCTTCCCGCGGAGACGGTCGTGCACACCGGCCACGGCCACGACACCACGATCGGCGCGGAGGCGCCGCACCTGCAGGAGTGGCTGGACCGCGGCCACTGAGCCCGGCAGACCGCACCGCTGTCGCGCGGTCGACGGCTCAGCGTTCGTCGGCCGCGCCCAGCACCGGTTTGACGTCCAGGATCGGGGTGCCGTCGAGGGCCTCCAGGTCGGCCACCTCGACGCGCAGCCCATCCACCGCCAGGATCCGCACCCGGTGCAGCCCGATCGGGTTGGGCCGGTGCGGTGAGCGGGTGCTGAACACCCCGGTCTCCGGACGGTTCTCGTCGCCGCGTGGGTGCACAGCGAGCACGTCGCGACGGGCACGGTCCAACCAGGTCAGTACCAGCATTTCCGTGCCGACCCGCAGGTCACGCCCGGCCCGCTCGACCTGCGGGTCGAAGACCAGCCACGCCGTCGGCGCGCCCTCGTCGCCCTGCCGTGGCGCGCTCGCCGCGTCGGTCAGCGGTGAGGCGACCCGGCCGATCGGGTGCAGCAGGTAGGTGTCATCGCTCGCCGCCTCGACCACTGTCGCTCCCCTCTGGACGGTCCCAACATAACCCTGTCGCGGCGCTAGGATCTTGAACATGGCCGCCGACTCGCCCGCCCCCGTTGTCCGCCAGTTGCGGCTCGTGGTGGAGGCCGCCGACCACGAGGCTGCCGTCGCGTTCTTCCGCGACGCGCTCGGCCTGCCCGAGGAGGCGGCGTTCAGCGGCGACGGGGATGCCCGGGTGGTGATCCTGGACGCCGGCCGCGCCACCCTGGAGATCGCCAACCCGGCGCAGAAACGCATGATCGACGAGGTCGAGGTGGGTCGGCAGGTCGCGCCCAGGATCCGGGTGGCCTTCGAGGTGGACGACGCCGAGGCGACCACCGCCCGGTTGGTCGCCGCCGGGGCCAGCGAGGTCGCCCCGCCCACCCGCACACCGTGGCAGTCGCTCAACTCCCGCCTGGACGCCCCAGCCGGCCTGCACATCACCGTCTTCCAGGAACTCCTCGGCCGCGACGAGGGTGTCGGGACGCGGGCCGCGAACTCCGGACGCGACGGCGACGACTGAGTCGGGCAGCCTCCGGGCGGTCCTCTCATCCCGGTGCAGACGAGCCGCAGCGGCGGACGCCCACTGGCGATTGCTGGCCGTGGCCGCGCGTCGCACCGCCTCCGCGACGATCATCCGGAAACGGCCACTGACGGTAGCGACACACCACTCGGTCCCTACCCCCGCCCACCCTGCACGTTCCCTTTGCTCTGCTTACCTATACGCACCATGTCCCCTGAGCTGCGGATGGGCGCTTTCGGCCAGCCTCGGAGGTCCCTCCCGATCGTCACGGACCGTCGCTGGCGCGCATAGGTAAGCAGAGCAAAGGCTGTTGTTCGGAGACTGCCCCCTGGCCCCGAAAGCGTCACAGCCCGCACCGTCTGGTGCGCCAAGAGCCGTCGTGTCCGGGGTCGTCCCGTGACCGAGGCCGCACCGGCCCGGGCCTCGGGCGTTTCCGGAATGCCCGACACGTGAACCCGGTTGTGTCCCCCGTACCGCCGGAGCCCAAACGCTTTTCCGCGGTCATCTCCCGAGGAGTGTTCACCCCGGAGCGCTCCGCACGATCGAAAGGGCAACCATCGTGAAGGTCGACTTCACTCGATGGCTCCCCGCCATCGCTAAGGACTCGTACCGCAAGACCGCGCTGAGCGTGGCGGGTGTGGCCGCCCTCGGCGGTCTGGCCCTCGCGCCGACCGCAGCCGCCGCCCCGGTCACCTCCGGACCGCACCAGGGCGCCGTCGCCGCCATCGACCTCGCCACCGGCAAGGCTGCCACCTCTGCACGCCAGGATGAGCAGCCCGTCGAGTCGGGCCTGACCACCGGTTCCGCCACCGGCAAGCCGCCGGCCGGCAAGCCGAGCCGAGCCCAGCTGATCCCGCACGGCATCGAGGGCGCGCAGTCGCGCGTACCGCTCGACGACGCGCAGTTGGCCAACGCCCGCGCCATCGTCGACGCCGCCAAGAAGACCGGCGTCGGTGACCGGGGCGCGGTGATCGGCATCGCCACCTCGCTGCAGGAGTCGAAGCTGTACAACCTCGGCCACCTCGGCGCGTACAACGACCACGACTCGCAGGGCCTGTTCCAGCAGCGTCCGTCGTCCGGTTGGGGCACGCCCGACCAGATCACCGACCCGGAGTACGCCGCCACGGCGTTCTTCACCGCGCTCAAGAACGTCGGCGGCTGGCAGGACCTGCCGCTGACCGCCGCCGCGCAGACCGTCCAGGTCTCGGCCTTCCCGTACGCGTACGCGCAGTGGGAGGAGCAGGCTGCGGACATCGTCCAGCAGATGTGGTGACACCCGCACACGAGGCCGGCCGGTTCCCTTCGACGGGAGCCGGCCGGTTCTTCGTGTTCGCGTAGCTCAGCAGGCCGGGTAGAGGCGGCGGGTGCCGACACCGGCCGCGTACGCGTCCCGGTCGCTGAACCGGCAGCCGTAGTCGGGTCGGGCCACCACCACCGGGTCGGTCACGGTGTCGCCGGCCGGGCGCTTGCCGGTGCGTACCCAGGACACCAGGTCGTCCCAGGCGGCGCCGGCCTCCGCCGGGCTGAACTCGCAGTGCTGCGTGGCCCGGATCGCCCGCTGAACCAGCAGCCTGCTGCGACCGTTGCGCGCCACGTCACTGGCGTACGCCTGCTCCATGCTGAACGGCACGAACAGGTCGCCGAGACCGTGCAGGCTGAGCACCGGCGCGGTCGGGCGGCCGGCGATGCGCGGTACCTCGGTCAGCGTCGGCAGGAGCCGCTGCCGCAGGTTCTCCGGGGCGACCCGCTGCACTGTCGCGTTGACGTTCACCGGGCTGTTCGGTGAGTAGCGGGTGAGCAGGTTGGTGGACAGCTGGCCGGGCCGCTGGGCGGGGGAGTTGCCGCTCCCGGTGGGCACGCTGATCGAGAAGAGGAAGTCCTTCCAGACCGCGAACGCCGCGTCGGCTCCCGGACGTGGCCCGCCGGAACGGTTCACGGTGATCGCCCGCAGCTGTTTGCCCCGGTCCGTGGTGGTGTCCGGACCGGTGGGGGTCAGCCCGGCCAGGCCGAGCGCCACCTGGATGCGGGGCACCGCGTTCGTCAGATAGTCAGCCGGCGTGGGATACGCCGGCACCCCGGCGAGTGCCTGCGCGACCAGGTTGTAGTCCAGGTAGAAGTCGAGCAGCGTCTGATCGCCGAGCACACCACACATCGGCAACGCGCCGTCGTAGAAGCCGGGGTACTGCTCCAGCGAACGACCAATGACGTACCCACCCATCGACACCCCGGCGACGTAGGTGTGCTGCGGTCGGCGGACCGTCCGCCCGAAGTGGTCGGCGAGATCCTTCGTCCCCAGCACCCCCGAGCGGATGTCGAAGCCGTTGCGGTCGTACGAGGACGACGCCCACGCGTACCCCTGCTCCAGCAGGCGCTGGCGCAGCCCGAAGGCCGGCGGTTCCGGCGAGAGCACAGTGCCCTGGCCGCGGTAACCGTGCGCCCACAACACCAGGTCGCCGTTCCACCGGGCGGGGACCTCGATCATGTACCCGGCGTGGCGGTGCACGCCCTGGCGTACCGTCGTCGGCTTGCCGCCCACGACCAGCGGCGGCAACGGCGGATTCTCGATGGTGTAGCCGGGCAGCGGCTCGCCGCCCCTCGGGTCGCGGCCGGTGGCGTTGGCTGGCGCGGCACCGGCCAGCCCGACCGCGAGGGTCAGCGTCGCAGCCGCGGCAAACAGGCGGCGGAGGGTACGGACGGGTGTGGACAGCATCGGTGCTCCCCATCGGACGGTTGTCGCCCGGGGGCGACCAGCGGGACGTTTGCCTACCGGCCGGTAGCGTCCTGAACCTAGAACCGCCGTCGACCAGTGTCAATGGGTTCGCTGATCCGCCGGTCAACACGGCGGTCCGGCCGCACCCGGTCGTTCGGGCCGGTGGGCCGATCGGGTTGACTGGTCGTCGTGGACGAGACGATCTGGGAGGCGGCCCGAGCGTCACGCCGCTGGCTGGACGCGGCGAACGGCACCGGCCAGACGGAACTGACCTGCCGCATCCTCAAGCTCACCGAGGAAGCGGGGGAGGCTTCGGCCGCCTGGATCGGTCTGCTCGGGCAGAATCCACGCAAGGGTGTCACCCACACCCGCGAGGACGTCGCGGCGGAGTTGGCCGACGTCGCCTTCACCGCGTTGGTGGCCATCGAAAGCCTCGGGCTGGACGCGCAGACGGTTCTGGACGCCTGCGCCGCAAAGGTGCGCTCCCGCCTGACGGGCCAGTAACCGCTCCTGGCGTCCGGTCAACGCCGTCCCCCTCCCGACTGTCGCCGGCCGGGGCCCGTCTGAGAACCTTGCCGGCAACGGGTGTCATGCGCCGGTCGCTTCATTCGTGATCGACTCGGGTTTCCTGACGTCGGGGCTGTCCCAGCGTCTCGGATGCCCCGACTTCCGTGAATCCGAGTGGATCACGCCGCTGAGGCATGATCCGACGCCCCGCCACCGGGTGCCGCGTGGGCGGTTTGTCGTCTGCTGGGTGTTGTGGGGTATGGTCGGGCGCACTCGTGGGCCGGAATCATGGCGGGGCCGGGGTCGTTACATACCCCGACGATCGCAGTACCACCGACCCGCCGCCCGCCCCTGAGGGCTGGTCGCGCAGGCTGGAATGCCAGCCTCCACCCGGTCGTTACAGTCCCCACGACCGACCACCGGGCACCGCCACGCTGAGGGCGCCGATGGTGGGCCACCCCCCGGAATGACCCCGGCCCCCGGGTCGTTACACAGGGTCCCGGCGCCACGAGCCCCCCGCTCGCAGGTCGCCGACCCGACGCCCTGATGGGCGTCACCCCAGAGACTTTTCCCCTTGTATGTGCAGCGCCGGACGAGGTGCTCACACCCCGCCGCCGCCCCCCTTTGGCGGTCGGGGTGTCCTACCCCCGAAGGAGCTACCCCCATGAACACGATCATGCGTAAGAGCGTGCTGTCCGTTGCTGGTCTCGCGTTCGCCGGTGGTGTCTTCGCCGGCCCGATCGCCCACGTGGCCAACCCGGTCGACGCCAAGCCCGTCGCCGTTGCGGTGCAGGCCGACAAGCCCGACACCAGCAAGCTCATCCCGCACGGCACCCAGGGCGAGCAGTCCCGGATCGCCCTCAACGACGAGCAGACCGCGAACGTGAAGGCGATCATCGCCGCGACGAAGAAGGCCGGTCTGCCGGAGCGGGCCGCGGTGATCTCGATCGCGACGAGCCTGCAGGAGTCGAAGCTGGAGAACCTCGGCCACCTGGGCGATATGAACGATCACGACTCGCTGGGTCTGTTCCAGCAGCGCCCGAGCTCGGGTTGGGGCACGCCGGAGCAGATTACTGACCCGGCCTACTCGACGATGGCGTTCCTCAAGGGTTTGAAGCAGGTCGACGGGTGGCAGGACATGCCGCTGACCGACGCCGCGCAGACCGTGCAGGTGTCGGCCTACCCGGACGCCTACGCCCAGTGGGAGCAGCAGGCCGCCGACCTGGTTGGCCAGTACTGGAACAGCTGACCCGTACAACAGCACCACCGCACGACACCGACCGCTGGCCGGCACCCCCAACCCCGGGTGCCGGCCAGCGGCCTTTCTGCTCTGGCCGGTCGCCGTTCAGCGCCGAGTGATCCGATCGGTTGGTCTTTACGTACCACCGGGCGGGGACCGGCGGAGGGACACAGGCATGGCCGCAGTGGGGTACGGCGCGGATCGCGAACCGGAGTCAGAGCCAGCACAGTCCGGTGAGTCAGCACAGTCCGGTGAGCCGGCACCACGACGGTTGTCAGCCGGTGCTCGTCTGTTGGTGGCCGCTGCCGCCGTCGTGCTGCTCCTGGGCGCGGCGGCGGTGACCGTGATCGTTGCCGCTCCCGACCACCTCGGCATGACCTACTCCAGCCAGCCCGATGGCACTCGCCCCGATGGCACTCGCCCCGATGGCACTCGCCCGATGGCACTCCCCCCGGGGACGGCGGCCGCCCGGGGGGCGTCGCTGACCCGGACGCGGCTGAGGGTCGCCGCGGTGGTGCGGGTGCCGCTGCCGAGCACCTGTTGACAGCGCCGTTGGCGGGTTGGCGGAAGGGCACCTTCGTGCTCGCGGATGGGCTGTCCTCGTTCGAGCTGCGGGTGGCCGAGTTGGGCGATGACCTGTACCGGATCAGTATCCCGGCCGGCTCGGGTGTGGCGGGCCGACCGGCGGTGCGGGGGGAGACCGTGCGGCTCGACCTCGTGGGGTCCGGGACGCGCGGGCCACGGGCCGTGCGGGTGTTGCTCAACGAGCGGGTCGCCTGGCGTCTCCACCTCGTTGGCGGGGTGAGTAGTCAGGTGTTGGATCTGACCCGGGCCCGGCTGCTGGGCGTGGAACTCGCCGGGGGTTCCAGCCGTACCGAGATTCTTCTGCCACCGATCACCGCCGCTGGCCCCGGCAACCCCACCGGCCCGCGCGCAGACCAGCCCGCCGGCACCCTGACCGTACGCCTCACCGGTGGGACCAGCCAGCTCGACGTCCGGGTCCCGGAGGAGACTCCGGTACGGGTTCGGGCGGGAGTCGGTGCCGGCTCAGTGGTGGTACGCGGCGACCGTTGGGATGGGGTGGCCGCGGGCTCGGTGCTGGGTACGCCGGATTGGGACCGGTCGGCGGAACGCCTGTACCTGGACCTGGTCGCCGGTGCCAACAGTGTTCTGGTCTCCTCCAGCAACCGGTGAACCCGCGCCGGGTCAGCGCGCGCCCGGTCGGCCCACCCTGACAACCACTGGCCGGTGAACCACGCCCGCCCTGGCCAGAAGCGTCGTGGTCGTGAGTGGGCGTGCGCGTACAGTCGGGCGGTGGAGCGTACTGAATCGATGCTGGCGCAGACCCGACCGCCTGGCGTGGCCGACGTCGATCCCGGCAGTGTGTTGTTGCCCGGCCACGACGTGCCGTTGGGTCGGTACACCACGGTGCGGCGGCTGCTTCCGCAGCGCGCCCGCCGGATGGTCGGCGCGTGGTGTTTCGTGGATCATTTTGGCCCGGACGATGTGGCGCAGCGGCCCGGTATGGAGGTGCCGCCGCACCCGCACACCGGGCTGCAGACGGTGACGTGGCTGCTGGACGGGGAGATTCTGCACCGGGACAGCCTCGGCAACGTGCAGCCGATCGTGCCCGGCCAACTGAACGTGATGACCTCCGGGAACGGTATCGCCCACTCGGAGCGCTCACCGGCGACCCATCCGCCGGTGATGCACGGTGTGCAGCTCTGGGTGGCGCTGCCGGATCCGGCGCGGGCCGGAGCGGCCGATTTCGCCCACCACGCCGACCTGCCGCGTTGGCGCGACGGCGACCTGGACGTCACGGTGCTGGTGGGCGGGTTCGCCGGGGAGCGGTCACCGGCGGTGGTGCACACCCCGCTGGTGGGGGTCCAACTGGAGCTGCGCGGTGAGGCGCCGGCGACGATGGTGTTGCGGCCGGATTTCGAGTACGCCGTGCTGGCGATGTCCGGATCCGCGGAGGCGGCCGGGGTCGGGTTCGAGCCGGGGGCGCTGCTGTATCTGGGCTCGGGCCGCCGGGAGTTGACAGTGCGGGGCGGGGCCGGGGCCCGGTTGCTGCTGCTGGGCGGTACGCCGTTCGAGGAGCCGTTGGTGATGTGGTGGAACTTCGTCGGCCGGTCACACGAGGAGATCGCCGCTGCCCGGGAGGACTGGATGGCCGGCGACGGGCGCTTCGGTGTGGTCGCCGACGATGCGGCGCCGCCGCTGCCGGCGCCGGCCCTGCCCACGACCCGCCTCAAGGCCCGCGACCGCACCGGCGGCCTGCACGACTGACGACACCGGCGCGCGCGGCCCGGTGTGTGGCAGTTGGCGGCGCGGGTAGTCGCCGGCATGGCGACCAGTTTGATCACTCCGGTGGAGGACCGTAAACGTCTGGCGCGCCGGCTCGCCGGTAGCGGGCGAGGCTTCGCCGAGCAGTACGGGTTCCGGGTGACCAACAACCCGGCGAGCCTGTTCCAGGTGCTGTACCTGTCGGTGTTGCTGGCCCGTCGTGGTGATTTCCGGCGGGCGTTGGACGGGGCGCGGGCGGTGCGCGACGAGGGGTGGGACAGCGCGGCCCGGCTGGCGCGTTCGTTGCACGAGGATCGGGTCCGGGTGCTGCGCGCCAGCGGCCAGCGCGGTGACGTGGACGCGCTGGCCGCGGTGCTGGGTGACCTGGCTCGGGCGGTGGTCGAGCGGTACCGGGGTGATCTGCGCCGGCTGCGGGCGGTGGCGCACCACGACCCGGTCCGGGAGCGGGCGCTGCTGGCCGAGCTTCCGGGCGTGGACGATCAGGTTGTCGTTCTGTTTCTCCGCGAGGCGCAGGCGTTGTGGCGGGAGGTGGCCCCGGTCGCCGATCGGCGGGCGCTGACCGCCGCCCGGCGGCTCGGGCTGGGGAGGTCGGCGGACGACCTGGCCGGCCTTGCCACTGGCGAGTCCGAGCAGTTGGCCTGGCTGGTGGGGGCGTTGGCCCGGGTCGACCTGGAGCATCGGTACGCGGAGGTGACCGGTCGGCCGTGACGTGCCCTGGCCCACACTTCCCCAAATTCTGACCAAACGGAGGATGTTCTGCCGTATGGTTGGACCCGGCAGTGCTGGCCGCTCGGTTCGAGCGGCCCTCCACCGCCTGGTGACCGCGACCGGTTCGGATGCGGTTCACCGCCTGGGCAGGCTTGCGTGGCGCCCTGGGTCGCGGTTCGTGACCAGGGGCGCCCGCCTGTCCCGGCCCTTCGATCGGCCCCGCCCCGTGTCATGCTCCGGGGGACCAGGCAGCCGGTGTCGTCAGCGCGCCAGACCCGCCAGCAGGTTCACCGTCACGGCGATGATGAACGCGCCGAACAGGTACGACACCATCGAGTGGCGCAGCACCGTTCGACGCATCTCGTTGCTGGTCAGGTTGGTGTCGGAGACCTGGAACGTCGTCCCGATGGTGAACGCGACGTACGCGAAGTCGGAGTAGCGCGGCGGTTCGGGCTGGTTGAAGTTCACTCCGCCGTCCGGGCCGGTGTAGTAGATCCGGGCGTACCGGGCGGCGAACACGGTGTGCACCACGAACCAGGAGAGCACCACGCTGAGCACGCCCAGGCTGCTGTGCAGCTCCCGGGCCGTCCCGGGGGGCGCGCTCTGCGCGCTGGCCACGACCAACCCGACGGCCAGCAGGCTGGCCAGGCAGGCGACGAGCAGCAGGGCGTCCCGGATCGCCCGGTTGGGGTCCTCGTGGACGGCGAGTTGGGCGGTCCGCTCGGCGTCCATCGGCCAGATTTTGTGCCAGACCAGCACGAGCCAGCTCAGCGCGCCAACGTCCCAGCCGGCCAGCGCGGCGAGCGGCAGGGGCAGCAGCAGCGCGAAGACGCAGCCGGCGATGACGCCGACCACCGCCACGACGGCGAGCTGCTTCGCAGCCGGGAAACGCACGTCCGCTGGCCGGTCGGGGCCGGTCTGGGTCATTCGGGACGCTCCCGGGCCAGGGCGGTGGGCGTCACAGCTGGGTCAGATGCCGCGCAGGTGCTGCGAGACCCGGTTGTGCTTCTTGTCCCGGGCCTGTTCGGCCCGCTGGGCGGGGCCGACCTCGGGTGCCGCCTCGATCCCAGCCGAGCGGGCCACCTCGGTCCCGTTGGCGTAGTCGACCGGCGGGAGGGCGCGCAGCGCCTTCAACACGTCCGGCGGGGCACCCTCCCGTTCGGCCTCGCGGACCACGTCGTCCTTCTCGGCCGGGTAGTCCAGGCTCGACAGGTACTGCAGGACGTCGGCGTAGCTCGCCATGGCGTGGGCTCCCTCGGGCATCGATGTGGTGACGACCGGCGGCGGTTACCCGCCCGCCGGCCGGTCACGCCCGCCCGGCGCAGGAAACCGGCACCGTTTCTCCTCGGCCGCCGCGGGTACCCGCTGACGCCGACGCGAGCCAAGGGAGTACGCGATGAACTACGACACCTTCATCGACCAGGTTTCCCAGCGCACCGCCACGTCGTCCGAGCGTGCGGTCGAGCTGACCCGGGCCGTGTTGGAGACGTTCGCCGAGCGGTTGACCGGCGGTGAGGTGCTGGACCTGGCCGCCCAGTTGCCCCAGCCGCTGCAACTCGTGCTGAAGCCGAGCCCGAGCACCGAGCAGGCGGACCGGTTCGGCGCCGCGGAGTTCGTCGCCCGGGTCGCGTTGCGCGCCGGTGTGCAGGAGCCCGCCGCCGAGGACGCCAGTCGAGCGGTCTTCACCACTCTGCGCGAGGCGATCACCGGCGGTGAGTTCGATGACGTGGCGACCCAACTGCCACGTGACTATCGGGGCCTGGTCGAGCAGGCGATGGCCCCGGGCGCGACGTTGCGCCGTGGTTGACACAGCGCTGGTACGGGCACACAGCGGTTTACCAGGGCAACCATCGATGTCCCGCTTGGCGTGGCGATTCCGCCTGGCCTAACCTTGTCGTGCGAGGGGAGTACTTCCCACGAACCATTCCGGTCAGTACGGCGCGCCCGGCGCGCCTCGGGTGGTTGCCCATCAGGTGGTGGGTGAAGGAGACCTCGAACATGACGGTGTTCGAGGAGACCCCACATGAGCCAAGTGTCGTATCTGTCCGCCGCCAGTGACCTGTCGTCGGTGGGCACGCCCACGCTGTGGGCGGTCACCATCATCGGGGTCCTCCTGCTGTTGGTGCTGGACTTCCTGGTCACCCGTCGTCCGCACGAGGTGTCCATGCGGGAGGCCATCGGCTGGTCGGCGTTCTACATAGCGCTGCCGCTGGCGTTCGGTGGCTGGATCTGGTCCCGATTCGGCTCCCAGCAGGGCGTCGAGTACCTGACCGGCTACCTGGTGGAAAAGTCGCTCTCGGTCGACAACCTCTTCGTCTTCATGTTGCTGTTGGCGGCGTTCGCGGTGCCGGCGGTGCTCGCCCAGCGGGTGCTGCTCTACGGCATCGCCGGCGCGCTGGTGCTGCGGGCCGTCTTCATCGCCCTCGGCGCGGCGGCGTTGCAGACCCTCGACTTCGCCTTCCTGCTCTTCGCGATCATCCTCATCGCCACCGCGGTGAAGCTGCTGCGCGATGCCATGTCCGGGCATCAGCAGGAAGTCGACATCAACAAGATGCGGTCGGTGAAGCTGCTGCGCAAGGTCATGCCGGTGGTCGACGACTACCACGGCACCAAGATGACCATCCGGCAGGGCGCGAAGCGCGCACTCACACCGTTCGCCCTTGTGGTGGTAGCGGTGCTGGCCACCGACATCGTCTTCGCTGTCGACTCGGTGCCGGCCGTCTACGGCATCACCGAGGACCCGTACCTGGTGTTCGCCACCAACGCGTTCGCCCTGCTCGGCCTGCGGGCGCTCTACTTCGTCCTGCACGCGGCGCTGAGCCGGCTGGTGCACCTCAGCTACGGCCTGGCCATCATCCTGGCGTTCATCGGCCTCAAGCTCGGTCTGCACTGGGCGCACGGCATCTGGGACAGTGTGCCGCAGATCCCCACACTGGCCTCGCTCGGCGTGATCATCGGTGTGCTGGTGGTGGTCACGATGACCAGCCTGCGCGCCACCCGGGGCGGCAACCTGCCCGAGGACCGCACCGTCGTCGCGGAGCGGCACTGACCGCGCCGCGCCGGCTGACGACGGGGTACGCGGGAAAGCTCCCGCCTCCACCAGCGCGGGTGGTACGACTGTGCAATGGGAATCGTGTCACCGGGCTTTCAGGGTCGGCCCCGAACGCAGGAGCCGGCCCTGCCCCCCGGCCAGTATCTGACCGAGGACTTTCCGGTGCTCTCGGCCGGCCCGACACCCCGGGTGTCACTGGACACCTGGGAGTTCGTCATCTCCGCCGAGAACGGCAGCGAGCACCGGTGGTCGTGGCAGGAGCTGATGGCCCTGCCGCAGGAGACGCCGATGGTGGACATCCACTGCGTCACCCGCTGGTCCAAGCTCGGCACCAACTGGCAGGGCGTCTCACTGGACACTCTGCTCGCCGACGTCGACACGGGGGCGCACTTCGCGCTGGCGCACTCCTACGGCGGGTACACCACCAACCTGCCGCTCGACGACCTGCGCGGCGGCCAGGCCTGGGTGGTGCACACCTTCGACGGCGCACCGCTGCCCGCTGAGCACGGCGGGCCGGCGCGACTGCTGGTGCCGCACCTGTACTTCTGGAAGTCCGCCAAGTGGGTGCGCGGCCTCCGGCTCAAGACGATGGACGAGCCAGGGTTCTGGGAGACCGCCGGGTACCACGACTACGGCGACCCGTGGCGCGAACAGCGGTACCAGGGTGACTGAGCGCGCCGTGGCGACGAGCACCCAGCGCCGTACGCCCAACCGGTGGCAGGTCGGCCGGCTGGTGGAGCGGCGGGTGGAGACTCCGACCGCGCAGACCCTGGTGCTGGAGGTGCCGGACTGGCCGGGGCACCTGGCCGGGCAGCACGTCGACCTGCGACTCACCGCCCCGGACGGCTACCAGGCGGCCCGGTCGTACTCGATCGCCGGGCCGGCCGTGGACGGGCCCGGGGGCCCGCGCATCGAGGTGACAGTGCAGCGGGTGCCCGACGGCGAGGTGTCCCCGTACCTCATTGATGTCTTTGGCGCCGGCGACCCGGTGGAGGTCCGCGGACCGCTCGGTGGCTGGTTCATCTGGCGGTCCGAGGAGACCGCGCCGGTGCAGCTGGTCGCCGGCGGTTCCGGCGTCGTGCCGCTGATGGCGATGATCCGGGCGCGGCGGGCGGTGGGCAGCAAGGCGCCGTTCCGGCTGATCTACTCGGTGCGCACCCCCGGCGACGTGATCTACGCCGACGAGCTGCGCCGCCGGGTCCGCGACGACTTCGGGCTGGACGTCGCGTACGTCTACACCCGTGAGGCGCCCGAGGGTTGGCGCGGTGAGCCGCACCGGATCGGGCTGGCCGACGTCAACACGCACGGGTGGCCACCGGACCTGGAACCCCTCACCTACGTCTGTGGCCCTACCGCGTTCGTGGAGACCGTTGCCGACCTGCTGGTGGGGCTCGGTCACCCGTCGCGTCGGGTCAAGACCGAACGCTTCGGCCCCACCGGCTGACCACCGCTCACTCACGCAGTGTTCGAGGAGATTCGATGACCGAGATGTCGTACCTGGACGGCAACATGCTCGACGGCCCGATGCGTGAGCTGTTCACCGTCGACCTGAGCAGCGCGATGGGCCGCTGCGAGAACTGCGGGACGACCGGGTCGATGGCCAGCCTGCACGTCTACTCGCACGCCCCGGGCCTCGTCGCCCGCTGCCCCACCTGCGAGGAGGTGATGGTGCGCCTGGTGCGCGGGCCGGACCGGGCCTGGCTGGACATGCGCGGCACCACGTTCCTCCAGGTGCCGATGCCGATGGAGCAGACGTTCCCCGGCCCACTCTGACGGAACGCTCGCCCGGCTGAGGCACGATGGCCTGATGAGCGCCGGTCGATGGGGTGGTGTGCCGCTCGCGGTCCGGTGCGTGGTGGCCTTCGCCGTGCTGGTCTTCGCCTACGGCACCGCGGTGCACGTGGTGCAGTTGCTCCTGCCTCAGTTCGGGCCGCAGCTCGCCCTGCCCGGGTGGCTGACGTTCTACTTCACGTCCCTGACCGTGTGGGATCCGTTGGCGGCGTTGCTGTTGGCCGCTCGCCGGGTGCAGGGGCTCGTGCTGGGCTGCGCGGTGCTGGTGACGGACGCGGCCGCGAACGGGTACGCCAACTACGTGCTGGACCCGGCGGCCGGCGTCACCCCGGGCCGGATCGGGCAGGCCGTCATCACCGGCCTCGCCGTCGGTCTCGTCGCGCTCAGCCCGTGGCTCGCACCGTGGTTCATCGGCTCTCGCAGTCGAAGCGGCAGGCCGGTTCAGACTCGGAGGAGATCGTGGGCCCGGGCGAGGTCGTCGGCCCAGGGCGATCCGTAGTCACGTTCCCACGCGCGGTGCAGGCGGTCGCGGGTCGCCTCCCGGCGTATCCAGTCGTCGATGGCGCTCGGCTTCTGCTTGGCGAAGTTGAGCCCGCCGACCATCTCGGCCAGGTGACGGTCCGCCGACGAGGTGAGCGTGGCGTCCCAGACGTCGAGGAATCGTTCGACGCGCTCGCCGGCCGCGCGAGCCGCGTCGAGGAAGGTCGCCGGATCGGTGAACGACCCGAGCCGCGGCGGGTGGTCGGCCAGCAACGACCGCCACACCACGTCGAGGTAGGCGTCGATGGCCTGCTGCTCGACGCGCGGCCAGGTACGCCACTCCTGATAGGGGAGTTTGCCCAGGACGATGGCCGGGTCGAGGTCGTCGGAGGCGAGCAGGCGCTCAAGGAGGACGGGGAGCAGGGCCTTCACGTCGGCACGATCGCCGACCGTGCTGCCGAGGCTGATGGTCAGTGAGAACAGGTCGTGCTCGTCGACCGGCACGGAGCCCTTGCAGTGCGGGCACCCGTCGAGCACCGGGCGGCGTGGGTAACGGCCGAACGCGTCCCGTACGCCCGCCAGGGCCGCCCTCAGCTCGTTCTCCACCGGTCGATTCTCGCATCGACTACTCACTGCGCGGTGCCCGCGAGCAGCCACCGCCGGACCGGGATCTCCAACAGCACCCGCTCGCTGTCCGGGTTGACCTGCCTGCCGACGTCCCAGCCGTCGTACTTGCTCGCGAACGCCTCGACGACGGTGCTGGGGAACCCGACCCGGTGCACGCGGGCGGCGCCTTCGGCCACCACTGGCGCGTTGCCGCTCTCCAGTGCCACTGACACCCGTGGGTCGGCCACGACGTTGCGGGCCTTGACGCTGCGGCTCTCACAACCGACCCAGAACGTCGCGGAGAGGTAGACGAACCAGACCGGTGTCAGGTGCGGGGATCCGTCGCGCCGCACCGTGCACAGCCAGACGTTCGACTCGTCGGTCAGTCGTACCTCGACGTCGGCTGGCGGGTTCGAGAGGGCGTGGCTCACCGGACCAGTGGATCACGACGCCGCACGTCCCGACGACGACCTTCCACCTGTTGCGCGGTACCGGCCCGAGCGGCCCGTGCGGGCAATTCTCAACCGGACGCGGACCCGATCCGGCAGGCGCCGGTCCCTCGCTGGGGCTGGGGTGTCGCCCCGCCCTACCGGGGATGACCCGCATCCCGCCGAACGACCTGCACCGCCTCGGCGTACCTCACCGCTCGACCGGAAACTCGGGTGCGGTCGACCTGGCACACCCCTAGGCTCCCGCTCCGACGGCTGCCACGGCGTCCGGTCCGATGGGAGATGAGCACAGCGATGACTGCACACCTGTTCGCGATCACCTTCGACGCGAGCGAGCCTCTGCGGCTCGCGCGGTTCTGGTCCGGGCTGCTGGGGCGGGAGATCGTCGACGATCCACACGACGGCGTCCTGCTCCTACCCGCCGACGACAACGGGTACCACATCCGCTTCGCCCCTGACCAGCAGCCGAAGGTCGTCCAGAACCGGATGCACTTCGACCTGACCAGCAGTTCGCTGGAGGACCAGCGGCAGACGGTGGCCAGGGCACTGGAACTCGGTGCGCGGCACGCCGACATCGGGCAGGGCCCCGAGATCGATCACGTGGTGCTCGCCGACCCCGAGGGCAACGAGTTCGACGTCATCGCGCCGGGCAACAACTTCCTCGCCGGCTGCGGCTTCGTCGGCGCGCTGGCCTGCGACGGATCGCAGCAGGTCGGGTACTTCTGGAGCCAGGCGCTCGGGTGGCCGCTGGTCTGGGACCAGGACGAGGAGACCGCGATCCAGTCACCGAACGGCGGCACGAAGATCTCCTGGGGCGGTCCGCCGTACATGCCGAACGGCGGACGGGACCGGGTGCGGTTCGACCTCGCCCCGGCTGTCGACGGCGATTGGCAGGCCGAGGTCGACCGTCTGCTCTCGCTCGGGGCGACCCGAATCGACACCCACCAGGACCGGGCGGGCCGACTGGCACTGGCCGACCCCGATGGTCAGGAGTTCGGCCTGCTGACGTCCCGCTGAGCCGACCGACGCCCACCCACCCGGCGGCCGGTTGGACAACTGCGGCACCCGTCGGTCAGAGTGATCCGCCGTGAGATACCTGCGTACCGGTGGTCCCGCCGCGATCCGGCGGCCCCGGCCCACCGACTCCGACGAGTTCGTCGCCGCCGCGCGGCGCAGTCGAGACCTGCACCACCCGTGGTTGGCCGCGCCGGCAAGCCCGCAGGAGTACGAGCTGTATCTGCGCCGGATCCGTCGCCGCGACAGTGCCGGGTACCTGATCTGCGATCGCGCCAGCGGCGAGATCGCCGGTTACGTGAACATCAGCGGGATCGTGCTCGGCGCGCTGCGTGGCGGCTACCTGGGGTACGCGGCGTTCCTGCCCTTCAGCGGGACCGGGCACGCCTCAGCGGGCGTCGCCCTGGTGATCGACCACGCGTTCACCTCGGTCGGGTTGCACCGGCTGGAGGCGAACATCCAACCGGGCAACGAGCCGTCGCGGCGGGTGGCCCGCAAGCTCGGTTTCCGGTTGGAGGGCTTCTCCCCGGACTACCTGTTCATCGACGGCGCCTGGCGCGACCACGAACGCTGGGCGATCACCGCACCGACCCTCGGCTGACCGGCGGCCCGGCGCGGCCGGGTTGACGGCAGACCGGCACTGCGGCAAGCGTTCCCCGGACGTCGGGGACTTTCACCCAGACCGGGTGATGACGCTCCGCACCCTACTTCCTACGGTGGGTGCATGGCTGCCGTGCGTGCGACCCCTGCCAGCCCCTTCCCCGGCCTGTCCGTCGCGGATCCGGACAGCGGTGACCAGCGGGCGATCCCCCCGGAATTGGGCCCCAACTCCATCGCGGTGCTCAGCGGGCCCACATTTCTCTACTCCAACGCCCAGGGGGATGTGCCGCCGGGCAGCATCGGCGGGCTTGTCCACCTTGACACTCGCCTGCTCAGCGGCTGGACGTTGACCGTCAACGGCAGCGAACTGCTGGTGCTGCGCTCCGAGACCATCGAGCACTACTCCGCGCAGTACACGCTCACCAACCCCGAACTGCCGGGGCTACCGCCGAACAGCCTGGGCCTGCGGCGGCTGCGCTACATCAGCGACGGCTTGCACGAGCGCCTGGAACTGGTCTCGTTCCAACTGGAGCAGGCCCGGGTGGAGCTGCGGCTGGCCGTCGACGCCGACTTCGCCGACCTGTTCGAGGTCAAGTCGACGGTTCGGGACCGCTCCGCCGAGATCAGCCGCAACCACGCCACCGACGGGTCCGAGTTGTGTTTCTCCTACCGGCGCGGCGACTTCTCCGCGCAGACCCGGGTGTGCTGTGCGTTACCGGCGGACCGGGTCGAGGGTGACGACCTGATCTGGGACCTGAACCTGGGTCCCCGGGAGGTCTGGAAGGTGGACCTGCACGTGCCGCTGCCGCATGGCTTGGGGGTGGTCGAGCCGGTGCGCGGCGACATCGCGGACGTCTTCCACGGCCGCGCCGACGACCCGCTGCGCCGGTGGACCGAGGACCGGGCGGTGTTGCGCAGCGACAGCATGCCGTTGGAGCGCACCATACGCCAGTCCCGTGACGACCTGTCCTCGCTGCGGCTCGACCTGGAGGTCAAGGGTCAGCAGATCATGCTGCCCGGTGCTGGGCTGCCCTGGTTCCTCACCGTCTTCGGACGGGACACCCTCATCACCGCGTACCAGACGTTGGTCGCCGGGCCGGCCCTGGCGAAGGGCGCCCTGCTCGCGCTGGCTCGGCTGCAGGGCGAGACCTGCGACGACTTCACCGACGAGGAGCCCGGCAAGATTCTGCACGAGGTCCGCAGCGGTGAGCTGACCCGCTCCGGCGAAAAACCGTACGGGCCCTACTACGGCAGCGCCGACGCCACCCAACTCTGGCTGATCCTGCTCTCCGAGTACTGGCGCTGGACCGGCGACGACGAAACGGTGCGGCAACTGCGGGACAACGCGTTGGCCGCGGTGCGCTGGATCGACGAGTACGGCGACCGGGACGGCGACGGCTACGTCGAGTACGCCACCCGCTCGCCCGAGGGGCTGGGCAACCAGTGCTGGCGCGACTCCCCGGACGGGGTCTGTTTCGCCGACGGCCGGATCCCCGTGCTCCCGCTGGCCACCTGCGACCTACAGGGCTACACCTACGACGCGAAGATGCGGCTGGCCGAGTTGTTCGACGGGCCGTTGGACGACCCGACGTTGGCGCGCCGGCTGCGCGACCAGGCCACCACCCTGTACGAGCGGTTCAACCAGGACTTCTGGATCGAGGAGCGGGGTGGCTACTACGCTGTCGCCCTGGACGGCGACAAGAACCGCGTCGATTCCAAGACCTCGAACATGGGTCACCTGCTGTGGAGCGGGATCGTGCCGCCGGAGCGGGCCGACGCTGTGGTGCGACAACTCATGTCGTCGGAGATGTTCTCCGGTTGGGGCATCCGCACCCTGTCCCGGGAGGAACGACCCTACAACGCCCTCGGCTACCACCTCGGCACGGTCTGGCCGCACGACAACTCGATCGCCGCGCTCGGCCTGGCCCGGTACGGCTACCGGGCCGAGTCGAACCGGATCAGTCTGGCGATGATCGAGGCGGCCGAGCAGTTCGGCTACCGGCTGCCGGAGGCGCTCAGCGGGTTCGATCGGGAGCGACTGCTCTTCGCCGTGCCGTTCCCGACCGCGTGCAGCCCGCAGGCCTGGGCGGCCGGAACGCCGCTGGCCCTGATCCGCGCCATGCTCGGCATCAACCCGGTCGACGGCCGGCTGGTCCTCGATCCGGACGTCCCGGAGGAGCTGGGCCGGATCACCGCCGGGCGGGTGCGGGCATTCGGCCAGCAGTGGGAGGTGGAGGCGGTGGGCCGCAGCGGCCACGTCCGGCTCCAGCCGAGCTGACCGCGGCTGGCGGGCCGGACGTTTGTTCGGGGCTTCGACGGGAAACGGCCCGCAATGACGAAACCTCGTGTGGTGATCGTGGGGGCCGGGTTCGCCGGTTACCACGCGGCGAAGACGTTGAGCCGGATCGCCCGGGACCGGGCCGAGATCGTGGTGCTGAACTCCACCGACTACTTCCTGTACCTGCCGCTGCTGCCCGAGGTGGCGGCCGGGGTGGTCGAGCCCAAACGGATCGCCGTGCCGCTGACCGGGACGCTCAAGGGCGTACGGGTGGTGGTCGGCGAGGCGGACCACGTCGACCTGCAGAACCGCTGGGTCGGTTTCACCCAGGCCGAGGGGGAGAAGAACCGGCTGGCGTACGACCGGCTGGTGCTCGCCGTGGGCAGCGTCAACAAGCTGCTGCCCATCCCGGGGGTGACCGAGTACGCGCACGGCTTCCGCGGCCTGCCCGAAGCCGTCTACCTGCATGATCACATCGTTCGGCAGTTGGAGTTGGCCGAGCAGGCCGAGGACCCGGCCGAGCAGCAGGCCCGGTCCACGTTCGTGGTGGTCGGGGCGGGCTACACCGGCACCGAGGTCGCGGCACACGGGCAGTTGTTCACCGACGCGTTGCACGCCCAGCGGCCCCGGCTCACCGTCCGGCCCCGCTGGATGCTGCTCGACGTGGCGTCCCGGGTGCTGCCGGAGTTGGACAAGCGGATGTCGGACACCTCGCACAAGGTGCTCAACCGGCGTGGGGTGGACGTGCGGATGGGCACCTCGGTGGCCGAGGCGACGTGCGACGGGGTGAAGCTCACCGACGGCGAGTACGTGCCGACCTGCACCCTGGTGTGGTGCGTGGGTGTGCGCCCCGACCCGTTCGTCAACGAGCTGGGCCTGCGGACCGACCGGGGGCGACTGGTCACCGACGAGTTCCTCAACGTTCCCGGCTATCCGGAGGTGTTCGCCTGCGGTGACGCCGCCGCCGTGCCCGACCTGGTCAACCCGGGGAAGGTGTGCGGGATGACCGCCCAGCACGCGCAGCGGCAGGGCAAGCGCGCGGCGTACAACATCGCCGCGTCGTACGGTTTCGGCCGGCGTAAGCCGTACAAGCACCACGACCTGGGCTGGGTCGTCGACCTGGGTGGCAAGGACGCGGCGGCGAACCCGTTGCAGGTCAACCTGGCCGGGTTGCCGGCCAAGGCGGTCACCCGGGCGTACCACCTGATGGCGATGCCGGGAAACCGGACGCGGGTCAGCGCCGACTGGGCGCTGGACGCCGCGTTGACCCGGTCCGCTGTCCAGTTGGGGCTGGTGCCGGCGAACGCGGTGCCGTTGGAGAGCACCACGCCCGAGGTCGCGACCCGGTCCCGCTGAGCGGGCCCTCGGCCCAGGTCCTCGGGGGCGGCAGGGCGGGCCCCGACCAGGTCGTCGCGGAGCAGGCCGGTGGCGGCACCGGCCGCGCCCGCGACGGTCAGTCGGCGGCGCCGGCCGACCGCGCTGCCGGGCCGGCCGGCGGGGCGGGTCGGAGCCGGCGCGGGCCGTACTCGCGCAGCAGGGTCTGCACGATGCCGGCGGCGGGGATGGCCAGCAGCGCGCCGAGCAGGCCGGCCAGCTCCGCCGCGAGCAGCACACTGATCAGCACCGTCAACGGGTTGAGCCGGACCGCGCGGGACAGGATGAGCGGCTGGAGCAGGTGGTTCTCCACCTGTTGGTAGACCACGAAGAAGACCAGCACCACCACCCCGGCGGTGGGGGAGTGCAGGAAGCCGGCACCGGCCGCGATCACCGCGCCGAGGGTCGCCCCGACCAGTGGTATCAGGTCGGCCACCGCCACCAGCAGGGCGATCACCGCCGCGAAGGGCACCCCGGTGACGGTCAGCACCACGAAGGTCAACGCCCCGCAGATCACGCTGATCAGCAGGTTCCCGGTGAGGTAGCCGGTGACGGTACGCGACACCTCCCGGCCCACCCGGCGCAGCCGCTCGCCCTGACCGTCCCCGGCCGCCGCGAGTACGCCCCTGGTGATCCGCGGCGCCTCCAACACCATGAGGTACGCGAGCACGATGACCGTGACCAGCCCGGCGACCGACTCGACGACGCCGCGCAGCACACCGACGGCGGGTTGGCGCAGCCGGCTGCCGAGGTCGCGCAGCTGCTCGGAGTGCTCGCTGACATAGCGTCGTGCCCCGGTGCGCTCCAGCACCTGCCCCACCGGTCCCCGTCCGGCGCGGGCCTCCCGCAGCAGCTCGGGCGCCCGGTCGGCGAAGCGGCCCAACTCCCCGAACAACGGCACCAGGATGAGCGCGGCCAGGATCGCCAGCAGCACGAACGCGGCGAGGAACACCAGCAGGGTGGCCAGCGCCCGACGCCGGACGAAACGGCGTTGCAGTCGGTCGACGAGGGGTTTGAGCGCGACGGCGAAGAACGCGGCGACCACCGCCCAGACCAGCACCCGCCGGGTCGCGTACACGAACCCCAGCGCGAGCGCGGTCGCCAGCACCAGACCGATCACGATCAGGGTTCGGCGGCCGGTCACCCGATCGTCGACGTCGCTCATCCGGCGGGCCTTCCCCGCCCGAGCCGTCGGAAACCCGGCATTGCGGGCACAACGGCGATCAGTGGTGGGAGGTGTCGTCCGCGTCGCTGAGCGGGCGGGCACCGGCGACGAAGGTGTCGAGCGCGGCGGCGTGCAGCAGCCCGCCGGGCACCGGGTCGCGCAGGGCGGCCACGGCCAGCCGGGCCACCGGCAGCCCGCCGGGGCGGGAGGTCGCGGCCAGCACCAGGTTGCCGTACCGGCGACCGCGCAACATCCGCCGGTCGCCGAGCACGCACACGTCGGCGTAGACCGCCCGCAGGGTGGCCACCTGCACCCGGGTACCGACCAGCGGCGGCAGGTCGGTGACGTTCACCAGGTACAACCCGTCGGGGCGCAGGGAGCGGGCGACCTCTGCGGCGAACTCGACGGTGCGCACGTGCCGAGGCATCCGGGCCGCGCGGTAGATGTCGGCGATCACCAGGTCGTACCGGCCGTCGGGGGCGCCGGTCAGGGCGTCCCGGGCGTCCGCGACGTCCACCCGCACCTCCGGCGGCAGCGGCGGCAACTCCCGGGTCACCAGCTCAACCACCGCCGCGTCCCGCTCGACGACCCGTTGCGGGGAGCCGGGCCGGGTGGCGGCCACCCAGCGGGGCAGCGTCAACGCGCCACCGCCCAGGTGCAGCACGTTCAGCGGGGCGCCGGCCGGGGCCGCCACCTCCACTGCCGAGGCGATCCGCCGGACGTACTCGAAGTGCAGGTGCCGGGGATCCTCGACATCCACGTACGACTGCTCGACCCCGGCGGACAGCAGAGTCCGCCCGGTCCGGCGGACCGGGTCGGCGACCAACTCCAACCGGTCGGCGGCGCGGTTCATAGCCGGCACGCTAGCCGAGCCCACCGGGGACCCGGCACGGCGGACGGGCCGGCGAAGCGGGGTCGCCCCCGTTCCGCCGGCCCGACAGTGTCGTGGTGGCCGGTCAGCCGCCGGCCATCCCGGCACCCACCTCGTCGATCGCGGCGTCGATCTGGCGGGCGAGGTCCACGTCGAGCGCGGTGACCCCGTTGGCCTGGTTGGTCCGCACTGTCAACACGGCGGCGGTGTCGCCCGGACGCCCGATGCTCGGGCCGCGGCCGTTGTCCTGACGCAGCCGGTCGAGCCGGGCGAGCACCCGGTCCAGGTTGTCGGGCGGCAGCGCGACCACCCGGTAGAGGCCCTGGCTGTCGCCGGCCCAGTAGGGCAGGTCGTCCAGCGCCGCGCTGATCTCGTCGGCGTCCAGGGTGGGTGTGGCGGTGGAGGCGCCCACCAGGCCGCCGCCGGCCTCCGGCGGATTCAGCAGGTCGCGCAACCCGTCGGGTACGTGCAACGACTCGACCAGGTCGCCGTCCTGCTCGGCGAGCGCGGCGATCGTCGCCTCGGCCTGGTAACGGGCCTGTTCCGGGGTGTTGCCGCTGATCCGGCCCACCTCGGCCAGGAAGCCGGGCAGGTCCCGGTGTCGCTCGATGCCGTCGACCGGCACCACGTCGTGCAGCGACGCCGGCACCGCGGCGAGCAGCCGCTGCCGTTCGGCGGCTTCCAGGGCGAACGCGAGGACCAGCACCGTCGCCTCGGTACCCACCTTGGCGGTCTTGAAGTCGACCCCGGCGCGACGCCGGACCTCGTCGACAAGGTCGTGGTAGCCCATGCTGTTCACCCCGGCCGCGCCGCTCGGCGGGGACGGTTGGGGTCGCGGGTTGTCGGCGCTACCGACCGGCGGCGGTGCCGGCCCGCCGCGGGTGGTGTCCGACTTGTGCGCTCCGGCCGCCGGTGGGCCGGCCCGCTTACCCGCATCGAGGCTCGTGAGCTGCTTGGACGCGCTCAGGCTGGCGCCGATCTCGCTGGGCTGGCGATTCTGTTCCCGGGCCTGCCGGGCCAGTGCCCGGCGCCTCTGGTTGTCGCCCTCCATCTGCTTGCGCATTGTGGCATCCCTTCCGCTGGGATCGTGGCTGCGTCCACCGCCTTCCCGCCGTTCCGGAGAAGGAAACGGAGGCCGCCGGGCCGAGTCGGACCGGCCCGCGCCACGCTTCATCCGGCGGGGGTGAGGGGTGCTCACCCGCCCGGCCCGCACGATCGGGTCAGGACCGGAGTTCTTCCGAGGTACGCGGAAGGAAGGTCGTCATGAAGGAAGTTGTCGAGATCGTCCCCGCCCGACCCGGCTGGTACGCCCGCTGGCAGCTCACGCCCGAGGTCACCAGGTGTTACCCGGTGAGCCTGTGGGCGCTGTTGGAGGAGGCCGACGGGACGGGCCGCGAGGTGATCGGGATGGACTGCATCGGTCAATGGCCCGGCGCGGACGACAACGAGGCGGGTGGGCAGTTCGTCCGCTACCTGTACCAGACGCCCGATTCGGGGGAGCCCGAGGACGTCGACGCGACCCCGATCAGCGAGCTACGTGAGGACGGACCCAAGCTCCAGCCGATGACGGCACCCTAGACATTCCTCCGGCCCCCGACCCCAGGTCCCAGGGTCGGGGGCCACCCCGTCCGCTTCCGGGGGTGGCCCACGGGTCAGCCGATGGCCCGCACGTCGTCGTCGGCGTACGCCTCGGCCAGCAACTCACTCAGACCCGTGCGGTCCAGCATCCGCTGAAGCTGGGGGCTGACCCCGATCAGTCGGATCGCCCCGGCGGCGCGATGCACCACCAGCAACGCGCTGAGCCCGGACGAGTCGCAGAGGGTCACCCCGGTCAGGTCGACCAGCACCGGGGCGTCGCCGTCGCCGGGCAGCTCGGCCGCCGCGGCGATCAACTCGGGTGCGCTGTCGTAGTCGAGCTCGCCGGTCAGCCGGAGTCGGACGTTCCCGGCGGCGAGCCGGGTCGTCTCGATGGTCAACAGCTGGTCGGGCATCCCACCATTTTCCTTGTCGAGCGACAAAACGCAAAGCGGGGGCGGCGACGCGCCCTGCTGTCCCGCGTCCCAGGCCCGCGCCGTGGCGGTGCCCGCCACCCGCCGTGAGATGCCGCTTTCCGGGTTCCGGCGTAGGGTGGCTGGAGAGTTTTGACAGTGGACGCCGGTTCCGGCACGGGTTCGGTGAACGACAAGGAGTGAGGCTCAGCTGGTGACTGCTTCCGACGTCAGGGACTGGGACCCGGGCGACGGACGGCTCTCCACGCCGAGCACGACACGACCCTCGGCGTGGTCCGCCGACGTTCGCCGCCCCACCGCGGCACTGCCCCCGCTGGCCCCCGACCGGGGTCAGGCCACGCCCGACTGGTTAGAGGTCGTCGAGCACTTCCGCGAGGGCCTGGTGGTCTGCGACGCCGATGGCGTCGTGCGGCACGTCAGCCCGGTGGCCGAGCGGTTGCTGCCCGAGGTGACGCCCGGCGTGCTGCTCAGCGCGGCCGGCGTGCCAGGGCTGAGCGAGGGCGTCCCCGGTGGCTTCACCCATCGCGGGCGCCGGCTCACCGCGCGCCAGGTGCCGCTCTCGGGTGACCGCTGCTGCTGGTACGTCGAGGACGTCACCGACAGCGTCAGCCGCGCCGACGCGCTGCTCGCCGAGCGGGCCCGCTCGGCGTTCCTGGCCGTGGTCGGCGACAAGTTGGGAAACCCGCTGCACCCCGACCGGGCGGCCGCTGCTGTCGTCCGACTCGCCGTGCCCACACTGGCCGAGGTGGCGGTGCTGGTGCTCGCCCCCCGGGCCGGGCGCGCCCGCTGGTGGCGGGCATCACGCACCGACGACGAGGTGCCGACGGTGGACAGCGGCGTGCTGAGCGGCGGCGAGTTGCCGACCGCCATCGCCGACGGGTTGACCGGCGCCGAGCCGCACGCGGTGGACTGGCTGGTCGAACAGGCGGTCGACGCCGGTTGGCTGCCGGGGCTGTCCGGTGCCGAGAGCGCCGCCCGGGTCGTTCCGCTGCCGGGCCGCGACGCGCCGGTCGGTGTGCTGCTGGTGGCCCGTCGCGCCACCCGTTGGTACGACGAGGACGACGTGGAGTTGGTCCGCGCGTTCGCGGCCCGCGCCGGGGCGGCGTTGACCACCGCGCTGCTCTACCGCGACCAGGCCGAGGTGGCCGACACTCTCCAGGCCAGCCTGCTGCCGGTCGAGCCGGTCGAGGCCACCGGTGTGCAGTGGGGCACCGCGTACCGGCCCGCACAGGCGGGGCTGCGCATCGGCGGCGACTTCTACGGTTCGCACCGGCTCACCGACGGTGGTTCGGTGTTCTTCCTCGGCGACGTGTCGGGCAAGGGCGTCGAAGCCGCCGTCTTCACCGGCCAACTGCGCCAGTGCCTCCAGGCGCTGCACCGGTTGGAGTCGCACCCGGCCCGGTTGCTGCGACTGCTCAACGACGCGTTGCTGGAGACGACCCAGGCGCACGGCCAGGGTCGCTTCGCCACGATCGTGCTCGGCGTGGCCCGCCCGGAGCGCGACGGTGGCCTCACCCTCACCATGGCCGGCGGCGGGCACCTGCCACCACTGGTGCTGCGCGCCTCCGGCGAGGTGGAGACGGTGCCGTTGCGCGGCATGCTGATCGGAGTGGTGCCCGACCCCCGCGTCGGGGAGGTGACTGTGCGGCTGGCCCCGGGCGAGACCTGCCTGCTCTACAGCGACGGCGTGACCGAGGCCCGGGGCGGCCGCCGCGGCGACGAGCAGTTCGGCGGCGAGCGACTGATCACCGCGCTGACCGGCTGTCACCGGATGCCCGCGCCGGCCCTGGCCGAACGGGTCGAGCAGCTCACCTGCGACTGGCTGGCACAGGGCGACCACGACGACATCGCCGTGCTGGCGGTGCGGGCGGCCGGCCTGAGCGGGCGCGGAGCACGCCACCTGCACTCGGTGCCCGCCGGCGTCGACCAGACGGAGGGGAGTGACGCGTGACCGCCGCCACGGCCACCACCGACCTCGGCGACGCGTACTCCGGGTATCTGGACCACCTCGCCGACGCCGACGAGTACGCCGCGACCGACCTGGCGATCGGCCTTCTCGACGCGGGCGTCCCGGCCGAGCGGGTGCTGCTCGACCTGGTCGCGCCCGCCCAGGCCGAGGTGGGCGAGCGGTGGGCGCGCAACGAGTGGAGCGTCGCCCAGGAGCACGCGGCCACCCACATCAGCGAGCAGGTGGTGGCGGCGGTGGCCGCGCACGTCAAACCGCGGCCGACCGGCGGCCGGGTGGTGGTCGCCTGCATGGACGGCGAGTGGCACGCGCTGCCGCCCCGGCTGGTGGCCGAGGTGCTGCGGCTACGCGGGTGGCAGGTGACCTTCCTGGGCGCCAGCGTGCCCGCGGCACACCTCGTGTCGTACCTGCACCGCTACGACGCGCACGCGGTGGCGCTGGCGTGCGCGCTGCCGATGCGCCTGCCGTACGCACACCGGATGATCGAGGCCTGCCGCCGCTCGGACGTGCCGGTGGTGGTCGGCGGACGTGGGTTCGGCACGGACGGCCGGTGGGCGCGCCGGCTCGGGGTGGCCTGGGCGCCGGACGCGCCCTCGGCGGCCGAGCTGATCGCCGATGAGCGGGCGTTGCGCGGGACGCCGCCGGCGCGGCTGGCCCACCTGGCCGACGACGAGTACGCCAGCCTGGTGCGCCGTCGCGGTGAGCTGATCGACAGCGCGTTGGCGGAGCTGCGCGAGCGGGTACCGGCGGCACGGGCGTACACCGCCGCTCAGCTGGACGCGACAGTGAGCGACCTGGGCCACATAGTGGATTTTCTGGCCGCGGCGGTCTACGTCGACGACCCCTCGTTGTTCACCGAGTTCGTGCAGTGGCTGTCGGGGATCCTGGGCAGTCGTGGGGTGCCCTCGGGGGCGGTCGTCCTGCCGTTGGAGCACTACGCCGCCGCGTTGCGGGACTTCCCCCGGGCGGCCCGGGCGCTGGCGCTGGGATGCGCGGCGCTGCCCGGCGAGGCCCGCTGACCGACCCGCCGGTGGCGGTCGGATCGATCACCGCGCTCGGCGGCGGACGAGTCAGCTCTGCGTATACTTGCCGGACTGCAAACGTCCCACCCGAGGGTGGAGCGAGGGGGAGAACGGTGACGTTCAGCGTCAACTACGTCGAGCGCGACGGTGATGGCGCCTGCCTACGGCTCGTGGGCGAGTTGGACTTGAGCACCGCCCCAGAGCTGACCGCCGCGATCGACCGGCTCACCGCGGCGGGTGAGAGCCGGGTGCTGCTCGACCTGACCGACCTCACGTTCTGCGACTCCACCGGAATGGCCGTGTTCGTCCGGGGCGACAACCAGGCGGCGGCCGACGGGGGGTGGCTGCGACTCACCGGTGCCCATGGGCGGGTCGAGCGGGTGCTACGGGTGACCGGCCTCGCCGACGTGTTGCGCTACGAACCGGAGTCGGTGGACCCCGTGTCCCGCAGTGCATCCTGATGGGCTAGATTTCCCCGCCAGCATTTCCCCGCCAACGCGGTGACCGTCAGGGTCCCGTCCCCGCCGACTCCGAGGCAGGTAGTGATGGGCGCAGACAGCCCGCAGCCGGTACGCATCCTGGTGGTCGACGACGACCCGGGTGACGTGCTGATGATCGAGGAGGCACTGGCGGACTCCGACGTCGACAAGATCATCGACGTGGTGAGCGACGGCGAGGAGGCGATGGAGTTTCTCCGCGCCGAGGGCCGGCACGAGAAGGCCCGCCGACCGGACGTGATCCTGCTGGATCTGAACATGCCGCGGATGGACGGCCGGCAGGTGCTCGGGGCGGTCAAGCAGGACGAGGATCTGCGCACCATCCCGATCGTCGTGCTGACCACCTCCAACGCCGACACCGACATCGTCGGCAGCTACACGTTGCAGGCCAACGCGTACGTCACCAAACCGATCGACCTGGACGACTTCAACGACGTGGTTCGCCGCATCGACGAGTTCTTCGGTCGGGTAGTGGTGCTGCCCAAGCGCGTCTGACGCCCGCGCCGCCTGCGCGCATGCTGAACATTTTCCCCGAACCCCTTCGGCGCGAGCGGTCGCGGCCGAGGATCCAGGTGGGGAAGTAACAGCAGCTGCCTGGGGGCGACAGTATGAGGTTCTCCGTCGTTGAGATCGGCTACGACCAGCGGCAGGTGGATTACTGCCTGGACGAGTTGGGGATCCGGCTGTCCCGGCTCGCGGCGCGGGCCGAGGGCGCGGCCGGCGCGGCCCGGGAGTGGGACGAGATCCGCCAGGAGGCAGCCTGGCTCAGCGGCCTCCTGCAACGACTCGACCTGGGCGACACGGCCGCCACCCGGCACGCCGGTGACGCGTCGCCGGGCGAGGCCACCGAGATCCTGGCCCAGGCCCGCGCCGAACTGGACGAGGCCCGCGAGGAGGCACGGCAGGTGCGGGAGCGGGCGTATGCGGAGGCCGTGCAGGCCCGACGCGACCTCGAGGCGGCGCTGGACGCCCGTCGACGGCGTGAGGTGCGGGTGGACGAGATCCTCAGCCAGGTGACGGTCGACCAGGTGCCGGCCGACACCCCCACCGCAGCCGCCGGGGTGGCGGGCAGCCGGGTCGGAGTCGGCGGCCCGGACGCGGGTGCGGAGCCGCCGCCCGGCCGCCGCTGAGACGGGCGGGCGCGGGCGCTCAGGCGGTGAGCGCCGCCGCGACGGTGCTCGCCCGGTCCTCGTGCTGGGCGTACGCGTCCGGGTAGGCGGAGATCTGCACGGCCTGGGCGGCTGCCGTGACGCTCATGTCCTGCCAGCCGGGGATCTCGTTGAGCGCGCTGTAGAAGGCCCCTGCGGCGTACGACGGGCGCATCAGCTGGGCGACAGTGCCCCAGCCGCTGCTGGGCCGCTGCTGGAACAGCCCGACCGAGTCGTGGTCGGAGCCGCTGCCCTGGTTCGGGTACTCCGCCGACTCCGGCAGGACGTCGCTGGCCAGGTTGTAGAGGTTGCTCTCCTGCATGGCGGTGGCCAGTGCCACCACCAGGGCCCGGCGCGGCATCTTCATCTCCAGGCCGACGTCCACGATGATCTTCGCGTTGTCCATCTGTGCCTGGTCGAGGCCGGCGACCGGCCGGGGGCGGCGGGGCTTGACCGGCTTCTTGGGCGCCTTGCGGACGGCGGTGGGGGTGGGCGTTGGCTTCGCCGTCGGGCTGGGCGGCAGGATCCGGGCCGGGGCGGCGTCGCGGTCCAACGACCGGGAGGCGCGTTCGTCGGCGATGGCGGCGCGGTCGGCCACCGCCTCGGCGAGCGGCTCGACAGTGCGGGGGGCGTCGTGGTTTCCGCGCGCGGTGGCGACAGCGACGAGGCTGAGGCAGCAGGTGACACCGGTGGCCAGCGCCACCCGCACCGGGGTCGAGCCCAGCAGGGCACGCCGCGGCGGCTCGGCAGCGCGGTGACGGCCGATCGTCCGTTCGGTTGATGCGGCGTCGTCCGAGGGGGTGGTCGGGCGCGCGTCGGTCAGCTTCTGGTCGGAGGGGTCGTCGGGATGCACCTGCCGAGGCTAAAGACCTGAATGCCCGATGCCATCAGCCCGTACGGTGGCATGCGCCACAATTTGCCCTGATCATGCCGACTTTAGCGGGCAAAACACGAGCGAAACTGATCAACCTCGCGGATGCCTCCAGACGGTTATTCCCGACTTGCCGGCGGAAAAGGTTCACGTCGCGGGTCTCTCCGCCCGACGTCCGGCCCCGCTCGCGGGTCCACCGAACAGTGGATCCCAGCCCCACCGAAAGTGTGACGGCCCCTCGGCCGACCTTCCGGCGGAGGCGGCGCTGTCCGTGGATCTTGGACAGTTTCCGTTCCCCACGAACGGAAACCGTCCAAGATCTACGTCGGCGGCGGAGCGAAGTGCCGCGATCGGCGCATACCGCGCCGCGCCGTCGTGCCGTGCCGTCGTGCCGTGCCGTGCCGCCGTGCCGTGCCGCCGTGCCGTGCCGCGTCGTCGCGCCGCTGATGCGGCGCGTCAATCCACCGCAAGATCGTGCTTGATCCAGGAAGTAGGGCCTTCAAGCAGGAACGAGGCAACTACAACCAGGATCAAGCACGATCATGCGGAACGGTGCGCTCCCCGGCCCGCAGACCCCTTGGGTTGGCTGGTCAGTGGCGGCCGTTCTCGGCCGGGGTGACAGTCAGCCGGTGTCGGCTGGTGTCGCTGCTGGAGAACGGCCAGAGCCGGTCGGCGTACTCGACCAGGTCGGCCAGTTGATCTCGGCTCAGCCCGGCTGACGAGATCTCCGCGTGGACGTCGGCCCGGTATCGGCCGTCGTTGTCCCGCCCCAGCTTCGCCTCCGCCCGGACCTGCACGGTGTGCGCCTCGTCGGTGATCTCGCCGGCCACCTCCACCGCCGCGTGATGCAGGCAGGAGGCGAAGGCCGCGGCCAGCAACTGTTCCGGGGTCAGCCCGGTGCAGTGCGGCGCCAGCGGTGAGGCCAGCGCGGTGGAGAGCCCGCCATCGTCGGTGCGTACGTGACCGCCCTCGGCGGTCGCTGTGGCCTCACGCAGCCAGGAACTCTGATCCGGCATCGCGTTTCTCCCGTCGCTCACCAGGCCGGCTACCCTTTCGCCGCCTGACGAAACGCCGCCTGTCGTCTGGTCAGCGCCCGGCGGGCAGGTTCGGCTCGTCCACCAGTGCCACCGCTTCGGTGGCTTCCGCGGCGGCCCGTTCGGTCCACGGTGACGTCGGGGCCGGCCGGCGGGTCGTCGGGATCGTCATCGGCACGTACACCCGGGCGTCCACCGCCTCGGCCAGCAGCAGCGCGGCGACCAGGCTGGTCGGACGCCGCTCGGGGTCGTCGGCGAGGCAGGAGTGACACAGCTCGGCGACCTCCGGCGGCAGCCCGGCGATGTCGGGCAGCGGCTCCGGTGGCTGACGGCGGCGGACGAGCAGCAGTTCGCTGCCGGTCGCCGCGCGGTAGGGCAGGCGGGCGGTGAGGCTGTAGTAGAGCAGCACGCCGAGGGCGTACATGTCGGCGGCGGGGGTGGCCGGCGCCTCGTCCAGCTGTTCGGGCGCCAGGTACGCCGGGGTGCCCAGCACCATGCCGGTCGGCATCGGGTCCGGCGCGCCGGCGGCGATGGCGATGCCGAAGTCGAGCACCTTTACGCCGGCCGGGGTGAGCATGACGTTGGCCGGCTTGACGTCCCGGTGCACGATGCCCTCGGCGTGCGCGGCGGCCAGCGCGGCGGCGACCTCCGCGCAGACCCGCACCGCGATCTGCCAGTCCAGCGGTCCGGCGCGCAGGTGCACGGCGAGCGTCTCACCCTCGGCCAGCTCCATCACGATGTAGGGCACCGGTCGGCCGGGCCACGTCGAGGACGTGCCGAAGTCGTGCACGCTGGCCACGTTGGGGTGTTCCAGGCGGGCCGCCGACCGGGCCTCCGCGCGGATGCGGTCCACCGGGCCGTCCCGGTCGTCGCGGCCGGGCGAGATGAGCTTCACCGCGACCGGCCGGTCCAGCACCTGGTCGTAGGCCCGCCACACCTCGGACATCCCGCCCACACCGATGCGCTGTTCGAGCTGGTACCGCCCGTCCAGCGTCCGCATCGACCACTCCTCGTCCTCGCCCCGCCGACGGCCGGGTGCTCAGATCGCGGTACCCGCACTCCGAGCTGGGCAAACCGAGGCCGATTCGGCCCGGCGCACCGCGCTGCGCCCGAGCGGTGGGTGCGGTAGCTTGCGAGCCAGAGCCGGTGTCACCGATTGTGCCGGCACGGTCACCGAGGGGACGCCGCGATGAGCGAGGTCACCGTACGCTTCGTCGGTGGGCCTGCGGACGGCCTGGTCCGGCTGCTGCCGGCCGGGTCGGACGGCGCCCCACCCCAGCGTTGGATCATGCGGCACCCGGACGGCACGGGTCCGGTGCAGCCCGGCCCCGATCACCTCTACGAACGCGACCGGCCCGACGAGGCCGGCGGCTGGAGCATGCGGTTCGTGCGCACCGACGCGTACGGGGTGTCCGAGTGACCACGAGGCGGGGCTGACCGGTGGTGTCGCCGGCGTCGCGTCGGCCCGGCCGCACAGCTCGCGCACAGCTTCCCCAGGGGCGCGGCACAGGAGTGGCGGCCACCATGGGGCCCATGGTCATGAACGGGCAGGCCGCGCCGAGCCGGATCGAGCTGCGTCGCCCCGACGGTGAGCCCGTCCGGGTGCTGGTGGTCGACGACGAACCCACGCTCACCGACCTGCTGTCGATGGCCCTGCGTTACGAGGGCTGGCAGGTCCGCACCGCCGGCAACGGCACGGCGGCGTTGAGCACCGCTCGACAGTTCCAGCCGGACGCCGTGGTGCTCGACGTGATGCTGCCCGACCTGGACGGTTTCCAGGTGCTGCGCCGGCTGCGCGAGCACGCCCCCACCGTGCCGGTGCTCTTCCTGACCGCCCGCGACGCGGTCGAGGAACGCATCGCCGGGTTGACAGTCGGCGGCGACGACTACGTCACCAAACCGTTCAGCCTGGAGGAGGTGATCGCCCGGCTGCGCGCGCTGCTGCGCCGCTCCGGGCTGGCGATCGCCACCCGGGAGGAGGCGGTGCTGACAGTCGGTGATCTCAGCCTCGACGAGGACAGCCACGAGGTTCGCCGGGGTGGCCAGCTCGTCACCCTCACCGCTACCGAGTTCGAGCTGCTGCGTTATCTGATGCGCAACCCGCGCCGGGTGCTCAGCAAGGCGCAGATCCTCGACCGGGTGTGGAACTACGACTTCGGCGGCCAGGCCAACGTGGTGGAGCTGTACATCTCGTACCTGCGCAAGAAGATCGACGCCGGGCGGGCGCCGATGATTCACACCTTGCGCGGCGCGGGCTATGTCCTCAAACCCGCCGACTAGGCGCCGCCCGCTGCGCGCCGCCCGTGGGTGGCTGGCCGGGCGTTCCCTGCGTACCCGACTGGTGTTCGCCCTGCTCGCGCTGCTGGCGTTGGTCAGCGTCGCCATCGGTGGCCTGACCACAGTGGCGCTGCGGCACTTCCTGATCGATCGGCTCGACGCCCAGTTGGCCCCCGCGACGGCCATGCGGGGCGACCGCCCGGGACGGCCGGCCTTCCCCGGCAACGGACCGGGTATCCCGCCCGGGTTGCCGTCCGGCGCGGTGGTCGCCGAGATCACCGACGGTCGCGTGACCAGCGCCCGGACCCTGACCAGAAGCGTCTCCAGCGCCGATCCGTTCCCCGACGAGCGGTCCGTCCCGGTGGGGGAGGTCGCCGGGCTGGCGGACCTGCCGGTCGACGCCAGACCGCGCACCGTCGACCTCGGCGATCGCGGTGACTATCGGGCCGTGGCCCGCCGGTACTGGGACGGCCGGGTGCGCGTCGTCGCGGTCCCGCTCTCCGGTGTCCAGGAGACCGTGTGGGCGCTGGTCGCCGCGCAGGCCGGGGTGGCAGCGGTCGGGCTGCTGCTCGCCGGTGTGGCGGGCGCGCTGATCGTGCGGGCGACACTGCGACCGCTCAACCGGGTGGCCGCCACCGCCAGCCGCGTCACCGAGCTGCCCCTGGATCGGGGAGAGGTGGCGCTCGCCGTCCGGGTCCCGGCCGCCGACACGGACTTGCGCACCGAGGTCGGTCAGGTCGGCGCGGCGCTGAACCGGATGCTGGGCCACGTCGCCGACGCGCTCTCCGCCCGGCAGGCCAGCGAGACGCGGGTACGCCAGTTCGTCGCCGACGCCAGCCACGAGTTGCGGACGCCTCTCGCGGCGATCCGCGGTTACGCCGAGGTGGCCCGGCGTGGCCGTGACGAGGTCCCCGCCGACGTGGCGCACGCGCTGCGCCGGGTGGAGTCGGAGAGCACCCGGATGACAAGCCTCGTCGACGACCTGCTGCTGCTGGCGCGCCTCGACACCGGCCGTCCGCTCGCTGTCGAACCGGTGGACCTGACCGCCCTGGTGGTGGACGCGGTCAGCGACGCGCACGTCGCCGGCCCCGAACACCGTTGGCAGCTCGACCTACCCGAGGTGGCGATCCGGGTGCCGGGCGACGCCGCCCGGCTGCACCAGGTGGTGGCGAACCTGCTCACCAACGCCCTCGTGCACACCCCGCCCGGCAGCACTGTCACCACCACGCTTGCCGTCGCCGACGCCGACGCCGTGCTCAGCGTCGTCGACGACGGGCCGGGGGTGCCGGTTGAGCTGCAACCGGAGATGTTCGAGCGGTTCGCCCGGGGCGACAGCTCCCGATCCCGTGCGCACGGCAGCACGGGCCTCGGCCTCGCGATCGTCGCGGCGGTGGTGGAGGCCCACCACGGCACGGTCGGGGTGCAGAGCCGCCCGGGTCGGACGATGTTCACCGTCCGGCTGCCGAATGCCACAGCCGACACGTAGTCGGCGCACGGCACACCGGCGTTTGTCAGTCGCTCAGCATCTCGGTGAGGACCTCGGCGACGCGGCGGGCGTGCCGCCCGTCGGGGTCCTCGTCGGTGTTCAGGTCGGTCACGCTCATCCCGAGCAGCCGGTCGGCGCGCGCCAACGGCGTGACCAGCGCGATCAGGTCCGCCCAGCGCGGGCCGTCCGGCTCGGGGTAGGTCACCGCGGGCAGGTCGCGCGGGTCCACCACGTCCAGATCGAGGTGCAGCCAGGCCGGTCCGTCGCCGTTGGCGGCCAGGCTCGCACCGACCGTCGCCGCGCCCCGGCGCAGCAGCTCGGCGGCGTTGATCTGGTGGATCGCCGGGTCGATCCGGGCTGCCTCGACCCGGCTGCTCTCGTCGGTGGCCGGGCGGTGCCCGAGCAGGTGGACGCGGTTCGGCTCGATCAGCGCGCCATCGGGGCCGACGGCGGCGGCGGGGCCGTGCCCGGTGACCACCGAGAGGTCCATGTCGGCGGCCTCACCGGTCGGCGAGGTCGTGCCGTCGAGGAAGTCCGGGTGGGCGTCGACGAACCACAGGTCGGTCGCCGGGGGCAGGGCCCGGCAGATGCCGGGCAGGATCGCGCAGTCGCCGCCGAGCACCAGTGGTCGGTGGCCGTCCGCGATCAGCGCGCCGATCCGCGCGGCGATCGCGCCGCCGGCCCGGACCAGGCCCGCCGCGCCGATCACCCCGCTGGCCGGGTCCCGGGTCGGGTCGCGCACCAGCGCCTCGTCGATCCGCCCGTCGTCGTCGGCGGACAGGGCCTCGCGCAGGCCGGCCCGGCGCAGCGCGGCCGGGGCCCGTTCCTCGCCGCGCCCGGCGCCGGAGGAGTCCAGCGGCGCGTCCACGATCATCCAGCGCACGTCCGCAGCGTACCGGCGGGATCGGCCGGTCCCGGCCACATTCTGTGGCGAGGCTGGGAGTACGCCGATGTGCCCGCGACGGCTACGACGACCGGCGTACGGTGATGGACAAGTCCGGCTTTCTGGGTCAAAAGCCTCATGGTGTACGGCCCGGGACGCCGGTGTCGAGGCGGCGAGGGCAAGGAGCGATCGGTGGAACATCTGGCCTACCTGGACGCGGGGTCCGGCAGCCTGATCGTGCAGGCGGTCGTCGGCGGGGTGGCTGGCGCCGCGGTCGCCGCCAAACTCTACTGGCGACGGCTGGTCGACAGGTTCCGCCGGCAACCCACCGACCAGCGCTGAGCGGGCCAGCCCCGACGATGGCGATCTCACCCACCGAGGTACGGCCCGAGCCGGCCTCCTTCCGCGACCCCGCCAACCGGGTCTTCCATGTCGGCGACGAGGTGCTGCGCGGGCTGGACCCCCAGGCCGCCGAGCACTGGCGGGCGCTGACCGGCAGCACGTTCTTCCCGGCGCTGGTCGCCGCGCGCAAGGTCTGCGCCACCGAGGACGCCCCGCCCACCCTGGTGCCGGCCGCTACCGGAGCACCGTGGGCCGCCGTGCTGCGTCACGAGCGCATCCCGTTCGTCTCCCACCCGTACGAGTGGTCGTTCAGCATGCTGCGCGACGCCGCCCTGCTGCACCTGGAGATCCTGACCGCCGCGCTCGGCGAGGGATTCACCACGAAGGACGGCTCGGCGTACAACCTCCAGTGGCGCGGCGCCCAACCGGTCTTCATCGACATCGGCTCCTTCGAGCCGGTCCGCGACGGCGAACCGTGGGCCGGCTACCGGCAGTTCTGCCAGACCGTGCTCTACCCGCTGATGCTCACCGCCCACCTGGGAGTCGACTTCCACCCGTGGCTGCGCGCCCGGGTCGACGGCATCGAGGCCGACGAGCTACGGCCACTGTTCAACGGCACCCGCCGGCTGCGCCCCGGCGTGCTGACCCACCTGCACCTGCACGGGGCGATGCAGCACCGCAACGCCGCCGCCAGCACCACCGAGGTCCGCGACCAACTGCGGGCCGCCGGCTTCTCCCGGGAGCTGCTGCTCGCCACCGTACGCGGCATCGAGAAACTGGTCCGCAAGCTGGACCGCCGCCCACCCGAGAGCCACTGGTCGGACTACCAACGCACCTGTGGCTACTCGGCCCGCGACCGGGTGGCGAAGGAGCAGTTCGTGGCCGCCGCGGTCGCCGCCGGCACCCGCCCCCGCCTGGTGCTCGACCTCGGCGCCAACGACGGCCGGTACTCCCGGCTGGCAGCCGGGCACGCCGACTACGTGGTCGCCGTCGAGCAGGACCCCACAGTCGTCGACGAGTTGTACCGACAGCTGCGCTCCGAGGGGCAGCGTCGCATCCTGCCGCTGGTGCTGGACCTGGCCGACCCCTCGCCGGGTGGCGGCTGGCGGGGCGTCGAGCGGGCCGGCTTCGCCGAGCGGGCGTCCGCCGACGTGGTGCTCGCCCTGGCCGTGGTGCACCACCTGGCGATCGGGCGCAACGTGCCGCTGCCGGAGGTCATCGACTGGCTGGCCGGGCTGACCGCGCCGGGCGGGGCGGTGGTGGTGGAGTTCGTCCACCCGGAGGATGAGATGGCGACCCGGCTGCTGGCCAACAAGCCCGCCGGTCTCTTCCCGGACTACCGACGCGACGCCTTCGAGACACTGCTCGCCGCCCGGG
Source organism: Micromonospora sp. NPDC048986 (assembly GCF_040649335.1). NCBI lineage: Bacteria > Bacillati > Actinomycetota > Actinomycetes > Micromonosporales > Micromonosporaceae > Micromonospora > Micromonospora sp. NPDC048986. The sequence goes on from NZ_JBEZFJ010000004.1 coordinate 124,286, forward strand.
GGCGCATCACCGACCGGCTGGAACTGCCCTCGGGCACCCGCACGCTCTACCGGACGGTGATGGGTGGCTGAACCGCCCTCCGTCGACCGGCCGGCCCCGCCCGACCGACGGTTCCCGACTCCCGGCCGGTGGCACCGGGGCTGGCGCGGGGAAGTGGGTCGGCTGCTGGAGATCGTCGCGCTGGTCGGTCTCGTGGTTACCCAGCCACTGCTGGACGTGCTCGGCCGCAGCCCCGACTTCTTCCTCTTCCACCGCGCCGACTCGGCCCAGATCCTGCTGCTGCTCGCCCTGGTGACGGTGCTGCCCACAGTCGCGGTGGCGCTGCTCGGCGCGCTGAGCCGACTGGCCGGCCGGACCGTCCGCGCCATCACCCACACCGCGCTGGTGGGGCTGCTGGTCGCCGCCCTCGCCGTGCAGGTGGGCCGACACGTCACGCCGCTTCGGGGCGTACCGCTGCTGCTGGTGGCCGTGCTGGCCGGAGCCGCCGGCGGGGCCGCGCACCGACGGTGGCGGGCGCCGGGTCGTGTTCTGCGACTGGCCGCCGCCGGCCCGGTGGCCTTCGTGGCGCTGTTCCTGCTCGCCTCACCCACCTCGGCGGTGGTCCTGCCGCGTGGCGACGGCGGCGCGGCCGGCACCGCGCAGGGCTCGGCAGTGCACCCACCGGTGGTCATGCTGATCCTCGACGAGCTGCCGCTGGTCAGCCTGCTCGGCGCGGACGGGAGGATCGACGCCGGGCGGTACCCGCACTTCGCCGAGCTGGCCGGCGGATCCACCTGGTACCGCAACTCCACAGGGGTCAGCGGGTGGACGCCGAACGCGCTGCCGGCGATGCTCACCGGCCGCTACCCGGCCAAGCCGGTCGCCCCGCACTACTCGCAGTACCCGGACAACATCTTCACCGCCTTCGGCGGCCTGTACGACATCCGCGCCGAGGAGAGCATCACCAGGCTCTGCCCGCCCAGCCGCTGCGAGCAGCCGGTCGCCCCGGCGCAGGGGCTCGGTGTGCTGGTCCAGGAGACCGCCAAGCTGCTCGGCCGGGTCGCCGGGCCGACGGAGAGCGCTGTCGACCCGGAAGACTCCTATCGCGAGCAGACCCGCGCCGAGGCCGGCCTGGACGCCGCCGAACCCGTGCCGGCCGACCCGAAGTTCCGCTGGGACAGCCTGGACGACAACCAACCGGCCCGGTTCACCAGCTTCCTGGCCGGGCTGAAGCCGACGGCGCGACCCACCCTGCACTTCCTGCACCTGCTGATGCCGCACTCACCGTGGGCCTACCTGCCGTCCGGCGCGCGCTACGACGCCCCCGAGGACCTGCCCAACGACGGCGCCGGCTGGGTAGAGCTGGCCCGGCAACGGCACCTGGCCCAGCTCGGCTACACCGACCGGCTGATCGGCGAGACGCTGCGGACGCTGCGCGCCAACGGCCTCTACGACCAGGCCCTCGTCGTGGTGACCGCCGACCACGGGGTCAGCTTCCGTCCCGGCGCGCAGGGCCGGGGCATGGACGCCATCAAGGCCGCCGCCGGGGAGGTCGCCTGGGTGCCGACGTTCGTCAAGCAACCCCGGCAACAGACCGGCCGGGTGGACGACCGCAACTGGGAACACGTCGACCTGCTGCCGACGGTGGCTGACGAGGCCGGCGTCCGGTTGCCCTGGCCTGTCGACGGCCGCTCCGCCCGGCAGGCCCCCCGCACCGACACTACGAAGCACTTCTACGACCGCCCCGGCGAACCTGTCACCTTCCCCGGTGGCGTGCCCGCCCCGCCACCCCTGCCGGCACCCCATCCGCTGGTCGGCACCGAGGTACGCGCCGGCCCGGCCGCCGGCAGCGCCCGGGTCGCCGACCTGGCCGCGTTCACCGCCACGGACCCGGACACCGGCACCCTCCCGGCGCTGGTCTGGGGTGACGTCCCGGACCGGATCCCGGACGGCACCCTGCTGGCCGTCGCCGTCAACGGCCGCATCGGAGCCGTCGTCCCGGTGGTGCCGGCCGACCCCGGCGGACGCCGGTTCGCCGCGCTGCTCACCGACGACAAGCTGTTCCACGCCGGCACCAACCAGCTCGACGTCTTCCAGGTCGCGACGGACGGTACGCTGCGACGCCTCACCCTGTCGTGACCTGGTGTCCGGGTCGGTCCGGCCCGGTCCCGGTTGGCGGGATGCCGGGTTTCCCGGCCGCCCGGTCGGGAATCGGGTGACGCAGACCTCACCGCCGAACCACGGCGGGCGTTGTCCCCCGAGCCGCAATTACGGTAGAAGCGAAGGCAATTCAACGTAGATCTGCCGGCGAAGCGAGGAACCACATGACGGAAGTCAAGCTCGATCACCCCGGTGGGCAGCTGTCGATGCCGGTGCATCCTGCGGTCGAGGGCCCCGCCGGTATCGGGGTGAGCAAGCTGCTGAAGGAAACCGGGATGACCACGTACGACCCCGGTTTCGTCAACACCGCCGCTGCCTCATCCGCGATCACCTACATCGACGGCGACGCGGGCATCCTGCGTTACCGGGGGTACCCGATCGAGCAGTTGGCCGAGAAGTCCTCCTTCCTGGAGGTCTCCTACCTGCTCATCTACGGAGAGCTGCCGACCGAGCAGCAGCTGACCGAGTTCACCGAGTGGATTCGGCGGCACTCGCTGCTGCACGAGGAGATGCGTCGCTTCTTCGACGGCTTCCCCCGGGACGCCCACCCGATGGCGGTGCTCTCGTCCGCGGTGAGCGCCCTGTCCACCTTTTACCAGGACAGCCTGGACCCGTTCGACTCCGAGCACGTGGAGATCTCCACGGTCCGGCTGATGGCGAAGGTTCCCACCATCGCCTCGTACGCGTACAAGAAGTCCATCGGTCAGCCGCTGCTGTACCCGGACAACTCCCTGGGTTACGTGGACAACCTGCTGCGCATGACGTTCGGCGTGCCGGCGGAGCCGTACGAGGTCGACCCGGTGATGTCGAAGGTGCTGGACATGCTCTTCGTCCTGCACGCCGACCATGAGCAGAACTGCTCCACGTCGACCGTCCGCCTGGTCGGCTCCAGCAACGCCAACCTGTTCGCCTCGGTCTCGGCCGGCGTGAACGCGCTGTTCGGCCCGCTGCACGGTGGCGCCAACCAGGCGGTGCTGGAGATGCTCCAGCAGATCCACGCCGGCGACGGCGACGTCCGGTCCTTCGTCCGTAAGGTCAAGGACAAGCAGGACGGCGTCAAGCTGATGGGCTTCGGCCACCGGGTCTACAAGAACTACGACCCGCGGGCGGCGATCGTCAAGAAGGCCGCGCAGGACGTGATGGGCCGGATGGCCAAGCCCGACCCGCTGCTGGACATCGCCATGGAGCTGGAGGAGATCGCCCTCGCCGACGACTTCTTCGTCTCCCGTCGGCTCTACCCCAACGTGGACTTCTACACCGGCCTGATCTACAAGGCCATGGGGTTCCCGACCAAGATGTTCACCGTGCTCTTCGCGCTCGGCCGGCTTCCCGGCTGGATCGCCCAGTGGCGCGAGATGATCAACGACCCGGAGACCAAGATCGGCCGTCCGCGGCAGGTCTACGTCGGCTCCGCCGAGCGGGACTACGTCCCCTTCGGCGAGCGCTGACCCGCTCCTCGCTTCACCGGCAGGCCGTCGACCCGCTCACGGGTCGGCGGCCTGCCGCGTTCCCGTGCGCCGAGCTGTCCCGTCCCCGTCCCGCCCATGATCGACTCGGGTTTCTCTGAAGACGCGGTGTCCGCCGTGCCGGGACACCCCGACTTTCAGGAAGCCGAGTCGATCAGGGACGGGGTGATGCCGGGGGCAGGCCCCGGGCGTCGGGCCCCGGTCCGGGCACCGGGCGGCCCGGGTGGTCGGCGGCGGGGGCGGGCGGTCAGAAGGCGGCGATGTTGCGGGCTCGCTCGCTGCGACTCAGCGCGCTGATCAACGCGGACTGGCCGTTGCGGCGTACGGCCAGGCGGACCAGCAGGTCGCCGACCTCCTCCAGCGCCTGGGCGGAACGCACGTGCAGGTCGGCCGACCCGCGCGCGGCGTCGGCCTCGTCGGGGCCGGAGGCGACAGTGTCCTTGTCCGGGGAACCCTCGGACACCCAGGCGGCCCGCTCGTAGTGGTTGTCGGCCGACTCCAACACCGGCAGGTCGGTCGGCATCGGCAGCAGCTCCGCCGCGCGGACCGCCTGCCGCCCCAGGTGGCACGCCAGGCCACCAATGGACAGGTGTGGCAGCGCGCTCGGGCTTGACCACTGGTCAATCACCTCGGGGCGTCGGATCAGGTCCAGCGCGATCGAGGCGGCGATCGGGAAGGTGGCATCCAGGGCGTCGACAGGACGAGACATCCGCACATTCTGGCAGGCCCCACCGACCGGCGCCGGGCTGCGCGTCCTGGCCCGACGGCCCAACACCGAGCCGCCCGCCCGACACCGAGCTACGCGGCGCGCTCCCCACGACGTGATCGACTCGGCTTTCCGGAAGTCGCGGGGTCCCGAGCACCGGGACACCCCGACTTCAAGAAAGCCGAGTCGATCAACCGCGCACGGCGAGGGTCAGCGCAGGCCGGCGGCGGCGAGCAGGTTGCCCTCGGGGAGCGCCGGGAGAGCGCGACCCTGCGACATCCGCTGCTCGGCGCGCTCGGCGGTGAACGCGGCGTCGTGGTGGATGGCGGCGGCGTAGCTGGCGGCGGTGCGTTGGGCGATGGCGGCCCAGCCGTACTGGTCGTGAACCATCCGGCGGGCGCGGCGGGCCATCACGCGGGAACGGTCGGCATCAGACAGCAGCGCGTCCACGGCGTCGGTGAGGCTGTCCGGGTCGTCCGGCCGGAAGGTCATTCCGGTGACGCCCGGTTCGACGATCTCGCCGAGGCCACCGGTGGCGGCGACGGCGAGCGGAGCGCCGGCCGCCGCGCCTTCCAGGGCGACCATGCCGAACGGCTCGTAGATGCTCGGCACGGCGAAGCAGTCGGACGCGGCCATCAGCGCCGGCAGGTCGGTGCCGCCCAGGAAGCCCGGCATGCTGACCATCCCGCCCAGCCCACGGCGGTGCACCTCGGCCTCCAGTTCGGCGCGGTACGGGCCGTCGCCGGCGATCACGGCACGCAGCCCGGGGTGTCGCTCGCGCAGCCGGGGCAGCGCGGCGATCAGGTGCTGCACGCCCTTCTCGTAGACCAGGCGGCCGGCGAAGGTGACCAGCGGGCCGTTCCCGGCGAAGCGGGCGCGGGCGGCGGCCACGGCACGGGCGGGCACCCGCCAGCGGTGCGGCTCCACGCCGTTGGCCACCACGTCGACCCGTCCGGCCGGTACGCCGAAGAGCGCGTTCACCTCGTCGCGCATGTACCCGGAGCAGACGATCACCCGGTTGGATTCGCTGCTGAGCCAGTGCTCGACGCCGTGGATGGTGCGGTTCATCTCCTCCGGCAGCCAGCCCTGGTGCCGGCCGGCCTCGGTGGCGTGGATCGTGCTGACCAGTGGGATGTCCAGGTGGTCACGCACCGTCATCGCCGTGTGGGCGACCAGCCAGTCGTGGGCGTGGATGACGTCGTAGGAGCCGGCCTGGGTGGCGCGCAGCGCGGTGCGGGTCAGGGTGTGGTTGAAGGCCATCGTCCAGGCCAGCAGCGAGCCGGTGGCGAGGGGGAAGGTGACGGGGTCTTCGGGGGCGCGCAGGATGCGTACGCCGTCGGCGTACTCCTCCAGGGGTGCGCCCTCGCAGTGGCGGGTGACGACTGTGACCTCGTGGCCGGCGGCGGCGAGGGCCACCGACAACGCGTGCACGTGTCGGCCGAGACCGCCGACGAGCACCGGCGGGTACTCCCAGGACAGCATGAGGATGCGGCGGGTCTGCGGGGGAGTCCCGGGGCCGGACTGCGCCGGCACCGGCGTGCCGGGCTGCGCGGTGGGACCGGCCTGCGCGGGGGGCCGGGAGATCACTGTGGGCCGGTGGGCCCGGTCCTTGGTGGCAGCGAACTGCTCGTCGACCCGCAGGGTCGTCACATCAATCTCCGTCCATGCATGGTGGTACGCGCCGGCGTCAGTGGCGGCGGAGCGAGAGGTGTAAGGGGTGGCCGAGGGCCTGGCGGGACGCGCGCGGACGCTTGCCCCCAAACAAGGAAAGTCCATCGGGACCAAGAACGCACCTCGAAAAGGGTCATCGTGACGGAGGACACCTGAGTGGTGTAGCGCGCATCAGACGGGTGGTTTCCGCCCACCGCCTGAAAGGATGGATTGGCGCGTCCGGGCCGGGGGCACTACCTGCGTGCGCGCGGGCGATCTCGGCCGGTGCGCACATAACCATGGTCTAAGGAGCGACATGCAGGTCTGGCCGGGCGAGCGGTACCCCCTGGGCGCCACCTACGACGGGATGGGCACCAACTTCGCCATCTTCTCCGAGGTGGCCGAGCGGATCGAGCTGTGCCTCTTCGACGAGTGGGACACCGGCGCGGAGCGCCGCGTGGAGCTGCGCGAGGTGGACGCCTACGTGTGGCACGCGTACCTGCCGGGCATCGAGCCGGGCCAGCGCTACGGCTACCGGGTGTACGGCCCGTACGACCCGGCGAACGGGCTGCGCTGCAACCCGCACAAGCTGCTGATCGACCCGTACGCCAAGGCCATCGACGGTGACGTGGGGTGGGACCCGGCGGTCTACGACTACGACCTGAACGAGCCGGAGCGGATGTCGGAGACCGACTCGGCGCCGTTCATGCCGAAGTCCGTGGTGGTCAACCCGTACTTCGACTGGGGCAACGACAAGCCACCGCGCACCCCTTACCACCACTCGGTGATCTACGAGGCGCACGTGCGTGGGTTGACCATGCGGCACCCGGACATCCCGGAGGAGCTGCGCGGCACCTACGCGGCCATCGCCTCCCCGCCGATGATCGACTATCTGACCCGGCTCGGGGTGACGGCGATCGAGCTGATGCCGGTGCACCAGTTCATCCACGACAACCGCCTCGTCGACCTGGGGCTGCGCAACTACTGGGGTTACAACACCATCGGCTTCTTCGCCCCGCACCACGGCTACTCCGCGCTGGGCCGGACCGGCCAGCAGGTGCAGGAGTTCCGGGGCATGGTCAAGGCGCTGCACGCGGCCGGCATCGAGGTCATCCTCGACGTGGTCTACAACCACACCGCCGAGGGCAACCACCTCGGCCCGACGCTGAGCTTCAAGGGCGTGGACGCCCCGAGCTACTACCGGCTCAGCGAGGAGGACCGGCGCTACTTCGTCGACTACACCGGCACCGGCAACAGCCTCAACGTGCGCAGCCCGCACTCACTGCAACTGATCATGGATTCGCTGCGGTACTGGGTGACCGAGATGCACGTCGACGGCTTCCGGTTCGACCTGGCCGCCACCCTGGCCCGCGAGTTCTACGAGGTGGACAGGCTCTCCACCTTCTTCGAGGTGGTGCAGCAGGACCCGGTGGTCAGCCGGGTCAAGCTCATCGCCGAGCCGTGGGACGTCGGCCCCGGCGGCTACCAGGTGGGCAACTTCCCGCCGCTGTGGACGGAGTGGAACGGCAAGTACCGCGACACGGTGCGGGACTTCTGGCGCGGTGAGCCGGCCACCCTCGCCGAGTTCGCGTCCCGCATCTCCGGCTCCGCCGACCTCTACCAGGACGACGGCCGCCGACCGTTCCACAGCATCAACTTCGTCACTGTGCACGACGGGTTCACCCTCAACGACCTGGTGTCCTACAACGACAAGCACAACGAGGCCAACGGCGAGGAAAACCGCGACGGCGAGAGCCACAACCGGTCCTGGAACTGCGGGGTCGAGGGCGACACCGACGACGAGGCGGTCCTCGCCCTGCGGGCCAAGCAGCGGCGCAACTTCCTGGCCACACTGATGCTGTCGCAGGGTGTGCCGATGATCGGTCACGGCGACGAGCTGGGCCGAACCCAGCACGGCAACAACAACGTCTACTGCCAGGACAGCGAGCTGTCCTGGGTCGACTGGGACAACGTCGACGAGCAGTTGTTGGACTTCGTCCGCACCCTCACCGACTTCCGCAAGCGGCATCAGGTGTTCCGCCGCCGCCGGTTCTTCACCGGCCTGCCGGTGGGTGGGCGCGGCACCGACGAGCCGCTACCCGACCTGGCCTGGCACACACCGGACGGGCGGGAGATGACCGGCGAGGACTGGGGCAACGACTTCGGCCGCTCGGTGGCGCTCTTCGTCAACGGCGAGGGCATCCGCGAACGCGGCCAGTACGGGCAGAAGCACCACGACGCGTCGTTCCTGCTCTGCTTCAACGCCCACGACGCGCCGCTGGACTTCACCATGCCCGGCAGCGAGTACGGCCAGAAGTGGGAACGGGTGATCAGCACCGCCGAACCCGAGCCTGGCGACGCCACGGTGATCAGCGCGGGCGGCACCATCCGGGTGCCGGACCGGTCCCTCGTCGTGTTGGAGAGGACGATCTGACATGCCGGCCACCCCTCCCACTTCCACCTACCGCATCCAGGTCCGCCCCGGCTTCGACCTGGACGCCACCGCCGCGGTCGTCGACTACCTGGACGACCTCGGCGTCACCCACCTCTACACCGCCCCACTGCTGACCGCCACGCCCGGCTCCCAGCACGGCTACGATGTGGTCGACCACCGGGCCGTCAACCCGGAGCTGGGCGGGGAGGCCGCCCGGCAGCGCCTGCTGCGCGCGCTACGCGACAGGCAGCTCGGCCTGGTCGTCGACATCGTGCCCAACCACGCCGGAGTCGCCGTCCCGGCCGCCAACCCCGCCTGGTGGGACGTGCTGCGCCGGGGGCGCGACTCGGCGTACGCCGACTGGTTCGACATCGACTGGGACCGGGGCCGGCTGCTGCTGCCGGTGCTGGCCGACGACGATGCAGCCCTCGACGACCTCAAGCTGGTCGACGGGGAGCTGCGCTACCACGAGCACCGCTTCCCGATCGCCGACGGCACCGGCGACGGCACCGCCGCCGAGGTGCACGACCGGCAGCACTACGAGCTGGTCTCCTGGCGGCGCGGTGACGCCGAGCTGACGTACCGCCGGTTCTTCGCCATCGCGGGCCTGGCGGGTCTGCGCGTGGAGGACCCGGCGGTCTTCGCCGCCACCCACGAGCTGATCCTGCGCTGGGCCGCCGCCGGGGAGGTCGACGGCATCCGCGTCGACCACCCGGACGGCCTGCGCGACCCGGCCGGCTACCTGGCCCGGTTGCGCGCCGCCGCCCCCGACGCCTGGCTGGTGGTGGAGAAGATCCTGGAGTACGGCGAGGAGCTGCCGGACTGGCCGGTGGACGGCACCACCGGCTACGACGCCCTGGCCATGGCCGGTGGGCTCTTCATCGACATCGACGCCGAGGGCGACTTCACGGTGCTGGACACCCAGCTTGCCGGCCGGCGTACCTCCTGGGAGGACCTGACCCACACCACCAAGCTGACCGCCGCCACCGGACTGCTCGCCGCCGAGCTGACCCGGCTGGCCGCCCTCGCCCCCGAGGTGCCCACCGAGCAGGCCCGCGCGGCGCTCGCCGAGCTGGCCGCCGCGTTCGACGTCTACCGGGGCTACCCGCCGCACGGCGCCCGGCACCTCGCCGCCGCCCGCTCCGAGGCCGGCCGCCGCCGCCCCGACCTGGCCGCCGCCCTGGACGCGATCACCCGACGGCTGCGCAACCCCGACGACGAGCTGGCCATGCGGTTCCCCCAGCTCACCGGCGCGGTGATGGCCAAGGGCGTGGAGGACACCGCGTTCTACCGCTGGACCCGGTTCGTGGCGCTCAACGAGGTCGGCGACAGCCCCACCCGCTTCGGAGTGCCACCGGCGGAGTTCCACCGCTTCGCCGCCGCCCAACAGGTCCGCTGGCCGGCCAGCATGACCACCCTCTCCACCCACGACACCAAACGCGGCGAGGACGTCCGCGCCCGGCTCGCCGTGCTCAGCGAGCTGCCGGGCCGGTGGGTCGAGCAGGTCAAGACCTGGATGGAGTACGCCCCGCTGCCCGACCCGGCGTTCGCCCACCTGCTCTGGCAGACTGCCGTCGGCGCGTGGCCGATCGAACGGGAACGGCTGCACGCGTACGTCGAGAAGGCCGCCCGGGAGGCCGGAGCCTCGACCAGTTGGGCGGACCCGGACCCGGTCTTCGAGCAGGCGCTGCACGACGTTGTCGACCTGATGTACGACGACCCGAGCCTGCACGACGAGCTGACCGAACTCGCCGCCGCCATCGCCCCGGCCGGCTGGTGCAACTCCCTCGGGCAGAAGCTCATCCAGCTCACCATGCCCGGGGTGCCGGACACCTACCAGGGCACCGAGCTGTGGGACAACTCCCTGGTCGACCCGGACAACCGCCGCCCTGTCGACTTCGACGTACGCCGAGAGTTGCTGGCACGCATCGACGGCGGCTGGCGTCCCCCGATCGACACCGACGGAGCGGCGAAGCTGCTCGTCGTGTCGCGGACCCTGCGGCTGAGGCGGGCGCACCCGGAGCTGTTCACCACCTACCGACCGGTTCCGGCGCAGGGGCCGGTGAGCCGGCACGCGGTGGCCTTCGACCGGGGCGGGGTGATCGCCGTGGCGACCCGACTCCCGCTCGGCCTGGCACGTGTCGGTGGGTGGTGCGACACAGCCCTGTCACTTCCCGTTCACGAGATGAAGGACCTGTTCACCGGCCGGGTCTACAGTGGCGGAGAGACGCCGCTGGACACTCTCCTGGCCGATTACCCCGTCGCTCTGCTGGCTCCTCCCACCGCTGCCGAGGAGGCCGTTTCATGACCGAATTCTCCGTCTGGGCACCGGACGCCACCCGGGTGCGGCTGCGCCTGGCCGGCGACACCGACCACGAGATGCGCGCCGCCGCCGACGGCTGGTGGCGGGTCGAGGTGCCCGACGCCGGCCTCGACTACTCCTTTCTGCTGAACGACGACGAAACCCCACTGCCCGACCCCCGGTCACCGTGGCAGCCTGCGGGAGTGCACGGGCCCAGCCGCCGCTACGACCATTCCGCGTTCCAGTGGACCGATTCCTCGTGGACGGGCCGGCAGTTGCCCGGCAGCATCCTCTACGAGCTGCACATCGGCACCTTCACCCCGGACGGCACCTTCGACGCGGCAATCGACCGCCTCGACCACCTGGTGAACCTCGGCGTCGACCTGATCGAGCTGCTCCCGGTCAACGCCTTCAACGGCGAACACAACTGGGGGTACGACGGCGTCTGCTGGTACGCCCCACACGAGCCCTACGGCGGCCCCGACGGCCTGAAACGGTTCGTCGACGCCGCCCACGCCAAGGGGCTGGGGGTGATCCTCGACGTTGTCTACAACCATTTCGGGCCCTCCGGGGCCTACGCGCCGCAGTTCGGGCCCTACCTCGCCGAGCAGAGCAACAGTTGGGGCCGCTCGGTCAACCTGGACGGCCCGCACTCCGACGAGGTACGCCGCTACATCATCGACAGCGTGCTCATGTGGCTGCGCGACTACCACGTGGACGGCCTACGCCTGGACGCCGTGCACGCCCTGCACGACTCGCGGGCCGTTCCCATCTTGGAAGAGCTGGCGGTCTCCGTCGAGTCACTGTCGACGCACCTGGGGCGGCCGTTGTCGCTGATCGCCGAGTCGGACCTCAACGACCCGCGGCTGATCACACCTCGGGAGGCGGGCGGCTTCGGCCTGCACGCCCAGTGGAACGACGACGCCCACCACGCGCTGCACACGTTGCTGACGGGGGAGCGGCAGGGGTACTACGGCGACTTCGGATCTTTGGAGACGCTGTCGGACGTGCTGACGGGCGGGTTCTTCCACGCGGGCACCTGGTCCAGCTTCCGTAACCGGCACCACGGGCGTCCTTTGGATTCGCGGGTGCCTGGGCATCGGCTCGTCGCCTACCTCCAGAACCACGATCAGATCGGGAACCGGGCCACCGGAGATCGGATCTCCGTTTCGCTGTCGCCGTCGCTGCTCCGCGTTGGGGCTGTGTTGCTGTTGACCGCGCCGTTCACTCCGATGCTGTTCATGGGGGAGGAGTGGGCTGCCTCCACGCCGTGGCAGTTCTTCACCTCGCACCCGGAGCCGGAGTTGGCTTCCGCGGTGCGGACCGGGCGGCGGCGGGAGTTCGCCTCGCACGGGTGGCCGGAGGGGGACGTTCCCGACCCGCAGGACCTAGAGACGTTCGTACGGTCCCGGTTGGACTGGGCTGAGCTGGACAAGCCCGAGCATGCCTCGATGTTGTCGTTCTACCAGCGGTTGATCGCCTTGCGTCGGTCTTCTTCGGACCTCTCCGATCCACGGATGCACGAAGTGTCGGTGCAGCACGGGGACCAGTTCCTGGTGATGCGGCGGGGGGACACGCTTGTCGTGGCCAACTTCGCCGGGCGGGGGCAGGGGGTGTCGCTGCCTGGGGTGGCGCGGCGCGTGCTGCTGGCCACGGGGGAGGGGGTCACTGTGATGCGGGACCGGATCGAGCTGCCGGCTGAGACTGCGGCGATCGTGGCGCTGTGACGGGAGACGACAAATCGCTTGAAGGACGATGCACGCGGATCGCGACAGAAATTGCACTGGCCTGAATCGGTGTCGGCGTTCCTTGGCCGGTTAGAGCTAGAATCGCCGCTGTAGAGATCGCGGGTGATGACCTGTCCCTGGGTTCCCGATTCGGCCTGTGTGCGTACGGCTTGGTCCAAGCACCCCGTTAGCTCGAGTCTCGTGCGATTCGCGGCAGATGAGAACAACGCCTTGACACTGCGGGAGAGCTGACGCGTCAGAGGGCGTCGATCGAGGTTGGAGTTCGGTCTTGGCGAGCCAGCGCGCGTATTAATATTCAGAGCTGAACCGTCAGGCTGCTCAACAGCTTGATCGCCCCTCCGGTCGCTGCCTTCGGCATCGCCGGCGTGGGCAAATCGAGGCTGACTGCCACTGCCGGAAACGCCTAAAAGTTACTCAGGTGTGTCGATGCATGGAATACACCGTGATCTGCTCCGTCATGCTCTGCAGTGAGCGGTTCGCGCCAGCCCAGTGCGTCCGGCCCCACTGGCGTCGGCCGTAGGTGTCGTGCTGCCATCGTCGCCCAAGCGGCGGGGGAAGTGAACGGCCGTCAGTTTACTGAACCGGGTCCGCGTGGTGGTGGGGTGCTTCAATAGAGGGCACTCAAGGATGGAGGCCCATGCATGCAATATCCAAACACTGGGGCGTTTTCGTCGTACATGGACGACTTTCTGTCAAGGTTTGAGTTTTCGTTGGGAAATTTTGAACGCGCGGAGAAAAGTCTCCAGAACCTTGAGGACTTTTATCGAACGAGGCCCGATTTCGGCGTCGACGAAAGGCGCGAAGGTAAAGTTGCTGTCGTTCCGTTGAATTCGCTTACCGACTGGACTTCGGAGGTGAAGACAAGCGCACTCTTTGCCGATCTCGTGATATGCGATGATCCGCTTCTGTACGCATTGACCGAGCACCAGGAGTTCCTTTACGAGAACAACCGTAGCTTTTTCGGGTGGGAGGGTGCAAAGCGTGGGTTTAGGCAGCAGTTGAAACGTCGGGCCGATGAGATCTGGACGATTATGCCCTTGATACAGTCCGGCGTCGTTGTATTCGAACCACTGACGCGCACCACGAGTCGAGCCCATGAAGAAATTAATGAAGCGATAGTTAATTACCTCTATGACAACGTTGAGATCGGGGAGGTGGGCTATGGGGGCTCCGACCTGATGGCCGACTGCTATATACCAATTCTCGATGAGCGGAGACTGGTAACCGTTGACAGATTCCGGCTAGAGTTCATGAACGGCCGTATGGCAGTCGCTCAAGGGATCGCACCCCTATTGCAATTGCACCTTACCTCGGTGCTGCAAGGGATGAGTACCGCCGATGCTTGCGGCGGCACCTTCTGGACAGGGTCGAAGTGGCACTGGTCGCTCAGTGGGGCAGTGGTCCAGAGTTTGTCATCGCAGACGAAAGTTTACTCCTGCTTGCAGGAGGTGCTCGCTCCAGTCATCGGCGCGGCCTCCTCTAGTGACATTATCTCGATTAGAAACAACGAGGAGGCTTTCGCTACGTTCAAGAAAGACGTTCGCTTGACTGAGCATCTGATCCGCTCCATGCCTGATGAGCCCTCATTTGAGGCGGAAGCGCACGAGGTTTTCGAAGAACTGTTTCGTCCCAGTGTGACAAGGCTCGAAAGCGCTATGCGAGAGAATGTCATTCTGCGGAACCTGCCGTGGTTGATGGCGTCGGCCGGCTTTGCCTATGCGGCCGCCGTGGCCTCATCAGACCCGACCTCTTCCGCTATCTTCGGTACTCTGTCGTCAGTTGCTGGCTTCGGCTCAACGCTTAAGGACTTGCGCGAAAAAGGTGAGCGGATCAAGCGAGAGCCGGCTTACGTCTATTGGGCTCTCCAATCTTGAGTTTGGAATATCGCTCGGCCTGTGGGTGCGTGAACTTCATCCGGCAAATCTGGACGTCGTGCGGGCGTCACTTTTGAGCCTCCGTCCCGGCTCATCCAGGTCACCAGGCGAGCGTCGCGAGTTGCTACGCCGTACTCCAGGTGCGACTGAGCGGGGGCGAGGGCGCATCGATCGTCGCTCCACTCTGGTGGCTCTCGCTGCCGCGCTCCAGGTCACGGTGGCCGACCTGCTCGGCCAGGGCACCGAGTCAGGCGACCCGGCCCGTGAGAGCGCAGCCGAGTGTGTGCCAGCCATCTGGTCCGCCCTGATCGAAATCGAGGACGGCGAGTGCCGCCCGTCGACCTACACAGCGGAGCAGTTGACCGCCGAGATTGGTCGCGCCGAGCAGTTCCGCACCTCCTGCAACTACCCCGGAATGGCGCGCTCGCTCCCAAGCCTCCTGCTCGAAGCTGCCGCCGTAGGCGGCACCTTGTTCGTCCGGGTGGCCTACCAAGCTGCTACCTGCCTGCGGCACCTCGGATACCGGCACCTGGCCCTCAATGCTGCCCGGCTCTCTGGGTCGGTCGCTGAGCAAACTGAGGATCCAGCGTGGATCGCAGCATCCCGCTTCGCCTACGCGCAGAGCCTGCCGATCGAGTCCGCCGCCGTCGCGGCCCGCGCTGCTGACCGGTCTGTGAGCGAGCTTCAAGCCGATGCCGACGACGAGCGAGTGCGACAGATGCTTGGTCAACTCCACCTCTCTGCCGCGTTGACCTCGGCAGTGAGTGGGCGCCTGGATGTCACCCGCGACCACCTCGCCGAGGCGGCCCGCGAGGCAGCGACCCTTGGCGATCCGCCTGACGGTGCGGGCTCAACGGCTGTGGGTTCGGACCAACCAATGTTGGGCTCTGGGAGATGTCGGTTGCGGTGACCCTGGCCCAGCGCGCCCAGCGCCGAGCCATCCCCGACGAGTTGCGCCTGCTCGCCGGCCGCATCGGCAGAAACCTGGCCGCATAACTGCCAGTAATCACGACATCACCGATCAGCCCTACTGTCCGGTTTGGGACGTGAGCACGTCCTGATGGTCCAGCGCGGCAACGGTCGATCCAGAGCTGCTGGGCCTCCACCGGAGGAGGCGGCGATGAGCGGTCTGGACGACAACGCTCCGGAGAGCAACAGCGAGGCGGCCGAGCGGGAGGCCGCCAAGCAGCGCCTTCTGGCTCAGGCCGAGGCGGAGCGCGTACCCGTTGATGACACGACCCGCGCGGTCCCGGACCGGCGGTGGCGGCGTGACCAACGATGACCTCCCGATCGGCCGTCGCGTGGCGAGCTGGCGGGTGCGGTGGTCGATGACGCAGTAGATGCTTGCCGACCGGTTGCGCAGGTCGAAGAGCTGGGTGGACAAGATCGAGCGGGGCGCCGTCGGGTGAGAGCACGGTCGGCTCCACCGTGGGCGGTGATCGGATGCGGGCAGGCCGTGGTGCCATCCGACAGATACCACTCTGAAACTGCCTCAATCGTCATCAGACTCAGGTGGACGCCAGCTTCCGAGTGGCCCGCCCGGACTACGTCGGTTCAGGTTCTTGACCTGTCAATTTTCCACCGGTAGTTTAAATCTGCAACGACAGGCATCTATATGAGAGCAGGTGAACCGTGCTGTTGAAATCCATCGTCATCGCCATCACCGCGTCCGTCGCAGGCGCGCTGGCCACCGCCCCCGCCGCCTCGGCGGCAGCACCCGGAGTGTCGATACAAGGCTCGGGGTCCGGGAACTGCCCGCAGGGCATGCTCTGCATCTGGCCCAACTGGAATCACCCGCCGCAGGGTCCCGTGGAGACGCCGTCCCTGACGACCAACAGCGAGTGGACCGGCAGCATCCAGGGATTCAGCTTCTACAACGGCACAGGCCGCGACGCCGTAATATCCGGGTTCACTTTTGGCTCGTCGACTCCCTTCAAGAACTGCGCTCCTGCCGGCGGGACCGGGGGCGACCTGTATATACCGGTCAACGTGACGAAGGTGACTTGGCAGCTGACCCCCTGCTGATCCTCCACTGGGCCTTTCCGAGTAGTGGCTTGGAGTAGCTGGCTCGATCAGCGGTCCGGACGCGCCCGGATTCGTTGCCCGCAGAACCCCGTATGAAGGTGGTCCTTCCCGGGAGCACCGTCATCGAGGTTCTGCGTCGCTATGAGTGTCGTGGGCAATCGCCGACAACGGCCTCGTCGTGGGCTCCACCACCGATTCTCGACTGCGCCCAGCGAGTTGGACCGACTGCTGAGAAGGCCGGCACCAGGGTCGAGCGCGCTGAACCATCAAGCGGAGCAGCGCTCGAGCGATTTCTCATTCAAATGACAGCGCTTGTCGAGGCGCGCCGCCGGCTGTGGCGAGCACCGCCGCGCCGGCGAGCTGACCGACCGGGCGGCAGGGATCGCCGCCAGCCTGAGGGGGTACGACGACATGCACCGCAGCAGCTTCGGGCCGGTCGCCGTCGAGCTGGCGCGGGTGCTCGTGGCGGCGCAGCGGGGTGACGCCGTCGAGGCGTTGCGACGGCACTCGACTGTGGTGCGGCGGGAGGGGTGGCGGCGGTTGCCGGCCGAACATCGGGGCGCGTACCTGGTCGACGCCGCGCGGGCGTACCTCCAGGTGGGTGACCTGCGCGTGGCGGCACGCGCGCTCGTCGACGCGGACAGCATCGCGCCGGCTGAGGTCCGGTGCCGGCCGTTGGCGCGTACCCTCATCGCCGATGTCGCCCGTGCGCAGCCGGCGCCGGCCGGCGTGGCGCGACTGGCCACGCTGGTCGGCCTCACCCGTTGAGCTCAGGTCACGACCACTGTTCGCACTCGGCGTCGAGGCGTGGGTCGGAGCGCACCCAGACCTCGCCCCCGGCGGCATCGGCCGGGGCGTCGACCCGTTCGAGACCGAGGAACTCGATCAACGTGAGCAGTTCGGCTCGTTCGGCCCGGTCGTCGTCGATGTCATGCGAGTCGAAGAAGATGTAGTACTGGTCGGTCGGGTCGACGTAGCCGGAATCCGCCCAGATCCGGCCCACCTCGTCGATCGCGGCTGCCTCGGTGGTGAACGTGGCGGCGCGGGCGGCACCCTGGATCTGCGGTGCCGCGTCGAGGTCGGCGAGGTCGGAGAACCACTGGCCGAAGTGGTCGAGGCCGGCGTACCCGTTCTCGAAGAACAGCATCGCGCTCGGCAGGTAGCGGTTGGGTCTGTCGACCCGGAGGTGTTCGGACCGAGGGTGGTCCGCGTCAGTGATCCGGGAGATCACTCCCAGGCTGGGCATGAGGACCAAACTCTGCCGCGCCGCTTGGTCGGTGACGGTGTAGGTGTCGGACTCTCGGCCCCGGAAGAACGCGGAGAACGCGACGTAGGCCTCCTGAGGGTCGCCCACCGAGGCGTGGTGATCGTTGCCATCACCGACGGCGAAGACGAACTGCCTCGGGCCGGGTTTGTAGGGGCGGGCCATGTGCGTCCTCCGCTCAGGTGTCAAAGCTCCGGCAGCGTAGTGGATCAGAGCGACAGTCCCACCGCCCTGATCATCGGTGTGCTGTGCGCGAGCGACCAACCACCGGCGAGCCTCGAACCGGACCGCGACCGGGGCGGGGTTTCCGGGAACGTGAGATTCGGGCATGTATCTGGGCACTGCTGGAGGGGAGACGGCAATGCTGGTAACCGGTTATCTCGGCGCGGTGCTCATCGGTGCCCTCGTCGGCCTGCTCGGTCGACTCATCCTGCCGGGGAGGCAACGGATCGGCGTCGTCGCCACGTTCGTCATCGGCGTCGGCTCGGCGGTGCTGGGCACAGTGGTCGCCAGGGCGCTCGGCATAGACGACGGAGCGGGCGTCCGGGTGTGGGTGCTGCGCTGGGACTGGGTGGTGCTCGGGATCCAGGTCGGCCTCGCGATCATCGCCGTGGCGCTGGCGAACATGCTCACCTTCACCCGGCTAGCCGGCGGCGACGACAAGCCCCGTCGGCGGGTCCGTCGCAGCCAGGCCAAGAGCTGACCAGCCGAACCATGTCAGGTAGTCCACCGGTTTGCGCGGTGGTCAGGGAGCTGTCGTCCGCGTCCTGCGCCGGGCGAGCGCGTCGCGGATGGCGGACACGACGAGGGCGAGCGGCACGAACACCCAGAGCTGAAGCACTGTGTACCGGCGCAGTTCCCCGTCGGTGTCGACGCCGGTCAACTCGGCGTCGAGGGCGCCGGGCCGCATCAGTGCGAGCGCGTACAGGGACAGTGGCGCGTAGTTGAGGCCCGCGCCGACCAACCACAGGCCGAATGCTCGGGTGCCGGAGCCGTTCGCTGACGCCAGCAGCCAGCAGCCCCACGTCACCATCAGCACCACGCCGACGAGGAACTCGGCCAGAATGATCCGCCGTCGGCGCGTGGTTCCTCGGCTGCCGTACATGTCGATGGCCGCCAGGCGACGAACGTTCATCGGATCGATGATGCCATCGGCGGGCAACCTGAGATCGTGGCTCGGGCGACCTGGCCGGGCCGCCGTTAGGATGCGGGGATGGGCAGGTTCCTCGCACTCTTCAGCGGCGCGGCTGATGAGGCCGGCAAGGCCGAAATCACCGAACAGCAGCAGACCGAGTTCATGAACGCCTGGGCGTCGTGGGCGCAGGCCCACGAAAAGGCGATCGTCGACCCCGGCGCTCCGCTGAACGCGAAGAAGCTGGTCACCGCGCAGGGTGTCGAGAACTTCACCGACGCGCTGACCGGCTACACCATTGTCGAAGCGGGCTCGCACGACGAGGCGGTTCAGATCTTCTCCGGGCACCCGCACCTGGGACTGTTCGCCGGCAACTCGATCGCGGTCCTGGAGTGCCCGCCCCCGCCCAGCTGATCCGCGTCGGCCTGAAGATCCGGGCAATATCAGGGGTGTCAGTGCCCGAGCCGGCCGGGAAAGAGAAGGGCTCAGTCGAGCAGGGACTCGCCGCCCGGGTAGGCGAACGACGCGCGCGGTGAGTAGAAGCCCCAGACGATTTCCAGCGGATCGGCCGGACGCAGCGCGTACACCGGGTGGTCGGGTGCGAGGAACTCCACCGACTCCACATCGAACGGGTCGACCGGCTCGGCCACGAACGGGTAGTTGCCGCTGTGCAGCCGGCCGTCCAGCCGGGTGAGGTAGCGCAGTTGGCCCTGGTTGACCGCGTCGCCGGTGCGCCCGACGCGGGCCGTCGTCCTGATCAGGGGTACGCCGTCCGCCTCGGTGGTGGCGATCAGGCGATGCCCGCGTACCTCGATGGTGGTCTTGCCCGGGGTCGCCGGCACGCCCCGGGCGGCGGCGTAGGCCCGGACGGCCGGGCTGGAGTTGAAGTAATGGCTCCACCAGCGCCCGGGCGTGACGCCGTCGGGAGCGTCGACCCCGGAGAGGTCCGGCCCGATGTACGTCAGCGAGTACGCGCCGAAGCCGGAGGTCTGCCCCGCGTCGTCGACGACATACTGGTTCATGAAGACCTGGTGGTTCGGTGCCGGCGTGAGCCCGTTCGGCACCAGGGCGGCCACCGCCTCGGGGTCGGCCGGCAGCCAACCGAAGTAGATCATTCTGCTGTTCACGACGAGCTGCGGAGCGACGAGTTCGGTCACGAGGGGTCCTTCCGCTGGGCATCGATGCGTAGCCGCGACGCTACGGAATCGCCCGACGCCCGGACAACGACGGATTGCCGACATGCGGCCCGGCTGGTGGGACAGCGGAGGGACCACCCGTCCGAGTGGTCCCTCCGCTGGTTGCCGGTGAGTGGCTAGACTTCAGGTTGGCAGTTCACCTGTGCTCCGCTGCGGCGGGCGCAGCCTCGGGAGGGTGTTCCAGCACCCTCTCGAGGGGCCGTCCCATCGGACGACGCCTATTCGCAGAAGACCCGCACTGTGGCATCGGGGGAGTCCACCTCCACCGTCACGTCGTCGAGGTGCTCCACGAGCGCCTCCAACTGCTCGGGCTTGAGCTGCGTCAGGTCGATCGGCACACCCGAGTCGCTGAGTGAGGCGTTGGCCTTGACCAGGGCCTGCGGCGGGACCAGCGCCGCCAGCCGTACGCCGGCTCGCAGCAGTTGCAGTGGCACTCGCACGTTGACCCGCGACGGCTCGCCGTTGTCGGTGGCGTCCACCACCACCCGCAGGTATTTCACCTTGCCCTTAGGCCTGGCGTCGTGGCCTGCCAGCACCGGTGCCTCGTCCCGTTCGAGGGCCGCGATGAGCTGCTCCGCCTCCTCCGCGGTGATCGTGCCGGCGGCCAGCATGTCGAGGATGTCCTTGCGTTGTTCGGTCATGCGAACCTCTCCTATCGGATAGCCACGAGCACTGCCGTGCGGCAGTGCTCGATGTCGAAGCGGGCGCCGGGCAGCGCGGAGATGACGCGCCAACCAGCGCCGAGTGCCCGCACCACACCGATGCGGAACACCAGGCAGGCCACAATCGCGGCGAGCACGACCAGGACCACGACCGGAAAGAGCAGGAGCGCCACGGGGAGCACCGGAACCCAGAAGCGGAGGGGCCGACGGTCTGGGCGGTTGACCTTGACGGTCACCAGCTGCGGCATCACGTCCGGCCGCCCAGCTCGGTCAACGCCTGCTGTGCGGTGATCTCACCGCGGCGTAACCGGTCGATGATGTCGGCCCGCGACGGTGCCGGGTCGGTCTCGACGAAGTCGAGCATCTGGGTGATCCGGTTGAGACGTGACTTGATCGTCGGGTAGCTCACCCCGAAGATGCGTTCCATCTCCTTGATCGAACCGTGGCTGCGCACGAACGCCGTGACGAAGACCTGGTCCTCGACGTTGAGCTGAGCCAGCTGCGGCAGCTCGAACTCGCCCTCGATCGCGACGCCGTTGCTCGCCAGGCGCACCCGCTCGACGACCAACGGCTGCCCCCGAGTCAGGCTGGTCAGCTCCTGCCAGTCCATCGCCTGTTCTGTCATACCTAAAGTTGTAGCTTAAGAATCCTGAACGTCCAAGGTGTGGGACTTAACTTTCTTAATTCCGACTCCAGGCGCGGCGGGTGATTCACTCGCTGTCACGGAAACCGGGGTGTCCCGGCTCGGCGGACACCCCGGTTTCACGGAACCCGAGTTGATCACGCCGGGCCGCGGCGACGTCCCGGCGACGAGCCGCGGCGACATCCCGGCGCTGTGTCGTCGTGCCGTTCTCGGGTGGACGGCCGCCGACGCGTGTGCCTAGGTGCCCGAGATGGCCTTGAGCGCCGTGTCGAGTGCCTGGTCTGCCGGGACGGGTACGTCGGGGACCACTCCGACGCCCTCCCAGTTGGTGCCGGTGACGCTGTTGATGGTCCGGGCGGTCGGCACTGTCACGAGGATGTGTGCGGTGACCGGGTGGCGGGCCGTCGGGTGCGCGCCGCCACGCGTCGTCTCACCGACGACCACGGCCCGGCCGTGCGCCTGCAGGGTGTACGCCACGTCCTCGCCCCCGGAGAACGTCATCGCGCTGGTGAGCACGGAGACCGGGCGGTCCGCGTAGCGCGGTGCGGGCAGGTGCGCGGTCGTCCAGAACTGGCGGGTGGCGCCGGTGGACCGCTCGTAGAAGTCGTTGAGGTGCACCTGGTCGTCGCGGAAGAAGTAGCTGCACCACATCGCGGCGCCCTCCGGTGTTCCGCCGGAGCAGGCGCGCAGGTCCAGGATGAGCGCGCAGCTGAGGGCGACCAGTTGCATGGCCGCGCCGATCGCGGCGGCGCCTTCGTCGGCGTACGCGATGCGCCGCACGTCGATGAGACCGACGTTGCCGTCCAGGTGCTCGACCCGGCGGATTCCCTGGTTCTCCGTCCTGAGGAGCGCGAGGAACGCGGCCCGCCCACCGTCCTCGTCGGCGGGATCCAGCGACTGCGGCTGCTCCGACCACAGCAGCCGCAGATGCTTGTCCGGACACGCCTGCTGAAGGTGGGCCGTCACCGTCTCGCAGAGCGTCGGCCCGTCCAGGTCGTGGTACTCACCTGCCGCGAGACGACGGCGGATCGCGGCGTCGATGTCCGCGACCTTCTCGGGGAAGACGTACCCGGCCTCGATCCGGTCCAGGGCCTGTCCGATGATCTGTTCGTTTGAGAGCATGGCGGGCCACGGTAGACCGCAACCAGCCTTATGGCCACCGAGTTTCCCGCAACGAATCAGGGGCGCGGCAGCATGCCCACGAGCGACGTGATGATCGCGACCCGCAGGGCTGTCCGCAGGTCGACGTGGTGGACGGCGAGCGCCGGTTCGGACTCGTAGACGGCGAGCAGGCTCGGCGGCGGCGAGGTGTAGGCGGACAGTGCGCCAGCCATCATGAGGGCGTTCAGGCAGAACAGCTCGGCGTTGTCGCCGAGCTCCGGCAGATGCCGCCGGACGAGGTCGGCCATCACCGCGAGGTTGCCCAGCGCGGCCCGTTTGTGCCGGCGGACCGCCTCGACGGAGACGTTGTGTTCGAGCACCCCGCCCTGCGCGCCGAAGAGGTCACAGAGCACCGTGTGGGCGGCGAGCGAGCGGCTGAGCACGTCGGCGGTCTGTTCCGCCCGTTCCGCTGCGGGCCGGCTCAGGTCGACCCCGTGGGCCAGCTCCTGGTCCAGCTCGGCCAGCCAGGTCGTCGTCCGGTCGTCCAGCAGGTCGAGCAGCACCGCCTCGCGGGACTCGAAATAGCGCAGCACCGCCGTCTTGGCCAGGCCGACCCGACGACTCAGCTCGTTGAGGGTCACCTCGGCCACCGGCATCTCGTCGAGCATTGCCGAGGTCGTCTCCAGGATCGCCCGGCGCCGGACCTCGCGCTGCTCCTCGCTGCGCGCCCGCTGGAACGTCATGACGCCAACCCTAGCTTAGGTACCGGCGGTCCCTTGACAGCGTACCGGCGGTACATTATCGTTTCGAGCATAAGTTACCGGCGGTACATTGGGGAGCCTGAGATGAAGTGGACCGAGCAGCAGATTCCGCGCCAGGACGGCCGGGTGGCAGTGGTCACCGGCGCCAACACCGGCCTGGGCTTCGAGACCGCCCGGCGGCTCGCCGAGCGGGGAGCGTCGGTCGTGCTGGCCGTGCGCGACACGGCGAAGGGCAGAATGGCCGCCGCCCGGATCAACGGCGACGTCTCCGTACAGGAGCTGGATCTGACCTCGCTGGCATCGGTGCGCGCCGCCGCCGCCGACCTGCACGCCACCCACCAGCGGATCGACCTGCTGATCAACAACGCCGGCGTGATGTACACACCGAAGCGGACCACCCGCGACGGCTTCGAGATGCAGTTCGGCACCAACCACCTGGGTCACTTCGCGCTCACCGGTCTGCTGCTGGACCTGCTGCTGCCCGTGCCCGGCTCCCGGGTGGTCACGGTCAGCAGCGCCGGCCACCGCATCCGCGCGGCCATCCACTTCGACGACCTTCAGTTCGAGCGTTCCTACGGCCGGGTCGCCGCCTACGGCCAGTCGAAGCTCGCCAATCTGATGTTCACCTACGAGTTGCAGCGCCGGCTCGCTCCGCACGGCACCACCGTCGCGGTGGCCGCGCACCCGGGCGTCTCCAACACCGAACTGGTCCGCAACGCCCCGGCGGTCGTCCGCGCGCCGATCACGTGGCTCGCCCCGCTGATCACCCAGCCCGCGACGGCGGGCGCGCTGCCCACCCTGCGGGCCGCCACCGACCCGTCAGTCCTCGGCGGGCAGTACTACGGCCCCGACGGCCTGGGTGAGGTGCGCGGCTACCCGAGGCTGGTCACCTCCAGCCCCGAGTCCTACGACGTGGGCGTGCAGCAACGCCTCTGGGCCGTCTCGGAAGACCTCACCGGCGTGCGGTTCCCGCTGGGTCGGTCAGCCGCGACGGCGTGACAGTGCCGCGTCCCGCTGTCAGCACGATCCGCTCGGGTTCACGGAAATCGGGGTGTCCCGCCACCGAGGACACCCCGATTTCACGAAACCCGAGTCGGGGGCGGATCGCCGGTCGTCAGGGCGTGGCGGGCTGCGGTGCGGGGGTGAACGGCGCAAGGAGCAGATCGGTGAGGCGCCGCCTGGCGTCCTCGTCACCGCTCATCCGCACCACGCCGGAATCAACCGCCGCCGCCATGGTGATCTCATGCCCACAGACGGCTCTAAGGGTGCCGATGTCGGTGGTGAGCGACGCGTCGGGGTCGGTCGCCGTGCCGCGCCGCAGCCGCACCGTCTCGCTGGCGACGTCGGCGAGGTACGTGTCGGCGTCGATGTGGAACGCGTAGCTGCCGGCGAGGTCCGGGGCGCGCGCCGGATCGAAGGCCGCCTTGATGCTGAGCAGCAGGGAGTCGACGCCGAGGGGGCCGTCGGGGAGTTGGGGGGACTGGCTTCCCCAGCGCCCGAACTGGAGCAGGATCGGCTCCAGGGCGCGGCCCCATTCGGTGAGTTCGTACAGGTGCACGCGCGTCGGCGGGCCCAGGTCCCGCCGCCGGACGACGCCGTGCTCGGTCAACTGGCGCAGTCGCTGGCTCAGCACGTTCGGGCTCACCCCGGGTAGGCCGCCGAGCAGATCGTTGAACCGCCTCGGGCCGAGCAGTAGGTCGCGTACCACCAGCAGCGCCCACCGCTCGCCGATGATGTCCAGTCCACGTGCGACACCGCACGGATCCCCATAGCTACGCATGCCGACCATGGCCATCAGCGTACCCGGATCCTTTTTTAGGAGTGCCACTTGTTCTGTAGGAGTTGACCCCCTAGCGTGAGTGGCATGGACCTGCCGCCGCAAGGTGACGTGACGTTGCTGGACATCCCGTTGGCGCAGCGGTTGCTCGCCACGTCCCCGGTGGCGCGCCTCGCCTACACCAGCCCGGACGGAACGCCGCGGTTGATCCCGGTGAACTTCCTGTGGACGGGCGAGGAGTTGGTCGTCGGCGCGTTCGCCGGCACCTACAAGATCCGCGACCTGAGCGCCCGCCCCGACGTGGCGGTCTGCATCGACACCGCGGACGGTCTTCCGGAGGTGCTCATGCTGCGCGGGAAGGTCACACTGGCCGAGGTCGAGGGCGTCCTGCCGGAGTACGCCACCATCCAGCGCGCGGGGATGGGCGACGAGATGGGCGACGCCTACCTGGCGGCGATAGATCAGCCGGGCCTGCGGATGGTCCGGATCGGCCTGCGCCCCACCTGGGTCGGAGTCGTCGACTTTCAGGAGCGGTTCCCGGCTCGCACACCGCAACCCGTGCGCGCCGCGCTCAGCGGCGGCCAGTAGTCGGCACCGCCGAGGTCCCGGATCCCCGGGGCCCACCGCACCATGACGGAGGACGACGTTGCGCAAGATTGTCGTGTCGATGTGGACCACCCTCGACGGGTTCGTCGCCGGCCCCGACGACGAGATGGACTGGCTGCTGCTCGACGACCATCTGCAAAAGTACGAGCGGGACCTGGTGGACAAGGCCGGAAGCCTCATGCTGGGCCGGGTCACGCACGCCGACTTCGCCGGACACTGGCCGCTGGTCGCCCAGGATCCCGACCAGCCCGACGACGTACGGGGTTATGCCCAGCGGCTCGACGCGCTGGAAAAGATCGTCGTCTCCGCCTCGGGCGACACCGCGACCTGGGGTGACAGCCGCCGGCTCACTCACATCGAACCCGACGAGATCACCCAGCTGAAGCGTGATCCCGGCGGCGACATCGTGGTCTACGGCAGCCTCACACTAATCCGGTCCCTTGCCAACCTGCGGCTCATCGACGAGTTTCACCTCCTGGTGCATCCCCTGTACCTGCGCCGGGGCAAGGCGCTGTTCGACGGTGATCAACCCCCGGCACGACTGGAGTTGGTCTCCGTCGAACCCTTCGCCTCCGGGGTCGTCCTCCTGAAGTACCGCCCCGCCTGACGAGTTCAGGCGGTGCGGCCGGGTAGCGTGCAGCCATCCGGGGCGCACATGCCCTCGGCGACACCGACCACCGGCAGTGGCTGCGGCGTCGGGTGGCTCTCGGCCCACGCCTTGTCGATGACCGCGAGCAGGTCGTCGAGGCCGATCGCCCCGGGCACGGCGAAGCGGCCGTCGAAGACGAGGAACGGCGCGCCGCGGGCCCCGAGGCGCTCTGCCTCGCGCTGGTCGGCCGCCACCCGGGCCCGGTAGCGGCGGCTTCGCAGGGCGTCGGCGGCCCCGGCGCTGTCCAGACCCACCTCGGCGGCGAAGTCGAGGACCTCCTCGGCGGTCCACAGCTTGCGGGCCTGCCCGAAGTGCGCGCGGAACATCGCCGTCCAGATCTCGGGGCCGCGACCCTGGTCGGTCGCGTACGCGAGCAGTTCGTGGGCGAGATCCGTCGGCCCGAGCGTGCGGTCCACCGCGTGGTAGGGCGTCAAACCCTCCGCCTCGGCCGCCCGCTCGATGGGCCGCAGAACCCTGTCGACTGTCGTCGCGGGAGCCCCCGCCATCGTGATCAGCTCCCGTTGACTGACACCCCCACGGGGCAGGTCGGGATGCAGCTGGAACGACCTGTGGATCACCTGGACCTGGTCGCCGTACGGGAGCCGGTCCACTGCCCGGTGGAGCCGGTGGTCCATCAGCCCGCAGTACGGGCAGACGATGTCCGACCAGAACTCGATCTTCATGGCGCTCCTCACTGATTCTCACTTCTTGTTCGTAGCGCCATGATGCGTCAGAATTGGAGGGCCACAAAAGGTACATTCATGTGCGTAGCGCGGACTGCGCGGAGGGGCGGCGGGGATGAGCGCAGGAGAACTCCGGCGCAGGCGCACCAACGTCCGGGGGAACGTCCGGGCCGCTCCGGGGCCCTGCGCCCATTGGAACGACGAGGACGCCGACTTCATCCGGGAGGTCCTGGACCTCGTCGGCGACAAATGGAGCGTGCTGATCATCGGCACGCTCGCCGACGGCCCCGTCCGCTACTCGGACCTGGGCGACGCGATCCCCGGCATCTCCCAGCGCATGCTCACGCTGACCCTGAAACACCTCCAGCGCACCGGCCTCATCACCAGGACGTCGTACCCGGAGGTGCCACCCCGCGTCGAGTACGCCCTCACCGGGCTGGGCAGGTCACTGCTCTCCACCGTTCTGGCCCTGGCGGCCTGGTCCGCCGACCACCACGCCGAGATCCGTTGCCACCAATCGGCCTACGACAGCCGTGCCGCGACCTGACGGACTCATGCTCGCAGGTGGGCGACGACCACCCGGGTGGCCTGGGCGATGAGGCTGTCGTCCGGGCTGGCGTCCCTCCTGTCGCGGCTGGACAGCACGGCGAGCACGATCGGGGCCCGGTCGGGCGGCCAGATCACCGCGATGTCGTTGCGGGTGCCGTACCCACCGGTCCCGGTCTTGTCCCCGACCACCCAGCCGGCCGGCACCCCGGCGCGGACCAGCGCCGCGCCGGTGGTGTTGCCCCGCAGCCAGCCGATCAGCACGTCGCGGTCCGCCGGTTCCAGGGCAACCCCCACCGTGTACGCCCGGAGGTCGCCGGCCAGGGCCCGCGCGGTGCTGGTGTCCCGCCTGTCGCCAGGTGTTCCCTCGTTCAGCGCTGTCTCGTAGCGGGCCGCGTCGGTGACAGTGTCGCCCAGCGCGCGCAGCTTCGACTCGAACCCCGCCGGCCCGCCGAGGTGGCGCAGCAGCAGGTTGCCGGCCGTGTTGTCGCTGTAGCGCACGGCGGCGTCGGCGAGGGCCCGCAGGCTCATTCCCTCGCCGACGTGCTTCTCCGTGATGGGGGAGTGCGCCACCAGGTCCCGCGCCGAGTACCGCACCACCCGATCCAGTTGGGCGTCTGTGGTGCCGTCGAGCACCTCGGCGGCAGCGAGGGCCTTCCACGTCGAGGCGTACGCGAACCGCTCGTCGGCGCGGTACTCCACAGTGCGGCCGGCGCCCGTGTCGACGGCGTGGATCCCCAGCCGCGCCCCGAACTGCTCCTCCAGCCGGCGGAACTCCTGATCGGCGGCCGGCGACGGGGCGAGCGTCACCTGCGGGCTCGGCGTCGTCAACGCCTCGGTGGCGTCGCCGCCGCCGCTGCTGCACCCCGCCACCGACACCAGTGTCGACGCCGTGGCCACCATGATCGCCAGCCGTCGGACCGAAACCGCCACTGTCGTTCCTCCTGAGGTGCCGTCGGTCAGGAAAGGATCTCCACGTACCCGTCGCTGCCGTGCACGCGGATCCGCTGCCCGTCGCGGATCAGCCGGGTCGCGTCGAGCACGCTGACGACGGCCGGCAGGCCATACTCCCTCGCGATCACCGCGCCGTGCGTCATCAACCCGCCGACCTCTGTCACCAGGCCGGCAATGCCGACGAACAGCGGCGTCCAGCTCGGGTCAGTGTGGGCGGTGACGAGGATGTCACCCGCTTCGAGGTCGGCCTGCGCCATGTCCAGGATGACGCGGGCGCGTCCTTCGACAGTCCCGGCGGACACCGGCATCCCGGCCAGGGCGCCGGCCGGCAGGTCGTCGCGTCGGTACGCCCCGGTGATCGCCTCGCCGTCGGAGGTCAGCACCCGGGGCGGGGTGAGCGGCTGGTACGACAGGAACTCCTCCCGCCGCCGCCGAACCAGCTCGTCATCCACCCGGTGCGTGCGCACCACCTCGTGGAACTCCTGGAACGTGAGGTAGAAGACGTCTTCGGTCTCGGCGAGCACGCCGACGCGTACCAGGCGCTCGGCCTCTGCCAGCAGTGCCTGCTTGTAGATGAAGTAGCGGCTGATGATGTCGTACTTCGGGTACTCCCGGTAGCCGATGAAGGCCCGCACCCGGTCGATCATCAGCGCGGTCTCGTCGGCCTTCTGTTGCCCGTCCGGCAGCGCCCGCAGGCGCGTCAACACCTCCTGTGCCTGCTGCCGTGCCCGCTGCTGGCCCTGCTCGAAGCGCCGCCGGGCCGCGCCCGGCTCGAAGAGCTTGACGTTGTCCAGCAGCACCGGCACCAGCGTGCTGGGGCGTTCGCTCCACCGCGGCCTGGTGATGTCGATCTCGCCGACGCAACGCATGCCGTACCGGTCGAGGTACGCCTTGATGGCGGCGCGCGCCTCGGCCCCGCCCGCGACCTTCGGCAGCTCGTCGAGGAAGTCGTCGTGCGCGACGTCCTGGAGGAAGGCCACCACCTCCGGGTAGGGGCGGATCACGTCGGCGACGTCGAGCAGCGCCAGCCCCATCTCCGACGTGACGTTGCCGGGCGCGGAGAGGGTGAGGGTGTCGGCGGCGTTCTTCTCACCCAGCCACTCGTGCAGCCGGTCGTTGAGCCACCAGGTGGCCTCCATGCCAGCCATGATCGCCTGCATGTTCAGCGGATCACCGAGGACCCGCTTGTGCTCCTTGAACGCCTCCAGCAGGAAGTCGAACAGCGCTGTGCCGGTCACCGTCGCGATGTCGCGCCGCAGGGCGGCGATGGATGCCCTGCTGCGCTCGATCAGCTCGGTGACGATCGCCGGGTCGGTTTCGATCGAGGTGGACGCGCCGCCGGTCGTCAGCCTGGCGGGACCGCCCCCGTCCGGGAGCGTCGGAATGAAGTCGGGGCGGTCGATGAGCGTCTGCAACGCGTCGCGCATCAGGGGATCGGACTTCCCGACCATCTCCAGGAAGCCGGCGCGGCTCGTGGGCGAGGCCAGCAGCCGGGTGGCGTCGACGAACAACCTCCCGCCGGCCTCCAGCATCACGGCGATGGCCGTCAACTGCCACATCGAGAGACCCAGCGGCCGCATGGCGTCGGTCATCATCTGCTGGTGACCGACCGAGAGGTAGACGTGGTTCTCCTGGTCGCCGGTCGCCGGGACGGGAAACAGCGTGGTGATCGGCCGGCTCTGCACGATCTGGAAGTCGTCGTCGACCAGGCACCACTCGATGTCCTGCGGGCGGCCGAAGTGCGCCTCGATCCGTCGCCCGAGCTGCACCAGCCGTAGGACCTGCGGCTGCGTCAGCGCCGGCTGCTCCTGCCGCTGCGCCTCGATCGCCACCTCCCGCGTTCCGCCGCCGGGCAGCGCGGTGACGGCGCGCTGCTTGGCGGCGACAGTGCCGGCGACGACCTCGCCGTCGCGCACCGTGAAGACGTCCGGGTTCACCAGGCCGGACACCAGGGCCTCGCCGAGGCCGAAGCTGGCGTCCACCGTCGCGACAGTCCGGTTGCCAGTCACCGGGTCCGCCGTGAACAGGATGCCCGAGGCATCCGAAAAAACCATCTGCTGTACGACGACAGCCATCTGAACCGTGCGGTGGTCGATGCCGTTGCGCAGGCGGTAGATGACTGCCCGCTCGGTGAACAGTGACGCCCAGCACCGGCTGACGTGCCGCAGGATCGCCTCCGGCCCCACCACGTTCAGGTAGGTGTCCTGCTGGCCGGCGAAGGACGCCGTGGGCGTGTCCTCCGCCGTCGCGCTGGACCGCACGGCGTAGGCGGCCTGCTCGCCGAACCGGCCGAGCGCGCCGGTGATCGCGGCGGCCAGGTCGTCCGGAATCGGGGTCTCCTCGACGCTGCGGCGGATCTGCGCGCTGAGCGCGCGAATCGCCTCCCGCTCGTCCGGGCTCAGGCGCGACAACTGAACGAGCCGATCGTCCATCGACGGCGTCTGCGCCATGATCCGCCGGAAGGCGGCAGTCGTCACGCAGAACCCCACCGGCACCCGGATGCCGTCGATCCGGGACAGCGCGCCCAGGTGCGCGGCCTTGCCGCCGACGACCGGCACCTGCGTCTCGTCGACCTCTCGAAGATCCAACAGCGGTGCCCGGTCGGCGCGGTCCTCGTCCCTCGACAACACACCCACGTCTCGCCCCCGTTACCTCGTTCGTGCTGGTCCGGCCGCCGATTCTGCGCCACGACCGGGGTCTTGCGGCAAGCCCCCAGGTGCGGTATACGTTAGAAGTGGCAGGGAGAGTGATCTCCTTGCCGCTTGTTTTTTGTCAGGGCGTCCAGGCCCCGCTCAGTCGTAGGGGAGTCGGCGCGGCTCGAATCTCAGCCCCCGGCCGAGCTGCCAGGACGCGGTGGGCCAGGCCGCGAGGAAGCCGGCTATCAGCCCGATCTGGCCGGCGAACCAGAACGTGGGGCTGTCGGCTCGCATGGATTGCTCCGGCAGGACCACGCGATGCGCGAGGGTCAGCCACACGAACAACGTCACCTCGAACGCGGTGATGGTCAGCAACTCGATCCTGCCGACGCTCGACAGCGCGTGCCAGATCTTTGCGAGGCGGCGCCCCGGCCCGGCGAAGTACCGGAAGAGCACGGCGATCGTCACCGCCATCAGATAGTCGCCGGCGTAGGCGACCCACAGCGGGTCCTTGCCCGCGTCGAATCTCACCGCGTACAGGGCGACCTCGGCGATGACGAAGCCGAGCGCGCAGTGGGCGCCGCAGCGGGACACGTGGGTGACGACGACGCCCCGGCGGGGCCGGCGCGGTTGCCCCTCCTGCCGCCGTCGAGAGAACGCCTCGGGTCTGCCCCAGTTCCAGTAGAGGCGGACGGCGGCCGGGCCGATGTAGAGGACGGTCACCAGCCAGACGATCTCCATGACCCGGACCGGTTGCCGGTTTCCCCGGAGATAGGTGTCGGCCAGCACCACCGCGAAGCTGACGACGCCGACCGCGAGCGAAGCCCACGAGAGCGCTACGAGCCAGGTTGGTTGCATCCCCACCCCTTCCGCCAGCCGGGCGAGTCTTTCACGGCGTACCCGTTCGGACCGGCGGATCGGGCGTTCCCGCGTGCCGTGGACCCCGCCAATCGTCTCTTTCTGATCATTTAGCTTCTCCTTGCACCCGCCGGATTCCATCTCGATCGCGACCGGCGCGAACCGTGATTCGCGGGGTCGCAGCGGCACCGGCGCGCTGGCAGACTCTCGGGCATGGTCGACTGGTATGCCCGGGCCGAAGTGGACGGCAACGTCGTCCGGATCTCGGAACCGCACGTCAACGAGCTGCTGTCGGCGAACTTCTGGTGGTTGCGGGGCACCGATCGGGACATCGTGATCGACGCCGGGCTGGGTGTCGTCGCCCTGCGGGAGGCGATTCCGGGCCTGTTCGAGCGCGATCCGATGGTCGTGCTCACCCACGCGCACCTGGATCACGTCGGTGCGGCGGCGGAGTTCGGTGACCGGGCCGCCCATCCCGCCGAGGCGGGGATCCTCGCGGCGGGCGTACCGGCGAGCCTGTACGGCGCGGAACTCTTCGAGAAGCTGGGGATCGACGCCGCCGGGGAAGCCGTCCCGGAGCTCATGATCGATGTTCTGCCCGATCCCGGGTACGACCCGGCTGCCTACCGCGTCGCACCGATGACCCTGCACCGCCTGCTCGACGACGGCGACCGCATCGACCTGGGCGGGCGGGTGCTGACGGTGCTGCATCTTCCCGGTCATACGCCCGGGAGCATCGCCCTGCTGGAGGAGCGCACCGGGGCCCTGTACTCCGGCGACGTCATCTACGAGGGGGCCCTGATCGACGATCTGCCGAACTCCGACGTGGCCGCCTACCGGCGGAGCATGGAGTTCCTCGTCGACCTCGACGTGTCCGTCGTCCATCCCGGCCACGGGGACAGCTTCGACAGGACACGCCTTCGCCAGTTGGCCGAGGCCTACCTGCGCAGAACGGTCGCCAGCGCTGCCCATGATAAAAGCCGACATATAGCATAATTAGTGATGTGCCTCCCAAAAGGGAAAGTTCGCGGCTGACCCGTAACCCGGGTCGCTTGCTGGCCTTCAGCGACGGTGTCTTCGCGATCGCCGTGACGCTTCTGGTGCTGGAGATCCAACCGCCCCACGACTTCGAGCGCCTCGCCCGGGGGCTCGGCGCGCTGTGGCCGTCGTACCTGGCGTACACGCTGAGCTTCCTGCTCATCGGACAGGTGTGGGTGAATCACCACGTCATGTTCGACCGCGTCCGGCACGTCGACCGAGGGGTCCTGTTCCTCAACACGTTGCTCCTGATGGTCATCGCGTTCCTGCCGTTCTCCACGTCACTGCTCGCCGACGCGTTGCGCGCGGAGCAGGGGCTGCGCGCGTCGGTCGTCGTCTACGGAGGCACACTGTGGACGGCGGCGGCCCTCTTCAACATCGTGTGGGCGCACCTGCGCCGCGCCAAACTGCTGGACCCGGGCCTCGGGCCGTTCGGCGCGCGCGCCATCGGTCGCCGGTTCGCCCTCGCGCTGGTCTGGATCGGCTCCGGCATCCTCGTCGGCGCATTCGTGCCGATCGCCGGCGTGGTCATCATCGCCGCCTTCCTGCCCGCCTACTACCTGCCCATCCGCGGCGAGTACGGCGAGCACGACGACACCGCCGAGCAACCGGCCGACTAACTAGAGTCGGTGCCATGCGGATCAGGATCGACGGCAGCGATCTCCCAGGTCAGCGCCCCGGTGCGGAGGCCGATGCGCTGCGGCGGGGCAACGTGCACGTCGGGGTTCAACGCAAGACCGAGGTCGTCGATCAGGTGCCGGCCGACGCGGCAAGCGCCACCTGGTCCTTCGAGGTGTCCAGCCGTGAGATCGACGGGGCGCTCGACGTCGGTGGCCCCTGGGTGCACGGCCGCCCCGGGGCGCGGTTTCTCTATCTGAGCTGGGGCGCGGTGACCCAGGACGGCTTCGCCATGTTCCGACGAGCGAAGTTGATGTTCACCGACGTGCCGACCGAGCTGCTGCGCGCCGCCCACCAGGGCGACGGGACGCTCGTCGGCCGGCTCGGGTTGACCGATGCCGCCGGTGGGCCCATCTGCGCTCGGGTGCACCCGCCCGCCGTCGCGTGGGCGGTGCAGTGAGCGTCCTCGAAACTAGCTGCCGAAGTCGACGCCGCTGAGGGAGACGGAGCGGTACGCGGCGAGGCGTTCCGCCTGCGCGGTGATGGCCTTACGGGTGGCGTCCGACAGTCGGCGCCACGGCTCGACGGCGACAGTGAACGTCCTGCCGGACTTGCGCGGCCGCCAGGTGCCGACCAGCTCGCCGTCGACCAGGACGGCGCCGGGGCGACCCAACACCGGCCACAGCTCCTTGACGTGGGCGGCGCCCGGCACCAACGTTGCCCGGTCCTTGGCCTGAAGGAACAGATCGAACGGGCCGAGCAGTCGGGTGACCCTGGCGTCGGCGGACTCCAGCGCCTCCTCGTCGGCGGCCAGCAGCGAGCGCACCTCGCGGTCGACCGTCACCTCGATCACGTCCTCGGGCCAGCGCGCCTTCACATCCTTCACCGGGGCGTCGAGGAAGTCGGCGACCTGTTTCGGGGTGGCCGGACCGAGCAGGCGAAGATACCCGCGGATCAGGTCGAAGCGGTCACCCGCGACGGCTGCCTTCCGGAACCCGGTGATGCGCCGCAGGACCGGGGGTGAGGTGTCGAGCTGCAACTCCAACTCGGCCCGCACGGCGGCGAGCCGGAACGGCATCTCGAAGAGGTGCGTGGCGTCGCACGGCCGGCAGAACCGCAGATACGGTTCGGGCAGCATGGTGGCCAGGCGGCCGGACACGTCCCCCTTGACCGTCGGCGTCCTGACGATGGCCCGCATCCGGTCGGCGATCTCGTCCAGGGCCGCGAGAATGTCGATGCCGGCGGCCTTCAACGGTTTCGCGGCATCATAGATGCGCTTGCCCGCGTCGGCTTCGGAGAAGGGTTCGACAGCGGCCGCCACCTTCGCAACGTCGGCCCGGCGGTAGAGGTGGGGAGCGCCCCGCACCGTCCACAGCAGGACCAGATCGGCGTCGGACAACGTGGTCACGTCGACCCCGCGTACTGCCAGCGCCCAGCGCGCGCCGTCCGGACCGGTGTTCTGCACCCCGAGGTCCAGGACGGCGGTGTCGGCGAGCGTGCCCTCGTCCCGGTCCAGCTGCTGGGCCCGGACCCGGAAGTTCATCACCTGGCGCCGATCGACCATCTCAGCACCCTAGTTGAGGCGGCGCGCCCGGTGGGTCCAGGCGCGCAGCGCCCATTCAACGGGGCCGTACCGGAACCGTCGCAGCCACCACGAGCTGACCACCAACTGCACCGCGAAGATCACCAGTGCGATCAGCAGTGTCTGTGCCGGTGAGGTGCGGCCGACCAGGCCCCACCCGAGCCCGGTGAAGACGAGCACACACACGAGCGACTGGGCCAGGTAGTTCGTCAGGGCCATCCGCCCCGCCGGCGCGAACGCGCCCGCGAGGCGCGGCCGCCGGGTGAACAGGCGCAGCAGGGTCGCGGCGTAGGCGGCGGCCAGAAACGGCGCGGTGACGATGCTGACCATCAGTCCGGTCAGGTTCGCCGTGGAACCACCGACCGCGAACACGACGGCGCCGGCCAGACCGACCGGGTACCCCACCCGTTCGCACCGGCGCAGCAGGTCCTGTTGGGCGGGCACGGTGGCGAGCAGCTTGTGCTTGCCGGCGGCGAGGCCGACGAGGAACGCCGCGAACGCCAGCGGCCCCTGCACGGCGAGACCACCGATCATCGCCGGCATCGACCGCAGGTGCTCCAGGACGACATCACCGAGGCCGCCGCCCAGCGCCAGCGTCGAACGCGCACCGGCGCTGAGCGCGGCGGCCTCGTCCGGAACCAGCGTGGCGCCGAGGACCGCGGCGATCCCGACCACGACGGCGATGCCGCCGATGATGGACGCCGCCACGACCAGCGCGGTGCGGGGCTCGATCCGCCGGACCGCGAGCAGCACGAGACCCAGCAGCGCGTACGTGGTGAGGATGTCGCCGTGGAACAGCAGCACCGCGTGCAGCACGCCGAGCACGAACAGCCCGGAGAGCCGGCGCAGGAACGCCGGGCGGAACGCCACTGCGCGCCGAGCAGCGGAGTCGAGTTGCAGGGTGAAGCTGTAGCCGAACAGAAAGGCGAACAGCAGGTACGCCTTCATCGCGAACAACAGCTCCACCGCGCCGACGATCAGCAGGTCGACGGGGCCGTGCGTCGGATCGTCCACCAGGTGGAAGTCGTAGCCGGAGCTGAAGAACGCGATGTTCACCAGCAGGATGAGCAGCAGCGCGCTTCCGCGCAGTGCGTCCACGACTGCGATGCGGGCGAGGGTGTTCCCGGGCGAGGGCGGTGGGAGACCGTCGCCGGGTCGGTCGAGCCCTGTCACATTCATGGTGTCCAGCCTCCGGAGCGCGGTCCGCTGGCGTGAAGTGTTTTCGTCACACGGACCGTCGTGACGAAAAGACGCCATCCCCGCGGCGGGGGAGGCGATTTCCCTCCGCGCGGCGATCCGCTCGCCTCGCCGTTCGGCGACGGTGATCTCGGATGTGTCAACGCCCGCCGCCGATGGAGACGACGCCGTGACTCGAATACCACACCCGAACGCCATGCCCGCCCCGCCGCCGCCCTGGGCCCGCCGAGCCGGGCACGTGGCCTGGATCGCCCCCGTACTGGGGTTCATCCCGCTGCACGTGCCGTGGATTCTCGGCATTCCGCTGTTCGCCAATCCCGACCCGTTCCGTGAGTGGTACCACGGTCGCGGACCCGGGGTCGGGGATCACCCGGTCGACGGATTCCTGGGCCTGCCGGCCGGCGCGTTCTACCTGGGCCTCCTGTGCGTCCTCGCCGGGCTCGGCGGCGTTCTGGCGCTGGGGCTCATTCAGGGCTGGGGCCTGGTCTTCCCCCGGTGGGTGCCGTGGCTGCGCGGACGGCGGGTGCCACAGTGGATGCCGCTGACGCCGACGGTGCTGGGATCCGCCCTGATGATCGGGTACTCGGCGACTCTGCCCTGGCAGTTCGCGGCAGACCTGGGGGACTCCAGCGCCGACGACATCTTCACCCCGACCGGCGTCCTGATCGGTCTCCCGCTCCTGCTGGCCTGGGCGGTCGCGTTGCCGCTGGCCGGTTGGTCCTACTACCGCCGTACCCGTCGGCCGCGACGCGAGCGGCGGCGCTGATCGGCGGCAGTGGATGACCGACCAGCGTCGCCGTCCGGGTGGCCCAGCATCGGGTGACGGCCTCAGGCCACCAGGGAAACCCGCCCGTTGTCCAGGTCGTAGCGGGCACCCACCACCCGCAGTGCACCCTCGTGCACCTTCTCGGCGATGATCGTGCTGCGTGCGCTGAGCGCCCGCACCTGGGCGGCGATGTTGGCCCGGACCCCGTTCTCCACGGGGTCGCCGGGCTGCGCCAGCACCGGCTCGACGACCGGGCGCAGGGCATTCACGATGGTGCCGATGTGCCCGGGCGCCGTACCGCCGGTGTGGATGGCATCGATGGTGGCGGTGATCGCGCCGCAGCGCTCGTGGCCGAGGACGACGATCAGCAGGCTGCCGAACTCCTCCACCGCGAACTCGACGCTGCCGAGCAGCAGGTCATCGACGATGTTGCCGGCCACCCGGTTGTCGAACAGGTCACCCAACCCCTGGTCGAAGAGCACCTCGGGAGCCACCCGGGAATCCGCGCAGCCGACCGTGATGGCGAACGGGTGCTGGCCGGAGGCGAGCCGGTGCAGGTCGGTCAGGCCCTGGTGCGGGTGCCGGCCGTGGCCGGAGGTGAACCGCCGATTGCCGGCCTGTAGCCGACGCAGCGCCTCGGTCGGCGTGTCGACGGGGTTGTCGGCTGGGGCAGCGGAGCCTGCGGACGGGCTGGCTACGGCCCCGCCGAGCGCCACGGCGGCGGCACCACCGGCGGTCAGCAGCGAACGGCGGGACAGGTAGGAACATGCCACGATCATCTCCCTGAAGTGAGGCAACATGCCTCTTCCTACCAGGCCACGGTCCACATAGGTGGCCGCTGTTCCAGCGATCGGTGGCGCGCAATTGATCATCGTTTGAACATCGGCTATCGTCCGCGTCCGTGAAAACCTCCCGTCTTGCCTCTGCCATGTTGATCCTTGCCGTTTCGACGTCCCTCGCCGCCTGCGGCGACGGTGACAAGTCGACGACCGCCGCACCCACCACGTCCGCACCGACGTCCGCCGCCCCATCCGCCGTGGCCACCTCCGCCGCCGCCACACCGGCCTCGCCACCCGCCGCCGGCGCGGCGACCGACAAGCAGCTCTGCGAGGCGGTGAAGAAGGCCAGCGACAAGATGAGGACCGAGATGGTGAAGGTCGCCACGACCGGCGACGCGTCGGCGGCGGAATTCAAGAAGATCCTGGCTGGGCTGGAGCAGGAGGTGACCACCGTCGCCTCGACCGGCGACGGCAAGTTGGCCGACGCCCTGCGGACCTTCGCCGCCGAGGCGGCCAAGGCAGCGGCCGCGGCGGACCCGGCGGCCGCCGCCGACAACCCGGCCTTCGAGAAGGCCGGCAAGGAGATCAGCGCCGCGTGCAAGACCCACGGCGTCAGCATGGTTCTCTGACCGTCGCGGCCCGACCAGGTCGGGTGTGATGACGGGACGGCCCCCACGCCTGAGCATGGGGGCCGTCCGTTGTAGTAATGAATCGCGGCCGAATTGTCGGCCTCAGTCGCTGACCGGTTCGACGCGGATGGCCGGCGACAGCGCGCGCAGGAAATCAGGCGCGTCGAACATCTCGCCGGCGGAGGCGACGCCGCTGGTCCTCGTCAGACCATCGAGGACGCGCCGAACCGCCTCCACGGCCAGGGGCGCGCTGACGGCGTAGATGTCCCGGCCACTGGCCACGACGCGTCGGCGCACGTCGCCGCGACGCACGACGACGTCGACAGTGAACGTCTGCGCCGACCGGCCCAGCTCGTCGACCGCGACCGGCGCCGCCGCGGTGGCGAGGTCGGTGGTGGCGTCGACGGTCATGTAGGTGCGGACCTCGGGGATGTCCAGGTGACGGGGGATGGTGACGACGTCGGCCATGGTGAACTCCCCGAGGACGGTGCGCCGGCCCAGCGGCGCGGGGAAGGCCCACTCCACCCTCGGCAGCTCCCCGCCGGAGTGGTACTCCAACCGGCCCCCGGTGTAGCGGACCCGGCGGCCGGCGCGGCGCTCGCGGGAGACGACGCCCGCGGCGACCGTCCCGGCCGTCGGGTGCCAACTGCTCAGTCCGTACGCGACGTGCGCCTCGTCGGCCGACGTCCAGTCGCCCATCGCCGTCGTCGCGAGCAGGTCACCGAGCCCGCCGAAGAAGGCCATCGCCGGGACCACCGCGACACCCGCCGCCCGGGCGGGCTCGGTGAAGTGCGTGAACGTGTCGAGGTTGGCCTCGATCTCGGCCGCCACGTCCACGTACGGGATCCCGGCGCGCAGCGCGGCCTCGATCACACCAGCGGCCGTCGACGCGAACGGGCCGGCGCAGTTGATGACCGCGTCCACGCCGGTCAGCGCCACGTCGAGCGCGGCCGGATCGTCGGCCGACGCCACCCGATAGCCGAGCCCGAACGCCTCCAGCCTGCGTGCGTCGCGGCCCACCGGCAGCGCACCGAACCCGCGCTCGCGCAGCTCCGCCATCACGAACCGTCCGGTGTGCCCGTACGCCCCGAACACCGCTACCTGGTAACCCATGGAGGCCCCCTCGAAAGATCGACTGGGACCAGCCTCGCGCAGCGGTCGGCGGCCGACCAGTGTCGGGAACGCCAACTCCCGTACAGTTTCGGACATGGCCCTTGTCGCGATCGCCGCCACCGACGGGATGCTGCACTTCGAGCTGGCCCTGGCCTGCGAGGTCTTCGCCCACGACCCCTCCGGCCTGGCCGACCCCTGGTACGACGTGGCGATCTGCGGCCCCGGCCCGGTCCGGGTCGGCCGCTTCCTGGTGGCGCCCGACGACGGGTTGGACCGCCTCGCCCGAGCCGACACCGTGATCGTCCCGTCGGTCGAGGACGTCGACGCGGACGTACCCCCCGACCTGCTCGACGCCGTCCGCGCGGCCCACCGGGCGGGTGCCCGGATGGTCTCGCTGTGCACCGGCGCGTTCGTGCTGGCCGCCGCCGGGGTGCTCGACGGGCTGCGGGCCACCACGCACTGGGCCCACACCGAGGCGCTGGCCGCCCGCCACCCCCGGGTGCGGGTCGATCCGGACGTGCTCTACGTCGACAACGGCACCGTGCTCGCCTCCGCCGGCAAGGCCGCCGCGATCGACCTGTGCCTGCACCTGATCCGCCGCGACCACGGCTCGACCGTCGCCAACGCCGTCGCCCGCCGCCTGGTCGTGCCACCGCACCGCGCCGGCGGTCAGGCCCAGTACCTCACCACCCCGGTGCCCGCCCGTGACGACCACCCGCTGGCCACCCTGTTCCCCTGGGTGCTGGCCCGCCTGGACCGGCCGTTGACCGTCGAGGACCTGGCCCGGCAGGCGAACATGAGCTCCCGCAACCTGGCCCGCCACTTCCGGTCGGCCACCGGCACCACTCCACTGCTGTGGCTGTCGACGCAGCGGATCCGCCGCGCCCAGGAGTTGCTGGAGCAGACCGACGACAGCATCGACGCCATCGCCCAGGCGGCCGGCATGGGCACCGCCGCGACGCTGCGTCGACACTTCCACCGCACCGTCGGCGTGCCCCCGGACGCCTACCGGCGCACCTTCCGGGCCACCGGGCCCGCCGTCGGCTGACCCGTGCCGTCAGCGCTGGTCGGGGCGTTGGCGGGCGAACGCGTCGCGCTTGCCCCAACGGCCGGGGATGTCCAGAAGGGCGATCCGCCCGAAGGCGGTGGGCAGCGCCGGGTCCACGGCCAGGTGGTCATCGTGCGGGTTGATGCCGAGCATGGTGCGGATCAGCAGCATCGTGGCGCCGCTGGACCAGGCCTGCGGGCTGCCGGCGGTCGGGTACCGGATCGGAAACCGGGTGGTGTCGCGGTGGAACCCGCCGAACGCCTCGGGTAGCCGACCCTCGAAGTAGGTGGCGGCGGAGAGGATGCCCTCGGCGATGCGGGCCGCCTCGTTGCCGAACCCGTAGCGGCGCAGACCCCAGGCGATGAACGAGTTGTCGAACGGCCAGACCGTGCCGTTGTGGTAGCCGAGCGGGTTGTAGCGGCGCTGCCCCTCGGCGAACGTGCGCACCCCCCAACCGGAGAAGAGCGCCGGCCCCATCAGGTGTTCGACCACCCGCGCAGCCCGCTCCGGTGGCACGATGCCGCTCCACAACAGGTGCCCGATGTTTGACGACAGGCTGTCCACCGGAGTGCCGTCGTGGTCGAGCGCGAGGGCGTAGAAGCCGCGGTCCTCAAGCCAGAAGTCGCGGTTGAACCTGTCGTACAGGGCCGCCGCCTCGCTCTCCAGCCGCTCCGCGAAGGCCGGATCACCCCAGAACATACGGGCCAGTCGTGCCCCCCGCATCTTCGCGTCGTAGGCGTACCCCTGGGTTTCGCAGGTGGCCCTCGGGAAGCCCGGCAGCCGGCCGTCGGCGTAGGAGATGCTGTCCCAGGAGTCCTTCCAGCACTGGTTGTCCAGGCCGGTGGCGCGGTTGCGTCGCTGGTACCAGACGTAGCCGGTGGAGGTCAGGTCCGCGTACCCGTCGATCCAGGCCAGGGCCGCGCGGGCCTCCTGCTCCAACTCCCTCACCAGCGCTGTGTCGCCGCTCCACCGCTCGTACTCGTCGAGCAGCACCACGAACAGCGGCGAGGCGTCCACTGTGCCGTAGTAGGGGGAGTGCGGCTGCTCCTCGAACGCGGCCGACTCTCCGTAGCGCAGCTCGTGCAGGATCCGGCCCGGGTCCTCCTCCAACACGTCGTCGGTTCGGGCGCCCTGCAGCGACGCGAGGATCCGCAGTGTCGGTGGGGTCAGCGACGGGGTGACCGGCAGGGTCTGCAGGCAGGTCAACAGGCTGTCGCGACCGAACAGGGTCATGAACCAGGGCAACCCGGCCGCGGGCACGCTCGCCCCGCCGAGCGAGAGCGGGGCGAAGCGCAACGCCGCCAGGTCCACCAGGCTGCGGTGGTAGACCTGCTGGAGGCCGACGCTCTCGGTGTCCAGGGTCGGGGCCGCCGCGACCCAGGACTGCACGCTCCTGGGCAGTGTGGAGTCGTCCGGCCGCTGGGCCCGCAGGGCGGTGCGCAGGTCGACACCGTCCGGGCGCAGCGCCAGCATGACCGCCTGCAACCGGGTGGACCACTGCTGCCCCGGGCGTAGCCGGACCGCGAACTTGAGCCCGTCCGGGCTGAACTCCGCGGGCTCGCTGGCCGACACGACGACCTCACGTCGGTAGGTGCCGCGTCGATAGCCCAGGCGCAACTCGTCCGTGCCGACGTGCGTGTAGTACGCGCCGCTCTTGTCGCCGATGTCGAACTTGATCTCGAAGATGTCGGCGAAGTCGGCGGCCACCTCCAGACGCACGTCGAGCGTCATGTCCCGCTCGCCGTAATTGAAGATCGTCAGCGACTCGGTGAGGTCCGGGCCGATGCGCCTGCGTCGGATGGCCGAGACGTCGGCCTCCACGTAGTCCACCGCCGCGCCGGGCACCGCGAAGAACGTGACCTCGAAGTACTGGCTGTCGTCCACCGACAGCGCGGTCATGCACTCGCCGTTGACGGTGAGCCGCCAGCGGGACAGGAAGCGCGTGTCAGCGGCGAAGAGGCCGACCGGGGTGCTCGGGGACGGCTGCACGTCGCCGCTGGCGTCGGACACCATGAAGGTGTTCCCGTCGATGCACGCCACAGTGCCCTCGATGTCCCTCACCGGTCACGTCCCACTGTCGGGAGCGTCGCGCTGAGGCCGCTCGGGCTCTCGCGGAAACAGCCGCCCGATGCGCAACGCCAGGGCGAGATCACCGTCGACCATGATCTCGCCCCGGGTGATCGCCGCGAGCCCGTTCACCTCGCCCCGCGCCATCGCCTCCGCGACCTGCGCGGACACCTGGATCACAGTGGTGGCGGGGGCGCCGCTTCGGGTCACCCGCATCCGGCCATGATCGATGTTCAGCAGCCACTGCTCCAGGTTGCCGTCGTCGCGGATGTCGAATCGCACGCTGCCGCAGACCTTGCTGAACCGTGGATCCTGGCCAGCCCCGGTCAACCGCTCGAAGAAGGCGCTGGTCTCCGACATCCCCACCTCCTCCGGCGCTGCTAAGAGCGGATGCCGGCTACCCGCTGCCGCGCACTTGTAACGCCGGGTGGTGCCCCCATGTTCAGGGTGTGAGCGAGAAACGCGTCCAGGTGGTCGCGTCAGTGGTGACGAGGACGTGGTCCGGCTCGCCCGTCGACCCGTCGTCCCGCCCGAAGAGCCAGGCGTAGCCCGGCGCCACACTGACCGCACCGACGAGCCGGCCGTACTCCCGGGCGACAGCGAACTGCCGCCCGTCGTCCCGGCTGACCAGCAGCCGCGCCCGGCGGTCGGGTTCGGTGCCCGCACCGGAAGTGATCGCCAGCAGGGACCGGTCCGAGCCCACCGTGAGGTCGTAGTGCGCCTGCGCGGGCAGTTCGGCGCCGGTGTCCGTCCAGGTCTTCGCGCCGTTGGTGGTCCGCAGCAGCCGCATCCCGCCGCCCGCCGTCGACGGTTCGGTCAGCACGTACCCGTTCCGGTCGTCGAGCCCGACGGCTGAGATCACGTCCCCGCCGTCGCCCACCTCCCAGGTGGTCCACGTCGCGCCTCGGTCGGCGCTGCGCGCGACGGTTGACCCCTGGGCGCTCGACATCCGGTACGTGGCCCAGAGGCTGCCGTCCGCTGCCGGGTAGAGGCTGAACAGCGGACGGTGCGTGGGGGCCCTGGCGGTGAGGCGGTACACCGTTCCACTCGACGGGTCCACCGCCAGCGGCTCCGACACCGGGGCGCAGCCGAATCCGCAGAGGACCGGTCGGGCCGTCGCCGGAAACGCCGGTACGGCGACGATCGCGGATCCCGCGTCCCGCCAGGTGCGGCCGTAGTCGGTGGAGAGGTGGGCCAGCCCCGAGTCGGTGACCAGGTAGGACCGCTCACCGAGGACGGAGAAGTCAGTGCCGCTGCCCGGCGTCGCGGCCGCGGTGCCGGCCGCGCATCTGGTGGCCTCGAAGCGCGCCGCGTCCCAGTCCGACCAGCTGCGGCCACCGTCGCCGGTGTACGAGAAGCGCACGACGCAGCCGTCCTGTCGCACGTCGACCCCGGAGTCGGGCCCGGTCAGCGTGAACTGGCTGAACTGCCCGCCTGACGGCGTCGGCGGGTCGGCCGGCGCGGCCCGGTCCGGCTCGACCACCAGCGGCACGACCGCCAGCGCGGCCAGTACGCCCAGCGCGGTCGCCACCATCGCGACCGACCGGTGCCGACGGGACCGGGCGGTGGTGCGCAGCTCGTCGAGGGGCGGCGGTGACACGGCCTCGGTGACGGTGTCCACGTCGAATCCGGAAAACTCACGACCGGACATCGATCCTCCCGGTTTCCGTAGTGTCGGCGAGCAGTGCCGCCAGGGCCGCCCTGCCCCGTGACAACCGGGACTTCACCGTCCCGGACGACACGCCCAGCGTGGCGGCGACCTCGTCCACCGGCAGGTCGACGAGGTAGTGCAGGGCCAGCGCGTGTCGCTGCCCCTCGGGCAGCACGCGCAGCGCGGCGAGCAGGGCGAGGTGCTCCGGGGAGTGGTCGGCGACGGCCGGCGGCGGGCCGATCCGGCGCAGCAGGCCGTCCAGCATCCGACGACGGCGGTACCGGCTGCGGGCCCAGTTCACGGCGACCCGACGCAGCCAGGCCTCCGGGTTCTCCAGCGCGGCGAACCGCCCCGGCGACACCAGCGCGCGGGTGAACGCCTCCTGGACCGCCTCCTGCGCCTCGGTCAGGTCGCCGGTCACCGCGTACAGCTGGACCACCAGGCGTCGGAAACAGCCGGCGTAGAGCTCGGAGATCAGATCGCCGTCGGACACCGCCACCCCCCTTCTCCACCATTCCCACCAACGGGCCGGGGAGAAGGTTCCGGTGGCCGACCAGAATCCGGGTCAGCCGAGGTCGAAGTCCACCACGACCGGTGCCCGCCCGACCCGCACCGGGGTCGCGGCGTCGAAGCCGGCGGCGTCGCGGTGCCAGACCGGCGGGGTGTA
Organism: Micromonospora sp. NPDC048986; assembly: GCF_040649335.1. Lineage (NCBI taxonomy): Bacteria > Bacillati > Actinomycetota > Actinomycetes > Micromonosporales > Micromonosporaceae > Micromonospora > Micromonospora sp. NPDC048986. Next base: position 169,253 of record NZ_JBEZFJ010000004.1, read on the forward strand.
CGCGCAGTCGCAGCGCAGCTTCACCCGCTGCCCGGGGAGCAGGCGCAGGGCGTAGCCGCTGCCCACGTCCGCCACGCCGGCCAGGTCCCCGGTGGCCGGGTCGAACGCGATCACCTGGGCGTAGGTGAGCAGCTCGTCGACCCGTACCGCCCCGCTGAGCGGCGTCCCGGCGGGTAGCGCCTGATCCAGGGTCACCGTCTGGTGGCTGCGGACCCGCACCGGCCGCGCCTGCTGCCGACTGCCCACCCCACCGGACCACACCGTGGCCAGTCCGGCGGCGGCAAACTGCACGGGCCAGCGGTACGGGCCGAGGCCGGTGATCGTGTAGCGGCCGTCGTCGTCGGTGGTGGGGCCGTGGTCGCCGTACTTCGGATCCGGCACGTACGGCACCACCATCACCCGGGCGCGCGGAACCGGGGCGCCAGTCGCCGCGTCGGTCACCACTCCGACAACGGTGCCGGGCGGGTCGAGCCGGATGTCCGGCACGCCGGTCACCGCGCCGGCGCGTACCCGCACCACCCGGGCCCGCTCACGCTCACCGGTGCCACCGTGCCGGCCCACCCACTGCCACCCGTGCGCCGTCGTGTCGTAGGGGCGCACCAGCAGCCGGTACCTCCCCGGGGCGACGTCCCCGGTCACCAGGACTCCCTGCTCGTCGGCGCAACCCCCGTACCGTCCGAGCTGGTCCTCGCCGAGGGTGACCGCCGCCAACGCCGCGGCGTCCACCGGGACGAGCGCGGCGCAGGCCCGGGGGACCGGCGCGCCGGTCGTCGCGTCGCGGACCACGGTGCGGACACCGCCGGGCGCGGGCGACCCGGGGGTACGCGCGGCAGCCGGCGCGGCGGCCTCCGCGACGAGCAGTACGACGGCGATGGTGGCGGTCAACTGGCGCAGCAGAGCGCGGCTCATGGGGATGTCCTTCCGGCGGCGCGGCGGGTTGAGCCCACGGTAACGGCGTTCGAGTGATCCAAAACGGTCAATGCCATTGGGTGGAACCACTGTCGGGTCTCTGACCGTTTCTCGCCATCCGGGCCACAGCGCCTAGAGTTCAGCGGATGGTGATCCGCCAATGCCGCCGGCCAATCCGCTAATGTCCTCGCCGCCCGAAGGAGTCGGGGTAGGTCAGCACATCGTCGGCCTGGCCCCGAGCATCGTCGACGTCGTGGCGAGGCTACCTGCCGAGACGTGGCAGCACTGCCTCAGCCTCATCGGACGGAGACCTGGCGAATGGCGCCGCATTGACGCGGCCGTCGCCCGGGCGCTTCTCGATGTGATAGTTGGCGCAGACGCCAGTCACGTCCTGCTGCACACCGAGACGGACCTGCCCTCTGACGTCGTCATCCGACCCGGCTCCACGGTAGCCAATGCGCTCTCGGTGATCCCACCCCGCGATGGTCTGCGGCGCACATTCGTGTCCACGGTGGGGGTTCGGGGCGACGCGTGGGATCCGTTGTCGGAGTTCTTCCGCACCGCGATCGAGGCGATCGGGATCGCGCACCACGCCGTCCCGGTCGTCGGTGACAACCCGGTGGTCTTCGTGTTGAGCAGTCACGCCCAGGTGGATCGCACGCTGGCCATGTTTCCCGGAGTCGCCGACGAACTCGGCGACTTCGACCTGGGCGGGCTGGCTCCGACGCTCGTGCTGGCCGATGTCTACAACCTTGGCCCGCACCCATTCGGCCGGTTCGTCGACCGGATGATCACCTCGAAGCGCCACGCCGTTCTTCTGTCGTTGGGAAACCACACCATCCTGACCGGCGGCGACCGGGCCCAGCAGGTGCGCCGCTATATCGACGACGGCTGTCTGGTCGGCCTGTGCGGCAACATTCAGGAGTACGAAGCCCTGTACCCGGACCTGGGCCCCGGCGATGATCGAATCCACCGCCTGCTGGACCGCGTCGCGGCCAGCGTCCCGTACGCGCTGGTGACCAGGGGCGCCGACGGCATGGTGGCCACCTGGGACGGGCATCGAACCGAGGTGCCAGCCATCTCCCTGCCGATCGAGGAGATCGTCAACACCTCCGGCGCCGGCGACGCGGCGTGTGGGATGTTCGCCGCCGGAATCATCTCGGGCGATCTGCCTGCGCGGACCCTCCAACGGGCGACGATCGCCGCCGCGCAGGCACTGCGCAGGTTCTAGGAGATCCGCGTGCGGCTTGGTCTGTTCAGGGCAGCGTCCACGGGACGACCCACCCCGCGCACCGGTCGGTCCTGGCTGACCCGACTGGGAACCAGCACCATCGCGTTCGCCCTGGCGGTTCTCTGCGTCGCGCTGCCGTTCTGGGCGCTGACCGACGGCAACCTCACCGATGCCGCCGGCTGGGCGAACATCCTGGCGTTGCCAGCGACGGTGGTTGGGCTCGTCCTGACGGTCGTTGGCCAACGTCAGACCAGACGGCTGCGAGATGACGAGCCGGTGCCTCCGCGTCGCCGACCATGGATGGCACCACCCCTCGACCGCATGATCGAGCGACCGGACGTGGGGACCGAGCTGCTCCGCACCCTGACCGAGGCGAGACCGACCGAGGTGGCCCTGACGACCGAGTTGCAGGGTGCCGGCGGGTTCGGCAAGACCAGGCTCGCCACCTGGGTGTGCCATCGACCAGAGATCAACGAGCGTTACCCCGGCGGCCTGCTGTGGACGGTCGTCGGCCAGGAGGTCGGGGGAGCCGACCTGGCGGTGCGTGTCAATGACCTGATCTTCGCGCTGACCGGCGAGCGGTCGACCCTGGCCGACCCGGAAGCCGCCGGTGCGGAACTCGGCAGGCTACTGGACGAACAGCCACCGATTCTGCTGATCGTCGACGACGTGTGGGACGACGCCCAGCTTCGGCCGTTCCGGTTCGGTGGACGCCGCACCACCCGCCTCGTCACCACCCGCGTACCCGACCTGCTGCCCGCGGGCGGAGTCCGCATCGTGGTGGATGCGATGTCTCTGCGGCAGGCCCGCACCCTTGTCGTCCACGGTGTGCCGAACGTGCCCACCGATCTCGCCGAGCGCCTCGCCACCCTCGCCGGGCGTTGGCCGGTACTGCTGAACCTCATCAACGGTGTCCTGCGACGACGTGTGCGGCGCAAGCAGTCGCCGCCCGATGCGGCGCGTGACATCATCGACCAACTTGTTCGGGACGGGCCGGCGACCTTCGATCCGGCGCGATCCGCCGACCGCAGCCAGGCGGTGAGCGCGACTGTCGGCGCGAGCCTTCGGATGCTCACCGCGGAGGACCAGCAGCGCTACCTCGACCTCGGCATGTTCCCGGAGGACGTCGAGATTCCCGTGTCCGTGCTGGAGGCACTGTGGGACGGCAACCGGGTCCACCAGCTCTGCGAGGACCTGGTCGGGCTGGGGCTGGTCGCGGACTACCGGCTCGACGCGCCGGAGGCTCGCCTCGTCCTGCACGACATCATGCGGGCCTTCCTGCAAAGCAGACGCAGCGCGGGAGAGTGGTCGGTGGCCCACGGCCGCCTGGTCGACGCGGCCGCCCACGAACTGCATTCGGAGGAGGGGGTGACACCGTGGTGGCTACTGCCCGACGACGCGCGCTACCTCTGGCGCTACCTTCCCTACCATCTGCATCGCGCCGGCCGGCCGGCCGATCTGTTGCGGGTCGTCACGGACCTGCGCTGGGTGGAGGAGAAGACCCGCCGCTTCGGCTCGGTGGCAGCCGTCCAGGCGGACCTTGACCTGACCGACCAACCTGTCGCCAAGCTGCTGGAGCGGCACCTGGGGCGCGCCGCGGCGCTGCTCGGACCGATCGAGCCGCCAGCCGCGCTGGGCGCCACGCTAGCCAGCAGACTCCACCAGGTCGCCGGGCTCGAGGAACTGCTGGAGCCTTATCGGGCCGGACTGGCACGCCCTCGACTCGAGCCGGCATGGCCGCTGCCCGACGCGGTCGAGGACCAGTCGACGCAGACCGGCCACAGCGGCGGGGTCACCGGCTGCGTCTTCTCCTCCGACCAATCCCTACTGGTGACGGTCAGCGACGACGGGACCGTCCGGATCTGGCGGGTCGCCGACGGAAGTCAGCAGAACGTGCTCCTGGGACACGCGGGAGGGATCTGGGACTGCGCGTTCTCGCCGGACTCCGCACTGCTCGCCACCGCCAGCACGGACCGGACGGTACGAGTCTGGAACGTGACCACCGGAGAGACGGTGGCGGTGCTCTACGGCCACACGGACTGGGTCCGTAGTTGCGCCTTCTCGCCGGACGGCACGCTCTTGGCGAGCACGAGCGCCGACGGGACGGTGCGGCTCTGGGGCGCCGCCGACTGGCGGCCGCTGGCTACGCTGCACGGACACACAGCCGAGGTACGCAACTGCGCCTTCAGCCCGGACGGACGTCTGCTGGCCTCCGCCAGCAACGACGGAACCGTGCGCGTCTGGCGGAGTGCCACCGGAACCACTGTCGCGGTGCTGGCGCATCAGGGCGGTCCAGTCTGGGATTGTGCGTTCGCCCACGACGGGAGGCTCCTGGCGGCGGCTACAACCGGCCTCGTCCGGCTGTGGCGTACGTCGGACTGGCAGCAGGCCGGGGTCCTGCACGGGCGCGGTGACGAGATCGACAGCTGCGCGTTCTCCCCGGACGACGCCCAGGTCGCCGGGACCAGTTACGGGATGGTCCAGGTGTGGCGTCCAGCCGTCGGCCCGGAGCCGACGGTCCTTGGCGGGCACACCGGCGCGGTGTGGGCGTGTGCGTTCTCACCGGACGGCACGATGCTCGCGACGGCGAGCAACGACCAGACCGCACGGATCTGGCGTACGAGCGACAGGACAACCCTGCGGGTGCTGGCTGGCGGGCCGAGCAAGGTGAACAGCTGCGCCTTCTCGCCAGATGGCCGCATCGTAGCGACGACGGACTACAGCGGCGCGGTGTTGCTGCGCGACGTCGAGACCGGGCACCGGACCGGGGTGTTGCGCGGTCACGACAGCCGAGCGATCAGTTGCGCGTTTTCGCCGGACGGTCGGCTGCTGGCGACGACAAGCAAGGGCGACGTGCGGCTCTGGAACGTCGGCGAAGGCAGCGAGTACGCAACGCTCACCGGTCACACCGATTGGGTTCGTAGTTGCATGTTCTCGCCGGACGGCACCCTGCTGGCCACGGCGAGCGCCGACCGTTCCGTCCGGCTGTGGTCCGTGCTGGACGCCCAGCCGCTCGCACGGTTCGACGACGCCGCGAGCGGCTTCCGTAGCTGCGCGTTCTCGCCGGACGGCTCCTGGATGGCGGCGGGGACGGCAGTGGGCGCGGTGCGGCTGTGGCGACCGAGAGACGGCCGCACCGCGACGATCACGGGTCACACCGGCGGCGTTCACAGCTGTGCCTTCTCACCCGACGGCAGCCTCCTCGCGACGGTCAGCGGCGACCGGACGGTCCGACTCTGGCGGACCGCCGACCACACGCTGTACGCCTCGCTGAGCGGTCACACGAGTTGGGCGGACCGCTGTGCGTTCTCGCCGGACGGCTCACTGCTGGCGACGGTGAGCAACGATCAGACCATCCGGCTCTGGGAGGTGAAGACCGGCACGTGCGTGTGCGCCCTGCGGGTTGGTGGTCCCCTCTCCTGGGTGGCGTGGCACCCGGACGGCACGCGGCTGTGCGCCGTGGGCGGGGTGGGCACCTACGTCCTGCGTTACCTCCCGTGAAAGGGCCACTGATCAGGAGCCTGTCTCCCAGGAACTGAAGCAGTGCTGATAGAACTCCCTTCTGATCTGCTCGTCGTCCCTGACGGCGCCCCACATCGCCGAAACAGTGGGAAAGTCGCTCTCCAGCCCGCCGCGCGAGATCACGCAGAAGTGCTTGCCGCGCAGCACAAGGCCCACCCCGCGAGGCGAGACACGCGCGATGAACTCATTGAGGAAGTCATTGCAGAGGCGCTCATCCATGGTGTAGCGGCAGGCGAAATTCCGAAACATTTTTACGATCTTTGAGTATCCGACGAAGTTGTCGCCCGGAACGTAACCGATCGTTGCCTTGAGCCATGCCGGCGCGTAGTGATGTTCGCAGGCGGAGTAGGCGGTGGCCTTGATCGTCACCAGTCCGACGTGGTTGGTCTCCGGCGCGGCGAAAAGGCGGACATTGTCCGCCTCGTATGCGGTTCGCGGAGCGGACAGCGCCGCCTCCTGCCACCGCGCGAAACGGCTGGCGGAGAATTCCAGAGCCTCCGGTGAATCTTCACCGAAGGCCTCCGCGATCAGCCGTTGCGCCTGCTCGAGCTTGGCTCGATCGACACCGGGACGAGTGTGCTCCACTCCCACCTCCGCATGTTGACTACAGGCGGCCTGCCTTCACCAGAGCAGGAATCACCTGCTTCGCCATGATCGAGCTGACCTCGAGACCCTGCCGCTCGTGATGCTGATCGATCCACGCGTACTCCCTGACCTCGTTGGCCGCAGTGGGCACGCCGACGACTGTCACGAGATAGGCGTGGATAACGATCGGCGTTCCTTCGAACACCGCCCGATCTTCGAACGAGCCTACGTACTCAAAGTAATCGATGTCAACGCAGAGTTCCTCGCGGACCTCCCGGAACAAAGTCTCACGCTGAGTTTCGCCTTCTTCCATGCGGCCGCCCGGCATGTAGTACTCCGCAGATGGCTGATCCTTCTTTCGGACCACCAGAACCTTGCCGTCGCGCACGATGGCAGCACCCACCTTCTGAATGCCGTCGAGGTTCGGGTCCCGCAGGCGGTCTTCCGGCTTCATAAATCCTCCTGTCGTCCAGATTGGCCCACCCGATCGGCGCCCCGGATCTGCTGATCCCGGCGCTTCGGAGAAATGCGAGGAATTTCCGGAGCGCATCGCGGCGGGTATGCGGATTGAGCCTACTGTCCTGGCGGCGGCTAAAGAAATACCCGCACTTCACGGCGCTGCGCCGCGTACTCCGGCACAGTGTGCCAACAGCGGACATTCTGCCGCGAACCATGCACACATCTCACAGATACGGCATAGCGTCTCGGTGACGGCACCGCCGCTCCGCCGGCGGGCCGTCGGTGTGACGCCCACCGGAAGGGACCGGACATGAGTCGTGTCGACACTGTGCTCCTGCCGGAGCTGGACCGGCCGGTGCCGGCGACGCTGCCGAGCGCGCTCGGCCTGCTGAGCCTGGCCCTGGGAGTGGGCGCGCTGGTCGCGCCCGGACCCGTCGCGCGACTGACCGGGGTGGACGACTCCCCGGCCGCGCGGTCCGTGCTGCCGGCCATCGGCCTACGGGAGTTGGGCAGCGCCGCCGGCCTGCTCAGCGGCCGTCGTCCGGCCAGCTGGGCCTGGAGCCGGGTGGCCGGCGACGCCATGGACCTCACAATGCTCGGGCGGGCCCTGGCCGACCGCAGCGGTGAACGCCGCCGCCGAGTCGCGCTGACCACGCTCGCCATCGCCGGCATCGCCGCTGTCGACGTGCTCGCCGCCGTACGCGTCGGGCGGGCTGGACGGGCCCGCGCCCGGGTGATCAGGATGCAGATCGCGGTGACTGTGAACCGGTCGCCCGCCGAGGCGTACCGGTTCTGGCGGGACATGGAGAACCTGCCCCGGTTCATGGCGCACCTGGAGTCCGTCCGCGCCGACGACCTGCGCCGTTCGCACTGGATCGCCAGCGGCCCGGCCGGGCGCCGCGTCGAGTGGGACGCCGAGATCATCGACGACCAGCCGAACAAGTCGATCACCTGGCGGTCGCTGCCGGGGACCCGGGTGCCCAACGCCGGCCGGGTCCGGTTCGTGCCCGCGCCCGGCGACCGGGGGACCGAGGTGCGGGTGGAGCTGCGCTACGCGCCACCGGCCGGCGCGCTCGGCCGAGCGGTGGCGAAGCTCTTCGGCGAGGAACCCGAGCAGCAGGTCCGCGACGACCTGCGCCGCTTCAAGCAGGTGCTGGAGACCGGCGAGGTCGTCCGCTCCGAGGGCAGCCCCAACGGCGTCTCCGTACGCCAACAGGCCATGCAGCGACCCGCCCAGCCGCTGCCGGCGTCCCGCCGCTGACCGCCCGAGCTCTCCGAAAGGGACCGAGAATGAAGGCCACCGCCTGGATGGGCACCGACAGCGTCAAGGTCATCGACGTACCCGACCCGAAAATCATGAACTCCCGGGACGCGATCGTCCGGATCAGCACCACGGCGATCTGCGGCTCCGACCTGCACCTGTACCACGGCTACATCCCCGCCATGCGCAAGGGCGACATCCTCGGCCACGAGTTCATGGGCGAGGTGGTGGAGGTGGGCCCGCAGGTCCGCAACCTCGCGCCCGGCGACCGGGTGGTGGTGCCCTTCCCGATCGCCTGCGGGCACTGCTCGTCCTGCCAGCGTGGCCTCTACTCGGTCTGCGAGAACTCCAACCCAAACGCCGGCATCGCCGAGAAGATCATGGGGCACTCGCCGGCCGGAATCTTCGGCTACTCGCACCTGCTCGGCGGCTACGCCGGTGGCCAGGCCGAGTACGCCCGGGTGCCGTTCGCCGACGTCGGCCCGGTCAAGGTGCCCGACGAGATCAGCGACGACCAGGCGGTCATGCTGGCCGACGTGTTCCCGACCGGCTACATGGGCGCCGAGATGTGCGACATCAAACCCGGGCAGGTGATCGCGGTCTGGGGGGCCGGGCCGGTCGGGCTGCTCGCCGCGGCCAGCGCCCGGCTGCTCGGCGCGGAGCGGGTGATCGTCATCGACCGGTTCCCGTACCGGCTGCGGCTGGCCGAGGAGCACATCGACGCCGAGACGATCAACTACGAGGAAACCGACGTGCTGGACACCCTCAACGAGATGACCGCCGGCCGGGGCCCCGACGCGTGTATCGACGCGGTGGGCCTGGAGGGCCACCACGGCAACGCCGCCATGTACGCCTACGACCGGGCCAAGCAGACCGCGCGGGTGGAGACGGAACGACCGTTCGCGCTGCGACAGGCGATCCTCGCCTGCCGCTCCGGCGGAGTGGTCTCGGTCGTCGGCGCGTACGGCGGCTTCGTCGACAAGTTCCCGATGGGCGCGTTCATGAACCGCTCGCTGGTCATGCGGACCGGTCAGTGCCACGTCCAGCGCTACACCCGGCCGCTACTGGAGCGCATCCAGCGCGGCGAGATCGACCCGAGCTTCATCGTCAGCCACCGGATGCCGCTGCGGGACGCGCCGAAGGGCTACAAGATCTTCCAGAAGAAGCAGGACGACTGTACGAAGGTGCTGCTCAAGGTTTGACTGGCGGCTGGTCAAGGTTTGACTGGCGGCTGGGTCTGCCGGCGGAGAAGTTCTTCGCGCGCTGCCTTTGGAGCTGATGTCGCAAACGATTCAGCCCGGCTGGTTTGGCTGCCTCCGCCAGAGAGTCCGGCGGCTGGGCAGGGCCGGGCTGGGCTGGGGTGGGCCGGGCTGGGGTGGCCGAGCTGGGCTGGGCCGGGCTGGGCCTGGGCTGGGCTGGGCTGGGCCTGGGCTGGGCCTGGGCTGGGCCTGGGCTGGGCTGGGCCGGGCTGCTCTGGGCCTGGGCTGGGCCTGGGCTGGGCCTGGGGTGGGCTGGGCCGGGGTGGGCTGGGTGAGCCGGGCTGGGCTGGGCCGGGCTGGGCTGGGCTGGGCTGGGCTGGGCCTGGGGTGGGCTGGGCTGGGCTGGGCTGGGCTGGCGTGGGGTGGGGTGGCGTGGGGCAGGGGGTGATGTCGTCAACGATTCAACTCCAAAGGAGCCGACTAGAGCCTCGGCTACCAACGCCGGTCGCTCTGCGTGCACACGGCGCCGAACCCATCCTCGGCTCTGCGCAAGCTAGCGTGGCGCCATGGAGAGTGGCGGTATATCGGTGGCTGTCGCGGTCGACCTCACTGTCCGGCTACGGCCGGTTGCCGAGCCCGACCTGGCGATGTTCCGGCAGTTCTGCACAGAGCCGGGCCTGATCGGTTTGGACTGGGCCGGCTTCCGGGACGCCGGGGCCCCGGCGCGGCGGTTCGCCGTCGACGGCTACCTCGGCGAGGACGACGGACGACTCGTCGTGGAGGTCGAGCAGAAACAGGCCGCCGCCGGCTTCGTCAGCTACACCGCTGGGCGTTACGCCGGCCGGGCGTCGTACTGGGAGATCGGCATCGCCCTGCTGCCGCAGTGGCGGGGGAGGGGCATCGGCTGGCGCGCCCAGGCGTTGCTCTGCGACTACCTCTTCCACCACAGTCCTGCCCAGCGCATCCAGGCCGGTACGCACCCGGAAAATGTCGCCGAGCAACGGGCGCTGGAAAAGGCCGGTTTCCAGCTTGAGGGCGTCGTGCGGGCCAGCGAGTTTCGGGCTGGCCAGTGGCGCGACGGCTACCTGTACAGCCGGCTGCGCGACGACCCGTCACCCTGGGACCCGACGCCACAGGCCTGAGCGCTAGCGCGGGCGTACCCCCGGCTCCACGGTCAGGGTCCCCGCCGCGGCGTCGATCGTGGCGCGCGAGCCCAACGGAACGGTGAGCTGCCCGTTGCCATGCCCCAGCCGTAGCCCACCCAGGACCGGCACGCCCAGGTCGTACAGGCGGTCCTTCAGCACCGATGCCGCATCCCACTCGCCCGGCTCACCGACACTGTTGGTGATCTGGCCGATGACCACACCGGCGACCCTGCGCAGCACGCCCACCCGGCGCAGCTCGGTCAACATGCTGTCGATGCTGTACGGGGCCTCGTCCACGTCCTCGAAGAAGAGGATCGCGCCGTCGAACTTCGGGGAGTCCTCTGCGCCGAGCGAGGTGGAGATCAGCGTCAGGCAACCGCCGAGCAGAGGCCCCGATGCCCGCCCCGGCACCACCACGGAAGCGGCTGTCTCGGCCGGGTCCCGGGAGATCGTGACCGGTGCTGTGGACATCACCGCGGTGCGCAGCGCCTCGGCCGAGTCGGGGCCGGTCCGGTCGTCGCTCCAGTTGACCATGGGGCCGTAGAAGGTGACCAGACCCGTCTCGCGCCAGATCTTGCCGTGGATGCTGGTGATGTCGCTGAAACCGACGACCACCCGGGGGTCCCTGCGCAGAACGGACACGTCGATCTGGTCGACGATCCGCTGCGTGCCGTAACCACCGCGGGCGGCGAAGACGGCCCGGACGCCGGGGTCGGTGAGGGCGGCGTTCAGGTCGGCCAGCCGCTGCGCGTCAGTGCCGGCCAGATAGCCGTACCTGGTGAAGACGTGCCTGCCCAGCTCGACCTCCAGGCCCCAGCTCCGCAGGATCTCGATGCCACGAGCCATGTTCGTGGGGTCGGGCGTGCTGCCGGGCGAGACCACCCGGACCCGGTCACCGGGTGCCAGCGCCGGCGCCCGCAGAACGCGCTTCGCGGCAGCCGGCGCGGCCTGCGCGGACGTTGCCTCCGCCGAGCCGACGAGCACCGCGCCACCGGCCGCCGCCGCTCCCATCCGCAGCATGTGTCGACGGGACAGGGGCACCCGCGCGGGCTCCTGGATCGCGGCTGAATCTGTTCCAGAAGTGGCCATCGGCGTCCCCTCATCGTGATCAGACGATGTGTGCGAGCTGCCACAGCCTACGACGGGCTTCGATCGCCATGGGGGTCCACAAGGGACGGCGTCCGCCCGCACGAACGTGCGGTGCCCCTGTGTCAGCGGGCGAGCCTCCGGCACGGCCCGACCCGACTCAGCCGGCAACCCGAGTGACGTGACTGGCATGTTTTGTGCGGCCCCGCCCGCCGATGGCGGGGAGTCCGGATCCGCGCGTGACCCCGTTTGTCGCCAGGGAGCCGGGGAACTCGCCCCGTTCGTCCGCAGGCAGGCCTGACGGCATGCCGACGAGACCGAAGGAGCGGGGCATGGAGTACGAGCAGATGATCGCCACGGTACGACAGCGCGCGGGCCTCGGTGAGAACGAGGCTGTGCGGTCCATACAGGCCGTCCTGTCGGTGCTCGGTGAACGGCTCGCCGGACAGGAGGCGGACAACCTGGCGGCACAGCTACCGGAGCGGCTGAACGGATCGGTCACCCGCAACCCGCAGGGCCGCCGGTGGGACGTCGGCGAGTTCCTGAAGAACGTCGGGGACCGCGAACAGGTCGCGAACGCGGACCAGGTGCGTCAACACGCCCAGGCGGTGTTGCGTACCGTCGCCGAGGCGCTGGACGACGACGAGCGACACGACCTGCTGGCCCAGCTTCCCGGCGGCATCACCGATCTCTTCGGTGTTCCCACCCCGCGAGGCTGAGCCCCCGCGCCGATCGGGCTACCCATCCGGTGTGCTCACGGGATCGGCCACTCGTGCACCGGCCGGTTGCTGTGCATCAGGTCGACGTAGTGTCGGACCACCTCGCGCAGCGCCTCCGGCCGGTCCAGGTGGTCGGCCGACTCCAGCCGGTGCAGCGTCTCCACCTGCCAGGTCGCGCCGTTGCGGCCGGTCAGGCAGCGCTGCTCGATGATGCCGAGCAACCGGTCACGCTCGGCCGGGTCGAGCCCCCACCGGTCCAGGCCGTGATGCGCCATCGGCAGCAACCGGCGCAACACCAGCTCGGTGACCGGCAGGTAGCCGAGACCGGGCCAGAAGACCTGCGCGTCGACGCCGTGCCGGGCGCAGCTGGTGAAGTTCTCCTCCGCGGCGCTGAACGACATCTGCGACCACAGTGGCCGGTCCGACTCGGCGAGGGCGCGCACCAACCCGAAGTAGAAGGCGCCGTTGGCGATGGTGTCCAGCACTGTCGGTCCGGCGGGCAGCACCCGATTTTCCACACGCAGGTGCGGCCGGCCCCGTGACACGTCGTACACCGGGCGGTTCCACCGGTAGACGGTGCCGTTGTGCAGGCGCAACTCGGCCAGATTGGGCACCTCACCGGCCGCGAGGGCCTGCGCCGGGTCCTCCGGGTCGCAGACCGGCAGCAGCGCCGGGAAGTAGCGCACGTTCTCCTCGAACAGGTCGAACACGCTGGTGATCCAGCGTTCGCCGAACCAGACCCGGGGGCGTACCCCCTGGGCTTTTATCTCCTCCGACCGGGTGTCGGTGGCCTGCTGGAACAGCGGAATGCGGGTTTCGCGCCACAACTCCCGGCCGAAGAACAACGGCGAGTTCGCGCCCACCGCGACCTGGACGCCGGCCACCGCCTGGGCGGCGTTCCAGTAGTCGGCGAACTGGGCCGGGCTGACCTGGAGGTGGAACTGGGTGCTGGTGCAGGCCGCCTCCGGGGTGATCGTGTCGGCGGTGACCGCCAAACGTTCCACCCCGCTGATGGCGATCGGCAGGTCCTCGCCGCGGGCCGCGAAGATCTGCTCGTTGAGCAGCTTGTAGCGGGGGTTGGCCGACAGCGTCTCGGCGGTCAGGTGCTCGGGGCGCAGCGTCGGCAGGATCCCGATCATGACCATGTGCGCGCCGATCGCCCTGGCCTTCACCTCGGCGGCGTTGAGGCTGGCCCGCACGTACTCCTCGAAGTCGGCGGTGCCGGTGCCGGTCAGCCGGCGCGGCGGCACGTTGATCTCGACGTTGAACTGGCCGAGCTCGGTCTGGAAACTCGGGTCGGCGATGGCCGCCAGCACGTCGGCGTTGCGCATCGCCGGATTCGACGCCCCGTCGACAAGGTTCAGCTCGATCTCCACGCCGGTCATCGGCCGGTCGAGGTCGAAGCGGGACTCGCGCAGCATCTCGGCGAAGACATCCAGGCAGCGGCGGACCTTGTCGCGGTAGCGGGCTCGATCCTCTCGACTGAAGGTTCGTACGCCGACGTCCTCGCCCATGGTCACCACCCCGTCACCGCTGGTCCCCCTAACCTCGCACGTGATCGGCGGGCGGGGGAAGACCCGAGGACCCTTTCCTACCCAACCGCCCGCCCTGTTAGCCCAGTCAGGCAGGACCGATAGCATTGCGGCCCGAGAGGTGGTGGCGTGCGGATGCGCGAGAAGGTGACCCGGCTGTTCGTCGCGGCGGCGATCGCCGAGGCCTGCTCCTGGCTGGCCCTGCTGGTCGGCATGCTCGTCAAGTACGGTCCGCCCGACAACGAGCTGGGCGTCAAGATCTTCGGGCCGATCCACGGCGGCCTGTTCGTCGCCTACGTCCTGCTGGTGCTGGCCGTGGCCCGGCTGCACCGGTGGAGCCTGCTGGCCACGGCGGTGGCCCTGGCCAGCGCGGTGCCGCCGTTCGCCACCCTGGCCTTCGAGCGCTGGGCCCGCCGCCGGGGCATGCTCGGCGTCGACCGGCAGCCGGCCCGCGAGCCCGCCCCGGTCGGCTGAACCGCCGACCCGCCCGCGCACCCGTCGCGGTCGGCTGAACCGCCGACCGCCCCGGGTCGATCAGGTCAGCGCGGAGCAGGCCGCGATGCCGGCCAGCAGCAGCGTGCCCAAGAACGCCTGCAACAGCAGTGGCGGCCCGAGATGCGACCAGAGCGTCGCCGTACGCGGGGTCAGCAGTTGCCCGGTGGTGAGGTTGACGATCCGCTCGATCCGGGGCGGCAGCTCCGGGTCGCGTTGCGGGCGCAGGGTGAGCTGCACCTGGTCTGCCGGGTGCAGGGCGCTCTGCGGCAGGTGACCGTGCAGCTCCACCTCGCAGAGCTGACCGGCGGTGTTGCGTAGCCGCACCGGGGTGACCAGGTATTCCGGACCCTGCTTCAGCTCCTTCCAGCGACGGCGGGTGCCGCCGCCGCCGAACGAGAAGAGCGAGCGCAGCAGCAGGGCGGGCAGCCGGGCGAAGGCCGCCGCGGCGAGCACCGCCACCAGCACCGGCTGACCGATGCGCACTTCACGGGTGTAGCCGTCGAGCAGGCGGATCAGCCGCCCGGTGACGATTCGTTCCGTCGGGTGCACGATCCGTCGGGTGTCGAGTCCGCTGTCCATTTCCACCACCGAGAGTCCGCTTGTGTTCACAGATCGTATCGACGTCCTCGGTTGAACGACGTGAATGAAACCTGGTCACGGGCTCACGGCCGCGAGGTGACATCCCCCGCGACCCGGGTAAGCGAGGGGCCGAGCTGGAAAGGGGTCGAGCATGCAGCTGTCCTTCCTGCGCCCGCTCTACGACCGTCCCGGGCCGTGGTGCTCGGTGTATCTGGACGCCTCCGCGGACACGGAGGACGCCAAACCCGCCCTGGACCTGCGCTGGCGTGCCCTGGAACGCAGCCTGGCCGAACAGGGGGCGGACGAGGCGAACATCGCCGCGCTGGACCGGGTGGTCCGAGGTCATGATCCGATGGTCGGGGACTACGGCCTGGCGCTCTTCGCCAGTCACGGCCAGGTGGTGCTCTCCGAGTACCTGTCCGCGCCGCCACTGCGGGACCTGGCCAACGTCGGCCCGTTGCCGCACGTGATGCCGCTGCTCGCCCAGCGCGGCGAGCAGGTGGCCTGGGTACGTGTGGTCGCCGACCGTCTCGGCGCCGACGCGATGGCGGTCAGCGCCGGCGGGGTGCCGCGGCGTGCGCACGTGGCCGGCCGCGACGAGTACCCGCTGCGGCGCACGAAGCCCGGCGGCTGGTCCCAGTCGCGCTATCAGCGGGCGGCCATGGAGGCGTGGCACCAGAACGCCGGCGACGTCACAGCGGCGACAGTGCAGCTGGCCGACCGGGTCGGCGCGGACGTGGTGGTGGTCGCCGGTGACGTCCGGGCCACCGGGATGATCGCCGCCCAGATGCCGGAGCGTTGGCAGGACCAGGTGGTCCGTACCGATGCCGGGTCGCGGGCCGGCGGCGCCGACCAGACGATGCTGGACGACCTCACCGTGCAGACCATCGCGGAGATCGCCGACCAGCGGATCAGCGCCGCGCTGGACAAGTTCGGCGTGCAGGAGGACGTGGGCGGCGGCCTCGACGCTGTCGTCTCGGCCCTGCAACGCAACCAGGTCGACATGATGATCATCGTGGACGACCCGTCGGCGAACGGTGAGTTGTGGATCGGCGCGGAACCCACCGAGATCGCCGTCGACCCGGGGCAGCTGGCCGCCATGTCGGTGGCCGACCCGCAGCGGGTACGCGCCGACGCGGCGCTGGTCCGAGCTCTCGTCGGCACCGACGCGGCCCTGACCGTGCTCGGGCCCGACGAGGCGCCCGACCTCGCCGACGGCGTCGGCGCGGTACTGCGCTACGTCGACCCCAGCACACCCGGGCGCGGCAATGGTTGACCGCACGGTCGCGGACGTGGTCGTGGAACGGCTGCTGGCCTGGCGGGTACCCCGCGCCTTCGGGTTCCCGGGCGAGGCGATCGCTCCACTGGTCGACGCGCTGGACCGCACCGGCGGCGAGCCGGCGTTCATCCCGGCCCGGCACGAGGAGACGGCCTCGTTCATGGCAACCGGGCACGCCAAGTTCACCGGCGGCATCGGGGTCTGCCTCGCCACCCAGGGGCCCAGCGCCGTCCAGCTGCTCAACGGTCTCTACGACGCCAAGCTGGACAGCAAGCCGGTGGTGGCCATCGTCGGGGAGGACATCTCCGGGCCGCTCGGCGGCGCACACCAGGAGATCGGGCTGAGTCGGCTCTTCGGGGACGTGTGCAACCAGTTCGTCAGGTACGGCCGCAGTCCCGACGAGGTGGGGGCGCTGCTGGACCAGGCGTTCCGGACGGCGGCGGCGACCCGCAGCCCGACGTGCGTGGTGCTGCCCCGACAGTTGCAGGAGGCGCTGGTGCCCGACCTGCAGTCGTACGGCGTCGGGGTGATCACAGCGACCCCCGGCGAGCCGCTGGCCCGGGTCCTGCCGCACGAGGTGGACCTGGACGCCGCCGCGCAGCTGCTCAGCGGCGGCCAACGGACCGCGATCCTGGTGGGCCAGGGTGGTCGGGACGCGGCCGCCGAGATCATCGAGATCGCCGACCGGCTGGGGGCCGGGGTGGCCACCTCGCTGCTCGGCAAGCCGGTGCTCGACGAGCGGTTGCCGTTCCACACCGGGGTGCTCGGCGAGGTCGGCACCCCGGCGGCGGCCGAGCTGATGGGTGGTTGCGACACGCTGCTGATGATCGGCACCAACGACCCGTGGACCGACTACTTCCCGATGCCCGAGCAGGCGCGCACTGTGCAGATCGACATCGACGGCCGACGCATCGGCACGCGGTACCCGGCCGACGTGCCACTGGTCGGCGATGCCGCCGAGACGCTGCGGGCGCTGCTGAGCCGGTTGCGGGGCCGGTCCGAACAGCAGTGGCGCGCCACGGTGGAGAGTTCGGTGGACCGCTGGCGGGAGGTCGCCGCCGAGCGGGCTGCCGCCGCCGCGGACCCGGTCAACCCGCAGCTCGTCCTGCAGGAGTTGTCCGCCCGGATGCCCGGCACCGGCGCGGTCGCTGTCGACGTCGGGTCGGTCCTCTACTGGTACGCCAGGCACCTGACCCTGCCGCCGGGGGTCAACGCGCAGCTGTGCGGCACCCTCGGCTCGATGGGCTGCGCGCTGCCGTACGCGGTGGCGGCCAAGCTCGCCGCCCCCGACCAGCCGGTGGTCGCGCTGGTCGGAGACGGGGCGATGCAGCTCAACGGGCTCGCCGAACTGATCACCGTCTCGCACCTCTGGCAGCAGTGGCGCGACCCGCGGCTGGTGGTGCTGGTGCTCAACAACCGGGACCAGAACGGCATGGGTGGTGGGCGGCAACCGTCGTCCGACCCGACCCACCGCCGCCCCGACGTGCCGTACGCCGGGTGGGCCCGGCTGCTGGGGCTGCACGGGGTGCGGGTGGACCGTCCGGAGCTGGTCGGCGCGGCCTGGGACGAGGCCCTCGCCGCGGACCGCCCCTGCGTACTGGAGGCGGTCGTCGACCCGGCGGTGTCGCTGGCGCCGCCGGAGCCCGCCTTCGCCGACCTGCGCGGCCTGTACGCCGAGGGCGCTCCGGCCCGGAAGGTCCGCGAGCAGGTGGAGGTCACCGCGAACGCCGACGACCTCGTTTAGCCACCCCGGACCAGGGCATGAGTAGCGGCCCGACGACGCTGGAGGTCCCATGTCCGAGCCCGCCGACCGCCGCTACGGTCCCGCGACCCTGCCGGCGGCACGAGGTCCGCTCTCCGCAGCGGTCGTGGAGGCTCTGCGGCACCCGCCGCACGACCTGCCGGTCGATCTCGGCGTCGACGTCTACCCGCCGGACCCGTTCACCGACGAGGACCTGCAACTCACGCTGTTCCTCTGCTACGAGCTGCACTACCGGGGCTGGGCCGGGGTGGACGAGTCGTGGGAGTGGCAGCCGACGCTACTGGCGGTGCGTGCCCGCTGCGAGCGGGTCTTCGAGGCGGCGCTGCGCCGGCTGGTCGGCGCGCCGTCGGTGCCCGCCGCCGGGGTGGCGGCCGGCCTGGCCGAGCTGGTCGCGGCCGACGACGGTCCGGCGCTGGCGGCGACGCTGCAACGCCGCGCCGACCTCGCCCAGTTCCGCGAGTTCGCCGCCCACCGCTCCGTCTACCACCTGCGGGAGGCGGACCCGCACAGTTGGGCGCTGCCCCGCCTCGGTGGCCCGGCCAAGGCAGCGCTCGTGGAGATCCAGACCGACGAGTACGGCAACGGGCGGCTGGACCGGATGCACGCCGAGCTGTTCCGAAGCACCCTCGACCGGCTGGGCCTGGACACCAGCTACGGCGCCCACATCGACGTGGCGCCGGCGGTGACGTTGGCGACCAACAACCTGATGTCGCTGTTCGGGCTGCACCGACGGTTGCGCGGCGCGCTGCTCGGGCACCTGGCCGCGTTCGAGATGACCTCCTCGCTGCCCAACCGTCGCTACGGCAACGGGTTGCGCCGGCTCGGGTTCGACGAGGTGGCCACCCGCTTCTACGACGAGCACGTCGAGGCCGACGCGGTGCACGAGCAGATCGCCGCGCACGACATGTGCGGCGGCCTGGTCCGCGTCGAGCCGGCCCTCGCCTCCGATGTGCTCTTCGGTGCGGCGGCCGGGCTCGCTGTGGACCGGCTGTTCGCCGCGCACCTGCTGGACAGTTGGGCCGCCGGCCGCAGCTCGCTGCGCCCGCCGGCTCCGCCGGCCGTGCCGCCGACCGTCCCGCTCGCCGTGGCCGCGTACGCCGCGGTGGCCCCGCCGGTGCGGACCGTCGTCGTCTGACGGCGGCGCGGGGTCAGCCCTCGCGGGCGGTGCCCGCCCGGAAGTTGATCGCCTTGTGGGTGCCGTCGCAGAACGGCTTGAGCGCCGACTTGCCGCACCGGCACAACGCCACGGTGCCCCGCCGCGCGTCGATGCGCTCGCCGTCCGGGGTGACCAACGCGAAGTCGCCACGGACCAGCAGCGGTCCGTCCTCGTACGGGGTGATCGTGGCTGCGGCTGGCTCGCTGGTGTCGTCGGTGCGCATGGCCCCGGAAGTGCCCGTCCTGGCCCTGGCGAAACCCGAGCCGCCGAACGCCGGTGATGACCGGGGCACCCCGCTGACCAGCGGAATGTGCCGCCGGGTGGGTGATGCCCCGTTTGAACCCCATCGGGACGGGAAGCCGGGCCGCGTGGTGAGCGAACGAGGCAAGGTGGGGCCGGTGCACAAGGTGCACAAGGGGCTCACGGCCGATGGCGCCGGTCTCGCCGGCGACCGGGTCGTGGCCGTGGGCAGCTCCGCCCGGGTGCTGGTCGCCGCCACCGCCCGGGCACTGCGCGGAGTCGACTGCGCCGACCTCGGGCACACCGGGCCGACGTCGCGGTTCCCCGGCGCCCCCGAGCCGGTACGCCGTGCCGCGGTCACCCGCGCCGCCGGCCGGGTCGCGCTCACCGTGGCCCAGACCGACGAGGTGGACGCCGCCCGGGTGGCCCGCTGGTTCGTCGACCAGTACCCCCGTCGGCGCTACCCCGGGGTGCTGATCGGCTCTCCGCACGGCGCGGCCGCTCACCTCGCGGTGGCCCTCGGCGTGCCGTGGCTGCCGGCGGGCTTCGAGATGACGGTGCACTGGTCCGACGGCGGGGTGGACCGCCCGGCGGACGCCGCTGAGCATGGCGCCGCACTCGCCACCAGGTTGCTCGCCGGCAACGCCGACCTGCACCTGCGCCAGGTGCACTGCCCGGCCAGCCGTGGCGCGCTGACCGGGGCGACGGTGTCGCTGACCGCCGCGTGGAAGGCCCTACCGGCCGCGTACACGCGGTTCCTGGCCGACCGGCTGGTGCCGGGTGCCCCAGTGCTGCTGGTCAGCGACGCGCGCACCTGGCCGGTGCTGGAGCGCGGAGCGGGACACAGCTTCCAGGTCGGCTGCCCGGCAAGCGGGCTGGACCCTGTCGACTTCCACCCGGACAGCCACGCGTTGCGGCAGGTGCTGCGCTCCGTCGGCGGCGACGCGACCCGGTGGGAGCCGCCGGAGGTGTCGGTGCCGTCGGCGTACGCCGAGCACGGCGTCGACTCGAGCTTCGAGTTGGCCACGCGGGACTGGTCCACCCGGCACCAGCACCCCCTGCACCGGGTGCTGGTGCCCCGGCCGGCGGCGCTGAGCGCGGGCGTGGCCGACCTGTACCGGCGATGGCTGCGGCGCGCCGGCAAGACCGGTGACCGGTTGGTGGTGGAGTGCGGTCGACTGCTCGACCCGTGGCAGGTGGTGCGGGCGGGGCTGGTGCCGTACTGGTGTGAGAACGCCACCCGACGCAGCGTCGACGAGGCCGAGTGGTGGCTGGCCGGCAGCGAGGCGTTCAGCTCGGTGGACGTGTTGCCCGAGCCGCCCGGAGTGCGCTCACCCGCGCTGGCCGGGCTGCCGCAGTGGCTGGCCGTCGCCGGGTTCGGTCGGCGGCGTCGGGCGTTGGACCGCACCACCGCGCGGGGCTACCCGGTCACCTCGGTGCCCACCCGCCGGGCCACCGAGGTGCTGCGCGCCCAGCCGTACGACCTGCCCGCGCCGCCCCCGCTGGGGGTCGCCGAGGCCCTCGCGGTGCTCCGCGACAGCGGCGGCCACCAGGGGTTGTTGGTCTCCTGAGACGGAGGACGCCGAAACATCCTCGCGAACCCGGGGTCCCGTGATTGAGTACCTACGGAGCGGGAACATCGCTGGCTGCGACGGCCTGATTGCGCCGCGTAGAGGCGGTGTCGCCCGCTGGCATCCCAGTCACTGACCCACTTTCCGGCCCGGTGCGTGGCTCGACCACGCGCACGACCGGTTTCCCGATCCGGGCGGGGGACCTTCCTGAGGGAGGCGCGGATGTTCGGACAGACGAGCACGAGCACGACCACGACCCCACCACCACCCAACGATCGAGGGCTGGAGGATCTCGACGCGGCGGCGATGGCGTACGCGGCCCGGATCGCCGGGCTGCCGCCGGAGCGGCGGGGGGAGGCGCGGGACGACCTGGTGCGCTTCGCGCTGCCGTTCGCCGGTCGGCTGGCCCGCCGCTACCGGGGGCGGGGGGAGCCGCTGGAGGACCTGGAGCAGGTGGCCCGACTGGGGCTGGTCAACGCCGTCGACCGCTATGACCCGGAACGGGGCTCGTTCACCGCCTACGCCGCCATCACCATCGTTGGCGAGATCAAACGGCACTTCCGGGACCGAACCTGGGGCGTGCACGTGCCCCGTCGGCTCCGGGACCTGATCCTCGAGGTGGGGCAGGCCACCGCCGCGCTCACCAGCGAGCTGTCCCGGGCACCGTCGGTGGCCGAGTTGTCCGCCCGGCTGGAGACCCCGGAGGAGGAGATCCTCGCCGCCCTGGAGTCGGCGGCCGGCTACAGCCCGGCCTCGCTGAACGCGCCGGTGGGTGGGGAGAGCTCCGCCGAGTTCGGGGACCTTGTCGGCGAATCCGACAATGCGCTGGAGTCGGTCGACGACCGGGTGACGGTGAGCGGCCTGCTGCACCGACTGCCCTGGCGTGAGCGACGGATCCTCGCGATGCGCTTCTACGGCAACCAGACCCAGGCGGAGATCGCCGCCCGGTTCGGCATCTCGCAGATGCACGTGTCCCGGCTGTTGTCGCGGGCGCTCACCTGGCTGCGCCAGGCGATGCTCGCCGACGCGCCGCCGCCGTGGCAGAACGGCGCCGCCGAACCCGACCCGGGCAAGACCCGGATCTCGGTCAAGCAGGACGGCGACTCGGTGGTGGTCGAGGTCGGCGGCGAGATCGACCGCGACGGCGCGGACCAGCTGCGCCGGGCCATGCTGGAGGCGGTCACCGGCCAGCCCAGCGAGGTGGTCGTCGACCTGGTCGGCGCGGGTGGCTTCGACGCCGGTGGGATCGCCGCGCTGATGGCCGGCCGGGACGCGGCGGAGCGGACCGGGGTGCCGCTGCGACTGACCCGGGTCCAGCCCGCGGTACGCCGCTCGCTCACCGCCGCCGGCCTCTCGCCGGCCCGGGACTGACGCACACTGACAAGCGAAGGGCCGACACCCCGCTGGGTGTCGGCCCTTGTGCGCGTACCCCTGGTCAGTGCTCTTCGGGGTTGCCGTCGCTGTGCGGGTGCCGCCACCGCTCGTGCGGCTTCGGCGCGTCCTGGGCGTCCTGCGGCGGGTCGCTCTGCTCGAAGCTCGGCCGACGGACGCCCTCGGGCTCCGGCACGTCCACCGGCCGGGCGCCGGAGCGTGGCGCCGGCTGGTAGTCGACGGCGTCGCGAGCGCCATGCGCGCCCTCGGCGGCCGGCGACTCCGGGGCGTGGTGCTCCAACCGCAGCTCCTCGGCGAACTGCTGCGGCGGTTTGGTGGTGCGTTGCGGCAGGTCGCGGCCCAGGTCGGCGACGAGCGGTCCGTACTTCAGGTCGAAGGCGGGGCGCTCCGAGCGGATCCGGGGCATCCGGTCGAAGTTGCGCAGCGGCGGCGGGCAACTGGTGGCCCATTCGAGGGAGTTGCCGAAGCCCCACGGGTCGTCCACGGTCACCATTGCCCCGTACCGCCAGGACTTCCAGGCGTTGTAGATGAAGAAGAGGGTGGACAGGCCGAGGATGAACGCGAAGACGCTGGAGATCGTGTTCAGCGTGGTGAACCCGTCGGTGGGCAGGTAGTCGGCGTACCGGCGCGGCATGCCCTCGCTGCCTAGCCAGTGGTGCACCAGGAAGGTGCCGTGGAAGCCGATGAACATGGTCCAGAAGTGCGCCTTGCCGAGCCGTTCGTCGAGCAGCCGCCCGGTCATCTTCGGCCACCAGAAGTAGTAGCCGCCGAAGAGGGCGAAGACCACGGTGCCGAACACCACGTAGTGGAAGTGCGCCACCACGAAGTAGCTGTCGTGGGTGTGCCAGTCGACCGGTGGGCTGGCCAGCAGCACGCCGGTGAGGCCGCCGAGCAGGAAGGTGACCAGGAAGCCGATGGCGAACAGCATCGGCGTCTCGAAGGTGAGCTGACCCTTCCACATGGTGCCGATCCAGTTGAAGAACTTCACGCCGGTGGGCACCGCGATCAGGTAACTCAGGATGCTGAAGAACGGCAGCAGCACCTGGCCGGTGGCGAACATGTGGTGCGCCCAGACTGTCATCGACAGCACGGTGATGGCGGCGGTGGCCAGCACGATCCCGGTGTAGCCGAAGAGCGGCTTGCGGGAGAAGACCGGAATGATCTCGGTGATGATGCCGAAGAACGGCAACGCGATGATGTAGACCTCGGGGTGGCCGAAGAACCAGAACAGATGCTGCCAGAGCATCGGGCCGCCGGTGGCCGCGTCGTAGACGTGCGCGTTGAGCAACCGGTCGGCGGAGAGCGCCAGCAGCGCGGCGGCCAGCAGTGGGAAGACGAGGATCACCAGCAAGCTGGTGAACAGCATGTTCCAGGTGAAGACCGGCATCCGGAACATGGTCATGCCCGGCGCGCGCAGGGTGAGGATCGTGGTGATCAGGTTGACCGCGCCGAGGATGGTGCCGAGCCCGGAGACGACCAGGCCGAGCACCCACATGTTCGCGCCCACGCCGGGGCTGTTGTCCACGTCGCTGAGTGGGCTGTACGCGGTCCAGCCGAAGTCCGCCGAACCCCCCGGGGTGACGAACCCGCCGACCACCATCAGCCCGCCGAACAGGTACAGCCAGTAGGCCAGCGCGTTGAGGCGGGGGAACGACACGTCCGGCGAGCCGATCTGGATCGGCACGATGTAGTTGGCGAACCCGAACGCCGCGGGCGTGGCGAACAAAAGCAGCATCACCGCGCCGTGCGAGGTGAAGAGCTGGTTGTACTGCTCGGGGGAGAGGAACTGCATCCCCGGTCGGGCCAGCTCGGCGCGCATCACCATCGCCTGCAGCCCCGCCAGCAGGAAGAACCCGAAGGAGGTCAGCAGATACAGCAGGCCGATCTGCTTGTGGTCCGTAGTGGCGAGGAACTTGATCAGGGAGTTGCCCGGGATCGGTGCCCGTACCGCTCCCGGGAACCCCCCGAAACGGGCCGGTGCCAGGATTGCCGGGCCCCGATCGCGACCGGGTTCCGTGGTTACCCGCTTGGGCATGGCTGCTCACCCCGTCGTGACGGCAGAAAGGACGGGCGTGCCTACCCGACCCTCGCACCATGTAACCAGGCTAGAGCGGTAAATTCGGTCAGAACGCTGGTACCGGGTGCAAGCGCCTCGAACGCTCAGGTTGCCGGCAGCATCGCCCAGACGGCCTTGCCCGGCCCGGCCGGCACGCTGCCCCACCGCTGGGTCAGCTCCCGCACCAGCATCAACCCTCGTCCACCCTCGGCGTGCAGG
Organism: Micromonospora sp. NPDC048986; assembly: GCF_040649335.1. NCBI lineage: Bacteria > Bacillati > Actinomycetota > Actinomycetes > Micromonosporales > Micromonosporaceae > Micromonospora > Micromonospora sp. NPDC048986. Next base: position 193,650 of record NZ_JBEZFJ010000004.1, read on the forward strand.
TCCGTCCCGCCCGCTCGGGCCTGGGCGCTGCTGCCGTCCACCACCGCCAGGTGCAGATACGGCCGGCGCAGGGTCACCGTCACCTGCATCGGCGTGCCGGCGTGACGCACCACGTTGCCGACCAGTTCGCTGAGGACCAACGCGGCCGGGCCGGACGCGTCGGGCAGGTTCCACCGCGCGCACGCCTCGGTGACCAGCTCCCGGGCCCGCCGGCAGGCCCCGGCGACCGGCTCCAGCCGGGCCCGCATCCGCAACGGGGACGTCGTGCCGGCCAACCGGGTCGCCTCAGCGCAGTCAGCGGAGACCGAGAGCACCCGGCACGTGGTCGACTCGGCCAGCCATCGTGCGGCGACCGGCGACGGCGAGCAGAGCAACACCGGCACGGCCGGCCACTCCTCGGCCCGGCGGGCCGTCGCGGCGAACACGGACAGCGCCAGTCGGTCCTCCACGTTCACCCCGGCCATGTCGACCACCAGCGCCTCCGGCTGGTCGACCAGCGCGTCGCTGAGCGCCCGGTGCACCGAGCGCATCGTGCCCAGGTGCAGCGGACCGGTGAGCCGGACGACCGCCACCGGTGCCGTGGTACGCACCTCGCAGGTGATCCCGCTCGACATCGGCGCCTCAATTCGCTGCTGGGTCGGGATCTGCCAACTACCCGAGGCCCTTCCGGATCAAACCGGACCGACGTTCGGGGCGAGGCAAGTCACGTCCCGCAACCCCAGGTCAGGCGCGGGCGCAACCGTTCGAGCCCTGTCGACGGTCAACGACGGGGCCGACCGGTCAGGACGCCCAGCGCGATCATGCCGACGCCGAGCCCCAGGTGCAGCCAGTCGTCGGCGTCGTTGACCGGCAGCACGTTCGCCCCGGTGTCGTGGTCCACCGCCAACCCGTACAGCCAGAGCACCAGGTAGATCGCCCCGCCGCCGATCAGGAACGCCCGAGCGCCGGTGACCGTCCGGGCCAGCAGCAGGCCCGCCACCCCGTACGCCAGGTGCACCAGGTTGTGCAGCACCGACACCTGGAAGACGCCGAACAGGAACGCGCCCGAGTCGTGGCCGGCGAAGCGCAGCGCGTCCATGCCGGTGGTGATCCCCGGCACGAAGCCGAGCGCGCCGACCAGCAGGAACAGCACCCCCACCGTCGCCGCCGCGCGACGGACCGGCGGTTTGCCGTCGGCCGGGTTGGGTCGGGCCCGGGAGTGCGCCATCGGTCCGACCATTCCCGGCTCCTCGTCGTGCGGCGGGCATGAGCGCTGCCGGGCTACCCGCTGATGCGACCGGCAAACCGGCCCGTCCCGCCGTCGGTCAGGCCGGCAGCAACCGCGGCGCGCTCGCCGACTGCCGGACCCGCTCGTACAGCTCGACGTAACGCTGCGCCATCACCGCGGGCGTGAAGCGCTGCGCTGCCACCCGCCGGCACTCGTCGGGGTCGAGCAACCCGGCGGCGAGGACGAGGTCGGCCAACTCCTCCTCGTCGCTGGTGAGCAGCCCCGTCCGGCCGTGCTCGATCAGCTCCGGCAGGCAACCCCGGGCGGTGGCCACCACCGGCGTGCCCAGGGCGAGCGACTCGACGACCGCCGTGCCGCCCGGCTCCTCCCAGCGCAGCGGGAACAGCGACGCACGGGCGCTGGCGAGCAGGTCGTCGCGTTCCTGGCCGGCCACGGTGCCGACCCAGCGGACCAGGTCGCCGTCGACGTGCGGTGCCACCTCGTCGAGGAAGAACCGCACGTCCGGGTTCTGCCGGGCCTCGTCGCCGGCCGCGGCCAGCTCGGCCGGCCGATGGTACGGGCCGACGGGGCCGGCCAGCACCAGCGGAACACCGACCCGGTGCGCGAGCCGGGCACCCACGTCCTGCCCCTTGCCCGGGTTGATCCGGCCCAGGATGAGTAGGTGCTCGCCCTTGTCCGGTCGGGGCCGCCGGTCGGCGTCGACGGCGAGCGGCGTGGACAGGTGCACGTGCCCCACCGAGTGCTCCCGCAGCGCCAGCGGGGCGCGGGCCAACTGCGACGCGGAGACGCCGTTGACCCGGATCCGGTCGCCGCCGTCCAGGTTGCCGTAGAGCGCCGGGTGCTTGGCCAGATCCCAGTGCAGGGTGTGCAGGGTCGGCGGCCCGGCCGGCCCCATCGCGGCGAGGGTGGCCAGCCCGACCGCCTCGACGTGATCGTGCACCAGGTCGATGTCGTCGCGGGAGTGCAGCTCCCGGACCACCCCGGCCAGGTGCGCCTGGGCGATCCCGCAGACCTGGTTGTACGGCCGCTGCAACGCGGCGAACTGCCCGTCGGCGAAGACCGAGATCTGCTCGTCCACCGGCAGGGTGCTGCTGCCCACCGAGGCGAGCACCACCCGTACGCCGAGTCGTCGCAGCTCCGGCACCAGCGTGGCGATGACGTTCTCGATGCCGCCGTAGCCGGGCGGTGGCACCGACAGCCACGGGCCGGCGTTCATCAGCACGGTGAGGCTCCTCGCGCTCACGCGGCGGCCACCCTTCGGCGGGGCACCCGGTGGCGCAGTTCGGCCAACGGCGGGCGTTCCTCGATGGACACGTCGCTGACCACGATCTCGCGGTCCAGGTTCGGCAGGGTGTCCGAGCCGCCGCGACGGAACTGGGTCAGCAACGCCTCCGGCGCCAGCCCGGGGGTGGCCCAGCCGCGCCGTTGCAGCCGGGACCAGGCGGTCAACATGATCTGCGCGGACATCCGGCCGAGGGCGGCGGTGTCCTGGTGGCGGTGCTTGCGCTCACCGAGGTCGACCTGCGCCAGCGCGTCCAGGCCGACCAGGTCGAGCAGGTCGATCATCATGGCCGTCTCCACCCCGTAACCGGAGACGAACGGCACCTGGGCCAGCACGTCCCGCCGACCCGCGTACTCGCCGGCCAGCGGCTGCACGAAGCCCGCCAGCTCGGGCCAGAAGAGGTTGAGCAGCGGCCGGGCCATCAACTCGGTCACCCGGCCCCCGCCGTCCTGCTCCACGCTGGCGGTGCCCACCAGGGGCCGGTGGTAGAAGCCCTTCACGAAGTCGACCGACGGGTCGGTCAACAGCGGGCCGAGCAGCCCACTCACGAAATGCGGCCGGAACTCCCGCAGGTCGGCGTCGATGAACGCCACCACGTCTCCCTCGGCGGCGGCCAGCCCGGCCCAGAGCGCGTCGCCCTTGCCGGTGAGTCGGGGCAAGCCCCGGGTCATCGCGTCCTGACTGACCACCTCCGCGCCGGCGGCACGGGCCACCTGCGCGGTCCGGTCCGTCGATCGGGAATCCACCACTATCAGCTCGTCGACCAGGGCCACCCGATCCATCAGGTGTTCCCGGATGGTCGACACGATCGCGCCGACCGTGGCCTCCTCGTTGCGGGCCGGCAGCACCACGCTGACCCGGGTCTCACCCTTGGCACGCAACAGCCGACGGGCTGGCCAGTCCGCCGCGGACGTCGTCCGGTACGTAGCCCACGCCTCCACCACCGGCGACACGTTCGATGTCGTATCCCGCACGGGCACCCCTCCGTTCGTGCGTGGAAAAACCGAAATTGGTTGTTCCCATTCCTCATCACGCGCTAACCGCATTCTCGGCAACAGCTTGATCACAGAGGTGACGACAATTCGTTCCCGGGGGATGAACGTTTGATTGCGCACACCCCAGGGGACTGCTCCCATCGCACGTGAAACGTCTTCGAAGGGGTGTGGGGGATGCGCAACTGTCGGGTGGGGCTGGTCGGGGCCGGCGGCGTGGCACAGCGTCACGCGCGGGTGCTGGCCGGGTTCGACGACGTCGAGCTGGTCGGTGTCACCGACGTGGCGCCGGAGGCGGCGTCCGCGCTGGCCGCACAGCACGGCGGGCGGGCCTGCGCCGACGTCGCCGAGCTGCTGGCCACCGATCTGGACGCCGTGTACGTCTGCGTGCCACCGTTCGCGCACGGCCCCGCCGAGCAAGCGGTGATCGAGGCCGGGGTGCCGATGTTCGTGGAGAAGCCCGTCGCTGTCGACCTGAGCACCGCCGAGCGGATCGCCGACCTGGTCGCGCGGCGCGGGCTGCGTACCGCCGTCGGCCACCACTGGCGTTACCTGAGCGTGCTCGACCAGGCCCGCGACCTGCTCGCCGACCGTCCGGTGCGGATGGTCAGCGGCGCCTGGCTGGACAAGGTGCCCCCGGTGGCGTGGTGGTCGCGGCGGGACCGCTCCGGCGGGCCGGTGGTCGAGCAGGCCGCCCACGTGCTCGACCTGATCCGGGTGCTGGCCGGCGAGGTCACCGAGGTCACCGCGTACGGCAACGGCACCCCACCGCCGGTCGACGGCGCCGACATCGACTCGGTGACCACCGCCGCGCTGCGCTTCGCCGACGGCGCGGTCGGCACGCTCAGCGCCGCCTGCGTCCTCGGCTGGAAGCACCGCGCCGGCCTGGAGATCCTCGCCGACGGGCTGGCCCTCGCGATCACCGAGGAAGGGCTGTCGGTACGCGACGCCAACGGCGAACGACACATCCCCGCCGACCCGGAAGCCGCCCGGGTGGCGGTGGACCGCGCCTTCGTCGACGCCGTCCGCGGCATCGGCGACGACGTGCGCGTCCCGTACGCCGAGGCCCTCGCGACCCAGCGCCTGGCGCTCGCGGTGGCCGACTCGGCCCGTACCGGCGCCACGGTGCGGCTCGGCGCAGCGACAGCGCCGGTGGTGCTCGCCACGGGGGTGACAGTCGATGCGTGACAAGGTCGTGGTGGTCACCGGCCCCGGCCGGGTCGACCTCGTCGAGCAGGACGCCGCCCCGCTGCGCCCCGGCACCTTCCGGGTCGAGACGCTGTTCAGCGGTGTCTCCGCCGGCACCGAGCTGAGCTACGTCAAGGGCACGAACCCCTACCTGAACGTCACCTGGAACGCCGACCTGGGCCTGTTCCAGCCGGGCGCGGCCAGCACGCCCTACCCGGTGAACCGCCTCGGCTACATGCAGGTCGCCCGGGTGGTGGAGAGCGAGACCCCGGCGATCGCGGTGGGCAGTGTCGGCGCGATGACGTACGGGCACCGCACCGGCTGGCTGGCCGACCCGGTCGCCGAGCGGTTCGTGGCGCTGCCCGACGACCTGGACCCGCTGCTCGGCGTCTACGTCGCGCACATGGGCCCGATCTGCGCCAACGGTCTGCTGCACGCCGCCGCCGACCTGCACGGCAGCGACGTCCGCGCGCTCGGCGACGGGGTACGCGGCCGACGGGTCGCCGTCGTCGGCGCCGGCGTCGTGGCGCTGCTGACCGCGTTGTTCGCCAGGCGCAACGGCGCAGCGTCGGTGGTGGTGCTCGACCCCACCCCGCAACGCCGCCAGGTGGCCGAGGCGCTCGGCCTGGAAACCCTCGACCCCGACGCGGACGACCCGGCGGTGGTGCTCAAGACCCGTTGGGCGCACACCGCCGGCGACCGGGGCGCCGACGTGGTGTTCCAGTGCCGGGGGCAGGCGTGGGCGCTGCACCTCGCCCTGCGTCTGCTGCGGCCCCAGGGCAGCGTCATCGACCTCGCCTTCTATCAGGGCGGCGCGGACGCGGTCCGCCTCGGTGAGGAGTTCCACCACAACGGGTTGTCGCTGCGTTGTGCCCAGATCGGCCGGGTGCCGCGCGGGCTCGCGCCCACCTGGGACCGCGAGCGGCTCTCCGCCGAGACCGTCGACCTGCTCAGGACCTACGGCGACGCGATCCGCAAGCACCTCGTCTCGGCGGTGGTGCCGTTCGACGAGGCGCCAGCCCTCCTCACCGACCTGGCCGACCGTCGCCGCCAGGAGCTTCAGGTGGTGCTCGCCGCCTGACCCGCCGTCGCCGCGTGCCCGGGGCGGCTACCGTTCGCGACATGAGCACCGTGCAGGACCGGCCGGTTCCCGGCGACACCTCGACCGGCCGGCCGGCCGGCGGCAGCCGTGCGGGCCGCTCGGTCGGCCTGGCCGCGTTGCTGCCCTACCTGCGCGAACACCGCGGCACCCTGGTGGTGGTGGGCGCGCTGTCGCTGGTCGGCTCGGCGGCGTCGTTGGCGCAGCCGCTGCTGACCCGGTCGGTGCTCGAGCGGATCGGCGCCGAGCAGGGCGTGGCCCGGCTGGTGGCGGTGCTGGTGGCCCTCGTGGTGCTCGGCGCGGCGATCGGCGGGTTGCGTGACTACCTGTTGCAACGCACCGCCGAGGGGGTGGTGCTGGGCACCCGGCGCCGCCTGGCCGGTCACCTGCTGCGGCTGCCCATCGCCGAGTACGACCGCCGACGCACCGGTGACCTGCTCTCCCGGGTCGGCTCGGACACCACGCTGCTGCGGGCGGTCGTCACCTCCGGACTGTTCGAGACGGTCACCGGGGCGGTGACGGTGGTCGGCGCCGGCACGGCAATGGTGCTGCTCGACCCGCTGCTGTTCGGCGTCACACTGCTCGGGGTGGCGCTGGGGCTGGCCTTCGCCGCCACCTTCGCCCGCCGGGTCCGGGCGCTGGCCCGAGTGGCCCAGGAGCGGATCGGCGAGATGACCTCGGCGGTGGAGCGGGCAATCTCCGCGGCCCGGACCATCCGGGCCAGCCGCGCCGAGACCCGGGAGACGGAGACCGTCACCGGCAGCGCGCGGGAGGCGTACGCGGCGGGGCTGCGGGTGGCCCGGGTGCAGGCGCTGGTCGGTCCGATCGGCTCGGTCACCGTGCAGGGGGCGTTCCTGCTGGTGCTCGGCATCGGTGGGGCGCGGGTCGCCGCCGGGGCCATCTCCGTCGGCGACCTGGTCGCGTTCGTCATGTACCTGTTCCTGCTGGCGCTGCCGCTGGGTCAGGTGCTGCGGGCGTACACCCAGTTGCAGTCCGGCCTCGGCGCGCTCCAGCGGATCGAGGAGATCCTCACGGTGCCCGCCGAGGGCGCGGACGACCGGCCGGCGCCCGCCGCCGCGACGGCGACCCCGCGCCGTCCGACCCCGATGATCGAGTTCGACCGGGTGGGCTTCGGCTACCCGGACGGCGAGCCGGTGCTGCACGAGGTCAGCTTCGCGGTCCCCGCCGGCACCCGGACCGCCCTCGTCGGTCCCTCCGGCGCCGGCAAGTCCACACTGCTGGCCCTGGTCGAGCGGTTCTACGAGGTGAGCGCCGGCGCGGTCCGCCTCGACGGCACCGACGTTCGGGACCTGCCCCGCGACGCGCTGCGGGCCCGGCTCGGCTACGTCGAGCAGGAGGCTCCCGTGCTGGCCGGCACGCTGCGGGAGAACCTGCTGATCACCACCCCGGAGGCCACCGACGACCGGTTGCGCGACGTCCTCGACGAGGTCAACCTGGGCCACCTGGCGCAGCGCACCCCGCTGGGCCTCGACGTGCAGGTCGGCGAGGGTGGCGTGCTGCTCTCCGGAGGTGAGCGGCAGCGCCTGGCCATCGCCCGCGCGCTGCTCGCCGGCCCGCCGGTGCTGCTGCTCGACGAGCCGACCAGCAACCTCGACTCCCGCAACGAGGTCGCGCTGCGCCGCGCCATCGACGCCGTGGCCGTCCGGCGGACCCTGTTGATCGTGGCGCACCGGCTCGCCACAGTTGTCGACGCCGACCAGATCGTCGTCCTCGACGGCGGCCGAGTGGTGGCCGTGGGCACCCACGCCGAACTGACCGCCACCGACCCGCTGTACCGGGAACTCGCCAGCCACCAGCTGCTGGTCGGCTGACCGCGCCCCAGGAAGGCAGACTTGCCGGGCGGCCGGGCCGCGCGCGCCGCCCGGAATCGCGTACCGTTGCCGCTCATGGGTGTGTCGCAACGGTTCAAGAGCAAGTTCCGGCGGTTCCTCCAGCGCCCCGGCTCGACCGTGGATCTTGCTCCGCTGGAGAAACTGCTCCCGGCGATCGAGGCGCGCGAGGCTGAGCTCACCGCGCTCGACGACGCCGAGCTGACCGCGGCCGCGGGTGCCGCCGCCGGTTACGAGGAGATCTGCGCCGTCGGCCGTGAGGCCGCCCGCCGCGGCCTCGACCAGCGGCCGTACGACGTGCAGCTGCTCGGCGCGATGTCGCTGCTCTCCGGCAAGGTCGCCGAGATGGCCACCGGTGAGGGCAAGACACTGACCGCCACGGTCGCCGCGTACGGGCACGTCCGGCTCGGCAACGGCCCGGTGCACGTGCTCACCATCAACGACTATCTGGCCCGGCGCGACGCCCAGTGGATGGAGCCGGTCTACACCCTGCTCGGCCTCACCGTCGGCTGGGTCAACGAGGCTTCCACCCCGCAGGAGCGGCGCGACGCGTACGCCTGCGACGTCACCTACGTCTCGGTCAGCGAGGCGGGCTTCGACTACCTGCGCGACCAGCTCGTCACCGACGTGGAAGACCGGGTGCAGCCCGCGCTGACCACCGCCATCGTCGACGAGGCCGACTCGATCATGATCGACGAGGCCCGGGTGCCGATGGTCCTGGCCGGCGCGGTGCCGGGCGAGCAGGACCCGGTGCACGCCGCCGCCGCGCTGGTGCGTGGCCTGCGCAAGGGCAAGCACTACACGGTCGCCGAGGACGGGCGCAGCGTGGCGTTCACCTCCGCCGGCCTGGCCGCCATCGAGGCCAAGCTCGGCATCGACCTGTACGACGAGGAACACGTCGCGCAGCTCTCCGCTGTCAACGTGGCGCTGCACGCGCACGCCCTGCTGCACCGTGACGTGGATTACATCGTCCGGGACGGCTCCGTCGAGCTGGTCGACGAGATGCGCGGCCGGGTGGCCCAGCGCCGCCGCTGGCCGGACGGTCTCCAGGCCGCGGTCGAGGCCAAGGAGGGGCTGGACGCCACCGCCGAGGGTGAGGTGCTCGGCACCATCGCCATGCAGGCGTACATCGCGCTCTACCCCAAGGTCTGCGGGATGACCGCCACCGCGGTGCTGGTCGGCGACCAGCTGCGCGAGTTCTTCGACCTTGAGGTCGCGGTGATCCCGCCGAACACCCCGTGCATCCGCGAGGACGAGCCGGACCGCATCTACGCCACCCGGGCGGAGAAGGACGAGGCGCTGATCGACGAGATCCAGCGCTGGCACGCCAAGGGGCGTCCGGTGCTGGTCGGCACCCTTGACGTCAAGGAGTCCGAGGGCTTGGCCGCCGGGCTGAACGCCGCCGGGGTGCCCTGCGTCGTGCTGAACGCCAAGAACGACGACGAAGAGGCCGCGATCATCGCCGAGGCCGGCGCGTACGGCGCGGTGACCGTCTCCACCCAGATGGCCGGCCGAGGCGTCGACATTCGCCTCGGCGGCAGCGACCAGACCGACCAGGAGCGGGTCGCCGAGCTGGGCGGGCTCTACGTGATCGGCAGCGGCCGGCACGACAGCCGCCGGGTGGACGACCAGCTGCGCGGTCGGGCCGGCCGGCAGGGCGACCCGGGTGGCTCGGTCTTCTTCGTCAGTCTGGAGGACGACCTCGTCGTCCGGCACGCCGCCGACTCGGTGCCGGCCTCGCCGCGGATGAACGCCGACGGTCTGGTGACCGACGAGCAGGTCGACTACGCGGTGGAGCACGCCCAACGGGTCGCCGAGGGCGTCAACCACGAGATCCACCGCAACACCTGGCGCTACAGCGTGGTGATCGAGCAGCAGCGCAAGGCCCTGGCCGCCCGCCGGGAGCGGCTGCTGACCAGTGACGTGGCCGCGGTCATGCTGCTGGAGAAGGAGCCCGAGAAGGCCGGCGAGATGGACGAGGACCTCCTCGCCCGTGCCGCCCGGTCGATCGCGCTCTACCACCTGGACCGACTCTGGGCCGAGCACCTTGCCGAGCTGTCGGAGGTCCGCGAGGGCGTGCACCTGCGCGCGCTGGGCCGGCTCGACCCGCTGGACGAGTTCCACCGGGCCGCGGTGCCGGCGTTCAACGACCTGATCCCCGAGATCGAGGCCCGCACCATCGCCACCTTCACCGAGACCGAATTCGATGAGGACTGGCAGCCCGACGACGGCACCCTGGTCCGGCCCACCGCCACCTGGACGTACCTGGTGCACGACAACCCGTTCGGGTCCGAGCTCGACCGTCTGATCGCGTCGATCGGGCGGCGACTCAGCGGCGCCTCGCGCTGACGTACCGACCGTCGGGGCCCCGATCGCGCCTCCGCGCGCGACCGGGGCTCCGATTTACGCCGTTTCGACCCAGGTTTCCCAGGGTAGTAGGGCTGGTCGGTCGAGTCGGGAGAGAGCAGACGATGACACAGGTGACGATGCTTGCCGGGCAGGCGCGAGACGGCACGGAGGCTGCGAACCGGTGAACCTCGACACGCGGGAGCCGGTGACGCACACCCTCGGCGTCCTGGAAGCAGCCGCACTCTTACGGGAGCTGACCGCCGGGCTGATCGCCCTGACCGACTTTGATGAGGCGCTGCTGGCCCTGGTCCGGGTCACCCGGGACGCCGTCGCCGGGGTGCGCTGGTGCGGGTTCACCGCCCTGCGGGCCGGCGAGCCGGCCGGGGTGGCCGCCTCCGACGAGGGGCTGGCCGGGCTGGACGACCTGCGACACGGGCCGGACACACCGGCGATGAGCGCGATCCACCGCCGCGAGATGATCCTCGCCGCCGACCTGACCGGTGAGCCCCGCTGGCCGGCGTGGACGACGCACGCCCGCGACCTCGGCGTACGCGGGGTGATTTCCGCACCGGTCGACATCGACGACCAGGTCATCGGGGCGATCAACCTGTACGCCGCCGCGCCGGACCTCTTGACCCCGCAACACCAGTTGACCGCCATGCTGCTCGCCGAACACGCAGGTCTGCTGCTCGCCGCCGTCCGCGACCGCAACCGACAACTCACCCTCGCCGGTGAACGGGACACCTCACTCCTGCACGACGGGGTGGTAGGCCAGGCCGTCGGCGTGATCATGACCCAGCGGGGGTGCTCGCCGGCCGAGGCCCTCGACGTGCTGCGCACCGCCGCCGCGTCACTGGACATCCCGCTGCGCGAGGTGGCCGAGCGCCTGGTCCGGACGGTCTCCCGCCAACGCGACAACTGACCCGGGCCGCTGGGGCCGCGTGGGCCGCGCTGGGGCCGCTGGGTGCGCCTGGGGGCCGAGTCGATCACCGCCGGTCTGGCCGTCCGGCCTCGGCGAGCGCGGCCACGGTGCCCGTTCTCCCTGCCGGCGGCGAGTCGGGCGGCATCGTTTCGCCTCGACCGACCCCGGGTAGCACTCTGGTCAGGTGAGCTGCGCCGACCTGGGGGAGGACCGATGCAGAGCCGGCTGCGGGTGCAGGGGCACCCGATCCAACCGATGCTGGTGACGTTCCCGCTCGGGCTGTTCGTCAGCGCCACCGTCTTCGACCTCACCGACGTGATCGGGGGGCCCGCGTTCCTCGGCGAGGTCGGCTACTGGACCGGCGTCGCCGCCCTCGTCGCGGCCGCGCTGACCGTCGTGGCCGGCATGGTTGACCTGTGGGACGTGCCGGGCGACCGTACCCGCCGCACCGCCGTTGCCTTCAACCTGGTGAACGCGGTGATGGCCGCCATGTTCCTGCTCACCTGCCTGGTCCGGTCACACTCCCCGCAGCGCGGCGCGTCGGTGGCGATCCTGGTCACCGAACTGGTCGCGCTGGCCGTCGGCGGGGTCGGCGTGCACCTGGGCGCCCGGCTGATGCGTCAGTTCGACAGCGGCCGCGCCGAGGCCGGCGGCCTGGACGCGCTCGCCGGCTCCACCGGCGAGATCGCCCGCCCCTGACCCGACCTGCCGGGGGTCTCGGCTCTACCCCGGCCGCAGAGCGGACCCGCGCACCGGACCCGCTGGACTCGCCCTGACCCCACCCGCGAGACCGTCCGCCATGACCCGACCCGCCGGACGCGCCGGACCCGCTGAATGCGCGGAGGGTGCGCCGACCCTGCTGGGCGCGCCGACCCTGCTGGGCGCGCTGGCCCCGCCTGATCCGCCGGACCCGCCGGACCCTTCGGACGCGCCGGACCCGCCGGACCCTTCGGACGCGCCGGACCCGCCGGACCCGCCGGACCCGCCGGACGAGCCTGATCCGCCGGACGCGGCGTCCGGCCGGACAGCGAGCCTGGTGTGCGGGGCCGGCATCCGTGCGACTGGTCGGTCTACCATCCCCGGATGACCTCCTCTCCGGACACGCTTCCGAAGATCGGCGCGCCCGCCACCCGGGCCCTGCATGATGCCGGCTACACCGCGCTGCGCCAGCTCGCGGGCGTTCCCCGGGCGGACCTGGCCAAGCTGCACGGCCTGGGCCCCAAGGCGCTCGGGATCCTCCAGGCCGCTCTTGAGGAGCACGGGCTCAGCCTCGGCTGAGCTCCACCGTGGGCACCCGACCGGGCGGCGGCAAATGGGTTGCCGGCCGGGTGATCGGCCGCGAGGCTGACCGCCATGACCGCTGAGCGTGACGCCGAAGACTTGATCGCGGAGGCCGCCGCTGCGCCCGTCGATGGTTGGGGCTTCGGTTGGCTGGCCGGACGGGCCACTGAGGAGCGTCCACCCTGGGGGTACGCCAGGCTGGTCGCCGAGCGGATGGTGCGGGCCGATGCGGCGCTGGACGTGGACACCGGCGGCGGGGAGGTGCTCGCCGAGGTGCCGCGTCCACCGAAGCTGCTGGCGGCGACCGAGGCGTGGCCGCCGAACGTGGAGGTCGCCCGCCGGACCCTGCGTCGGGTCGGCGCGTCGATGGTCGCGGTCGCGCCGGACGGGCCGCTACCGTTTCGCGACGCCTCGTTCGACCTGGTGGTCAGCCGGCATCCGGTGCGTACCGACTGGGTTCAGACGGCGCGGGTGCTACGGCCGGGTGGGACGTTCCTGTCGCAGCAGATCGGGGCCGGCACGATGCGGGAGCTGAGTGAGGCGATCCTCGGGCCGTTGCCGTCGCCGACCCAGCGCCACCCCGAGCACGCGGTCGCCGCCGCCGAGTCAGCTGGCCTGCGGGTGGTCGACCTGCGTCGGGCCACGCTGCGGGCGGCCTTCGCCGACATCGGCGCGGTGGTCTGGTTCCTGCGCAAGGTGATCTGGACGGTGCCCGGGTTCACGGTCGACCGCTACCGCGCGCCACTGCGCGCCCTGCACCACCGCATCGCCAACGAAGGCCCCTTCGTCGCCCACGCCCAACGCTTCCTCATCGAGGCCACCCGCCCCTGACAAGCACCCCACCCTCGACAAGCACGCCATCCCCGCCGATCTTGCACTTTCGGCACCCGTGAAAGCCGCTTATCCGGGCAGTTCGACCACCAGAACTGCAAGATCGGCAAGGGCGGGCGCGAGGCGCCGGGCTGCGGGGCGCGGGGCGGGGGGCGGGGCGGGGCGGGGCGGGTTAGTGGGGGTGGGTTTGGTGGTGGGTTGCCAGGACGTCGGCGCCGAAGTCGCTGGCGGGGCGGCGTAGCACGGTGTGCGCGTGGTTGCCGTCCGCTGTGGTGTTGTCGTACTCGATCAGCAGGTCGTCGCCCTGCACCCGGTAGTAGTGTCGCCGCCCGGGGTGGGTCGGGCCGGCCCAGGCGAAGTGCAGCGGGCCGGCGTCCAGGCGGGTCGCCTCCCGGATGGCCAGCTCGGGCGGCAGCCGGTCGAGGTAGAGGGCGACCACCTGGTCGAGCAGCGCGCGGCCGGTCGGTCCGAGCCGCTGCGCCGGTACGCCGAGGGGCTCCAGTGGCGCGTCGACCCGCCCACGGGTGGCGCTGATGATGTCCGCCGGCGCTTCGTCGGCGATGATCGCGGCGGCCCGCTCGGCCGGGCCCAGCGCGTCGAGCAGGGCGCGGGCCAGGTCCTCCTCCACGCCGAGTGGGCGGGAGACCGGCCGGCCGGCGTAGCGGACCGCGGCCGGGTTGGCGCCGAAGAAGATCGGCGCTGGGGAGACCTGACCGTCCACCACTGTCATGTTCACCGACAGGTGGTGCCCTTCGAGTCGCCACGCCCAACGGTCGTCGCGTGCCGGGTCACCGAACACGGCCACCCAGTAGTCGGCGCTGTGCCGCCCGCGCTGCCAGCCCTCGGCCCGGTCCAGCACCTCCTCCAACGAGATGATCGCCATCGCCTGTGCGTACGCCGAGGGGCTGAGCGCGGTGGCCAGCAACCGGTGCGCGGCCTTGCGGGCGGTGACGTCGAGTTCGGCGAGGCAGACGCCCGGTCGGGGTCGGGGCCGGTACTCCAGCCAGCGTCGGGCCGCCTCGTCGTCGAACGAGTGCATGGCGCTCTCGCGGGCGGCGGGGTCGAGCGCGGTCAGCAGCGCGGTGCCGGCGGAGCGCATCTGCTCCGGTAGAGGATCTTCCACCGACCCTGTATACCGGCCGGCCGTGCCGGTGTCAGCCGACGCGCAGCAGCTCGGTCATCTCCGGTAGGTCGAAGAAGCGCGCGGTCTCGACGGCCGACGGGTTGCCGTGGGCCGGGTCCGCGCCGGCGGCGAGGAGCGCGCGGACCGCCTCGGTGCTGCTGCGGAAGACCGCCGCGGCCAACGCGGTCTGACCTCGGTCGTTGGCCCGGGTGTGGTCGGCGCCGCGGCTGAGCAGGGCGGCCACCGTGTCCGGGTGGGAGTGGTACGCGGCCAGGATGAGCAGCGTGTCGCCCTTGTCGTTGGTGAGGTTGACCGGCAGGCCGGCGTCGATCTGCGCCGCCAGCTCGTCGGTGGCGCCGGCTCGGGCCAGGTCGAACATCCGGTGCGCGAACGCCAGCGTCTCGGCGTCGAGGTTCTCGGTCACCGGTCCAGGTTAGCCACACCTGTCCTGATAGGTTGCTCGGCCGGCGCGCTGGGGGAGAGGTCCGATGGGTGAGACGGTGTACGTGGGCAACGCGGGCGTTGACGGCGCCACCAACGCCGGTTGGCTACTCGGGCACTTCGCGCCGCCGGGGGAGATTCGGCACAGCACGGACGTCGAGGTGAAGTGGGGTGTGCATCCGCCTGGGCAGGCCCGGTCGCGGTGGGCGACCGGCGAGGTGCGCACCACTTTGCTCGTACTCGTAGAGGGGTGTTTCCGGGTGGAGTTGCCGGACCGGACGGTACGGCTGGCCGCGCCGGGCGACTACGTGGTGTGGGCCCGTGGGGTGGACCATTCCTGGTTCGCCGAGCGCGCGTCGGTGGTGTTGACGGTGCGCTGGCCATCGTTGCCGGGCTACCGCGCGGACCCGCCAGTGCTGCGTTGATTCACCCGAGCGGCTGACCTGCGTCCCACCAGACGGAATTACCTACTAAACCTATAGGCTTTACCGCCTAGAGTACGAGGGCACCCCGCCGAACGACCCGCGAGGAACCGCCATGACGCAGCACCGTCCGGAGCCCGACCTGCTCGCCGTTGCCCGCGGCTGGGCCGACCCGGCCGGCTGGCCGGTCGCGCTGCGTTTCGACAGCGCCGATCGCTGGTACGCCCGTCTCGCCGTCAGCGACGAGCACGAGGTGTGGGCGCTGAGCTGGCTACCCGGGCAGGGCACCGACCTGCACGACCACGGCGGCTCCTCCGGGGCGTTCCGGGTGGTCAGCGGCGTTCTCACCGAGGAGACGGTCAGCGCCGGCCGACTACGCCCCCGACTGCTGCCGGCCGGCGCGGGCCGCCGCTTCGGCGCCCGGCACGTGCACCAGGTGACAAACCGAGGCGTCGACCCGGCGGTCAGCGTGCACGTCTACCGGCCGGCGCTGCTGCGGATGACCCGCTACCACCTCCTCGACGGGCGGCTGCGGGTCGCCGAGGTCGCCGAAGCCGGCCGGTCCTGGTAGCCGCGCGCACCGAGAAACCCTGTCACCGGAAGGAACCGAGAATGCAGACAACCGCCGAGCACTGTCCCGCCCCCGTGCCGCCACCGGGCTCCCGGGGCGTCGACGAGATCCTGGCCGCCGCGCGGGCCCGGCTGCGCCGGCTGGACCCGGAGCGGGCGCACCTGGCGTACCGGAGCGGAGCGCTGCTCGTCGACATCCGGCCGGCCGCGCAGCGGGCCGCGCACGGTGTGGTGCCGGGCTCGCTCATCGTCGAACGCAACGTGCTGGAGTGGCGCTTCGACCCACGCTGCGCGGCCCGGGTGCCGCAGGCCGTCGACTACGACGTGCCGGTGGTGATCCTCTGTCAGGAGGGCTACACCTCGTCGCTGGCCGCCGCCGCGTTGCAGGACGTCGGCCTGCACCGGGCCACCGATGTGGTCGGCGGGTTCGCGGCCTGGCGGATCGCCGGCCTGCCGGCCCTCGGCCCGACCCCGCTGCACCACCCCTCTCCCCTCGCGTCCCCGGTCAACGCCGGCTGGGCGCGCCGCTGACCGTCACGCCACACCCGGCGTGGCGCGCGTACCGCCACTCAGGAGGCACCATGTCCGTCGTCGCCATCCCCACGCGCCGCCACCCTGGCGTGCGCCCGCCGGCCCGTCCGCGCACCAGCCCGACCCTGACCATCACCCTCGACCTCGTCCCCGGGCCGCTGAGCCCCCGGCTGGCCCGGCTGGTGCAGCTGCTCGGCGAACTGGCCGAGTCGGGGGAGGGTCGACTGCGGGCCGTGGAGGACCCCGCGTCGGTGCCGCCACCGGCCCCGCGCCCGGCCGCGCCGGACCACGTCCGCATCCTGGCCGGGTCGCGGATGGTCCGCCAGGGCGACCGGGTCATAGCGCTGACCCGCATCGAGTACGAGCTGCTGCTGTTCCTGGCCGAGCGGCCGCGCCGGGTCTTCACCCGCCTGCAACTGCTCTCCAGCGTCTGGGGCTACGAGCACGCGGTGGCCCGGACGGTGGACGTGCACGTCCGGCGGCTGCGCGCCAAGCTGGCCGGCTCGGAGGTGGTCACCACCGTCTACGGCGTCGGCTACCGGCTGGCCGACGAGGCCCCGATCAGCGTGGATCACAGCAGCTGAGCCCTGGTCCGGCGGCGATGTGACCGCCTGGTGAACCGGTCGGGGACCCCCGTAACGGGGCATCTCGACGACTCTGCTGTAATCATCAGGCCTCGTACGCAGAGCGAGCATTTGGCTCCGATGTGTTCGTCAATTGTCACATTCATGCAACGCAGCCGCCTCTTGACCCTCGCCCAGGCGCCGGGAAGCATCGATGAAGCGGCGTCCCGGGCCGTGGGGAGATACCCGGACCAGCCCAAGGAGGACCATGTCGGTCAGCCCCGCCTCGTCGCGCGCCGGATGGCATACGTCCCAGCCCGCGGTGCCCGGTCGACCCCCCGGCGGCCAGCGTCGCCCGGCGAACACCGCCGCGCCCGTGCTCACCGTGACGCTGTCCATCCCGCTGGCCTGTGAGGAGTCGCTGACCCCGGCGGCGCGTCGGCTGTTGGAGGCCGCTCGCGAGATGCTGGAACGGGGCGAAGGGGTGATCATCGGCTCGGTTCCGGCCGAACGCCGCCCCGACCAGGCCCCCGCCAGCCGGTCGCCGGCCCGCCCGATCAGCTCGACCATTCCGGCCCTGCACATCCTCGCCTCGTCGCGCTCGGTGCTGCGCGACGAGGAGCCGCTGCCGCTGACCCGGCTGGAGTTCGACCTGCTGCTGCACCTGGTCGCCCACCCGCGCCGGGTGTTCACCAGGCTGCAACTGCTCAACGCCGTGTGGGGCTACGAGCACGCCGGCGTACGCACCGTCGACGTGCACGTGCGTCGGCTGCGCGGCAAGGTCGGCGTGGACGTCCCGCTGGTCACCACCGTCTACGGCGTGGGCTACCGGCTGGCCGACGACGCCCGGGTCACCATCGACCGCAGCGGCTGACCGGCGGCGCCGCCGTACCCGGCGCGGGGCAGGATGGTCCGGTGCGCATCCGCCCCATCTCGCCCGACCTGCTCGTCACCGAGCTGACCGGCCGGCTGGCCGACGCGGCTACCCGCGCCGCGAACGCCGCCGCCGGCCCCGCGCGGCTGCGGGTGGCGGTGGACGGCGCACCCGCCGCCGGCGTCGACGAACTGGCCGCGTCGCTGGTCGACCCGCTGCGCGCCCAGGGCCATCCGGTGCTGCACGTCCGCGCCACCGACTTCCTGCGCCCCGCGTCGCTGCGCTTCGAGTTGGGGCGCACCAACCCGGACTCCTTCTACGAGGCCTGGGTCGACGAGGCCGGGCTGCGCCGGGAGGTGCTCGACCCGGCCGGTCCGGGCGGCAGCGGCCGGCTGCTTCCGTCGCTCTGGGACGCCGACGCCGACCGGGCCAGCCGTGCCCCTTACGTCGACCTGGCACCCGGCGGCGTCGTCCTGGTCAGCGGCTCGCTGCTGCTCGGCGGCGGCCTGCCCTTCGACGTGACCGTCCACCTGGAGCTGTCCCCGGCGGCGCTGCGTCGGCGTACCGAAGCGGCCCAGCAGTGGGCGCTGCCGGCCTTCGACCGGTACGCCGAGGAGGTCGTGCCGGCGAGCTTCGCCGACGTGGTGGTACGCGCCGACGACCCCCGCCGACCGGCGCTCGTGCAGCCCGGGGCGAACGACTGACAACAACCGAGAATTTGTCGGTTTGTACGGCTGGTTCGGCGGGTACTCGCCCGGCTCACAGAGCGCGGGTGATCGCCCGCGCACCGAACGCGACCGTGACCGGGGCCCCGCGCCGCCGGCACCCGGTTCACCTTGAGCCACAGGCCCAGGAAAGGCAGGCAGCGATGCTCGTCCACGACACGGTCGGTACGACCCGGTCCCAGACGGAGATCGACCAGATCCGACAGTCGCTCCAGGCGCGCTACGACGAGCTGACCGCGGAGTACGACCAGGCGGTGCTCCAGAGCCAGGTGCTGCGGCTGGTGGAGGTCGGCGACACCGCCGGCGACGACCAGGCCGACAGCGGCACCAAGACGGCCGAGCGGGACACCGCCCAGTCCCTGTTGCGCACCATCCTCGACCGCCGCGCCCAGTACGAGCACGCCCTCGGCCGGCTCGAGGAGGGCACCTACGGCTGGTGCGAGGGCTGCTCGGCGGCGATCCCGGTGGAGCGGCTGGAGATCTTCCCGTCCGCCACCACCTGTGTGACGTGCAAGCAGACTCGCGAGCGGCGGGCGGCCTGAGCCACCCCAGCGGTTGCCGGTCGGTCCGTGACGCGATGGACTTCCACAATGGGTGACATCCTCGTGGGCACCGCGTCCTGGACCGACCGCACACTGCTGGACTCGGGGTGGTATCCGCAGACCGCCGACACCCCGGAGAAGCGGCTGGCCTACTACGCCCGGCAGTTCCCGCTGGTCGAAGTGGACGCCACCTACTACTCGCCGCCCGCCGAGGCGACAGCGCGGCTGTGGGCCGAGCGCACCCCGGCCGGCTTCACCTTCAACATCAAGGCGTTCAGCCTGCTGACCGGGCACCCCACCCGGGTCAGCGCGCTCTACAAGGACCTGCGCCCGGAGACCGACAAGAAGAACGTCTACCCCGACGACCTGCCCGCGCAGTCGTACGAGGAGGTGTGGACGCGCTTCCTGTCCGCGCTGGACCCGCTGGTCGAGGCCGGCAAGCTCGGCGCGCTGCTGTTCCAGTTCCCGCCCTGGTTCACCATCAAGCGGGCCAACAAGCAGTACCTGCTGGAGGTGGCGAAGCGCTGCGCGCCACTGCGCCCGGTGTACGAGTTCCGGCACGCCTCCTGGTTCGACGGCGACAATGCCGACGAGACCCTGGCCTTCCTGCGCGAGCACAAACTGCCCTACGTCTGCGTGGACATGCCGCAGGGCCACCGCTCGTCGCTGCCTCCGGTGCTGGCCGCCACCGCGGACCTCGCTGTCATGCGCTTCCACGGGCACAGCGACAAGTGGACAAGTAAGGACATTCACGAGAAGTTCGGCTACCACTACTCCAAGCGGGAGTTGGCCGACTGGGCGCCGAAGCTGCGCGAACTGGCCGACGAGGCCGGGCAGACCCACGTGCTCATGAACAACTGCTACCGCGACTACGCGCAGACCAACGCGACGACCCTCGCGGGTCTCCTCGACGCCGGGTGACCTCACCCGATCCGGGTGGGGACGACTCACCCCACCCACAGGGAGGGTGGACGCGGTGGGTACGGCCGCCCCGTGGACGGCCGACGCCGGAGACGACACGGAGGTGACGGGGATGACGGTTCGAGTGGTGACGGATCGACGGCGTGGTGCCGTCCTGCACGTGGTCGGCACGGCCGACAGCGCCCGGCGCGCCCCGCAGGGCAGCCCGGTGCGGGGCCGCCGCGGCCCGGTGGGGCCGCCGCGTCGCGCCGACGACCGACGGTGGGACAGCACGGAACGGGGGTCGACCGATGGCTGACGCGATGATCTCGGCGTTCGAGTCCTCGCTGGACAAGACGAACCTCATTCTCAAGGACATCGAAAACGCCTACGGCTGGCCGAAGGAACGGCGCAACCAGTCGTACGCGGCCCTGCGCACCGTGCTGCACCTGCTGCGAGACCGGCTGCCGGTGAACGAGAGCGTGGAGTTCGCCCAACAGTTGCCGGTGCTGGTGCGGGGGATCTACTTCGACGGCTGGGTGCCGTCCGACGTGCCGATCAAACTCAACCGCGACGACTTCCTCTACGAGGTCCGGCAGGGCTTCCCGTACGACGCGGAGGGCGGCGCGGAGCGGGTGACGCAGGTGGTGCTGGACACGCTGCGCCGTCATGTCACCCAGGGAGAGTGGCAGGACGTGAAGGACACCATGCCCAAGGACCTTGCCACGATGATGCCGTGACGGCCTGACAGCGCGAGCCCGCCCGACCGTTGTCGGGCGGGCTCAGTCGTCGGCAGCGGCCGCCTCGGCGGCGGTCGGTACTCGGGACACCGGGTGCCCGGCCCCTCGGGCCAGCGCGGCGAACGCGACGGCGTCCACGATCGCGGCCCCGCCCGGATCGTTGTTGAAGTAGACGTACGCTGGCTCGTCCGGGCCGAAGGCGTCGGCCAGCCGGCCCACCCAGGATCGCAGCGCGGCCCGACCGTAGCGGGGCCACGGCCGCGCCCGCCCCTCGTGCAGCCGCAGGTAGCCGAAGTCGGTGGTGCGCCAGCGGGGGGCGACCGGGCGTCCCAGTCGGTCCGCCCAGACCAGCGCGGCCCGACGCCGTTCCAGCACCGCCCGGGTGGCGTCGGTCCACCACGAGGGGTGCCGGGGTTCGACAGCGACCCGCACCTCCGCCGGAAACAGTCGCAGCGTCGCGTCCAGCGCCTCGACGTCCGCCCGCAGGTTCGGCGGGAGTTGCAGCAGCACCGGGCCGAGCCGGTCACCGAGCGCGTCGGCGCGGCCGAGGAACCGGGCCACCGGCTCCGCCGGGTCGCGCAGCCGCTTGATGTGGGTGAGGTAGCGGCTCATCTTCACCGCCACGCAGAAGTCCGCCGGGGTCCGTGCCCGCCAGGCGGCGAAGGTGTCCCGCTCGGGCAGCCGGTAGAAGGCGTTGTTGACCTCGACGGTGGCGAACCCGGCAGCGAAGTGCTCCAGCCAGAGCCGTTGCGGCAGCCGCTGCGGGTAGAAGCGGCCGCGCCAGTCCCGGTACTGCCAACCGGACGTGCCCACCAGGATCACCACCCCATCCTGGCACTCTGCGCCGCCGCTCGTGAACTGCCCGTGTCGCAGTGGTTCGGCGTCTACGGTGAGGGTTAGAGAAGATCGCGCGTGGGGTACCACCCGCAGCACGACGGACCCCGGCGTACGGCGGGGCGGCACACCCGAGGGAGTACCGATGGCACTCAACGATGACGACATGCAGACCACCGGCGGCGGCGGCGCGGAGGGTCCCGCTGACGGCGGTGCGACCCCCGGTCAGCACGACGGTGGCGCCGACGGTGGCGCGGAGGGTCCCGCTGACGGTGGTGCCACCCCGGGTCAGCACGACGGTGGCGCCGATGGCGGCGCGGAGGGTCCCGCTGACGGTGGTGCCACCCCGGGTCAGCACGACGGTGGCGCCGACGGTGGCGCGGAGGGTCCCGCTGACGGTGGTGCCACCCCGGGTCAGCAGGACGGTGGCGCTGACGGCAGCGCCCGATAGCGGCTCGCCATGACCTACCTCGACCCGCCGGGCGGCCACCACGGCCGCCCGGCGGTTCCGTCCGCCGAGGCCACCGCCGCGCTGGCCCGCTGCGTCTCGGTCGAACCGGCCAAGTTCGCCGCCGCGCACTGGGGGCACACCCCGCTGCTGTCCCGAGCCGCCGAACTGCCCGACCCGGCCGGCTTCACCGACCTTCTCAGCCCCGCCGACGCCGACGAGTTACTGAGCCGGCGTGGTCTGCGTACCCCGTTCCTGCGCGTCGCCAAGGACGGCCAGTTGGTCGCGGCGTCGCGCTGGACCGGCGGCGGCGGCGCGGGCGCCGAGATCGGCGACCAGGTGCTCGACGAGCGGGTCCTGGAGCAGTACGCGTCCGGGGCCACACTGGTGTTGCAGGGGCTGCACCGGATCTGGCCGCCACTCGTCGACTTCGCCCGCGACCTGGGCCTCGCGCTCAACCAGCCGCTGCAGATCAACGCCTACCTGACCCCGGCCGGCAGCCAGGGCTTCGCCACCCACTACGACACCCACGACGTTTTCGTGCTTCAGGTCGACGGCCGCAAGCACTGGCGGATCCACCCGCCGGTGCTACCGGACCCGCTGGAGAAGCAGCAGTGGGGTGGGCGCGCCGACGAGGTCGGTGCCACCGCGCAGGGCCCGGCCGCGCTGGACGTGGTGCTCGCCCCCGGTGACGCCCTCTACCTGCCGCGGGGGTGGCTGCACAGCGCGCAGGCGCAGGACAGCAGCTCGCTGCACCTGACAGTGGGCATCCGCGCGCTCACCCGCTACGCCCTGGTCGAGGAATTGTTGTCGCTGGCCGCCGAGGACCAGCGACTGCGGGCCAGCCTGCCGTTCGGCACCGACGTCGCCGACCCGGACGCCATCGAGCCGGAGCTGACCGAGACCGTGGAGGCGTTGCGGGACTGGCTGCTGCGCGCGGACCCGGTCGCTGTCGCCGCGCGACTGCGGCAGCGGGCCTGGCCGGCCGCCCGCCCGGCGCCGATCCGACCGCTCGCCCAGGCCGACGCGCTGGCCACCCTGGACGCCGACTCCCGGGTGACCCTGCGGTCCGGCTTGCGCTGGCAGTTGGTGGCGCACGACTCGGACACTGTGGCGCTGCGGCTCTTCGACCGCACCATCACCCTGCCCACCGAGTGCGAGCCGGCGGCCCGGGTCCTGCTCAGCGGCGCGGTCGCCCGGGTTGGTGACCTGCCCGGGTTGCCCGACGACACCGACCGGATCACCCTGACCCGCCGGCTGCTGCGCGAGGCTGTCCTGGTCCCGGCCTGACCTATTCGACGGTGGCCGCCACCAGCTCGATCCTGAGCGTGTTGGTGACCTCGTCGGTCAGCTCGCCCTCCGCGCCGACCGAGATCGTGCCCTGCTCGGTGACGCCGAAGACGAGTTCCACAGTGCCGGCCTTCAGCACCAGCGGGTCGTCCCCGCCGCTGCCGGCGGCGACCACCGCGCGGATCGTGGTGATCGCGTCCACCAGTGTCGCCGCGACCGCGCTGTGCCGCAGCTCGTGCCGATCCTCAAGATCCTCGGCGACGAGCGTGATGTCGATGGTGTGGGTTCGCTGGTGGGATCGACTGCCGGCCACCTTGACCTTCCAGCCGATCACCGGCACCCGGAAGTCCACACCACCGCCGGCCCTGGTGGTGGCCACCGCGCTCAGGATCAGCTGAACCGAGCTGACCCGCAGGTCCCGGCCCTCGTCGGTCGCCGAGATGCCGGCCTGCGTCACCGCGTCCTTCACCGCCGCCACCAGTTCCTCGACAGGCACGCTGTGGTCGGTCACGTCCATGCCGCACCATCCTTGTGTACGAGTGGGGTTGCCGACCGCTCAGACGGCGGCGGTGGCGAACGGGTCACCGTACACGGTGTAGGCCAGCCAGGTCGGGTCGAGCGGGTCGTCCTGCTGCTCGACCCGGGCGGCGAGGGCCGCCGCGCCGAGCGTGGCCCCGTCGGCGAGGGAACGGTAGAACGCGGTCGCGAAGCGCGCCGAACTGTCCGAGCGCACCGCCCAGAGCGTGCCGACGAAAGCGCCCGCACCGGACGACATGAACTGCTGCGCCCAGCCGAGCATCCTGGTGTACGTCGGGGCGACGCCCGCGCTGCGGCACGCGTTGATGAACACGAGGGGGCCGGTCTGAGCCAGCAGCTTCCGGATGCTGGCCTCGGCGAGCAGGGTCGGCCGGAACCGGCCACCGTCCATGTCGATGAACGAGCCGTCCGCCGAGAAGGTGTTGTGGCAGGCGAAGTGGGTCGCCCCCAGGGCCCCCGAATTGATCAGGGCGAGGAGGTCGTCGGCCCTGGTGATCGGCTCGCTGTCGGTGACGCCGAGGATCGCGCCGATGGCGGCGATCTCCTCGTGCGCGCCGGTGGGGGCCTTCGCCGGCACCACGAAGCGCGGGTTGCGCAGGTTGACCGTCGCGGTCCGGTGTTGACCGTAGGTGCGGCGGACCACGGGGACCTGCTCGACGAGGAAACCGGCGTCGCGTTGGGCGCTGAGCGGATAGAGCAGCTCCCACGGGACCACGTCGTGGTCGGTGGCGATCGTGAAGGCGCTCATGTCGCCGCCAACCTGCCAGAACTGGTCCCGCACATCGGCCGGCACCAGCTCCGACCACAGCTGGATCCCCGCCGACCGGATGACCTCGCGGGTCATCGTCGCGCTGTAGCGGGAACCACCGCCGGCCAACTGCTGCATTTCCCGGATGGCGTTCTCCACGGCGGCGTTCGGCGGGTTCGTGACCGACTCGACGACCGGCGCGAACAGCGCCCCGTCGGACCGCAACTGGAAGGTGTACCGGCTGCCGTCGAACCGGACCTCCATGGTGACCTCACCCGGCCGCGCCCGCGGCGCGCCCAGCGGCGCCGCCGTCGGCCGGCCGTCGCGGAACGGCCCACCGTCCGCGACGGAAACCTCCACCGACACCTCGCCCAGGAACGTGCCGCCGGCCCAGGCGGACACGTCGACGCGATGCAGACCAGCGGTACGCGCCCCGAAACCGAACCGGATCGGATCCGGATCGTCGTTGGGCAGGACCAACACGGTCTGTTGGAGCGGACCGTCGGCGGACAGGCCGGCGGGTGCGTGCACGGTCACGGTCACCGGTGTGCCGGCCTCGGCGGCGACGAAACTGCGCATCCGTGCCGCCACGGCGTCCGGATGAACCGACCGTCCCTCGGTGACGAGTCGGACTTCGACGCTCAGGTCCCGTCCCACCGGGACCTGGGTGGGTGCGCGCGCCACCAACAGCCGCTCCGCCGCCGAAGTGACGTCCGGGAGTGACGAGGTCGGCGGTCCGGTGAACGTCGGTATCGCCCCGGTCTGCGAGGCGTGGTCGACACCAGGGGGAGCGGAATCCGTGGGGCTGTGACCCCCGAGCACATCGGGGTGAAACTCGGGGGACGCCCTGGGGACGATAGGGCGCCACTCCGCTTCCTCCAGCCGCGCTGCCCGCTGTGGCACGTCGCCCTGCGAGTGCACCGCCATAGGGTGACTGACCCACCCGTCGTGGGAAAGCTCCGCGTCTGTCGGACAAAGGGTGACGCCGTCCACCATGGACATGGAGGTGCCCAGCAACGAATTGACGGCCTCCTCGGCTTCGACCAGCTCGTCGACGGTGTACTCCGCGGTGATGTGCCGGAAACTGTCGAGCAGAAACCGGCGGATCAGGACCAAGGCGTCCGTGATCCCGCTTCGGACGACCTGCGCCGGGTCGGTCACCTGGAAGTCGACGGTGAAGGACGCGATGAAGTGGTCCGTGCCGCCCCTGGCGGGCAGTTGAAGGTCGACCACGACCGAGTGGTCGCTGACGTCCACCTCGTAGCGCGTCTCGTATCGGGCCATGAGCCCGGGGTCCTGCCCCACCATCGGTCCGGGACCGGCGGCGACTTCCAGGCCACCGTGGCGGGTCGCGTAGACGGTCGTCACCGACGGCCCGCGGGTGCGCGGCGACAAGGGCCACCGCATCGGCTCCACGCCGAGGACCAGGGGGACCGGGCGTCCGGCTGCCGCGGTCTCCGGCCCGAGATCCGCCGCGAGGCCGTCCACCAGGTGCCGGATGTCCGACCAGAGGCTGCTCGTGCGGACCCGCCGACAGTGTTGCCTGGCAAGGGCGCGAAGCGCCTCGGGAAGGCGCGTCTCAGGTGGCAGTTCCGCGCCGTCCACCAGCACCACGACGACCGGGACCGGCGTGGTGAGGGCGGTGGCGATCATCCGGTGGTTGAGACCCGGCAGGACCTGCGGCGAGCCTACCGACTTTCCGGGTGCGGCCGGGTCGACCACGATGACAAGTGCCGCTGAGGCGGACAGCCGACGCCACAGCTCGGCGGGCGACATGAACACGCTCTCGTCGTCGCGCACCACGCTGCCACTGCCGAACCGGGCGGTCAGCGCATCGTCGAGCACCTGCGCGACGATGTTGTCGCCGCCGCCGGAGCGGTAACTCAGGAAGAAGCTGACCACCCGACGTACCGTAGCGAAGAAAACACCCGCGCTCGCGGTCGATTTCTCGACAACCCCAGTGGACTCATCGCTCAACGGCCGAGCGTCAGGAGCAGCACGGTGGTCAGCAGACCGGCGACGATCACCACGGTGATCGGCCGGGGCCCGAGCACCGCGTGCCGACGGTCGGCCAGCACCCGCGCCGGCGCCAGCCCGACCAGCGGCCCGAGCAGGGTCACCACCAGCGCCAGCACCGGCAGTCCGACCGCCAGGTCACCGCCATACCCGACGCCCAACGCCCGCGCCCCGATTCCCAGCGCGTACGCGAGCACCGCGCCGCCGACCCCGCAGAGCGCCAGCAGCGGGTTGACCGAGCCCGGCAGCTCGCCCGGCTGGCCGGCCCGCTCCAGCAGGTCACGAGCCTTGGCGAGCAGCGGCACCGGGTCGGTGGCCCCGACGCCATTCGCCGGGGCGGGCGGGCCGCCGAGGCGGCGGGCACCGAGGCGGGAGCGGACCTGCTGCCACAGGTGGGCCACCTCGGCGTCGACCCGTTCCTGCTGCTCACGGGCGGCGACCAGCTCCTCCTCGGCGCTCTGGAGCTGCTCGGCCGCCTCGGCGACGGCCCGCTCGGCGGCAACGCACTGCCGCTCGTGCCAGGTGTGCGCCTCGGCGCGCTGCTCGCGCACCCGCGCGCTGAGGTCGGCCAGCCGGCGCAGTTGGGCCGCGTACGTCTCGCTGGTCACCGGTTCGTTCATCGTGTCGGTCCATACGGGATGATCACCTGACCGGTGCGGTGCACCGCCCGGTCGAAGAAGAGCCCCCGCCAGGGGCGGGGATACCAGTCCGGGCCGCCGGTGCCCGGATAGAGCGACGAGCCCAGCTCGCCGCCGTGCGCGTCCAGGGCGACCCAGGCGCCGATCTGGTCGGTACGGGCGGCCGGCCCCCCGAGATCGGCGCGCATCCGGGCCACACCCCGCCACCAGGCCAGCACGTGTGTGCGCCGTTCCGGCCCGTCGTGCATGATCCGGCGCAGCTGCTCCAGGCCGGTACGCCGACCCGCGCGGGCGGCCAGCGCACCCGCTGCCGCGTCGACAGCGAACAGCAGCAGGTAGTGCGGGCTTCCCGGGCCGCTGAGCCCGTCGGCCGTCTCGGCCATCAGCTCGCCCACGGTCTCCTCGTCGTACCAGGCGGCGTCGTCGGCCAGGTCGTCGTAGAGGGCGCGGGCGATCGGGTCGGCGTCCGGGTCGAGGCAGGCGATGGAGAACCGGGCGGTGCCCGGCGGGTGCTGACGGGCCAGCGACCGGGCCGCCGCGTCGAGCACCGCGCACGCCTCGTCGACCCGGGTGCCGAGCACCGCGAGGTTGCGGCCCGGGGCACGCGGCAGCCGCAGCGACGCCGAGCGGGACTGCACGTCGATGATCTCGCCGAGCACTGCCACCGGGTTGCGCGGCGCGGTCCCGTCCGGCGGTGCGGCGAGCGCCCGGAAGTCCGGGGCGTCCGCCAGCCGGGGGATCGCGTCGCCGTCGAAGAGCCGGGCCGGCGCCGCGTCGGGGGCGCGCATCCGCCACAGCCGGTGCTGCAACCCGCTCCAGGTCTCCCAGTCGCTGGCCGACGGGATGCGGGCCACCTCGTTGCCCTCCACCATGCCCGACTCGGCGTTGACCACCGCGTGCCAGCGCGGCAGCGACTGCGCCGCGTCGTTGCGCTCGGCGAGGATGCGCAGCGCCTTGGGCAACGCGATGCGCAGGGTGAACTGGGCGACCAGCGCGGGGCGACCCCACAGCGCCTCGATGCCCCGCACGTCCTGCGAGGCCAGGACCAGGTGGATGCCCTGGGACCGGCCGCGTCGGGCCAGGTCCTCCAGCAGGTCGGCCGCCTCCCGGGCGACCACGTCCCGGCCGGCCAGCAACATCTGGAACTCGTCCACCACGGCGACGATGCGTGGCCAGTGCCCGGTCGGGTCGACCGCCCGCAGCTCGGCCAGTTTGGTCACCTCGTGCTTCTTGGCCGCGTCGGCGCGTCGGCGCAACTCCTCGGTGAGGAAGCGCAGCAGCGCCAGCCCGAACTCCCGGTCGGTGTTGACGTTGATGCCGACCAGCCGCATGTGCGGCAGCCAACTCGGGTCGCGTCGGCCCTGCGCGAACCGCGCGAAGGAGACCCCCTCCTTGAAGTCCAGCAGGTAGAACTCCAGCTCGGCGGGGGAGTAGCGGGCGGCGAGGGCGCCGATCCACGCGAAGATCAGGTTGGTCTTGCCGGTGCCGGAGGGCCCGCCGATCAGCGCATGCGGTGGGTAGTCGCCAAGCGTCAGCCGTACCGGCCGGCCCTGTGGGCCCTCACCGATCGGGGCGGTCAGCCCGTCGGCGGAGTCCTCCCGCCACATCAGCTCGGACGGCGGCAGCAGGTCGGTGAAGGGGGTCGGCGGCGGGCCCGCGTTCACCTGGGCGGCGACGTCCCGGCAGGTCTCGGTGACCAGCGCCGCCGGTGGCGGTGGGTCCAGCCGGACCGGCAACCCGGCTGAACCGCCGATCCGCGCGCCGGACACGCCGGCCACCACCCGGGTCACCGTCGGGTCCTCCGGCAACGGCACACCGTGCACCACCAGGTGTACGCCGCAGGCCGCGCCGGCCCGCACCACCCGGTCCAGTTGCCCGCGCTCGTGCCGGTTCAGCTCCTCTCCGCCGAGCAGCACCGCCACCCGCCACGGCTCTGGTCGTCGGCCGGTCGCCGCCGCCAGTTCGCGTAGCGACGCGTACTCGCCGGCGAGGACAGTCTCGTTGATCCGGCGGACCTGCTCGACCAGGTCGTCCAGCAGCGGACCCAGCCCGCCCGGGCCGACGAAGGTGAGCAGCCCCGCCGTGCCCAACGGCGCGAACCCGGCCAGTCCGCCGCCGAGTTGATCCGGGTCGTACCCGATCAGTCGTACCGCCCCGGGGTTGGCGCGGCCGACGGCCCGCAGCAGCAACGAGGAGACCACCGCGTCGCAGCCGGCGCGGTCGTCCCCGGAGAGGTGGACGTGCCCGGCGTCGAGCAACGGCACCAGCGCGGGCACCGGGTCGACGCCGTCGATCCGGACCGTGCCGACCCGCAGCGCACCGGGCGGCTCAGCTCGACGGGCGGGTGTCGGCGCCCACCCGGCCCAGTCGGCCCCGGCGCAGCCTGGTGCCTCCTGCCGTGCCGCGTCGGCGGCCCGCCGGGCCAGTTCGGCGATCCTTGTGGAGTAGCGGGCGTCGATCTCGGCGATGCGCCGGTCCCGTTGGGCGCCCACCCGCGCCGGTACGGCGGCCGCCGCCCGCTGGACCCGGGCCAGTCGTTCCCGCCCGGCGGTCAGGTCCTCCTGGGCGGCGGACAGCCGGGTACGGGTGGCGCCCAACGCCTCGGCGAGGGTGTCCCGGACCCGGCTGGCCAGCTGACCGCGCCGGTCAGCCATCGGAGCCTCGACGCGTCGGGGCGTCCCGCCAGGGGCTGCCCGAGCGCGGTGGCAGCCCACCGGGGCGCGGCGGCGGCCCGTCCGCGCGCGGCGGCAGGCCACCGGAGCGCTGCGCGTCGGCGCTGCCCGGCCGCTGTGCCGCACCGCTCGGGCGGGAGACCGCACCGCTGGCTCGGGGGACCGCGCCCGGTCGCCCGAGCCCGCCCGGTTGTTGCGCGCCAGTCGACTGCCCGGCCCGCGCCGGCTGCCCCGCCTCCGCCGGTTCTCTCGCGCCCGCCGATTCTCTCGCGCCGCCGGCTGGCAGGTCCCGGCCGAGGCGGGCGAGCAGCAACCCGGTCGCCACCCCGGCGGTCACCGCCGAGTCGGCGGCGTGCGGTGGCTCCCCGGAGGCGCGCGGTGGCGGCATCCGGCACACCCGGGTCAGCAGCGTCTCCAGCACCGGCGGCGGCAACCCGGGCAGCAGGTCGCGGACGCGTGCGTCCAACTCGCCGCGTAGCCGTCCGAGGTCGGTGGCGCGCGGCGGGTGCCCGAGCAAATCGCCGGCCAGCTCGCGCAGCAGCGGCGGCGCCAGCGCCGCCATGCCCAGCCCCACGTCGGCCGGGGCCCGGCGCAGCTCCTTGCGGAGCCGGTCCCGGTCGCCGGAGCGGACACCACCCACCACTCGGCGCAGCAACTCCTGGGAGTCGTCCACCCGCTCGTCGGGTTCGTCGTCGGCGCCCTCGCGGCCGCCGGTCAGCTCGGCCACCCGCACCGACCACCAGCGGCGCATCCGCACCTGCTCGGCCGGCTCCGGCGCGACCGCCGCGGGCCCGGACGCCGGTGGCGTGTCGTGTCGGGGAGCGCGTTGCTCAGGGCGGGGCGCCGGGGCGCCGTCCGCGCCGAGCCCGATCGCCGTCAGGTAGGCCGACAGCTGTTCCTGGGCCACCCGCAGCGCGTAGCCGGCGCTCTCGGCGTGTTCGGTGGCGGCGGAGAGCTCGGGCACCCCCATCGGGTTGGCCGACTCCTGTCGTACCCAGCGCAGCCGCTCCGCGGCCAGGCCGAACTTCTCCAGCGCCTGCCCGAGCAGCGCCAGCGGGAACTCCTCGGTGGCGGCACGGACCTGCCCGCCGACATCCTCGATGATGGACATGGCGGCCTACAGGGTGGAGACGTAGAGCTGCGCCTGCTCCACCGCGACAAGTGTCGCGGCGAGACACTCCTCCAGCTCCTGGCTGGCCTGTGTCAGCGACGCCTGGGCCGCCTCCACCGTCTCGTGCCCGCTGCCCTCCAGCGCCCCGGCCAGGGTCTGCTGTGCCTCGGAGAGCTTTTCGCCGGCCGCCTGCACGGCTGTCTGCCCGTCTCCGATCTGTTGGAGGGCGACATCGATGGCAGCCTTCAGCTCGGCGACGCTCGCCACGGCGGAACCTCCTGGGGGCGGGGAGATCTCCATTAGAGCCTATCGGCGGTTCCGAAAGAACATCCGCCCTGTCGGTGTTCCTGCCCGCCTGTCCGGAAGGCCCTCGGAAGTGCCGGGAGTCCGATCTGTGGGAGTCCCAGTGCGAGAATTTCTCAGTTGCTGGTCGGGTTCTCGCGGAGCCAGCGCGGGCCGTACACCTCGGCGCCCAGCGCCGTCACCCGCCCGCGCAACTCCCGGTCGGCGGTGACCACCAGCCGTCGACGCCGCGGCGCGCCCTCCACCAGCTCGACCACCGTGTCGTCGCCGGAGCCGGCGGCGGAGACCACCCGGACACCCTCGGTGCCCGGCACGTCCCGCGCGGCCCCCTCGACCACCAGGACCACCTCCACCGGGGCGGTCAGCCGGGCCGGCAACCCGATTGTGGCCACCGGGGCGAGCGAGTCACGCAGCCGGGCCGCGGCCCCGGCACGGTCACGCCACCACCCGTTCGGGCGCGAGCCCACCACGTTGGCGCCATCCACGATCAGCAGCGGGGTCTCATCCATCCCGTCAGCCTGCCACCATCGCCCGGCCCTGAGCCGACGCCACTCCCGGAATGCCGGTCCTCCGCCACCTGCGGCGTTTGTCGGGGCGCGCGCCGGGTAGCCCTTGCCGACCGTGCCGAGCCCTACTGCGGAGGACAGACATGATGGGACCCGGTGACATCGGCTCCGACCCGTGGGACGAATTCCTGGCCAGGTACTTCGGCCGGGGCGAGGGAGGGCGCCGACCGCCGCACCGGGTCGACATCACCCGACTGATGACGGCCGACGCCCGGGAGATGCTCGCCGACGCGGCCCGCCGGGCCGCGCAACGGCAGAGCAGCGACCTGGACACCGACCACCTGCTCTGGGCGGCGCTGCAACGCGAACCGCTGCGTGACCTGGTACGCCGGGCCGGGGCTGACCCGGACACCCTGCTCAACGCCCTCGGCGGGAAGGGCGACGGCGCGCCGCGCGGGGAGGTGCCGCCCAACCTGTCGTTGACCCCCGCCGCCAAGCGGGCGCTGCTCGACGCCCATCAGCTGTCCCGGGCGATGGGCGCCAACTACATCGGCCCCGAGCACATCCTGATGGCGCTGCCGCTCAACCCGGAGTCGCCGGCCGGGCGGATGCTGGCCGCCGGCCGGATCCAACCGGAGTCGTTGCAGGCCGCCAACGCCGAGCGCGGGCCGATGACCGGGCCGAAGCCGGACCGCGGCACCCCCACCCTGGACCAGTACGGGCAGGACCTCACCGACCTGGCCCGCAACGACCAGATCGACCCGGTGATCGGGCGGGCCGACGAGATCGAGCAGGCGGTGGAGATCCTGTCCCGGCGGACCAAGAACAACCCGGTGTTGATCGGCGAGGCCGGCGTCGGCAAGACCGCCATCGTCGAGGGGCTGGCCGAACGGATCTGCGACGGCGACGTACCGCAGACCCTGCTCGGCAAGCGGGTCGTCCAGCTCGACCTGGCCGGCCTGGTCGCCGGCACCCGCTACCGGGGCGACTTCGAGGAACGGCTGAAGAAGGTGATCGACGAGATCCGGGCGCACCGGGACGAGTTGATCATCTTCATGGACGAGATCCACACCCTGGTCGGGGCCGGTGGTGCCGGCAGCGAGGGCGGGATGGACGCGTCCAACATGCTCAAACCCGCCCTCGCTCGCGGCGAGCTGCGGGTGATCGGGGCGACGACGCTGGACGAGTACCGCAAGAGCATCGAGAAGGATGCCGCCCTGGCCCGGCGCTTCCAGCCGGTGCTGGTGCCCGAGCCCAGCGTCGACGACACCATCGCCATCCTGCGCGGGCTGCGCGACCGGTACGAGGCCCACCACCAGGTGCGCTTCACCGACGAGGCGCTGGTCTCGGCCGCCGAGCTGTCCGACCGGTACGTCACCGACCGGTTCCTGCCGGACAAGGCCATCGACCTCATCGACCAGGCCGGCGCCCGGGTGCGGTTGCGCACCCGCACCCCCGCGTCCGACGTGCGCGAGCTGGAGCAGGAACTCGACGACGTGCGCCGGGACAAGGAACAGGCCGTCACCGACGAGCAGTACGAGCGGGCCTCCGCGCTGCGTGACCGGATCGCCGAGTTGGAGGAGAACATCCGTCGCGCGAACGGCGAGGACGGCTCGTCCAACTCCCAGGTGCCCGAGGTGGGCCCCAAGGAGATCGCCGAGGTGGTCTCCCGGGCCACCGGCATCCCGGTCAGCCAGCTCACCGAGGAGGAACGCGACCGGCTGCTGCGCCTGGAGGGTCACCTGCACCAGAAGGTGGTCGGTCAGGACGACGCGGTCACCGCCGTCGCCGAGGCGGTGCGCCGTTCCCGGGCCGGGCTTGCCGACCCGGAGCGGCCGATGGGCAGCTTCCTGTTCCTCGGCCCGACCGGTGTCGGCAAGACCGAGTTGGCGCGGGCCCTGGCCGAGGCGTTGTTCGGCGAGGCGGACCGGATGGTCCGGGTGGACATGAGCGAGTTCCAGGAGCGGCACACAGTCAGTCGGCTGGTCGGCGCGCCGCCCGGATACGTCGGGTACGAGGAGGCCGGTCAGCTCACCGAGGCGGTGCGTCGCCGCCCGTACGCGGTGGTGCTGCTCGACGAGATCGAGAAGGCTCACCCGGACGTGTTCAACATCCTGCTCCAGGTGCTCGACGACGGGCGGCTCACCGACAGCCAGGGTCGCACTGTGAACTTCAAGAACACCGTCCTGATCATGACAAGCAACCTCGGCTCCGAGCTGATCACCGGCGCCCAGCGCTCGGTCGGCTTCGGCAGCGGGGACGTGGGCAGCGAGCAGGAGAGCAACGAGCTGCGGGAGCGGCTCATGCGTCGCCTGCAGGAGAACTTCCGCCCGGAGTTCCTCAACCGCATCGACGAGGTCATCATCTTCCGCCGGCTGGAGGCCGAGCAGCTGCGCGACATCACCGCGCTGCTGCTGGAGGAGACCCGCCGCCGGATGCACGCCCAGGACCTGCAGGTGGAGTTCACCACCGCCGGCATCGACTGGCTCGCCGAACACGGCTACCAGCCGGAGTTCGGTGCCCGCCCGCTGCGCCGGGTGATCCAGCGCGAGGTGGACAACCACCTGTCCCGGATGCTGCTGGAGTCGGCGATCTCACCGGGGCAGAAGGTCACTGTGGACGTCCGCGACGGCGCGCTCAGCTTCGACGTGACAGCGGGCGAGCGGGGGTACACCGCCGCCACGACCACACACCCGCGATGAGCGGGCCGGCGCGAAGGGACGAACACGAGGACCCGCACCAGCCCGCGGAGTCCGCGAAACCCCGGGACGAGGACGACCATCCCGACCCGATCCTGGCGCCGCCCACCGCGAACCCCCGCCGCACGCGGGTGCCCGCGGAGGGACTGCATCCCAAGACCGACCAGGACGACCCGGAGACGTCCGGGCCGCCGCCCGGAGAGGAGACCTGATGGTACGCGAAGCGCGGCTCGACCCCGAGGTGGAAGTGCTCTGGGAGGACTTCCACGCCGAGGTCAACGTCCCGTCGGAGCAGCTGCGGACCTGGCTGCTGACCCGGGGTTCGGGGGAGGAGTCGTTCAGCCCGAACCCGAACCTCGACCTGCCCCAGCCCGGCCGGGAGATCCTCAAGGTGCTCAACAAGCGCAAGGTGGACCTCACCCCGGAGGACATCGAGGTGATGCGGGAGGCGGTCGAGCGGATCCGCGAGTTGATGGACGCCAAGCCGTCGCGCGGCAACGCCGACGACAGCTGGCGGCACTCCCTGCTGGACCTGGGTCACGACCCGCTCGTCGAACTCTGAGCGAGGTTCACCCGCGATGGTGCCGCCCCGAACCCGGGACGGCACCGTCGCGGCGCGCTACTGGCCCTGGTCGGGCTCCAGGCTGCCGATGGTCAGACCCGCCGCGTCGGCGGCGGCGTCCCGGTCGCCGCGGGTCTGGTCCTCCCGGGTGAGCAGGTTCGCGTACTCGGTCACGTCGGCCGGGTCGGGCACCGTCGGCAGGCGGCGCAGGAACGCCTCCACCGCACGGGTGGCGGCGGTGTGCGCGGCAGCCGCCTGGCGCAGCAGTTCGCGGTCGTCGGCGGGCGGGTAGAGGTCGGTCATGTCCGCCAGATACCCGGCCCACGGCGGTTCGCACCGCCAGCGGCCGGGAATACCGGCCGATCAGCCCGGTCGTACCCCGCTGGGGTGCCGGACGCCGAACCCCGGGTTGTGGGGCAGCCAGGCCAGGTACGCCGGGTGCGGCGCCAACGAGTCGACGTACGCCGCCTTGGCCGTTGCCAGCACCAGTTCCGAGCCCTGGGCGGCGGGGGAGTCCGGATGCCAGCCGAGCAGCAGCCGCCAGCGCAGCGGCGTCCCGGCGAGTTGACGGGTGACCAGACCACTCACCGGGCGGAACGTCGCCTGGCACAGGGCCACCGCCACGCCGGCTTCCACCAGGTCGACGCAGCCGCGGATGTCGGTCTCGTACACCTTGCGGGGGGTGAAGCCGGCGCGGGCGCAGGCGGCGGCGAAGCAGTCGGCGAAGCAGCCGTCACCCGGCGCCGCGACCCACTGCTCGTGGCGCAGGTCGGCCAGGCGGACCTCGTCCTGCGCCGCGAGGGGGTGGGTCTCCGGCAGCAGCACCAGCACCGGGTCGACGGCCACCTCCTGCCAGCTCAACCCGAACCCGGCCGACGGGCTGGCGTCACCGCACACACCGGCCAGCACGAAGTCCAGCCGACCGCCCGCCACCAACTGCGCCAACTCGTCCACCGACCAGGACGCGTACGTGGTGATCTGGGCGGGCGGCTGCTCGGCCGCCAACCGGTGCACCAACCGACCCAGGATCGGGCTGTTCACTCCGCCGAACCGGTAGCACGGCGGGGTGTCGCCGGCCCCGGCCAGCCGGGCGGCCTCGTCCTGCAACCCCTTCATCGCCGGCAGCAGCACCCGGGCGCGGGCCAGCACCAGCTCACCGAGCGCTGTGGGTCGGGCCCCGCGCCGGTCCCTGTCGAACAGCGGGCCGCCCAGCGTCCGTTCGATGCGTTGGAGCTGGGCGGTGAGCGCCGGCTGGGCCAGGCCGAGCGCCGAGGCCGCCTTCGTCACACTTCCCGTCTCCGCGATCGCGCAGACCACCCGCAGGTGACGCAGCTCCAGGTTCATAGGGTGACGGTAGGACCACGTGTCTGCTGGCGGAATAGCCCGAGCGGATCGGTGATAATGAATGCATTGCCGGCGGCCGCCGGTCACCGGTCGCGCGGTGGCTCCGGCAGGTCCGCCAGGTACGTCGGCCGCCGGGTCACCGCGTCGAGGACCTTGTCCACCACCCCGACCGCCGGCTCCACGATCCGGTTCCACGGAGGGGTAGCCGGCGTGCCCGGGTGCGGTCGGGTCGGCGCGGCCTCCTCGGCGATCTCCAACCGGTTGCCGAGCCGGATCAGCTCCTCCTCGGTCGCGACAGCGCGCAGCTCGGTGACCAGCGCGCCGACCCCGTCGACATGCCGGCGGACCCGCTCGGCGACCTCGGTCAGCGCCTCGTCCGTCAGCCCTTTCAGGGCGCTCAGCAGGGCCGCGTCGGCGTTGATCTCCGCGTCCACCCGCTCGGCGGCCGTCGGCAGCGCCGCGCGGACCGCCGGCAGCAGGTACTGCTCCTCGGCGGACAGGTGCCGCGACAGCGCGGCGGTGAGCACCGCCAACCCCTCCTGCGGCGTGGTGTCCGGGCCGGAGAGTTGGTCCAGCAGCGCCAGCAGTTGCCGGTGCTCCCGGTCGACGATGTCGGCGATGCTGCGACCGGCGGGTCGGTAGCCCTCCTCGGGTGCGGGCGCGGGCGGCAGCGGCGGCAGGGGAACAGCGGACATGGTGCCCTCCTCGACTGGCGGGCGGAAGCTCCGGCAGGGACGTTCGGTCGTGGGCGGCGGTACCCGAACGCGGCCAACGCGAAACCGGCCCGTCGATGCGTCCACCCGCGCCGGCCTGTCGAGCGGCCCGGGCTGGTATGAAGAGGCGATGACGAGCGATGCCGCCTCCGCCCTGCCCGACCCCACCGCAGAGGTCGTGGACCTCTGCCGCGACCTGCTGCGCATCGACACCACCAACACCGGTGACAACGACACCAGCGTCGGCGAGCGCCGCGCGGCCGAGTACGTGGCGGAGAAGCTCGCCGAGGTGGGCGTGGAGTCCGTCCTGCACGAGTCCGCGCCCGGCCGGGCGAACGTGGTGGCCCGCATCCCGGGCGCCGACCCGAGCCGGGGCGCGCTGCTGGTGCACGGCCACCTGGACGTGGTGCCCGCCGACGCCGACGAGTGGTCGGTGGGCCCGTTCTCCGGTGAGCTGCGCGACGGGTACCTCTGGGGCCGGGGCGCCATCGACATGAAGGACTTCGACGCGATGGTGCTCGCCGTGGTGCGGCACTGGCAGCGCACCGGCGTACGGCCGCCACGCGACATCGTGCTCGCGTACACCGCCGACGAGGAGGCGGGCAGCGACTACGGCGCGCGGTTCCTGGTGGACAACCACCGGGGCCTCTTCGACGGCTGCACCGAGGCGATCGGCGAGGTCGGTGGCTTCTCCTACTCGGTCAACGACAGTCAGCGGCTCTACCTCATCGAGACCGCCGAGAAGGGCATCGACTGGCTGCGGCTGCACGCCAAGGGTCGCCCCGGGCACGGCTCGATGATGCACGACGACAACGCCGTCACCGCGCTCGCCGAGGCGGTCGCCCGGATCGGCCGGCACCGCTTCCCGGTGGTGGTCACCGACACCGTGCGGGCCTTCCTGACCGAGGTCTCCGACCTGCTCGGCATCGAGTTGGACCCGGACGACCCGGAGACGGCCATCGCGAAGCTCGGCCCCATCGCCAACATCATCGGCGCGACCATCCGCAACACCGCCAACCCGACCCGGTTGAGCGCCGGCTACAAGGACAACGTCATCCCCGGCCGGGCCACCGCCACCATCGACTGCCGCAGCCTGCCCGGCCAGTCCGAGCTGCTGGAGCGGCAGCTGCGCGAGCTGGTCGGCCCGGACATCGCGATCGAGTACGTCCAGCGGCAACCGGCACTGGAGACCACCTTCGACGGTGACCTGGTCGAGGCCATGTCGGCGGCCCTGCGCGCGGAGGACCCGGGGGCGCGGCCCGTTCCGTACATGCTCTCCGGGGGCACCGACGCCAAGGCGTTCTCGCAGCTCGGCATCCGCTGCTTCGGCTTCGCCCCGCTGCGGCTGCCCGCCGACCTGAACTTCTCGGCGTTGTTCCACGGCATCGACGAGCGCGTTCCGGTGGACGGACTACAGTTCGGCGTGCGGGTTCTCGACCGGTTCCTCCGCACCTGCTAGTCGTGTCCGGCGGTGGCCGTCGGCGCGCAACCTCCCCATCGTGAAGGGACTGCCCCACATGACCGACCAGCATGGTGAGCTGGACGCCGCTCTCGAGCGGGTGATCGAAGCGGCCCGCCACCACCTGGCCGCCGTACGCGCCGCGCAGGGCCGCGTCGACGACGACGACGTCTGGCAGGCGTATGTGGCGTTGAACAACGCCTCCTTCGCGTACGACGAGCGACTGCTCGACGCCTTCGGCGAGGTGACGCCGTGGGATGTCGACTCGATCGACCCGGACGAGGCCGACGAGCGTTTCGGCGGCGGCGAGGGTGCCGAGGCCAGCGACCCGCACCCCCGGGTGATCTCGGTGCGTCAGCGTCGTGACTACCGGGTGCCGAGCATCGCCGCGCTGCTGCGGGTTGCCGAGGCGGCCCGCCGCGAGGGCACCCCGGAGGACGACGAGCCGGCCCCGGTGGAGGGCGTCGGCGAGGCGGTGCTGGAGCTGCTGCAGAGTGGTGACGGCTCGCTCGGCGCGTTGGACGTCCCCGAGTTGGAGCCGCTCGACGGGGTGGTCATGGTCAGCGAGGTGGGCACTCCTGTCGATCTGGAGTCGTTCGACGACGACGACGCGGTTGGCCCGTTCCAGCCGGCTGTCGACGACCGGCTGGTCGGCCGGCTCGACGAGCACCCGTTCCTGGAGCTCGACGACGACCACGACCACGCCGGGCACCAGCACTAGGCCGGGTGTCGCCCGGGGCCGACTCCGGCCTCGGGCGGCACCGCCCGGTCGTCAGTACGACAGACCCGGCTGCGGCTGGTTGACCCGCCGACGACGCAGCACCACCTGCCGCGTGCCGTCCCGGTACAGCCGCACCCGGGCCAACTCCCATCCGGAGAACTCCGCCTGGATCGCCAACTGCGCCGCGGCGGTCAACCGGTCGACGTTCGGCGGCAGCCGCAGTGGCGCGTACTCGTAGTCCATGCCCTCCATGCTGCCCAGCCCAGCGGCCGTTCGCCACCCCCTCCGGAGTGACCAACGACGCCACAGCGGGCGGTTCGTCCCGCCCCGCCCCTCCGTGCCGCCCCGCGTCCCCGTCGCGTCGATCTTGCAGTTCCTGTCGCCGAGATGAGTGGAACGCTCCGTATGTCGCGACAGCAATCGCAAGATCGCGGGAGAGGGCGTCGTCGCGGCTGGGCGGGGGTGTCAGGCTGTGGGGACGTTTGCCGTCAGGAGGGCGGCGAGGGCCGGGGCGGCCAGGGCGAGCGCCCGAGGGCTGCCCGGGTCGACCGCCAGCCCCCAGGACGGGTCCGGCCAGTCCTCGAACAGCTCGGCGCAGGGCAGCGCCACGAACGGCACCCCGTCCCCGGCGAACGCGGCGAGCGCCCCCGGCGAGGTGAAGACCGGCAGCAGCGGCGCGCCGGTCGCGTCGCCGACCACCGTCCACGGGAAGCCGGCGTCCGGCGTCGGTTCCCCGGCGAGGGGGACGCACACGGTGGCACCGGCCAGCGCTGCGAGGTAGCCGGGCAGGTCACGTCGGTCGACGGCGGCGGCGAGCCGCCCCACCACCGCCGGCTCCGCCGCCTCGGCGGGTGTCACCCCGGCCGGAGCCGCCCCGACCTGGGCCACCCCGACCGTTGCCGGCCGGGCGACCGGCACCGCCGCCGATCCGGGGGCGACCGGCGGGACTGCCGGGACACGGCCGGCGGCTGGCGGCTGCGCTGGGCCTGAGCCAGGGCCGGCGGCTGGCGGCTCGGCTGCGGCACGACGCGCGTTTGGCGGCGCTGTCGGGCCGGAGCCGGCGGCCGGCGGCACCGGCCGGCAGGAGAGCGTGCCGGGTTCGTCGGTCAACACCTCGGCGGCGGTACGGGTCACGAACACACTGAGCCGCTCCACCTGCTCCGGAGTGCGCGCTGCCTCGTACCACCAGCCCTGCTCGCCGGTCGGGCGGTGCCAGCCGAGCGCGGCCAGGCGTGCCTCGTCGTGGCCGGGGCAGATCACCCGCACCACCTGGCGGCGCACCAGCAGTCGGATTCCGCGCGAACCGGCGGAGAGCTCCAGGTCGGTGTCCCGGTCGCAACGGGCGACGGTGTCCCGCAGCCGAGCGGCGATCTCCGGCCAGGTCGGCGACGGCGACGTCACGCCGGAGCGCCCGGCAGGCGGTCGTCCAGCCGCCCGAGCCGGGCCACTGTCTCCTCCAGTCGGCCCAGCGCCGAGAAGTCCCCCGGCGTGCCGAACAGGTCGCCGAGCCCCGCGCCGAGCGCGACGTCCAACCCCTCGGTGTGCTCGTCGACGTGCCCGGAGGCGACCTCACGAGCCCGCCGGTACGCGTCGAGCACCAACTCGGCCACCCCCTCCGTGCCGGCGCGCAGGGCGGCGGGCGCGAGGGTGAGGCCGGTCAGCGCGCCGGTGGCGTCGACGGTCGCCGAGACCAGGCCGCTCTCGTCGACAGCGGTGCCGGACAGCTCGGCCAGGTCGTCGCGGAGACCCGCGAACCGGCGTTCGATGTCGGCGATCCGCACGGCGAGCGCGTCGAACGCGGACGTCGGGTCCGTCATGAGATTCCTCCCCGTGGATCGTGCGACCGGGTGGTGCCCGGTGGCCGGGAGATCGTATCGTCGGTGCGCTCGACTCATGGGGGAGGAACGGCATGCCACCGGATATCGATGTCGACGTGCAGGCGGTCCGTCGACTGGAGACAGCCGCCAAGCAGGTAGCCAGCTCGCTGGCCGCGTTGCAGGGGCAGATCGTCTCGGCTGGCGACGTGCCGTCGGGCGCCTTCGGCCACCTGCCGTTCGCCAGCGACATGCTCCGCGACAAGTACGCCGAGCAGGTTTCCGGCGGCAAGGAGTTGTTCGCCGCCGCGAGCGCCGCGTTCGGCCGGGTCGCCACGGCGCTGGGCGACACTGTCGAGGCGTACGAGCACAACGAACGGGACCTCGACGCCGGGTTCAAGGCCATCCAGTCGGGGCTGCCCGGATGAGCGGCCCGGCCGGCAGCGCCGTCCAACTGTGGAACGGCCTGGACAGCGCGCTCTCCGGGGTGCAGGACGCCGTCGACAGTGTCTGCCGCACCCTGGCCTGGCCGCTGATCCAGCTCGTCGAGCTGGTCGACGGCGAGCCCGCCGTGCTGCGCGCGAAGGCCGCCGAGTGGGACGCGCTGGCCGCGCAGGTCCGCGACCTGGCGCAGGGGCACCGCGGGGCCCGGGAGTCCGCGCAGGCCGGTTGGCGCTCACCGTCCGGTGTGGCGTACGGCCAGCGGTTGGCCGAGGTGGAGCAGCAGCTCCTCGACGTCGCCGAGCAGTTCGCCGCGACCGCGGAGTACCTGCGCAGCGTCGCCGACGGCCTGCAGACCGTGCACGACGTGCTCGTGGACCTCTGCGTGGAGTTCGTGAACTTCCTCCTGGTGACGCTGGTGACGGCGTTGCTGATGGCCCCGGTCACCATGGGCGCGTCCTGGGCGGCCGGCGTGGGCGTGGCCGTGACCAGGGGCCTGATCGTGTTCTCCCGGGCTCTGAAGGTCATGCGGCCACTGGCGACACACCTTCAGAAGGTCATCCGCCTGCTGCAGCGGGTCATACTGTATCTGCGCAAGCTGCAGGCGCACCTGGACAAGCTGGTCAAGATGCAGGACAAGCTGCTCACCGGCCGGAAGTACGCCGACAAGCGGCACGCCGCCGGCAAGGCCGACAAGTGGTTCCACAAGATCTTCGACCCGACGAAGGGCACCTACAAGCTGGGCAAGTCGGGTTCCCCGTTCGACATGGGCACCCTTGAGCGGGCCGCCGCGCTGCGGGCGCACGGGGTCGCCGACGGTGCCCGG
This sequence comes from Micromonospora sp. NPDC048986, assembly GCF_040649335.1. Taxonomy (NCBI): domain Bacteria; kingdom Bacillati; phylum Actinomycetota; class Actinomycetes; order Micromonosporales; family Micromonosporaceae; genus Micromonospora; species Micromonospora sp. NPDC048986. Next base: position 235,785 of record NZ_JBEZFJ010000004.1, read on the forward strand.
GTGGTCGCCCGGGACTGGGCGACCCACCTGCCGTGGAACGTGCCGAACTCGGTCGTGCACGGCGTCACCTGGGGGACCGTCGCGTTGACCAGCGGGCTCTCCGTTCCCGGCAGCGACCAGGTCGGCGACCAAATCGACCAGGCGGTGCAGGGCGGGGCGGACTGGATCGACCAGAATGTCTTCGGGCAACCACCGGCGGGCCAGCCGGCGGGCCGCTAGGGAGGAACGCGTGATGTCAGGGGAGCGGGGCCGCCTCGGCCGGTTCACCGACGCCGTGCTCGGCGGCGCGCGGGCCGCCCGGGACAAGGCCCGTGAGCTGCGCGACGAGTTTCGCACCAGCGACGAACCCGAACGTGCTCTCGTCGCGCCACTGCTGCCCGGGCAGGAGCTGCGCTATGTGGGGCTCGGGCCGGTCCGCGCCCCGCAGACGCACAAGGCCGGTCGGCAGCTCGCCGATGTGATGGCCGACGAGTTCGTCGACTCGCTCGACCCGAAGGTGCTGTTCGGGCTCCTCAACATCGTCAACCCGGTGGTCTGGGTGGACGCGGTGCTGACGCCGGTCCGGATGGCCGCGGGCGTGCTGCTGCTGCCGGGCAACGCTGGCGCCCTCGCGGCCGGGGTGCCGGAGGCGGCCGAACCGGAGCCGGCCCCACCACAGCAGCGGGCGCCGCGGGTGGCGATCCCGCTCACGGCGGAGCAGGAGGCGTTCCGCGCCCTGTTCCGGCTCAGCCTGTACCGCCCGCTGGCCGACCAGCTCGCCGAGATCGCCTACCGTCGCCGGTTCGTCTTCAGCGGCGACCTCGCCACCCTCGCCGGCAGCCTGCTGCTCTTTTTGGAGCGTTACACGGGCACACCGCTGGCGGTGACCGACACCCACCTTCACCTGCTGCGGATGGGGCCCCGCCCGGACGCCGACCGGCCCGACCGGCGTCAACCGCGGGTGCTGTGGAGCGTCGAGCGCGGCCGGGTGGCCCGGATCGACTCGGAGGGGGGCGTGGGCGGTGTGACGCGTTTCCCGTCCACCATCTTCTTCGACGACGGCTCGTGGATCCGGATCGTCAACCCGGCGACCCGCGACGACCAGTCCCGGTTCCTGACCGCGATCCGCGAGCTTGCCGGGAACCGCCCGGCGCCGTGACCCGGCCGGCGGGTCAGCCGTCGCGTTCGGGGTAGCCGACCGGCACCGCGGAGACGTCGTCCAGCGCTGTGGTGATCTCCTCGGGCAGGGTGATCCGTTCCACCGCGAGCGCGCCGAGGAGCTGCCCGACAGTGCGCGCGCCGAGGATCGGCGCGGTCACGCCCGGCCGGTCCCGGATCCAGGCCAGGGCCACCTCCAGCGGCGACACCCCCAGCCCGCCGGCCGCGGTGGCCACCGCCTCCACGATGCTGGAGCAGCGCGGCTCCAGGTAGGTCGAGACGAACGGCTCGAAGTGCGGCGACGCGGCCCGGGAGTCGGCCGGACGGCCGTGCCGGTACTTGCCGGTGAGCACGCCCCGGCCCAGCGGCGACCAGGGCAGCACGCCGAGGCCGAGCGCGTCGCAGGCGGGCAGCACCTCCCGCTCCACGCCCCGCTCCAGCAGCGAATACTCCACCTGGGACGCGACCACCGGCGCCCGCCCCGGCCAGGCGGTCTGCCAGGCCGCGGCCCGCGCGGTCTGCCAGCCGGAGAAGTTCGACACCCCGACGTAGCGGACCTTGCCGCTGGCCACCGCGTGGTCCAGGGCGGCCAGGGTCTCCTCGAGGGGGGTGTCCGGGTCGTACCCGTGCACCTGGAACAGGTCGACGTGGTCGGTGCCGAGCCGGCGCAGCGACGCGTCCAACGTGCGCAGCAGGTGCCCCCGGGAGCCGTCCCGACGTCTGCCGCTGCCGGGGCGTAACCCGGCCTTCGTGGCGATCAGCAGCTCCTCACGGGGGACGAGGGAGCCCAGCAGCGAGCCGATCACCGACTCGGCGTCGCCGTCGCCGTACACGTCGGCGGTGTCGATCAGGTTGCCGCCCGCGTCGAGGTAACTCTTCAGCTGAGCGGCCGCATCGTCGGCGTCGGTGTCCCGGCCCCAGGTCATGGTGCCGAGCGCGAGCCGGGAAACCGCCAGCCCGCTTCGGCCGAGCGGTCGCTGTTGCATGGGTGAACCTTATTTCGAACCTGCCGCCACGGATATCCTCGCTCCCGTATCTCTGCCGGTTCTGCCGGTTCCGCCGCCCCGGGCTGCCCCGATGGAGGGGGGATCAAAGGGGTCGAGCCGGTGATCGAGTCCGTTATCGGCATTGCGTAACCTGGGGCGACCTGTGCCACGGATGGGGGAGGACCAGTGCGACTCGGGCTCAGTCTCGGATACCAGACGGCGTGGAGCACACCGGCCGACCACCTGGCGCTGGCCCAGGAGGCGGACCGGCTGGGCTATTCGGTGGTCTGGGCGGCGGAGGCCTACGGCTCCGACTCGCCCAGCATGCTCGCCTGGATGGCCGGCCAGACCGAACGGATCGACGTCGGCGCCGCGGTGATGCAGATCCCCGCCCGTACGCCGGCGGCCACCGCCATGACCGCCGCCACCATCGACGCGCTCTCCGGCGGCCGGTTCCGGCTCGGCCTCGGTGTCTCCGGCCCGCAGGTCTCCGAGGGGTGGCACGGCGTGCGGTTCGCCAAGCCGCTGGCCCGCACCCGCGAGTTCGTCGACATCGTCAAGCTGGCCATCGCCCGCAAGGAGGTGGCGTACGACGGCGAGCACTACACGCTTCCGCTGCCGGACGGCCCGGGCAAGGCCCTGCGACTGGGCTTCCACCCACCCCGCGAGCACATACCGATCTACCTGGCCGCAGTCGGCCCGAAGAACCTGGAGCTGGCCGGCGAGATCGCCGACGGCTGGCTGGCAGTGTTCTACGCCCCGGAGTTCGCCGAGGAGCAGCTCGCCTCGGTGCGCGCCGGGCGGGCCACTGTCGGCAAGGAGTTGGCCGGTTTCGACGTGGTGCCGTCGGTGCCCGTGGTGATCGGCGACGACGTGGCCTCCTGCGCCGAACTCGTCCGCTGGTACGCCGCGCTCTACGTGGGCGGGATGGGCAGCCGGCAGCAGAACTTCTACAACCAGCTCGCCACCCGGATGGGCTACGGCGACGCCGCCCGCGAGGTGCAGGACCTGTACCTGGCCAAGCGCCAGCGCGACGCCGCCGCCGCCGTACCCATGGAGTTCATCGACCGCACCTCGCTGCTCGGCCCGAAGGAGCGCGTCGCCGAGCGGATGCGGGAGTACGCGGCGGCCGGCGTCACCACGCTGTCGGTGACCCTCTTCGTGGCCGACCGGGACAGCGGTGTGCAGACCCTGCGTACCGTCGCGGAGGCTCTCGACCTCTCGGGAGTTGGCGAGTGACCTGGGTCGAGGCAATCGTCCTGGGCATCGTCCAGGGACTGACCGAGTTCCTTCCGGTCAGCTCGTCGGGGCATCTGCGGATCACCTCGGCGATCTTCTTCGACCGGGACGCCGGCGCGTCGTTCACAGCGGTCACCCAGCTCGGCACCGAAGCGGCGGTGCTGATCTACTTCGCCAAGGACATCTGGCGGATCACCCGGACGTGGCTGGTGGGCATCCGGGACAAGTCGGTGCGCTCCAGCCTCGACTACCGGATGGGCTGGTACGTGATCGTCGGCTCGATCCCGATCGGGCTGTTCGGTTTCGTGTTCAAGGACCAGATCAAGACCGCCGGGCGCAACCTGTGGGTGGTGGCGACCACGCTCATCGTGTTCGCGTTCGTGTTGGCCTTCGCCGAGTACTGGGGGCGGCAGACCCGCACCCTGGAGAACTTCCGGATGAAGGACGGCATCGTGATGGGTTTCGCCCAGGCCATGGCGCTGGTGCCCGGGGTGTCCCGTTCCGGCGGCACCCTCACCGCCGGCCTGCTGCTCAACCTGACCCGCGAGGCGGCGGCCCGGTACTCGTTCCTGCTGGCCATCCCGGCGGTGGTGATGTCCGGCGTGTTCAGCCTCGGGGACGTGTTCGAACCGTCCGCCCCGGGCACGTCGGTACCCACCGTGGCCCAGACGATCGTGGCCACCGTCATCGCGTTCGGCATCGGCTACGCGGCCATCGCCTGGTTGTTGCGCTACGTCGCCCACCACACCCTGTACGTCTTCGTGCTGTACCGGGTGGCGCTGGGCACCCTGGTCCTGGCCCTGTTGCTGACCGGCGCCATCGACGCCACCTGACCGACCTGCCGACGGCCCTTGGCTCCGCCCGCGAGCGGCGCCGGGGGCCGCGGTCGTCGACCCGCCGCCCGCGGCGGCCCGGTGGGGAGCCCAGGTCATAGGGTGGTCACCGTGGCGACCCTCCTGCTTCTGCGACACGGCCGAACCACGGCGAACGCCGACGGCGGCCTGGCCGGTCGGCAACCGGTCGAGTTGGACGACACCGGACGCGCCCAGGCCACAGCGGTCGGCGAGCGGCTGCGGGCGGTGCCCCTGGCCGCCGTGGTGACCAGCCCGCTGATCCGCTGCCGGCAGACCCTGGAACTGGCGCTCCCGCAGGCCACCCCGGTGGTCGAGGACGGCCTGATCGAGTGCGACTACGGCAGCTGGGAGGGGCAGCCGCTGAAGAAGCTGGCCAAGGAGCCGCTCTGGCCGGTGGTCCAACAACACCCCAGCGCGGCGGTCTTCCCGGGTGGGGAGGCGATGGCGGCGATGGCGGCACGTGCAGTGGCGGCGGTTCGAGCCTGGGACGCCCGGGTGAACTCCGAACACGGGCCGGAGGCGGTCTGGTTGGCGTGCAGCCACGGCGATGTGATCAAGGCCATCGTGGCGGACGCGCTCGGCGTACACCTTGATGCCTTTCAGCGGATCGTGGCCGACCCGGCGTCGGTGACGGCGATCCGGTTCACGCCGCTGCGTCCGTTCCTGGTGCGGCTCAACGACACCGGTGGCGACCTGACGGCGCTGGTGCCGCCGCCGGCCAAGCGGCGTCGGCGCGCGAACCGCGTGGCCGACTCGGACGCGGCCGTCGGCGGTGGAGCGGGTGCGTCGCGGTGAGGCGCGTCACGACACCACCGTCGGTCGCGGCGTCAACGCCCGCCACGCCCGGGTGTAACCCCTGGTACGCCGGGCGCGCCGTCGCTGTGGCGATTCGCGTCGGTGGGGTGCGCGACGCCAGGGCGGGCCGGATAGGGTCGTGGGTATGACCCACCAGGTGCACGCCTTCGAACCGCCGGAGCGGTTCGTCGCCGGGACTGTCGGGCCGCCGGGGGAGCGCACGTTCTTCCTGCAGGCCCGCGGCGGCGGCAGGCTGGTCAGCGTCGCGCTGGAGAAGGTCCAGGTGTCCCTGCTCGCCGAAAAGCTGGAGGAGCTGCTCACCGAGGCGCAGCGTCGCTTCGGGGTGGACCTGCCCGAGCTGGCGCCGGTGATCGGCGACAACGAGCCGCTGGACACTCCGGTCGACGAGGAGTTCCGGGTCGGGACGCTCGGGCTGGCCTTCGACGTCGACACCGCGACAGTGGTGATCGAGGCCATCGCGGCGGGCGAGGTGGAGCCCGAGGTCGAGCTGGGCGACGAAGACGACGACGAGGACGACGACGAGGACGAAGAGCCGGACGAGGACCTGGATCGGCTCCGGGTCCGGCTCACCCCGCAGGCGACCCGCCAGTTCATCGAGCGGGCCCGGCGAGTGGTCAACGCGGGCCGGCCACCGTGCCCGCTCTGCGGCCAACCGTTGGACCCCGCCGGGCACCTCTGCCCGCGGCACAACGGTTATCACCGGTGACCTCGTCCGGCCTCCAGCCCCGCCAGGACGGCGACGCCGCGCTGCGGCTGCTGCGTGATGGCGTCCTCGACCTGGAGGGTCGGCTGGTCGACGCGTCGAACACGACCCTGCGCGGCATCCTGACCCTGGACGGGTTGACCGCCCGCTGCGTCTACAAGCCGGTCCGGGGCGAGCGCCCACTCTGGGACTTCCCCGACGGCACCCTGGCCGGTCGGGAGGTCTCGGCGTACCTGGTCTCCCGGGCCACCGGATGGGACCTGGTGCCGCCCACGGTGCTGCGGGACGGCCCGTTCGGCCCCGGCTCCTGCCAGCTGTGGATCGACGAGCCGGAGGACGCCGAACCGCTCGTCGGTTTCCTGCCCGCCGGGGAGTTGCCGCCACGCTGGATCCCGATCGCCGCGGCCCGCGACGACGACGGCGCCGCGTACGCCCTCGCCCACGCCGACGACCCACGGCTGGCCCGGCTCGCGGTGCTCGACGCGGTGCTCAACAACGCCGACCGCAAGGGTGGTCACGTGCTCGTCGGCGCCGACGACCGGATCTACGGCGTGGACCACGGGGTGAGCTTCCACGTGGAGGACAAGCTGCGCACGGTCCTCTGGGGTTGGGCCGGTAAGCGGCTGCCAGCGGACGCCGTGGAGATGCTCGACGCGCTGGCCGGGCAGGTCTCCGGTGCGCTCGGCGCGGAGTTGGCCGACCATCTGACGATCAGCGAGGTGGCCGAGGTGGCCGCCCGGGTCGACCGGCTGCGCGAGACCGGCTGCTTCCCCCAGCCTCCGGAGGACTGGCCGGCGATGCCCTGGCCGCCCATGTGACAGGCTGTCATCTTGATCACCCGTGGGGCGCTCCGGCGTTGTCGCCGGGCTGGCTAGGCTGATCCCATGGAGTCTTGGGCGGGACACGAGGTGCCACGGCTGCCGGGCAGGGGCGAGCCACTGGCGTTGTACGACACGGCGCGGCAGGGTGTCCACCCGAGCGAGCCGGCCGACGCGGGAAGCATGTACGTCTGCGGCATCACCCCGTACGACGCCACGCACCTCGGCCACGCCGCCACCATGATCACGTTCGACCTGGTGCAGCGGATGTGGCGCGACGCCGGCCGCCCGGTGCGCTACGTGCAGAACGTCACCGACATCGACGACCCACTGCTGGAGCGGGCCGCCCGCGACGGCGAGGACTGGGTGGTCCTGGCGATGCGTGAGACGGCGCTGTTCCGGGAGGACATGGAGGCGCTGCGGATCATCCCGCCGGAGCACTACGTGGGCGCTGTCGAGTCGATCCCGGACATCGCCGACAAGGTCGAGGTGCTGCTCAAGGACGGCGCCGCGTACCGGCTCGACGACGGCACCGGCGACGTCTACTTCGACATCTCCGCCACGCCCCGCTTCGGCTACGAGTCGAACCTGACCCGCGAGCAGATGCTGGAGATCTTCCCCGAGCGCGGCGGCGACCCCGATCGGGCCAGGAAACGCGACCCGCTCGACCCGCTGCTGTGGCGCGGCGCCCGCGAGGGCGAGCCGTCCTGGCCGGGTGGCGACCTGGGTCCGGGCCGCCCCGGCTGGCACATCGAGTGCGCGGTGATCGCGCTCAACCTGCTCGGCGACCGGATCGACGTGCAGGGCGGCGGCAACGACCTGTTGTTCCCGCACCACGAGGCCTCCGCCGCGCACGCCGAGCGGCTCACCGGCCAGGCGCCGTTCGCCGAGCACTACGTGCACGCCGGCATGATCGGTCTGGACGGCGAGAAGATGTCCAAGTCCCGCGGCAACCTGGTCTTCGTGTCCCGGTTGCGCGCCGACAAGGTCGACCCGATGGCGATCCGGCTGGCGCTGATCTCCGGGCACTACCGCAGCGACCGCACCTGGACCGACGACCTGCTCACCGCCGCGTACGAGCGCCTGGACCGTTGGCGGCGGGCCGCCGCCGCGCCCGCCGGGCCGTCCGGGGCTGAGCTGCTGGCCGAGGTACGCGCACGCCTGGCCGACGACCTGGACACCCCCGGAGCCCTGGCCGCAGCCGACCGTTGGGCCGAGGCCACCCTCGCCGGTGCCACCGACGATCCCGATGCGCCAGCCCTCTTCGCGAAGACTGTCGACGCCCTCCTGGGCATCCGCCTCTGACCGTGCGTTTCGCTCTGTCGTGATCGACTCGGGTTCCTTGAGGTCGGGGTGTCCCGGCCGGTGCGCTGCCCCGGTTTCCAGGAACCCGAGTCGATCAGCGCATCACGGAATGAATGTCACCTCGGGGAAGGCTCGGCTCGGGCCGCGCAGCAGATGACCGCCCCGGTGCCGCAGGTGCAGGTCGAAGAACGCCAGCGGGTACGCCTGCCCGATGCGGACCGCGCGGGCGGGGTCGAGAGTGCCGACCCAGCCGACGAGTTCCTCATCGCTCATCCCGATGATCCGTGCCAACTGCGGCACGAGCCACTGGTTGTCGCCGTACGACGAGTGGACCGCCTCCGCGGCCTGCACGTTCAGCCGCCATCCGTGAAGGTGCGTGAAGAACTCGGCGACGGCGGGCTCCGCGGCCCGGGTGAACTCCGCCGTCATCAGCATGAACGGCCGGTGCAGCTCGGTGGGCGGCGGCTGCGACTGCATCGGGCCGTCGAGGCTCAGCCCTGCCCGGACCCGCCGGTCGGCGCCCATGGTCAGGGCCGTCGCGGTGCCGCCCTTCGACCAGCCGAACATGCCGACCCGGCTCAGATCGAGGGCGGCGCCCAACCCGGGTGGCAGCGGCGCGTGCGCGACGTCGGGGTTGCCGCCGGCGGCGAGAACGGCGATCTGGTCGAGGACGAACCGGACGTCGCGCGTGTAGGTCCACGGGGTGGCGTCGAAGTCGTCCTCCCGGACGGTGACCCGCCCGTCGGGGAACTCGCTGAACCCGTCGTACGTGTGGTCCACAGTGACGACCACGTACCCTTGGCTGGCGAGTTCCTGCACCACGATCGTGGTGTCCGAACGGTGGCTGCCGGCGCCGTGCGAGTAGAGAACCACCGGTAACCGCCGACCCGGATGCCGCACCGGCGCGCCCTCGTGCCCGGCCGTCAGTGGCGCCAGCGCGGCGTCGGGGGAGAAGCCGGCGGAGCCCAGCAGCATGCGCATCGACGCGGCGGTCATCCAGGGGGCGAGCGGATGATCCCGGACGTCCCGGGCGGGATACCAGACGCTCACCATCAGCTCCCGGTGCCGCCCCGGCCCCGCCAGCGGCTCCGGTCGGGAACAGTCGACCAGGTGCAGCGACACCGTACCCACCCGATGGGGCCCGGTCGGCCGGGGCAGGGTGAGCCGGACCGGGCCCCGACCGGCCGTGGCGGCCATGGCGCGGCCGTCGACACCGGCAATGCCCATCGGTACGCCGACCCCGGCCACCAGTGCGGCTCCGACAACTCGACGGCGTGTCAGTCCCCGTCCACCGACGGGCTTCACGGTTGGCATCGATCTACCTCCTGAGGGTCCCTCGACGCCGGGACCGAGCCGCCCGACCATCGAGCAATACACCCGCAGTATATATACTGAGTGTATAGATGCAACGGATGCGCCCCGCTCAGCCCCTTCCATCAACCCACCCGCCCCTGTCCCGCCCCCACCCGACCCGCGCCCCCGCCCGCCCGGCCCTGCCCGCCCGCCCGGCCCCGCCCGGCCCGCCTCACTCGCCCCTGCTCCGCCCTGTCCACGTCGATCAAGGAGTTGTGGTGCCTGTTTCCTGTTGCTATGCACCTTTCGTGAGGCACCACAACTCCATGATCGACGCAGCGCTCGGAGTGTGACGAGCCCCAGCGCCCCGCAACCCGCCACCCTGGCGCGGATCTTGCGGTTCCTGTCCCGTCAAAAGGGGCGCCACGGGGCATAGAGGCGACAGCATCTGCAAGATCGGCAGGGCAGGGCAGCTCAGGGCAGGGCAGGGCGAGGCAGGGCAGGGCGAGGTGAGGCGGCGCGGGGCAAGGCGAGGCGAGGCGAGGCGAGGCAGGGCGAGGCAGGGCGAGGCGGGGTGGGGTGGGGCGGCTTTGAGGGCGGGCTGGGGGTGGCGGCTAGCCCAGGACCAGGCCGGGGTCGGGTTCCGGGTCGGGGGTCGGGCCGGGGATCTTGTACTCCTCGGTCAGGGTGGTCATGGGGCCGGGCCAGGTCGCCTGGGACACCTCGATCGGCTTGCGGTGCGCGTCGTACGCGATGTGCAGCAGGTGCAGCACGGGGGTGTCCGGCCGGATCTGGAGGGTCTCGGCCTCCTCCCGGCTCGGCTGGCGGGCGCTGATCGTGTCGGTGGCCGAGACGTACCGCCGTCCGGTCGCTTCCTCGGCCTCCTGGTAGAGTGGCCGGCCGAACGCCTCGGTGCGCTCCAGCGACGTGCCGGCGGTGTCGCGGGGCAGGAACCAGGAGGCGCCGACCTCGACGGGGGAGTCGTCGGTGCGGACGAGGTGCCGCCGGCAGAGCAGGTTGGTGCCATCGGACACGCCGAAGGCGTCGGCCACCTCGGCGGGGGCGGGGGCGTGCCCCACGGAGACGAGTTGTTGACGGTATCGGGCGGCCAGGTCGGCGTGGTAGCCGCGGAAGCCGCCGTACCGGCCCCGGGAGAGGCGGTTGAGGCGGCGGCGGGTGCCTCTGACGTACGTACCGGAGCCGGGTTTGGTGATCAGGATGCCCTCGACCCGCAGCTGGTCGACGGCGCGTTGCACTGTCTGCTTGGCGACGCCGAACATTTCGGCGATGGCCGGGATGGACGGCAGCCGCTCGCCCGGCCCCCAGTCGCCCCGGCGGACCTGGGCTTTGAGCTGCGCGGCGATCTGTCGGTGCGGGAACTCGGCGGCCCCGGGATTGATCTGCACACTCGCCTCCTTGATCACATCTAGGTTCCTAGGATGCCCTAGGGGGTGTGACGGTGCCACCCCGGACACGCGAAAACGGGCCCTCGGACCACAAAAGGTCCGAAGGCCCGCAGCCGAACAGTGCTACCAGGAACCGGCGGTGGGGCCGGCCGAACCGCCCCGGCGGCGCAGGTACTTCTCGAACTCCTGGGCGATCTCGTCACCGGTCAACGGGGTGATCCCCTCGTCGCCGACCCGTTCCTCGAGCTCGCGGACGTACTCGCCCAGCTCGGCGTCCTGCTCCGCGGCACTGCGCACCCGCTGCTCCCACTCGGCGGACTCCTCGGCCAGGTCGGCCATCGGCACCGGCAGGTCGACGACCTCCTCGACCCGGTGCAGCAGGGCGAGGGTGGCCTTCGGGCAGGGCGGGTTGTTGGCGTAGTGCGGCACGTGCACCCAGAACGAGACGGCGTCCACCTCGGCGCGGGTGCACGCGTCGTGCAGCACGCCGACGATGCCGGTCGGCCCGTCGTAACGGGTGGGGGTGAGCTGGTAGCGCTCGGCGGCCTGCGCGTCGGAGGCGCTGCCGCTGATCGGCAGCGGCCGGGTGTACGGCACGTCGGCCAGCAACGCGCCGAGCAGGACCACCCGTTCCACCTCCAGGCTGTGGCAGATCTCCAACACCTGCTCGCAGAACGTCCGCCAGCGCATGCTCGGCTCGATGCCGCGGATCAGCACCACGTCGCGGTCGGTGCCCTCCGGGCTGGCGACCATGAACCGGGTCGTCGGCCACTCCACCCGTCGGGTCTCCCCGTCGGCCATGGTGATGGTGGGCCGGCTGACCTGGAAGTCGTAGAAGTCCTCCGGATCCAGCTCGGCGATCTGCCGGGCGTTCCAGACCTGCTCCAGGTGCTCGACCGCGGCGGTGGACGCGTCGGCGGCGTCGTTCCAGCCCTCGAACGCGGCGATCGCCACCGGGGACCGCAGCACCGGCAGTCCGTCGAACTCGGTCACGCCGTCACCTCACCCTGCTCGTCGCGGCTGGCGCCGGGACCGCGCCCGGTCGTCATACCGTGTGGCACGGCGGCGTCCCTGTTGTCCTTCACGTCCGCCAGCCTACGTGCAGGGCGAGGGTGCGGCCCGTCGGCCGCGCCGGTCGGCCGCTCCGGCAGCAGGTCATACCCGAACGAACCAGACATGGTGATCCCCGTGACACAATATGGGATCGCTCGAGGACGGTCGTGGAGTCTCACCGAATCGCACTAACCTGAATGGGTGCGGACTTCATTGATGGATGTGCTGGCTGATCGCATTCTCATCGCTGACGGCGCGATGGGCACGATGCTGCAGGCCGCGGACCTCACGCTCGACGACTTCGACGGGCTGGAGGGGTGCAACGAGATCCTCAACGTCACCCGCCCGGACGTGGTGCGTGGGGTGCACGACGCCTACCTGGCAGTCGGCGCCGACTGCGTGGAGACCAACACCTTCGGGGCCAACCTCGCCAACCTCGCCGAGTACGACATCCCGCACCGTATCCGTGAGTTGTCCGAGGCGGGCGCCAGGATCGCGCGGGAGGCCGCCGACGCGGCCAGCACCCCGCAGCGGCCCCGGTTCGTGCTCGGCTCGATCGGGCCGGGCACCAAGCTGCCCACCCTCGGGCACGCCGCCTACTCGACGCTGCGCGACGCCTATCAGGAGAACGCCGCGGGTCTGATCGTCGGCGGCGCGGACGCGCTGATCATCGAGACCTGCCAGGACCTGCTCCAGGTCAAGGCCGCGGTGGTCGGGTCGAAGCGGGCGATGGCCGAGTTGGGCCAGTCGGTGCCGATCATCTGTCACGTGGCGGTGGAGACCACCGGCACCATGCTGGTCGGCAGCGAGATCGGCGCGGCCCTCGCCGCTATCGAGCCGCTCGGCGTGGACCTGATCGGGCTCAACTGCTCGACCGGCCCGGCCGAGATGAGCGAGCACCTGCGCTACCTGTCGCAGCACTCCCGCATCCCGCTGTCGGTGATGCCGAACGCCGGCCTGCCGGTGCTGACCGCCGACGGGGCGTACTTCCCGCTGACTCCCGTGGAGCTGGCCGAGGCCCTGGAGCGGTTCATCACCGAGTACGGCGTGGGGCTGGTCGGTGGCTGCTGCGGCACCACCCCGGAGCACATCCGGGTGCTGGCCGAGCGGCTGCACGGCGTCACCGCCCCGGCCCGCGAGCCCCGGCACGAGGCGGGCGTCTCCTCGGTGTACCACCCGGTGCCGTTCGCCCAGGACGCGTCGGTGCTGATGGTGGGGGAGCGGACCAACGCCAACGGTTCGAAGGCGTTCCGGGAGGCGATGCTCGCCGGTGACTGGCGGGCCTGTGTGGAGATCGCCCGCAGCCAGGCGCGCGACGGCTCGCACCTGCTCGACCTGTGCGTCGACTACGTCGGCCGCGACGGCACCCAGGACATGCGGGAGCTGGCCGGTCGGTTCGCCACCGCGTCGACGCTGCCGATCATGCTGGACTCGACCGAGCCGAACGTGGTGGAGGCCGGCTTGGAGATGCTCGGCGGCCGCTGTGTGGTCAACTCGGTGAACTTCGAGGACGGCGACGGCCCCGAGTCGCGGTACGCGCGGGTGATGCCGATCGTCCGTGAGCATGGCGCGGCGGTGGTGGCGCTGCTCATCGACGAGGAGGGCCAGGCCCGTACCCAGGAGTGGAAGGTGCGGGTCGCGGCGCGGTTGATCGACGACCTGACCGGCCGGTGGGGCGTGGACCGCTCCGACATCCTGATCGACGCGCTGACCTTCCCGATCGCCACCGGCCAGGAGGAGACCCGCCGCGACGGCATCGAGACGATCGAGGCGATCCGGGAGATCTCCCGCCGCTACCCCGGTGTCAACTTCACCCTGGGCATCTCGAACATCTCGTTCGGGCTCAACCCGGCGGCCCGGCAGGTGCTCAACTCGGTGTTCCTGCACGAGTGCGTGCAGGCCGGCCTGACCTCGGCGATCGTGCACGCCAGCAAGATCCTGCCGATGTCGAAGATCCCCGACGAGCAGCGCGAGGTCGCCCTGGACCTGGTCTACGACAGGCGTCGCGAAGGGTACGACCCGGTGCAGCGGTTCCTGGAGCTGTTCGAGGGCGTCGACGTGACCAGCGCCCGGGCCAGCCGCGCCCAGGAGTTGGCGGCGCTGCCGCTGGACGAGCGGCTCAAGCGGCGGATCATCGACGGTGAGCGCAACGGCCTGGAGGCCGACCTGGACGAGGCGATGGCCGGCGGTCGCTCCCCGTTGTCGATCATCAACGACATCCTGCTGGACGGCATGAAGGTGGTCGGTGAGCTGTTCGGCTCCGGCCAGATGCAGCTGCCGTTCGTGCTCCAGTCCGCCGAGGTGATGAAGACCGCTGTGGCCTACCTGGAACCGCACATGGAGACCGCCGAGGACGGCGGCAAGGGCCGCATCGTGCTCGCCACCGTCCGCGGCGACGTGCACGACATCGGCAAGAACCTGGTCGACATCATCCTGTCCAACAACGGCTACGAGGTGGTGAACATCGGCATCAAGCAGCCGATCAGCGCCATCCTGGACGCCGCCGAGCAGCACCGCGCCGACGCGATCGGCATGTCCGGGCTGCTGGTGAAGAGCACCGTCATCATGAAGGAGAACCTGGCCGAGATGGCCACCCGCGGGGTAGCGGAGCGTTGGCCCGTCCTGCTGGGTGGGGCGGCGCTGACCCGCGCGTACGTCGAGGACGACCTGCGCTCGATGTTCCCCGGGCAGGTGCACTACGCGCGGGACGCGTTCGAGGGGCTGTCCCTGATGGACCGGGTGATGACCGCCAAGCGTGGCGGCGCACCGGTGATCGACCCGGAGCGGGAGGCGGCTCTCGCGGCCCGGCGGGCCCGCCGGGAACGGCAGCGCTCAATGGTCACCACGTCGCTGCCGGAGCTGCACGACTCCTCGGTCCGCTCCGACGTGGCCGCCGACGTGGCGGTGCCCACCCCGCCGTTCTTCGGCACCCGGGTCGTCAAGGGCGTGCCGATGGCCGACTACGCGGCGCTGCTCGACGAGCGGGCCACCTTCTCCGGGCAGTGGGGGCTGCGCGGCGTCCGGGGCGGCGGTGGACCCTCCTACGAGGAACTGGTCGAGACCGAGGGCCGGCCGCGGCTGCGGTACTGGCTGGACCGGCTGATCGCCGACCAGGTCCTTGAGGCGGCAGTGGTGTACGGCTACTTCCCCGCGTACTCCGAAGGCAATGACCTGGTGGTGCTCGACGAGAACGGGCACGCGGAGCGCGCCCGGTTCTCGTTCCCCCGGCAGCGGCAGGAGCGGCGGCTCTGCCTGGCGGACTTCTTCAGGCCCCAGGGCGACCAGCTCGATGTGGTGGCGTTGCAACTGGTCACCGTCGGCCAGCCGGTCAGCGAGTACGCGGCGAAGCTGTTCGCCCGCAACGAGTACCGCGACTACCTGGAGGTGCACGGGCTTTCCGTGCAGCTCACCGAGGCTCTCGCCGAATACTGGCACCAGCGCATCCGCGCCGAGATGACACTGCCCGACGGTCGTCCGCTGGGGCACGACGACCCGGTGGACCTGGCCGGCATCCTGCACAACGACTACCGGGGCTGCCGGTACGCGTTCGGCTACCCGGCCTGTCCCGACCTGGAAGACCGGACGAAGATCATGGATCTGCTCGGCGCGGACCGGATCGGGGTCGAGCTGTCCGAGGAATTCCAGCTCATGCCGGAGCAGGCCACCGACGCGATAGTGGTCCACCACCCGGAGGCCAACTACTTCAACGCCAAGTAACTGGCGCAGATGGCCTGACCTGCACCTGAGGTCGTCCGGAAGGCCGCTGCCGGGCGCGCGGCCACGAGCCCGCGCGGCGTAGGGGAGCGCATGCCGGCCGCGTCGGCGAACTGGCGGCCGCCGATGGCGGGGTTGCGGTTGCTCGCCTCCGGCGGGGCGTTCGGGCTCCGAGAGGGTTGCAACCCGTCGGCGCGTTGCGGTCCGTGGGTGGTTGCGCGAGCCATCCCGCCTGCCACCAACCCGGGCAGGCCGGGCACACCCTTGCGCGCTTCTGCGATCGTTGGCGGCAGACGTCAGGTGCCGTGTATATCGGCCCTTGCGGGTTCGAGGCAGGTTTGGATGGTCAATGATTGTTCTTGCCCAGCAGCTTCCAGCGTTAGTCGGCGTGATTGTGGGAGCCCTCGCGTCTTACCTCGTTAGCAGCGCAGGAGAGCGAGCGCGATGGCGACGCAGCCAGCAGGTCCGCTGGGACGAGAGCCGCATGCGGGTGTATGCCGAGTACGCCGGCTCCGTCAAGCGGTGGGCCTACCTGTCATGTCGCATCGCGGCAGCGCGAGGATTCGACCACTCGGCGGCCCACCTGACCCCGGAAGAAGGGCTCCCGCTCTTGGCCGCAGCGGAGGACGATCGTGGAGCGCGGTGGGAATCGATGCTGCTATTGGGCAGCCCGGAGACTGTTACTGCCGCACGTGATTGGCATCAAGC
The DNA here is from genome assembly GCF_040649335.1 of Micromonospora sp. NPDC048986. NCBI lineage: Bacteria > Bacillati > Actinomycetota > Actinomycetes > Micromonosporales > Micromonosporaceae > Micromonospora > Micromonospora sp. NPDC048986. The sequence continues at coordinate 251,817 of NZ_JBEZFJ010000004.1, forward strand.
TGTCCACCGTCTCGATTGGTACGCACGAGGGCGGTTGACGGATGCCGAGCAGTGGCGGCCGGCAATTCAGGAGATGGAGAAGTGCCGCGACAAGTACTACGATCGTGCACGAAAAGATCTTGGTGTAGGTGGTGGAATGTTACCGCCGCCGGCATGGCCTCCTCATTGGGTTCCCAAGATCGGGACTGATGCGGCAACCCGAGGTTGAAGCCCACAGTGCAGGCGGTGGACTGGGCCTTGATGCTCTCGCCGCAGCAGTGACGGCCGGAGGCCGAGCGCACGAGCGGCGGCACGAGTGTGCGTCAGGCCAGGATCGTGGGGCCGGCTCGATAACGAGTTGCGTCTGCGGGCACCGCTGGTGCAGCGTACGGTCATGATCAATTCGGCTCGACTGCTTGCGGCCTACGACGAACAGCTTCGGACTGACGCCGAGACGCCGAGCGCGGTCTCAGTCACCCGCCATGGGCCACTGCGTCTCGTGACCTTCGCGGGTGGTCGTGGGTTTGTCACCTACCGCGATCTCGGTGGGGCGGACGCCGATACGATTCGTCGGCTCGTCCCCGAGGCGCTCGCTCACTACCGGGCAGACCCCGAGATCGTGCGGGTCAAGTGGAAGGCGCGTGGACACGATCATGCGCCGGGGTTGCACGAGGCGTTGCTGGAGAATGGGTTCACCGCGGACGAGCCCGAGTCGATCATGATTGGCGAGGCGCGGCTACTGGCCGTTGACGTCTTGCTGCCCGAAGGCGTGACGCTGCGTCGGGTCAGCGAGGAGGTGGACGTCCGCGCGATGAGTGCGATGCAGGACGAAGTCTTCGGGAACCCGGTCAGCGATGACATGGCGAACGCCCTCCTGCGCCGCCTGGCCCGCGATGACGGGATGGAGTTGTGGGTTGCGGAGGCGGAGGGACGGATCGTCAGCGCCGGCCGGCTGGAGCCGCTGCGGGGGACCGACTTCGCCGGGATCTGGGGTGGTGCGACCCGAGCGGAGTGGCGCGGCCGTGGGATCTACCGCGCGTTGACCGCGGCGCGGGCCCGCTCGGCACTCCGGATGGGCAAGACGCTCATCAACAGCGACTCGACCGAGTACTCGCGCCCGATCCTTGAACGCTACGGCCTGATCAAGGTGTCGACGACGACGCCCTACAACTGGCAGCGGTGATCGCCCTTCTCGCGGCCCCATGGTGTCCATCCCACGGGCGTGGATGACACGCTGTGCGGATGCGACAGGTGACAGTGCTCGGCACCTCTGGTGCGTTTTTCGAGCCAGGCCGTGCCTGTAGTGGCTTCGCCGTGGACTGGGACGGCTACCGCCTGGTGCTTGACCTGGGCTACGCCACGCTGCCGCGGTTGCTCGAACACTGGCCTGATGGCGCGTTGGACGCCGTCGTCATCACCCATGAGCACCCGGATCACTGCGTCGACCTGCACGGTCTGTTCAGGATGCGCTTCTACGGTCAGCCGGGCGCACCACGGCTGCCGTTGTACTGCCCGCCCGGCGTGCTCGACCGGCTCGGCGGCTTGGAGCCCGATGTCGACCTGCGCGCGGTCTTCGACCTGCACCCGTTGCCCGGCAGCTACCGGGTCGGGCCGTTCGACCTCGACGGGCTGTCTCTGCCGCATTTCGTTCCCAACGCCGGCATCCGGATTCAGGCAGACGGGATTGCCCTGGCCTACTCCGGGGACACGGGGCCGACCCCCGCGTTGGCCGAGCTGGGCCGTGGCGCCGACCTGTTCATCGTCGAGGCGACGGACTACGACGGTGAGGCCAGCCGTGCCACCCGTAACCTGTTGACCTCCACCGAGGCCGGTCTGTGGGCTCGCCGCTCGGGTGCCCGCCGCCTGATGCTCACCCATTTCTGGCCCGGCAACGACCGGGCGGCCGCGGTGGCCGCCGCGCAGGTGGAGTTCGGCGGTGCGGTGCTTGCGGCCGAGGAAGGGCTCACGGTGACCCTTGGGACGCCGGAGAGCTGACTGCTTCTCATCCGCGACGAACGTGCCGCGTTTCGGTCCCACCCGCTCAGCCTTCCAACCGCCCGTGCCAGGCTCCGGCGGGTCTCTCACAGTCGAACATATCGTTGACGGCTTCCGTGGAACGCGTCGAGAACGGCCGGGTGGCTCCGTCCTCGGGGAGGATGCGGTCACTGTGACCGCACCAGAGCAGGGAGATCCAGCATGGCGATCCAGCGAATGGACAACGTCCTCATCGTTGTCGAAGACCTTGACGCGGTCATCGCGTTCTTCGTCGAACTCGGCATGGAGCTGGAGGGGCGGGGGCCGGTCGAGGGACGGTGGGTGGAGCGGGTCATCGGGATCGACGACGTCCGGCAGGAGGTCGCGATGCTGCGGACCCCGGACGGCCACGGCAAGGTCGAGTTGGCGATGTTCCACCGGCCGACGGCGATGGGCGGGGTACCGAAGAACGCGCCGGCGAACACGTTGGGCATTCGGCGCATCATGTTCGCCGTCGACGACATCGAGGACGTGATCACCCGGTTGCGCGGCCACGGCGCCGAGCTCGTCGGCGAGGTGGAACGGTTCGAGGACATCTACCGGCTCTGTTACGTCCGCGGCCCCGAGGGCATCATCGTCGGCCTGGCCGAACAGCTCCGCTGACGGCCGCCGCCGGTCGGTCCCGCCCGCGACGTCAGGGAGGTGGGGCCTCGTGAGTGGCGTAGACCACTACATCCCTGAAGTGGAGGGGCAGACCCACCGCGCGGCGCAGCAAGCCGACGGGCTCAGGAGATCAGGGTGCCGCCGTCCACGGTCACCACGGTGCCGGTGGCGTAGGTCGCCCGCAGGAGGTAGACGAACGCCTCGGCGACCTCCTCGGGCTCGCCCACCCGGCCGAGCGGAAGCGACTCGCTAAGCTGCGCGTACATCTGCTCTCGGGTTTCGGTCGGCAGTGAGTCCCAGAGCGGTGAGCGGATCACGCCGGCGGAGACGGCGTTGACCCGGATCGGGGCGAGTTCGACGGCGAGCGCGCGGACCAGCGCGTCGATCGCCCCGGTGATGCTGGCCGCGACGGACCAGCCGGCGCTGGGCCGGTGGTTGGCGGTGCCGGTGGTGAGGGTGATCGACCCACCGGGGCGCAGGTACGGCAATGCCGCGTTGACCGCCGACAGGGAGCCGAAGTAGCGCAGGTCGAAGGCGGTGCGGGCGGCGGCGAGGTCGAGGGCGTCGACGGACATCAGCGCGAGGGGTTCGCCGGCGGTGTAGACGAGGTGGTCGAACGAGCCAAGACCGTGGAACAGCCGGGACACGGCCTCCGGGTCGGTGAGGTTGGCGACGTACCCCTGGGTGGTGGTCGGCAAAGTCGTCAGGGCGCGGCCCACGCTGCGCTGGTTGCTGGAGGCGACCACGACCTGGGCGCCCTCGCGGGCGGCACGGGCGGCGGTGGCGAGGCCGATCCCTGAGGTTCCGCCGAGTACGACGACGCGCTTGTCGATGAGGGTCATGATCGTGTCCTTCCGGATCGTGTGGTGGGAACGGTTACCACCGTGCGCCGCCGGGAACCTCCGCGTCCAAGACCTCTTTCAGCTCCTGTGATGCCCGTTGGGCATCACTCCGCTCATACCTGGCGGGTATCATGGAACCGCCCGGAGCGGCAACCGGACGGGGGCAGGGTGGACGTCGATCTGCGCAAGCTCCGCTACTTCGTGGCGGTCGCGGAGGAGTTGCACTTCGGCAGGGCCGCCGCGCGGCTGCGCATCGCCCAACCGGTCCTGTCGCGCCAGATCCGGGCCTTCGAGCACGAACTGCGCGCCGAGCTCTTCGTGCGGGACCGCCGCTCCACGGTGCTGACCGAGGCCGGTCGACAGTTGCTGACCGACGCCCGTCCGCTGCTCGCCTCGGCTGAGGCCCTGCGGCGGCGAGTGCAGCGGGCCGCGCACGGCAGGCCGACGTTCACCATCGCGTTCATGCCCGGCCTTCTCGTGACCGCCGAGGCCCGCGCCATCGGCCAGCGGCACCCCGATCTGGCCGTCAACGTCGTCCGTACGTCCTGGGACGACCAGGCCGACATCGTCCGCGAGGGGCGGGCGGACGTCAGCTACGTGCGGCTTCCGGTCGACCAGCGCGGTCTGTGCCTGCGGCCACTGTTCGCCGAACCCCGGGTCGTCGTCCTACCCACCGATCACCGGCTGGCCGGCAAGGAGTCGGTCGACCTCGCCGAGTTGGTCGAGGAACGGCTGTTGCAGGACCCGGACGCGGTGCCGGAGTGGCGGGACCTGCCGAACCGTCCCACCGACCCCGATCCCCGCCCCCGGCCCGAGCTGAACTCCGTCGAGGAGAAACTGGAGCATGTCGCCGCGTACGCCGGGATGGTGATCCTGCCGCTGTCGACGGCGACGTTCTACACGAGACCCGACGTCAGCCACGTGCCCGTCGCCGACCTCGGCCACAACCAGGTGTGCCTGGCCTGGGCCGAGGGCAACCGGTCACCCCTGGTGTACGAGTTCGTCGAGATCGCCGCCCGGCAGACCCCACAACCCGACGATCGACGCCAAGGGAGGTCAGGCGGCGCCGCTCGGGAAGGTCTCGCGTAGGGCCGGGTCCAGCGGGCGGCCGCTCGTCGGTTCGATGAACAGGTCGGCGAGCAGCAGGTCGGCGAGGTAGGTGGGGTTGATGCCCGACTCCTTGCGGCCGAGGGACTGTAGCGCGCCGCCCAGTCGCAGGGCGGCCTTCGCGGCGCCGGACGGCAGGCGACGGACCCGGCGGGGTCGGCCCACCGCGTCGGCGATACGGGCGATCATGTCGTGCCAGCTGAGGTTCTCGTCGGCGACCGGGAGGTCCGCGCCGCTGGCCTGCTCCAGGGCGTCGACAGCGACCTCGGCCACGCTGTGGGCGGAGGCCGCGGCGCTGCCGCCGGTCGGGGCGAGCAGCGGGGTACGCGAGCGAGCCCACCGGTCCAGCGGACCGGCCCAGTTCGGCAGTCGGCCGCCGGCCCGACCGAAGACGAAGGGCAGTTCGAGTACGGCGACCGGCAGGCCGTCGCCGGCGGCTGCCCGCCCCTCGCGGGCCTGCTCCAGGCGGCACCTGATGTACGTGTGCCGTTCGGCGAGGCGCCACTGCGGGTGGAGCCGGTCGAAGTAGGTGTAGTAGGAGCCCATCACGACGCCCCGGGTGAGACCTTCGAGGCGGGCGGCGGTGAACAGGCGTACCACCGGGTCGACGTTGTCACTGCGGAACTCGGCATAGATCGGCTTGGGCAACGGCCGCTGCTCGTCGGTGCGGGTGGCGTAGACGACGCCGTCGTGGCCGGCGAGCAATGGCCGCAGGTGCTCGATCGAGGCGGACCCGACATCGAGCAGATGGTCGACGCCGGGCTGGGCGGTACGCGCCACGGTGGTCACGGTGTGGCCACGCCCCCGGAGAACGTCCACGACGTGAGCGCCGATCAGGCCGCTGCCACCCACCACAAGAATGCGCACGGTGCATCGTCCACTCTGGAGGCAGGCCTTTGTCAAGCGGCTGCGCCGCGATTCGACCAGAATGGCACCCGGAGGTGATCAACCATGGTCGACCAGGAGAGCCTGCCCAAGCTGTGTTCGGTGGTGCTCGACTGCACCGATGCGAGGGCGTTGGCGGAGTTCTACCGGCAACTACTGGGCTTCGTCTATCGGCCCGGTGACGAACCGCCAGCGGCCGGCCAGGCCGACGAACGCGGCAGTGACTGGCTGGTGCTGCGGTCACCCGACGGTGGACCCCAGATGGCGTTTCAGCAGGTGGAGCATTTGCCGGAGGCTACCTGGCCGACGAACACAGTGCCCCAGCAGCTGCACCTGGACCTGACCGTGGAGTCCGTCGAGGAGTTGCTGGTCCAGCATGAGCGGGTGCTGCGCCTCGGTGGCCGGCTGTTGTACGACCGGATCGACGACCCGGACGAGCCGCTGCGCGTGTACGCCGACCTGGCCGGGCATCCCTTCTGCGTCTTCGTCGGCTGAACGGGTCGCCGTCCCGTCGCCGGAGCACAGGTTGACAACGGGCGAGGATGACGTCCGCAACCCCGACGTTCGCATAGGTTCGAGGTACGCAACACCATCGCTGTGAAACGGGGTTGAGGATGCCGGAACCGCGCGCCTTCTGGCTGGACGAGCAGTTCGACCGTGAGCACGGCACCGACGGGCGCGGCCGCTACGAGGCCGAGGTGTTTCGTCGGATCGACGAGTTCGCCGACACCTGGGGCGACTTCGCGCCCGTCGCGTTCGCGGTGACCGCCTGGCGGCTGGCCGCCGAGCTGTCGCCGGGCTTCGTCCGCTGGCACCGACGGATCATCTCGGCGACCTGCGCGCGCAGCCCGTGGGACGGCAGCCTGGTCTGCGCCGTGACAGTGGCCTCCCGTTGGCCGGCCGAGCTGACCTGGACCAAGCAGTGGCAGCGCGACCGCGGTTGGCAGGACTGGCCCCGGTTGTTCGGCCAGTTCACCACACCCACCGAGCAGGACCAGACGCGCCGCCCGCACCTGCGCGCGCTGCTGCAGGTGGAGGCGCCGGTCCCGCTCGACGACCTGCCGCCGACGCCCGACGGACCGGACGACGAGGTCGCCGCGGCGGCGCGCCGGGCGGTGGCGGTGCTGGCCCGCGAGCTCAACGACCTCCTCGCGCCCATGATCGGGCAGCTCGACGCCGGAGTGCCGGCGGACTCCTGAGTTGCGCGTGCGCCGGTAGGGTCGGCGGCGTGGATCTGGACGATATCGCCGCCCGGCTCGCGGTGCCCGTCGAGGAGGTCGACCGCGTGCACCGGCTCGCCGGTGACTGGCCGTCAGCTCCGTTGCCCGCCACCGCCGACGCGCCCACCATCCTCGACCGGCTCGCCGTGCGGCCGGACGACGCCGCCGACATCATGGCGGGCTGGCCCGAACCCGACTCTCCGCACTGGACTCCGGAGCTGCGCTGGCTGCTCGACCGCTCGATCGCCCTGGTCCGCGCCGACCTCGCCGGCTACGACTGGCTGTCGCCCGGCCCGGAGCTGCCGCGAGAGCGAGGGCCCGCCTGGCGGCACCTCTACGTGTACGCGTACCTGGCCCTAATCGACGTGGTGCGCGGTTACCACAGCGACCACGGCGTCCCCGATGCCGTGACCTGGGTGACCCTGGCTGACCTGGGCCGCAACCTCGCCGTCGACCGACGGATGCGCGGCGAGGGTTGGCCGATCATGCAGAGCTGGCTGACGCTGCACTCGCGCGGCAGCGTCTACGAGCTGGGTCGGCTGCAACACCAGCGCGGTGACGGTGCCATCGGCCTGCACGTCCCCGAGTCGGGGCCGTTGACCCCGGAGGCGATCGAGGCGTCCCTCGACGAGGCCCGCGCGTTCTTTCCCCGGCACTTTCCCGACGAGCGCTACACAGCGTTCTCCTGTGCCTCGTGGCTGCTCGACCCGCAGCTGCGCGATTACCTTCCCGAGGACTCCAACATCGTGCGGTTCCAGCGCCGGTTCGAGTTGGAGCCCTACGACGAGTCCGCGGGGCCGGACGCCGACATCGAGGTGCTGCGGTTCGGGTTCCGGACCCTGACCACGCCGCTCGACGAACTGCCGCGCCGCACTGCGCTCCAGCGCGCGATCATCGACCATCTGCGGGCCGGCGGCCACTGGCACTGGCGCCACGGCCGCTTCCCGATCTAGACACCCGCGTTCCACCACGCGCCGTTGGCGGCCGCCTGGCCTGCCGGTTCGATGACTTCCCACGCCTGCGCGATGAGTCCGCCGGCGATCCGCAGGACGTCGACCACCACGATCTCCGGCCCTGCGTCGGGGAGTCGGCGTCGTGAGTGCACCACGACGTGGTCACCGTCGGCCAGCAGGTGCAGGATGTCGACCCGCATGCCGGCGGTCGGGCCCAGTGCGGCGCGGACCGCGGCGAGCCACTGCGCCCTGGTGGAGGTCGTCGAATCCGACCGGTGATGGGTGAAGTCCTCGCTCAGGTACGAGGCGAGCGTGTCGACGTCGCCGGTGTCGACAAGCCCCGCCAACGCACGTCCGACGATGCTCTTGTTCTCGGTCGTCATGGCCGCAAGTGTTTCCCCGGCCTCGTGCGCTTGTCGATGACATCGCACTTCATGGCGCCCGGAGCGACGATGAGTAGGCTCATGATCATGTATGCGGTCGGGGAACTCCTGCGGCAGTGGCGCAAGCGCCGAGGGCTCAGCCAACTTGACCTGGCGATCGCCGCGGATGTCTCGGCCCGGCACGTCAGCCTGGTCGAGACCGGCAGGTCCACGCCGAGCGCCGACATGATCATCCGGCTCGCCGACCAGCTCCACGTGCCGCTGCGTGACCGCAACCAGCTGTTGCTCGCCGCCGGCTTCGCACCCCGGTACGCGCAGCGCCCGCTCGACGACACCGCCCTGTCGGGCGCCCTCGACGCGGTCCGCAGGGTGCTCCAGGCGCACGAGCCGTATCCGGCGCTGGTCTTCGACCGCCGCTGGAACATCGTCATGACCAACAGCGCGGTCGACCCGTTCTTCGCGTACGCGGCGCCCGATCTGTTGCGCCCACCGGTGAACCTGGTTCGGCTGGGTCTGCACCCGCGCGGGCTCGCCCCCCTGGTCGTCAACCTGGCGGACGTGCGGGCGGTGTTCCGCAGCCGGATCTCGCGTCAGCTCGCCGCCGCTCCCGACGCGGAACTCGCGGCGCTCTACGACGAACTGCTGAACCCGCTGCCCGAGGAGCCGCCGGACCAACGGGTCGACGCCGACGTGGTGATCCCGATGATCCTGCGCATCGGTGGGCGCGAGCTGCGGCTGTTCTCGACCATCACCACGTTCGGCACCCCGATGGACATCACCATCGAGGAGATCGCTGTGGAGTCCTACTACCCGGCGGACCAGCAGAGCGCCGCCTACTTCACACGGTAGGGCCCGGCCTGGTCACCGACCAGACCGGGCCCCACCACTCGTTCGTCAGCCAGTGGTCAGGATGAACCTCTCCCAGGAGCCAACCGAGGCGCGGTTGGCGATGAGCGATCCCGCCCCGGCGTTCTCGGCGGCCACGATCTGGTTGTTGATCGTGGCGCGCAGACTGACCGTTCCGTCGGAGTTGTTGATGAGCTGGAAGGTCTCCCACGCACCCACGGACGTGCGGTTGGCGATCAACGGCTCCGCGCCCGCGTTCTCCGCGGAGACGTAGAGCCCGTTGGCGCGCGACCGCAGGGCGATGGTGCCGTTGCCGGCGTCCACCCGGTCGAACTGCTCGGTCGTGCTGACGCTGGCCTTGTTGGCGATCAGTGCCGTGGTGCCGACCGCCGACACGTACTGGTTGTTGACCTGCGCCCGCAGGGTGCTCGCCGGTGAGCTGCTACCGGTGCCGGTCGCGAAGGTGAACGCGTCGACGTCGAACAGGTAGCCGGACCCACCCTTGAAGACCAGATACAACGTCGTCGACGCGGTGGGTGGGTTGCTGATCGTGCCGGACGCCTCGACGAAGGTCTCCCAGTTGCCCGTCACCGGCACCGTGACGGTGCCCAGCAGGCTTCCGGTGGCCGACCCGGCCCGGACCTCGATGGTGCCACCGGCGCCGGCCGACGACGCCCGTACGGTGATGCGGTTGGCGTTGGACAGGTTGTACGGCTGGTAGGAGATCCAGTCGTTGTTCTCGATGAATCCGGCCGTGCGGCCACCCTCGGCGCTGGTGTGGTCGGTGGCCTGGACACCGGACTGGGCGCCGAAGTGCTCACCCTGGCGGTGCTTCGGTTGCAACGTCTTGATGCTGTGCGTGGTCAGCCCGCCGTTGTCGGTGTACGCGGCGTCGAACACCCCGTAGATGTTGGCGGCCGAGTCATGCTCACCGTCGGTCGGCAAGGTGATCGAGCCACTGCACCCGTTCTTCGAGGTGATCTGGTGGGCGTGGCTGTCGTGGCCCAGCGCGTACGTCAGGCTCACCTTGGAGCAGTCGATGGTGCCGTCCTGCGGGTCGCTCACCGAGATCTGGTACGCCACCGTGTCACCGAAGGTGAACAGTTGCCCGTCGTTGGGCGTGGTGAGGGACACCGTCGGTGCGGTGTTGCCCACGGTGACGATCAGGCTCGCCGTGCCGGACAGGCCGGTCGGGTCGGTGACCTTCAGGGTGGGGCTGTACGAGCCGTTCGTGGTGTACGTCTTGGTGGGGTTCGCCGCCGTCGACGTGGTGCCGTCGCCGAAGGTCCACAGGTAGCTGAGCGCGCCGCCCTCGGGGTCGGAACTGCCGGCCGAGGAGAAGTTGACGGTCAGCGGGTTGGCCCCCGACGTGGGGTTGGCCGAGGCGACAGCGATCGGGTTGCGGTTGCCACCACCGATGTACTCGATCCGGAACAGCGCCTGGTTGTTCGAGCCGGTGCCGTAGTCCAGCACGTAGAGCGCGCCGTCCGGGCCGAAGGCCATGTCCATGACCTGCGTGCCGCTCCACGGGAAGTTGGAGATCTCCCCGCGCGAGCCGTCGGAGTTGACCTTGATGGCCTTGATCCAACGGCGGCCGTACTCGCCGGCGAAGAACTGGCCGTCCAGCGACTGCGGGAACTTGATGCTGGAGTTGAGCGAGGCGTTGTACCGGTAGACCGGCCCGCCCATCGGCGACTCCGAGCCGCTGCCGAACTCCGACGGCGAACCGGAGTCACCGGCGTACTTGATCCAGGCCGGCTTCGCCGCGGGCAACGTGCCGAGCCCGGTGTTGCGGAACGAGTTGTTTGTCGGCCCGCCAGTGCAGTTGTACTTGGACTGCGACGGCCCGGACGGGAAGGTGTATTCATTGTATGTTTCGGTGCTCGTGTTGCTGCCGGTGCAGTACGGCCAGCCGAAGTTGCCGGGCGCCGCGATGCGGTTGAACTCGACCTGACCCTGGGGGCCCCGGCTGGAGTTGGTGCTGCCCGCGTCCGGGCCGTAGTCGCCGAGGTAGACGACGCCGGTCGCCTTGTCGACGCTCATCCGGAACGGGTTGCGCAGACCCATCGCGTAAATCTCGGGACGGGTGTTGGCCGTGCCGGGCGCGAACAGGTTGCCCGACGGGATCGTGTACGTCCCGTCGGCCTGCGGCTTGATCCGCAGCAGCTTGCCCCGCAGGTCGTTGGTGTTGCCCGCCGAGCGCTGGGCGTCGAACTGCGGGTTGCGGTTGGTCCGCTCGTCGAGCGGCGCGTAGCCGGACGACTCGAACGGGTTGGTGTCGTCGCCGGTGGTCAGGTACAGGTTGCCGGCGGCGTCGAAGTCCAGGTCGCCGCCGACGTGGCAGCACTGCCCACGGTCATTGGCGACCTGGAGCACGATCTTCTCGCTGCCCAGGTTGAGCGTGTCGTCGCTGTTGAGGGTGAACCGCGACAGCCGCAGGTGCCCCTTCCACCGGTCCCAGTCAGACTGCGAACCGGTGGTCGGGGCGTCCCCGGACGGGGTGCTCAACGTGGGCGAGTAGTACAGGTAGATCCACCGGTTGGTGGCGAAGCCGGGGTCGACGGCGACGCCCTGCAACCCCTCCTCGTCGTGGGTGTAGACCGACAGGGTGCCGGAGACCTTGGTGTTGCCGGCCACGTCGGTGACCCGTAGGACACCGTTGCGGGCGGTGTGCAGCACCGAGCGGTTGGGCAGCACGGCCAGGGACATGGCCTCACCCAGCTCGCCCGAGCCGGTGGCGAGCTTGACCTGCTGATAGTCGGAGGCGGGAATCACCGCAGCCTGCGCGGTGGACGGTGCAGCCACAGCGAGGGCCGCGCTTGCGACGGTGAGAACCGCCGCGAAGAGCGCCCGGGGCCAGCGCCGGGGATACGAGAGCATGATCGTCCTTTCTCGACGACCGGGGGACGGGCGCGCGGGGGCGCGCCACGACCAGGTGGTGGTGGAGAGCGAGCGGGGGGGTCAGGTCAGTTGGTGGTGACCAGGTCGAACTTCTCCCACTGACCGATGGAGGTCCGGTTGGCGATCAGCGGTGACGCGCCCGCGTTGTCGGCGGCGACGTAGCGGTTGTTCACGGTGGCCCGCAGGCTCACCGTGCCGTCGGAGTTGCGGATGAGCTGGAACGTCTCCCAGGCGCCGGCGGTGGCCCGGTTGGCGATCAGCGCGGCGGCCCCGGCGTTCTCGGCCGCGACGTACTGCGAGTTGCTCTTGGCCCGCAGCGCCACGTTGCCGTTGGCCAGGTTGACCAGGTCGAACCGCTCGCTCGTGTTCACCGAGGTCTTGTTGGCGATCAGGGCGGTGGTCGAGTTGGGCGCGCTGACGTACTGGTTGTTGGCGCGGGCCCGCAGGGTGGAGCCGCTGACGGTGGGCGGCGGAGTCGTGGTGCGCGGCGAGCAGTCGGCAGTCACGGAACCCGCGGCGACCTGGAGGCCACCGAGCAGCATCCGGGTGAAGTTCGGGTCGGTGTACGACGCCTCGGTGTGTCCGAGGCCCGTGTACCAGGCACGCCCGCCACCGTAGGCCTTGCACCAGGTGATCGGGTGGTCGCCGTTCATGTTGCCGCCGCTGTAGGACGACTCGTCGAGGCTGGCCAGCACCCGCGCGCTGGACCGGGGGTTGGTGCGGTAGTTGTACCACTCGTCGGAGCGGACCCAGGTGGTGCCGAGGTGGGCGGTCGAGGGGTTGGTCTGGTCCTCGATCCGCACCGTGGCGTTCTGGATCGCCGGGTGCGAGTCGAACCATGCGCCGACCAGCGAGCCGTACCACGGCCAGCTGTATTCGGTGTCGGCAGCGGCGTGCACGCCCACGTAGCCACCACCGGCGGCGATGTACGACTCGAACGCGCTCTGCTGGCTGGCGTTGAGGACGTCGCCGGTGGTCGACATGAAGACCACCGCCTGGTACTGGGCCAGGTTGGAGGTGGTGAACTGGGCGGCGTCCTCGGTCGAGGTGACGGTGAAGCCGTTCGCCGAGCCGAGCTGCTGGATCGCGGCGATGCCGTTGGGGATGGATGAGTGCCGGAAGCCGGCGGTCTTGCTGAACACCAGGACCTTGGTCAGTGGTGCCGCCGAGGCGGGGGTCGGCAGTGCGACCAGGCTGGCCAGCATGACGGCCAGGCCGCTGACGAGTGCCAACAGGCGGGGACGGGAACGCATGGTCTTGCTCCTCTGCTGAGCGTTTACCTCAGGCTGTGCGCACGGGCAGGCCGGAGGCCGCGATGGCGGTGGTGCGGAAGCCGGGCCGCCGATGCTCGGCTGAGGTGGTGGTGGGGGTGCAGGGGTTGGGCGGCGACACCGGCCGAAGATGCAGACGTCCCACAATGGACGATCTAAATTCATCGACTGGCATCGTTGACGCAGTAAACCTCCGATGTCTAGGCCCCGTCAAGCCCAGGTGTTCCGGTCCGACTACGCCCGCGCAGGGCCGACGGCGGCGTGGAGGTAAGACGTATCGTCGGTGTGATGACCACCGACGAAGATCGAGAACGGCTCGCCGAACAACTCGTGGCGCTGCCGGTCCGCGAGCTGGTCGACGTCCTGCGCCGGGCCCTGCCGCACTACACAGCCGAGGCGTACGGCATGCGAACCGCGCTGACTCTGGCGAGCGTCACCTACTACGAGGACGACGTCGAACCGGGCCTCAACGTCGAACTGGTCGCCTGGCCGGACCGCGACCACTACGACGGGGGCCTCGGGATCGACCAGGGCCTGTGGGAGAACGGCCACTGCGCGCGGTGCGACATCGAGGTCACCTCGAATGCCAAGCGCGCGTTCTGCCCGTACTGCGGGTCCGCGTGTGCCCTGACCTGAGCACCACGTCGGCCGGCCGTCCCGCGGCCAGCTTCTGCCGCCCTACCGGGTGCCCCGGGTCGCCATCAGAATGAGGTCGGCGATCGTCTCGGGGTGGGTGACCATGGCGAGATGCGACGATTCGACCTCGATGGTCGTCGCGTTCATCCGATCGGCCAGGAAACGCTCCAGCTCCGGCGCGGTGGTGCGGTCCTGTGTGGAGATCGAGTAATAGCAGGGCCGGTCCCGCCAGGCGGCCGTCGTCGTGCGGCCCTCGAAGAGGTTCTTGGCGATCGGGCCCTGCACCGCGTAGAGAGCGCGGGCGCGGGTCTGCTCGATTCCCCCGGCGAAGTCGGCCAGGAAAGCGCTCTCGCTGAGCTGCGCGTACCCGTCGTGGTGCACGAGACCGGCGTTCGCCGGCGGGGTGGGGTACCTGGCCGCGAGCGCGGCGTAGTCCTCGCCGGCGTCCGGCGCGCGGGCGGCTACGTACACCAGGGCGGTGACCCTCGGGTGGTTGCCGGCCTCGCTGATGACCGTGCCGGCCCACGAGTGGCCCACCAGCACCGTCGGCCCGTCCTGCCGGTCGAGGGCGCGGCTGGTGGCCGCGACGTCGTCGGCCAGGGAGGTCAGCGGGTTCTGGACCGCGGTGACCGTCAGCCCGGCCCGCTGTAGCAGCGGGATGACGTCGGACCAGGAGGACCCGTCGGCGTACGCGCCATGGACCAGGACGACGTTGCGGGCGGGCCGGGCCGAAGACGTGTCGCTCATCCGAAAACCTCCGCCTGACGCCGTGCCGCCGCCCGGTGCTCGACGACAGCTCTCGCCCACCACTCTTCCCCACGCCGGTCGGGGCGGTGGGTCAAACGTCAAGGCTTCAGCCGCCACAGGGCGCCGGGTCCGGTGCGAGGGCGCGCCAGTTCAGGCAGTCCCGGTAGTTGGTGCCGCAGCGGGGACGAGGCCGACCACACGGGTGGGGTCGGCCGTGGTCGCTGTCGAGCACCGCCCGGGAACAGCCAGGCCAGCACGGCGCCGGTGGCCACGACGAGGCTCCGCCAACGCGCTGCGAGACGAGATCCGGCGTTCACCGCGCGCAGCGTGGCCAGCGGCGTCGACTGCGGGCGGTCACCGGCCGAGGACGAGGTAGCCGAGGCCGAGGACACCCCGGTAACCGCCGACGTACTGGCGCAACCTGTCGTCGAGTTCCGCGCGGACCTCGGCCGCGCGGGGATCCTCCGGGTACGCCAGCAGCCACTCCTGCCGGCCGGCCAGCCAGGTGGACTCGAAGTCGTCCCATTCCCGCTGGTCGGCGGTGCTCAGGTGCAGCAACCGCCAGCCCCGCTCGCGGGCGGCCTCGACCAGCCCGGAAAGGGTCGGGACCTCCGGACCGAAGATTTCGGCGATCTCGGCCGTGGGGGACCGTTCCCAGTACGCGTCGCCGAACAGCAGCCGCCCACCGGGCCGGACCACTGCGGCGAGGGCGTCGAGGGCGGCCTCGGTGCCGCCGAAGGCATGTGCCGAGCCGATGCAGAGGACCCGGTCGGCCGGCTCCTGCCAGGCCGCCGCTTCCCCCATCACGAAGGCGACGTGCCGGTTCAGCGACCGACCGGCGGCCAGCCGCCGCCCTCGGGCGAGCGCTGCCTCGTCGGTGTCGACACCGACGCCGCGCGTCGCGACCGGGCCGTTGACACCGCCGGCGGCGACCGCCCGCAGCAGCAGCTCACCCCAACCGCAGCCGAGGTCGAGCACCCGTGCGCCGGGGCGAACGTCGAGCCGTTGCAGCAGCACCGCGGCGTGCTCCGGCGAGAGCGGAGTGTTCCAGCGCATCCGCGCGTAACGGCTGGCGGCGAAGTGGTCGGTTGACTGCATCCGTTGAGGGTGTCAAGCCGTGCGCCGGGTCCGGCACCGGGGCGTACGGCAGGATCGGTGAGATGGACGCGGAGCGTGCGGGGCCGGCGCGGCGGCCGACCCCGCTCGAGGTGGCGGCGGCGGCCGGCCGGGGTCTGCCGGACATCATCGGTCCCGGGCTGCGCGTGCTGTTCTGCGGCTACAACCCGGGGCTGTACTCGGCAGCGGTGGGGGAGCCGTTCGCCCGCCGGGGCAGCCGATTCTGGCCGGCCCTGCACCGGGCCGGCTTCACCGACCGCCAACTGCAATCGTGGGAACGCGACGAGCTGTTGCGGCAGGGCCTGGGCATCACCAGCCTGAGCAACAGGGCCACCGCCCGCGCCGCCGAGCTGACGCCGCAGGAGCTGGTCGCCGGCGTGACCGGGTTGGCGGTGAAGGCCGAGCGCTACCGGCCGCGCTGGGTGGCGATCCTCGGGGTGACCGCGTACCGGATCGCCTTCGCCCGACCGAAGGCCGGGCTGGGCCCGCGACCGGACCGGCTGGGCCCGGCCCGGGTCTGGGTGCTGCCGAACCCCAGCGGCCTCAACGCGCACTTCCCGCTGCCGGCGTTGACCGCCGAGTTCGCCAAGCTGCGGCAGGCCCTCGACGCCTAGCCGGCCGTGGCGACCAGCCCCTGGTAGTAGGGCTGCATCGCCGGGTGGTAGTCGTCGAACTCCGGGCGGGGCGAGCCGTCCCGGGAGGCGACCAGCAGGTCCAGGTAGTACTCCCAACCGGCACCCACCTCGGCGATGCCCTCCACGCTGCTCAGGTGCTGCACGAACCGCAGCTCGGTGCTGCCGTCGGTCTCGGTCAGCGACAGCTCCAACAGCCAGCTGCCGTAGTCGTCGACCATCGACACGGCGAGGTGCTGATGCGGTTCGCACGCGTCGATGCGCACCTCGCACCAGGGTTGCTGCTCCTCGTACGCCATCTGGACCCGGATGGTCCGTCCGGGCCCGGCGTCGCCCTCCCACGGGCCGAACCAGCGGGCCGTACGCTCCGGCTCGGTCAGGCTGGCCCAGACGTCGGCCGCCGGGGCGCGGAAGGTCCGGGTGAGGACGAGATCGTGGCCGGTGTCGGTCTGAAACAGGCGTCCGGCGGGTGTACGGGTCATGCCGTTTGCTCCCTTCGGTGCTCCGCCGGGCCGCGGCCGCGGCGCTCTCGGCGGGTGCGATAGACCTCGGTCTCCAACGCGTCGAGGTGCCGGCCCCACCGGTCGGTGGCCGCGAGCGCGGCGAGCCAGTCGACCAGCGGGGCGAGCGGGCGCGGATCGAGTCGGTAGATCCGCTGTCGGCCGACCATCTCGTCGTGCACCAGACCGCTCTCGCGTAGTAGCCGCAGGTGGCGGCTGATCGCTGGTCGGCTGATCACGAATCGTTGGGCGATGTCACCAGCGGACAGCGACTCGTCGCGCAGCAGGGTCAGGATGTGCCGTCGTACCGGGTCCGCGATTGCGGTGGCCACCTCGTTCACCTGAAAAGCGTAACCGATGGGTTACGGGTTGGCGTGGTGAAGGCCCCGGACGGTCGCATGTCGCCGCGTCGATGGTGGGCACATGATCACTTGACCTGGCACTCTGTATGGATGGCAGCCCTCCTTCGCTCCCGCCTGACCGACTGGACGTTCGTCGTACCTGTGCTCGCCGTCCTGATATTGATGGTCACCTGGGGGCGGAGCCTGCCTGGGCCCGTCATCGTGGTTGTCGCGGTGCTGCTGGGCGGCGCGGTGCTCGCGGCGGTGCACCACGCTGAGGTGGTCGCCCACCGGGTGGGGGAGCCGTACGGGTCCCTCGTGCTCGCCGTCGCGGTCACAGTGATCGAGGTGGCCCTGATCGTCACGCTCATGATCAGCGGGCCGGAGAAGACCCAGTCGCTCGCCCGCGACACCGTCTTCGCCGCCGTCATGATCACCTGCAACGGAATACTGGGCCTGTCCCTGCTGCTCGGGGCGCTGCGCCGCCGCGTGGCGGTCTTCAACCCGGAGGGCACCGGCGGAGCCCTGGCCACCGTGATCACCCTGGCCACCCTGAGTCTGGTCATCCCGACCTTCACCACGGCCCGGCCCGGCCCGGAGTTCAGCCCGGCCCAACTCGCCTTCGCCGCCGTCGCCTCGCTGGCGCTCTACGGGCTGTTCGTGCTCGTGCAGACCGGCCGGCACCGCGACTACTTCCTGCCGGTCGACAGCCGCGGCCAGGTCATCGAGACGGAGGAGCACGCCAAGCCGCCAACGACCCGTGCGGCGATGGTCAGCCTGGGGTTGCTGCTGGTGGCGCTGGTCGCGGTGGTCGGCGACGCCAAGACCGTCTCGCCGACCATCGAGGCCGGCGTCGCGGCGGCGAACCTGCCGCACGCGTTCGTCGGCGTGATCATCGCCCTGCTGGTGCTGCTGCCGGAGACCCTGGCCGCCGCCCGCGCCGCCCGCCGCGACCGCGTGCAGACCAGCCTGAACCTCGCGCTCGGCTCGGCGATGGCCAGCATCGGCCTGACCATCCCGGCCATCGCGATCGCCTCGATCTGGCTGGACGGCCCGCTGCTGCTCGGCCTCGGCGGCACCCAGCTCGCCCTGCTCGCGCTCACCGCCGTGACCGCCGTCCTCACCGTGGTGCCCGGCCGGGCCAACGTGTTGCAGGGCGGCGTGCACCTGGTGCTGATGGCCGCCTTCGTCTTCCTGGCCGCCAGCCCGTGACCCGCACGGCCCGCCGGCTCGTCGCGTGACCCGCACGGCCCGCCGGCTCAGCCGGTGGGCGGTGGGTCGCCCGCGAGGCGCTGCGCGCGGGCGTTCAGGTAGCGCTGCTGCGCCAGGTTCGTCGAGCGCGCCGCCGCCATCCGGTACGCCTCCCGCGCCGCGACCCGCTCGCCCTCCAGCTCCCACAGGTGGGCGCGGGCGGCCGGCAGTCGAGGGTCGTCGGCGAGACGGGGGTCGTCGGCCAGGTCGGCGAGCAACGCCAACCCGGCCGGCGCGCCCCGGCTCATGGCCACCGCCACCGCGTGGTTGAGCGCCACCACCGGGTTGTCGGACATCCCGAGGAGCACCTCGTACAGCGCGGTGATCTGCGCCCAGTCGGTGGCCGCCGCGCTGGGCGCCTCGTCGTGCACGGCCGCGATGGCCGCCTGGAGCTGGTACGCCCCGACCACCCCGCGCGGCAGCGCCCCGGTGATCAGCTCGACCCCCTCGGCGATCTGGTCGGCCCGCCACCGGGAGCGGTCCTGCTCGGCCATCGGCACCAGCTCACCGTGCGGGCCGATCCGCGCCGACGCGCGGGCGTCGGTGAGCAGCATCAACGCGAGCAACCCGGTGACCTCGGGGTCCTCGGGCGCCAGCCGGCGCACCAGCCGGGTCAGCCGGATCGCCTCGGCGGTCAGGTCGGCGCGCAGCAACCCGGGCCCGGCGGTGCGGGCGTACCCCTCCGTGAAAATCAGGTAGAGCACGTGCAGCACGGCGGCGAGCCGGCCGGCGCGCTCCCGGTCGGTGGGCGGCGCGAACCGCAACCCACTGTCACGGATCCGCTGCTTGCCCCGACTGATCCGCCGGGTCATCGTCGCCTCCGGCACCAGGAACGCACGCGCCACCTCGGCGGTGCTCAGCCCGCCCACCGCCCGCAGGGTGAGCGCGATCTGCGACGCCGCCGACAGCGCCGGGTGACAGCACAGGAACAACAGGATGAGCGTGTCGTCGGCGTCCGCCGGCGGACGGTCGGCGGCGGGGGCGCGCCACTGCTCCGGGAGCACCCACCGGGCCACCGTGTCCTCCCGTCGCATCCGGGCCTGCTCGCGACGCAGCAGGTCGGTCAGCCGACGGGACGCCACGGTGATCAGCCAGCCACGCGGACTCTCCGGTACGCCGTCGCGCGGCCAACAGTGCGCCGCGGCGATCAGCGCCTCCTGCACCGCGTCCTCGGCCGTGTCGAAGTGCCCGTAGCGGCGGACCAGCGCGCCGAGGACCTGCGGCGCCAGTTCGCGCAGCAGGTCCTCGGCGGGAGTCTCCGGCACCGGTCAGCCGGCCAGGTCCTCGACACCGTCGAGCACCGGCCGCACGTCCACGTACCCACCGGGGGCGTCCGGGTCGACCAGGCCGGCGGCGATCTCGGTGGCCCGGTCGAAGCTGGCGCACTCCACGATTGTGTAACCGGCGAGGACCTCCTGCGTCTCCGGGTACGGGCCGTCGGTGATCACTGGTGCCCCCTCGCGCACCCGCACCCGGCGGGCGTGCACCGGCTCGCTCAGGCCCCGGGCGTCAACCAACTCCCCGGACTCGGCCAGCGCCTGGTGGAAGGCCTCCATGTGCTGGTGCATCGCCGCGATCTGCTCGGCCGACATCGCCGGCCGGTCGGAAGCCCGCCCGGACAGCACGTCGTAGTCCTGCTGCGACCCGTAGAGCAAAATCATGTACTTCACGATTCTTCCCTCCTTCGGTGCGGACACCACCCCGGCGCCCTCACCGGAAACGTCGAACCTCAACCTCCCGCCCGGACACCCCAACCACACCCGGTCTGCCTCCCAGCCGAACCGGTGATCGTGAAGTTGGCGTCGTGACACGCCGGGTGGGATGACGCCGACTCCATGATCACCGAGCGGCGCTGTGGTGGGTGGGGCCTAGGTTGGCGGGATGACTGTGGTGTGGGTGGTGGTGGGGGTCTTCGTCGTCGTGGCGGGGGTGGCGTTCGGCGTTGTGGTGCGGCGGGGGCGGGCCGGCGAGGTGGGGGGCGACGACTCTCGGGCTGGGCGGGCCGCTCGTGGTCGCCAGCACAGGTACGAGGCCGAGCGGCACGGTGACCAGGGTGACACGTGGCAGCGCGGTCGGGAGTCGGGCGGTTGAGCGACCCTACTGGCCGTACGAGCGGCGCAGCCGGTGGTTGAGCAGGTAGTTGAGGCGGTGGCGTGGGTGCGCCGCAGCCCGTCCGGGCCCACGGCACGTGAACCGTCCGGCCGTGCCGTGCGTGAAACCGGTGACGGGCGTTGCGGTCCTATCGTCGGGGTACTACCAGCCTGAGTACCGATGTCTGGGGAGGCACAGTTGGCGGCACGGTTCGGACGCGACGCGCGGGGCCCGTTGGCGGGTCTGCTGATCGCCGCGCTGGTCTCCCTCGCCTGCGCCGGCGGTGGGCTGGCCGAGCCGGAGGCCGAGCGCCCCGGGGCGAACCCGTCGGCAGCCTCACCGGGGCCGAGCACCACCCGGGCCGACAGCACCACGAGCGTCGCCGAGTTCGAGCAGGACGTCGCCGACGCGCAGGCCGTCGCCGAGCGGTACTGGGCGGCCCAGTTCAAGGAGTCCGGGCAGCGCTTCCAGCCGATCCGGCGGATCATCCCCTACCAGCGCGACGGCGAGGTGTCCTGCGGTGGTCAGGCGTTGCCCCGCAACAACGCCGTCTACTGCTCGCGGGGCGACTTCATCGCGTACGACGTCGCCTGGTCGGTGGCGGCGTTCCGCCAGGTCGGCGACGCGTTCGTGTTCTACCTGCTCGGACACGAGTACGCGCACGCCATCCAGGTGCGGCTCGGCATCAACTACAGCTTCACCATCCAGCAGGAGTTGCAGGCCGACTGCATGGCCGGGGCGTACCTCGGCGACTCGGTGCGCTCGGAGGCCCTGACCCTCGCCGAGGGTGACCTGGACGAGTTCCGGGAGGGGGTGGCGGCGGTCGGCGACGACCCGGACCAGCCGTGGTTCGCGGAAGGGGCGCACGGCACCGCCGAGCAGCGCACCGACATGTTCTTCCGGGGTTACGAGGGTTCCCTGAAGGAGTGCGACCTGGGCTGAACGGGTTGCCCGGATCACCCTGGCGCCCGTTGCCGCCACCAGCCCCGGCGGCTGCTGGCAGGATCGCCGGTGTCGGTCACGACCCTGGAGGTTCCGCTGAGCAGCCATCACCCCGCCGCTGTGCTCTTCGACATGGACGGCACGTTGGTCGACAGCGAGAAGCTGTGGGACGTCGCGTTGCAGGAACTCGCGAAGGAGTACGGCGGGGAACTCTCCGTCGACGCCCGCCAGTCGATCATCGGCACCGCCATGGCCGAGTCGATGCGCATCCTGCACGACGACCTGGGGCAGCCCGAACGGGATCCGGAGATCAGCGCGGCGTGGATCAACGCCCGGATCCTGGAGTTGTTCCGCACCGGCCTGCCCTGGCAGCCGGGGGCGTTCGAGCTGTTGCGCGCGGTCCGCGCGGCGGGAATCCCCACCGCGCTGGTCACCTCCAGCCCCCGGGCGCTGGTCGAGATCGCCCTGGACACCCTCGGTCGGGACAACTTCGACACCGTGGTCGCCGGCGACGAGGTGGTCGCGGCCAAGCCGCACCCCGAGCCGTACCTGACCGCGGCCCGGCTGCTGGGTGTGCCGATCGAGCGTTGTGTGGCGATCGAGGACTCACCGACCGGGGTGGCCAGCGCGCTCGCCTCGGGCGCGGCGGTCCTGGCCGTACCGGCGGAGGTGGCGTTGCCGAGCACTGTCGGCGTACACCAGGTGCAGAGCCTGACCGGCGTCGACCTGGCGCTGCTCGCGGAGCTGCTGACCGATCGGGCCGCGGCGACCGGCTGACCGGCCCACCGCAGGCCCGCCGCGCACAGCGAAGTACGGACGGCCGAGGCCCCCGGTCGCGGATGGCGACCGGGGGCCTCGGCAGTGCCGATCAGTCGTGGGCGATGGCGCCCAGGACGTTGATCCGGGCCGCCCGCACGGCCGGGAGCACCGCGGCCACCACGCCGATGATGGCGGCGAGGCCGAGGAAGACACCCATCTGCCCCCAGGGCAGGATCAGGTCGGTGATGCCCTCGTCCTTGAGGGCCTCGACCACAGCGGCGCCGAGGCCGGTGCCCACCGCCACGCCGAGCAGCGCGCCGAACACCGAGATCACCACCGCCTCCACGGTGATCATGCCCATGGTCTGGGACCGGCGCAGGCCGATCGCCCGCAGCAGACCCAACTCGCGGGTCCGCTCCAGCACCGACAGGGCCAGGGTGTTGATGATGCCCAGCACGGCGATCACGATGGCCAGCGCGAGCAGGATCTGGATCATCGTGAGCAGCCCGTCGAGCGAGCTGGTCTGCTGCTTGATGAACGCGTCCCGGTCGGCCACCGACACCTCGGGGCTGTCCGCGAGCAACGCCTCCACCTGCGGCTGGACGTCGGACACCCGAGTGCCCGGGTCCAGCTGGATGAAGCCCTGGATGGGCTGCGGGATGGCGAAGTCCTTCGCCGCGGTCACCGGCAGCGTCACCGGGTTGGTCAGCTGCGACGACTCGTAGATGCCGCTGATCGTGTAGGTGCGTGCCTCGCCCCGGGTCAGCTGCACGTTGACGGTGGAGCCCACCGACCAGCCGCGGGACGTGGCCGTGTCCGAGCTGGCGAGCATCTGGGTCGGCCCGAGCCGGTCGATGTCACCGGCGGTCGGCTTCGCGCCGAAGATCTGCCGCAGCGACGCGATGTCGCTGCTCGCCGCGACCCAGGTGCCCTCGCCGTCGATCCGCCCCATGTCGCCGTACTCGCCGTCGACCAACCGCACACCGGGCAGCGCCTTGGCCTGGTCCAGTACGCCCGGGTCGAACGTCGGCGGACGCGGGCCGCCCTGCTGGCCGGCGATCACCAGCTCGGCCTTGATGGTGTCCTGGGCGAGCGCGCTGATGCTGCCCTTGGCCGAGTCGAGGATCACCGTGACGCCGGTGACCAGCGCGATGCCGACCATCAGCGCGGCGGCCGTGATGGCCGTACGACGGGGGTTGCGCCCTGAGTTGAGCCGACCCAGCTGGCCCGGCACCGACCAGGAGAAGATCGCCCCGAGCAGGCTCACCACCGGCCGGCTGATCAGCGGGGTCAGCAGCGCCACCCCGATGAAGGCGAACAGCACCCCGCCGAGGATGGTCGACAGGGTCTGACCGCCGGCGTTGCCACTGAGCCCGAGGAACAGCAGCACCGCGCCGACGCCGGTGACCAGCGACCCGGCCACCGTGACCTTGGTCAACGGTCGGTCCGGGGTGGCCACGTCCTGCATGGCAGCGATCGGCGGGATCCGGGACGCCCGCAGGGCCGGCAGCAACGCCGCCACCACGGTGATCACCAGACCGACGGCGAACGAACCGATCACGGCCGCCGCCGGCACACCGATGCCGGCCAGGGTGAGCCCACCGGCGAGCTTGCCGAACAGGTACGCCAGCAGCGCGCCCACCCCGATGCCGGCGGCGAGGCCGAGCACCGAGGCGATCAACCCCACCGCGATGGCCTCCAGCACCACCGAACCGATGATCTGCCGGCCGCTGGCCCCGATGGCGCGCATCAGCGCCAACTCCCGGGTCCGCTGCGCCACGATGATCGAGAAGGTGTTGAGGATCAGGAAGGTGCCCACCAGCAGCGCCACAGCGGCGAAGCCGAGCAGGATCTTGTTGAAGAAGGACAGGCCCTCCTTCAGGCTGGCCGAGGCGTCCGCGGCCACCTGCTCGCCGGTCTTCACCTCGAAGTCCGCGCCCAGGGTGCGGGCCACCTCGTCGCGCAGCTTCTCGTCGGAGACCCCGTCTGCGGCCTGCACGGTGATGCTGCTGAACACGTCCGGCTCGCCCAGCATCAGCCGTTGCGCCACCGGGGTGGTGAAGAAGACCTCGTTGACCCCGCCGATCGAGTCCCGGTCACCGCTGTAACCGAAGACGCCGACCAGTGTGAATTCCCGCTTCTTCGACTCGAAGGCGGTCAGCACGCCGACCTTCTGGCCGACCTGCACCTTCGCGGCGGTGGCCAACGCCTTGTTGATGACGATCTCGTCCTCGGCCTGCGGCGCGCGCCCCTCACGCAGCTTCAGCAGCTCGCTCTCACCGGTCCAGTTCTCGCCCAACTGCGGCGGGCCGAACGAGGTGACGACCTTGCCGTTGCTGCCGATCACCCGGGCGCCGTCGGCGTTGACCACACCGGTCGCCGAGGCCGCCCCCGGCACCTGCTTCACCCGGTCCACCAGGGCGGCCGGCAGCGGGGCGACTGTCTGCTCGCCCTCCATCTCGTTGACCTGCACCTTCGGCTTCGCCGCGACGTTGACGTCGATCTCGGAGAAACCGTCGGCGAAGACCGAGTCGAAGGATCGACCCAGCGTGTCGGTGAGCACGAAAGCGCCGGAGACGAACATCACCCCGAGCACCACCGCCAGGCCGGACAGGATCAGCCGGACCTTACGGGCCAGCAGACTCTTCAGCGTCGCGCGGAACATCAGTTGCCCACCTCGGCCGGAGTGTCCAGCTTCTTCATGGTGTCCAGCACCGTCTCGGCGGTCGGCTCGATCAGCTCCGAGACGATCTCGCCGTCGGCGAGGAAGACCACCCGGTCGGCGTACGCGGCGGCCGTCGGGTCGTGGGTGACCATCACGATGGTCTGGCCGTGCTCCCGAACCGAGTTACGCAGGAAGTTGAGCACCTCCGCGCCGGAGCGCGAGTCCAGGTTGCCGGTCGGCTCGTCCGCGAAGATCACCTCGGGGCGGGAGACCAGCGCCCGGGCGCACGCCACCCGCTGCTGCTGCCCACCGGAGAGCTGTGCCGGCCGGTGGTCCAGCCGGTCCTTCAGACCCACCGTCTCGATCACCGTGTCGTACCAGGCCGGGTCCGGCTTGCGCCCGGCGATCGACAGCGGCAGCAGGATGTTCTCCTTGGCGGTCAGCGTCGGCAGCAGGTTGAACTGCTGGAAGATGAAGCCCACCTTGTCGCGGCGCAGCTTCGTCAGCCCCGCGTCGCCCAGCCCCGTGACCGTCGTCTCACCGATCGACACCGTCCCCCGGGTCACCGAGTCCAGACCGGCCAGGCAGTGCATCAGCGTGGACTTACCGGAACCCGACGGGCCCATGATCGCGGTGAAGCGGCCACGTTCGAACTCCGCGCTGACCCCCCGCAGCGCGATGACCTGAGCCTCGCCGCTGCCGTACACCTTCCACACGTCGTTCGCCCGGGCCGCGGCCTGCGCCTGCTGGCCTACCGTCGCGGTCACGTCATCTACCTCTTCCGTCTGTCCGAAAATGCACGCCGCCCCCCGATGGTCCGGCGCGACTGTTCAATCATCGGTGCTGCATCCGCCCGCCCCGTCCGACCCTGGGGGGACCTGGTGCGGATTTCCCGCTGCGGGTGCACCCCCATGTCGGATCAGGGTTGCCCCTGAGTCGACGGCCGGTCGACCGTTTTTCACCTCGGCGGCGGGCGGCAGCACCGACACTTGCACCTGACGCCACAGGAGGGTCAACCGAACTACGCCATCTCCGGTCACGGTAGGTGACGACGGCAACGGCAGCCGTCCCCCCACGGAGGGATCTTCGAGTACGCCGGGTGAGGTACCCAGGCCGGCGGAACTACGCCCGGGGGCGGACCAGCCCCGACTCGTACGCCAGCACCACCGCCTGCACCCGGTCGCGCAGCCGCAGCTTGGTCAGCACATGCCCGACGTGCGTCTTGATGGTGGTCTCGCTCACTGACAGGACCGTCGCGATCTCGGCGTTGGACAGCCCCCGGGCGACCTGCACGAGCACCTCGCGCTCCCGGTCGGTGAGCGCGTTGAGCGTCGCCGACGGCGTCGCCGCCGGATCGGGCAGCAGTTCGGCGAAGCGGTCCAGCAGTCGCCGCAGGATCCGCGGTGTCACCACCGCGTCCCCGCCGGCGACAGTGCGGATGGCCGCGATCAGATCCTCGGCCGGCACGTCCTTGGCCAGGAACCCGCTGGCGCCGGCCCGCAACGCGCCCACCACGTACTCGTCCAGGTCGAAGGTGGTGAGCACCAGCACCCTTACCGGCAGCCGGGCGTCGACGATGGCCCGGGTCGCCGCCACCCCGTCCATCCGGGGCATCCGGATGTCCATCAGGACGACGTCGGGCAGCAGCCGGCGGGACAACTCCACCGCCTCCACGCCGTCACCGGCCTCCGCCACCACGTCCAGGTCGCTCTCGGCGCCCAGCACCATCCGGAACCCGGTCCGCAGCAGCGGCTGGTCGTCGGCGAGCAGGATCCGCACCGGCCGCGCCGAGGGCGCCTGATCGCTCATCTCGTCTCCCGTCCCGCCGACGTCGTGGCGCGCACCGGTCATCCTCGCGCACCGGAGCCGGTACGTCGCGGATCACCGTAGAGGCCGGCCGGTCACGCTGTCCCGACCGCGGCGGCGCCGCCGCGGTCGGGTCGGCGCCGGCGGCGTGCGGCAGGCGGTCCCGGTGGCCCGAACGGCCGCAAGGTACGCGTCGCTCAGGAAGCCGTCACTCGTCGGCGCCCGGCGCCACCGGGGTGGCCCGGGAGTCACGCAGCGGGTCGGCGTTCGCCGCGGCGACCGGGAACGGCGGCGGGGTGCCGCCGAAGCTGGGACAGAGCGCCTGGTGGCTGCACCAGTCGCAGAGCCGGCTCGGCCGGGGCCGGAAATCCTGCCGGGCGGTGGCCTGCTCGATGGCCCGCCACAGCGCCACCACCGTGCGCTCGAAGCGGACCAGCTCGTCGGCGTCGGGGGTGTAATCCAACACCTCGGCGTCGCGCAGGTAGAGCAGCCGCAGCACCCGGGGCACCACCCCCCGGGTGCGCCACAGCACCAGGGCGTAGAACTTCAGCTGGAACAGCGCCCGCGCCTCGAACGCCTCCCGCGGGGCGCCCCCGGTCTTGTAGTCGACCACGCGCAGCGCGCCGTCGGGCGCGACGTCGAGCCGGTCGAGGTAGCCCCGGATCAGCAACTCCTCGTCGACGACCGCGGAGATCAGGCTCTCGCGTTCGGCCGGCTCCAGCCGGGTCGGATCCTCCACCGCGAAGTAACCCTGCAACAGCCCGGCGGCGGAGCGGAGGAACTCCACCGGGCCGGCCGGCTCCGCGCCGTCGAAGATCCCGGCCAGCTCCGGCTGCTCGGTGACCAGCCGGTCCCACTGGGGGGCCACCAGGTCACCGGCCGCCTCCGGTGTGCGGCCGGTGGCTGGCAGGTCGAACAGGCGCTCCAGCACCGCGTGCACCAACGTGCCCCGGGCCTGCTCGATGGTGGTGCGCTCGGGCAGCCGGTCGATGCTGCGGAACCGGTAGAGCAGCGGGCAGGTCTTGAAATCCGCCGCCCGCGACGGGGACAGCGAGGCCCGCACCGTCGGCGGCGCCTGCGCCGCGGGGGAGGGCTGGGAGGTGGTGACCGAATCCGCCGTCATGTCGGCAAAGGTTAGGGCACCGGTGTGACACCGACCGCCGCCCGCCCCACCCAGCGACGGTCCGTAGCATCGTGGCGATGGAGCAGACAACCAGGCCGCCACGCCGACCGGACCGACGCCTCGGCCTGAACGTCGGCAGGGTGTTCGGGGTGCCGCTGCACCTCAACGGCTCCATGGTCCTGCTCGCGCTGCTCATCGCGGTGCTCTACGGCGAGTTCGCCCGCCGACAACTGGACCTGCCGCAGCTCAGCGGCTACCTGATCGGCTTCGGGTTCGTGGTGTCGCTGCTCGGCTCGGTGCTGCTGCACGAGCTGGGCCACGCCCTCACCGCCCGGCGGTACGGCATCGGTGTGCGCGGGATCACCCTTGAGCTGCTCGGCGGTTACACCGAGATGGACCGGGACGCCCCGTCGCCCCGCGTCGACCTGCTGGTCTCGCTGGCCGGCCCGGCGGTCTCCGCGGTGCTCGGCGTCCTGGCGGTCGCCGCCACGCTCGCCCTGCCCGAGGGGACCGTGGCGCACCAGCTCGCCTTCCAGCTCGCGGTCAGCAACGTCATCGTGGCGGTGTTCAACAGCCTGCCCGGGCTGCCGCTCGACGGCGGCCGGGCGCTGCGCGCCGCCGTGTGGGGTCTCACCCGCGACCGGCACCTCGGCACCGAGGTCGCCGGGTGGGCCGGCCGGGTCGTCGCCGTCGGCACCGCGGCCCTGGTCCTGCTGCTCACCGTCGAGCGGCGGCTGGCGCCGCTGGCGCTGCCGCTGATGCTGCTGGTCGCCGTCACCCTCTGGCGTGGCGCCGGGCAGTCGATCCGGGCCGCCCGGGTCAGCCGCCGGTTCCCGCTGATCGACCTGGCCCGGCTGGCCCGTCCGGTCTGGCCGGCGGCCACCGGTACGCCACTGGCCGAGGCCCAGCGCCGACGCGACGAGAGCGGGCAGCCCGCCGCCGCGCTGCTGGTCACCGACTCCACCGGTCGACCGGTGGCGCTGGTCGACCCGGCCGCCGCCGAAGCGGTGCCGCTCGAGCGCCGACCGTGGCTGGCGGTGGACGCCGTCGCCCGGTCGCTGGGCACCCTTCCCACGTTGTCGGTCGGGTGGGACGGCGAGCGGGTGATGGAGGCCGTACAGACCCACCCGGGCGCACAGTACGTGGTGACCTCAGGCGAAGATGTCGTCGGCATTCTGCACATCGCGGACCTGGCAC
The DNA here is from genome assembly GCF_040649335.1 of Micromonospora sp. NPDC048986. Classification (NCBI taxonomy): domain Bacteria; kingdom Bacillati; phylum Actinomycetota; class Actinomycetes; order Micromonosporales; family Micromonosporaceae; genus Micromonospora; species Micromonospora sp. NPDC048986. The sequence continues at coordinate 280,647 of NZ_JBEZFJ010000004.1, forward strand.
AGCTCCTCGAACCCAACCGGAAGATGACACCGTGACCGCAACTCCCTCCACCGTCGCCGCCGACCCCGCCAACCCGGCGCTGACACCCGTGCACCGCGGGCCGTTCCGGCCCGGCGACCGGGTCCAGCTGACCGACCCCAAGGGGCGGATGCACACAGTGACGCTGGAGCCCGGCAAGGAGTTCCACACCCACCGCGGCATCCTGGCGCACGACGCGCTGATCGGGCTCCCCGACGGCAGCGTGGTGAGCACCTCCGGCGGCGGCACCGCGTTCCTGGCCCTGCGGCCGCTCCTGTCGGACTACGTGCTGTCCATGCCGCGCGGCGCCCAGGTGATCTACCCCAAGGACTCGGCGCAGATCGTGGCGATGGGCGACATCTTCCCCGGCGCGAAGGTCCTCGAGGCCGGCGCCGGCTCCGGAGCGCTGAGCTGCTCCCTGCTGCGCGCCGTCGGCACCGAGGGTGAGCTGCACTCGTTCGAGCTGCGTGACGACTTCGCCCAGATCGCCAAGCGCAATGTCGAGGCGTTCTTCAACGGGCCGCACCCCTCGTGGAACCTGCACGTCGGCGACGTCGCGCAGTGCCGCGAGACCGGCTTCGACCGGATCATCCTGGACATGTTGACCCCCTGGGAGACCCTCGACATGGTCGAGCGGGCACTCGTGCCCGGCGGGGTGTTCATCGGCTACGTCGCCACCACACCGCAGCTCTCCGAACTCGTGGAGGCGCTGCGCGAGCGCGGCGGCTGGACCGAGCCGCGGGCCTGGGAGTCCCTGGTGCGCGACTGGCACGCCGAGGGCCTCGCCGTCCGTCCGGACCACCGGATGATCGCGCACACCGCCTTCCTGGTGTCCGCGCGCAAGCTGGCCCCGGGGGTCACCGCGCCGCCGCGGCGGCGCAAACCCAGCAAGGGCACCGAGGCGTACGCGCAGCGCCGCCAGGACCTGCGCGCGGCGGAGGCGGCCCGACAGGCCGCCGCCGCGCAGGCCGCGGACGCGCGACCCAACGGTGCGGGGGAGATGGACAGGCCGTGACCATCGAGCTGGGTGTCGGCAGCGCCGAGCACTGGGAGACGCTGGCATGAGCCGACCGGGCTACGGCGGTGGAGACCTCCCCGCGGTCTTTCCCGACTGGTCGCCCTACCAGGATCTGGAGTCGGCGGCGCGGGCCTACCTGCGCGACCCGGACGTCGCCCTGGAGGCGCTCGGCGGCGTGCTGCGCGGCGCGTCGGTGCTCGGCTTCACCCTGGAGCGCTTCGTCAACGAGGTCAACGGGGTGTGGCAGGAGGTCGTGGTCTGCGACGGCAGCCGGCTGATCCTCTGGCACGGCGAGGACGTCCCGCCGGAGGAGGGCCCGCCGGGCTCGATGACCTCGTCGCTGCGGGTGGTGCCGGTCTCCACAGTCACCGAGGTGGGCTGCCGGCGGCGGCTCAACCGTGCCGAGAGCGGCGAGATCCGGGTCGACAGCATCGACGTCTACCTGCTGCTCACCTCGTTGGACGAGGCGCCGCCGAGCGAGGAGATGGCCGGCACGCCCCGGCACGACGCGTTGCGCTTCGGCAAGACCCTCGACGACGGCGGGGCCGGGCAGATCGCCCGGTTGGAGGAGTTCGCGCGGTTGGTCGCCTCGGTGGTCGGCCGTCCGATGCTCTGAGGCGTACCCCGAACTGGGCCCGGCCGGGCCGTCGTGGCCCGGCCGGTGGGTCAGTCTTCCTCGGCGTCCGGGCCGGCGACCTCGACGCCGTCGCCGCGCACCACGTGGATGCAGTCGCCCGGGCACTCCTTCGCGGAGTCGATCACCTCGAGTCGCAGGTGCGCGGGGACGTCGACCCGACTGCCCGGTGCCATCCGCAGCTCACCGTCGACGCCCTTGACGTAGGCCAGGCCGTCGATGTCGAACTCGAAAACCTCCGGCGCGTACTGCACGCACAGCCCGTCGCCCGTGCAGAGGTCCTGGTCGACCCAGACCTGCAATTCGTCGGTCGCGACCTCGGCCACCTGTGCACCCCCCATGTTCTCCCGTGCCACGCTCCGACGGTACCCGAACGCCGGTAACGGCCCGTCAGGCCACCCTTGGCGATCAAGGTTCGGTGACGAGGGTGTTGCGTGGGACCGAATCGGCCTCATAGCGGCTAGTGTTAGGGCAGAACGTTCAAGCCCCCCGGGGAGGTGGGACGTGGCAGCACGTAGCGACGACGCGGACTCGCGCGCCGCACGGTGGGAGAAGGAAGCCCACGATCTCTCCACGCAGGTCGCGTTCCTGCAAGAGGAACTCGCCCTGGTGCGGCGCAAGTTGACCGAAAGCCCCCGACACGTCCGGCAGCTCGAAGAGCGGCTGGCGGCCACCCAGGCACAGTTGGCGCGGCTGACCGAGAACAACGACCGGCTGGTGAGCACCCTCAAGGAAGCTCGCACGCAGATCGTGACGCTCAAGGAGGAGATCGACCGGCTCGCGCAACCGCCGAGCGGTTACGGGGTCTTCCTGGCCAAGCACGAGGACGGCACGGTGGACGTCTTCACCGGTGGCCGCAAACTGCGGGTCGCGGTCTCGCCCTCGCTCGACGTGGGTGACCTGCGGCGCGGCCAGGAGGTCCTGCTCAACGACGCGCTCAACATCGTCGACGCGTTCGGTTACGAGCGGGTTGGCGAAGTGGTGATGCTCAAGGAGATCCTGGAGGGGCCGAACGGCGGGCCGGGCGACCGGGCGCTGGTGGTCTCCCACTCCGACGAGGAGCGCATCGTGCACCTCGCCGAGACGCTCATCGGCTCGGCGATCCGGGCCGGCGACTCGCTCATGATCGAGCCCCGCTCGGCGTACGCGTACGAGCGGATTCCGAAGAGCGAGGTCGAGGAGCTGGTCCTGGAGGAGGTGCCCGACGTCGACTACGGCGACATCGGTGGCCTCCAGTCGCAGATCGAGCAGATCCGCGACGCGGTGGAGTTGCCCTTCCTGCACGCGGACCTGTTCCGCGAGCACCAGCTCCGCCCACCGAAGGGCATCCTGCTCTACGGCCCACCCGGCTGTGGCAAGACGCTCATCGCCAAGGCGGTGGCCAACTCGCTGGCCAAGAAGATCGCCGAGCGGCAGGGCAAGGAGAAGCACACCAGCTTCTTCCTCAACATCAAGGGCCCGGAGCTGCTCAACAAGTACGTCGGTGAGACCGAGCGGCACATCCGGCTGATCTTCCAGCGCGCGCGGGAGAAGGCCGGCGAGGGCACGCCGGTGATCGTGTTCTTCGACGAGATGGACTCGATCTTCCGGACCCGCGGCTCCGGTGTCTCCTCCGACGTGGAGAACACCATCGTCCCGCAGCTGCTCAGCGAGATCGACGGCGTGGAGGGGCTGGAGAACGTCATCGTCATCGGCGCCTCCAACCGGGAAGACATGATCGACCCGGCGATCCTGCGCCCCGGTCGCCTCGACGTGAAAATCAAGATCGAGCGTCCGGACGCCGAGGCGGCCAAGGACATCTTCTCCAAGTACATCCTCTCCGGGCTGCCCCTGCACCCGGACGACCTGGCCGAACACGGCACCGACCCGCAGGCGACAGTCGCGGCGATGATCGACGCCGTGGTGCTGCGGATGTACTCGGAAACCGAGGAGAACCGGTTCCTCGAGGTCACCTACGCCAACGGTGACAAGGAAGTCCTCTACTTCAAGGACTTCAACTCCGGCGCGATGATCCAGAACATCGTCGACCGGAGCAAGAAGATGGCCATCAAGGAGTTCCTCACCTCGGGTCGCAAGGGGCTGCGCCTTCAGCACCTGCTCGACGCCTGCGTCGACGAGTTCCGCGAGAACGAAGATCTCCCCAACACCACCAACCCCGACGACTGGGCGCGCATCTCCGGCAAGAAGGGCGAGCGGATCGTCTACATCCGCACGCTCGTCTCCGGCGGCAAGGGCGCCGAGGCCGGCCGGTCCATCGAGACCGCCAGCAACACCGGCCAGTACCTCTGACCCCAACAGCGAGGGTGCCCACCATCCGGTGGGCACCCTCGCTTCGGGTATGTCAGAGCGTCGGTCAGGCAGCGAAGATCCACCGCTTCGACACCACGTAGTTCGCCGCCGACAGCGACGCCGTCACCAGCAGCTTCGCCAGCAGGTACGGCGTGCCCGCCCAGGTCAACGCGGACACCAGGACCACGTTGGCGGTCAGGTTGGCGAGGACCAGCGCGAAGTAGCGCCCCACCTGCGGCACCATCTGGGCGGACGAGCCGAACGACCACGCCCGGTTCAGCCCGAAGTTGACCCAGAACGAGGTCAGGAACGACATGCCGGCCGCAACCGGCAGGACAATCCGGAGAACTCCGTGGTACACGAAGAGTGATCCCGTGTCCACGGCAACGCTCAGACCTCCGACGACCAGGAACCGCACAGCACTGTGTCGGGACAGGTGGCGGACGGAATCGGCAACAGGTGACAGCAAAGAGTTCTCCAAGGGGGGACCCGGAGCGGTGAGGACGACGAGGGAGTCTATCGTCTGTCCATCCACCCAGCGGGGCCTGCCCGCGCGAGCCGCGAGGTTGACGTGCCTGATCCCGGAAGAGTGACGCCGCCGGCCACCGACGGAAGCCCGGCAGCCACAATGAGTACAAGCCGACGGCACTGGGCCCTCGCCTTCGCCGCATTCTTCCTGATCATCTTCGCCTGGTCGATGGCCGCCCCCTACGACGGCACCCCGGACGAGCGCGAGCACATCGTCCGGGCGGCCGGTGTCGCCGCCGGGCAGATCGCGCCCCCTCCCGCCGATGCGAAGAAGGGCACCGGCGCCTTCCAGACGGTCCCCGGCGGTCTCGTCCGCGAGCAGTGCTGGCAGTTCAAGAAGGAAGTCTCGGCCGCCTGCGCCCAGCCCCCCGGCAGCGACGACACACCGACCCGCGCCGGCACCGGCGCCGGTCGTTACTTCCCCGCCTACTACGCCCTCGTCGGCGCGCCCACGGTGCTCTGGCCCGGCTGGTCCGGCGTCCTGCTCGCCCGCATGATCAGCGCCCTGTGCTGCGCCGCGCTGCTCGCCAGCGCGTACGTCGTGATCCGCAACCGCTCCCGCCGCGGCCTCATGATGGGCGCCCTGCTCGTCGTCACCACCCCGATGGCCGTGCACATGGCCAGCGCGGTCAACCCGAACGGCCTGGAGATCGCCGCCGGCATCGCCTTCTTCAGCGCTGTCATCCCCCTGCTGCTCGGCCCACCCGGCCCACGGCGCGGCCTCCTCGTCCTCGTCGGAATCAGCGCGCTGCTCCTCGCGGTGCTGCGCCAGACCGGCCCGCTCTGGCTGGCGACCGCCTTCGTCGCGTTCGCCTTCCCGTTGCGCCGCAGCAACCTCCTCGGCCTGCTGCGGGACCGGGCCGCGCAGCTCTGGGCAGGCGGCATCGTCCTGTCGACCCTCGCCGTGCTCGCCTGGTCCGTCCGCCAACAGACCTCCGACCTCGGCAACTACTCCGCCGACCGGCTCACCTACGGGCAGGCCGCTCTGCGCGAGGCCGACCGGTGGCGGGGATACCTCGACCAGATCGTCGGGGTCACCTCCTGGCTGGACACCCGGATGCCCGCCCCGCCGTACCTGATCTGGCAGCTCGTCGCCGGAGCGCTGCTGCTCATCGGGGTCGTCTGGGGCAGCACGCTCGACCGGTGGCGGCTGCTCGTGCTGCTCGGCGGCGGCGTGGCCGTCCCCTCCCTGATGCAGATCGCCCTGGTCAACGAGAGCGGCTTCGTCACCCAGGGCCGATACATGCTGCCCATGCTGGTCGGTGTCCTGCTCTACGCCGCGTGGATCGCCGAACAACGCGGCTTCGAGATCGCCCGGGCCCGCTCGTTCACCCGGCTCGCCGTGCTGCTCCTGCTGCCGATCCAGCTCTTCTGCCTGGCGTACACGATGGTCCGCTGGCAGAACGGCCTGCCCGCCAACATCGGGCTGAGCAGCCTCAACCCCCTAGCCGGCGACTGGCATCCGGTGGTCGGCTCGGTGATTCCGCTGCTGAGCGCCAGCCTCGGTCTGGTGCTGTTCGGGTGGCTCGTCTGGACCACCCGCCCCGCGGTTACCGACGAGCCGACGTCGCCCGCTGAGCATTCCGACACCGAATCCAGCGAACTGTTCCGGCCCGCCGGCACTCACCTGCAGAGTGCAGGTGCTCAGGGCGGACTACGCTCGACCTGACGGGGGACCGGGTCGGGCGAGCGAAGCGGGTAGGTCGATGAGCGTAAGACGGATCATGGGCACCGAGGTCGAATACGGCATCTCCGTGCCCGGGCAGGCCGGAGCCAACCCGATGGTCACCTCATCGCAGGTGGTCAACGCCTATGGGGCACGCCCGGAACTCAACCGGGGCGGCCGGGCCCGGTGGGACTACGAGGAAGAGTCACCGCTGCGCGACGCTCGCGGCTTCACCTACTCCGGCGCCGCGTACGACCCCGCCGAGGCTCTCGCGGACGAAGACCTCGGCCTGGCCAACGTGATACTCACCAACGGCGCACGGCTCTACGTGGACCACGCTCACCCCGAATACTCCACCCCCGAGGTCACCACTCCCAGGGACATCGTGCGCTGGGACAAGGCCGGCGAGCGGGTGATGGCCGAGGCGTCCCGCCGGGCCGCCACCATCCCGGGCACCCAGCCGATCCACCTCTACAAGAACAACACCGACAACAAGGGCGCCAGCTACGGCGCCCACGAGAACTACCTGATGCGCCGGCAGACGCCGTTCGCCGACATCGTGGCGTACCTGACTCCGTTCTTCGTCACCCGGCAGATCGTCTGCGGCGCCGGCCGGGTCGGCATCGGCCAGGACGGCGGCCAGAGCGGCTTCCAGGTCTCCCAGCGCGCCGACTTCTTCGAGGTCGAGGTGGGGCTGGAGACCACCCTCAAGCGGCCGATCATCAACACCCGGGACGAGCCGCACGCCGACGCCGACAAGTACCGCCGGCTGCACGTCATCATCGGCGACGCCAACCTCTCCGAGATCTCCACCTACCTCAAGGTCGGCACCACCGCGCTGATCCTCACCATGATCGAGGAGAAGGCCCTCGGCGCCGACCTCGGCATCGCCGACCCGGTCAGCGAGCTGCGCGCCGTCAGCCACGACCCCTCTCTGACGCACCGGATGCGACTGCGCGACGGTCGTCGGCTCACTGCCCTCGACCTGCAATGGGCGTACCTGGAGCGGGTCCGGTCCTTTGTCGACGACCGGTACGGCACCGACGCCGACGAGCAGACCATCGACGTGCTCGACCGCTGGGAGAGCGTCCTGGACCGGCTCGGCCGGGATCCGATGCTCTGCGCCGACGAGCTGGACTGGGTGGCCAAGCTGCGGCTGCTGGAGGGCTACCGGGAGCGGGAGAAGCTCGGCTGGGGCTCGCACAAGCTCCAGCTCGTCGACCTGCAATACTCCGACGTCCGGCCGGAGAAGGGCCTCTACCACCGCCTGGTCAGCCGGGGGGCGATGAAGACGCTGCTCACCGACGACGAGACCCGCAGCGCGATGACCGAGCCGCCGGAGGACACCAGGGCCTACTTCCGCGGCCGCTGTCTCGCCCAGTACGCCTCCGAAGTGGTCGCCGCGAGCTGGGACTCAGTGATCTTCGACGTGGGCCGGGAGTCGTTGGTCAGGGTCCCGATGATGGAGCCGGAGCGGGGCACCCGCGCGCACGTCGGGGCGCTGTTCGACCGCTGCGCCAGCGCCAAGGACCTGCTGGAGACACTGACCGGGGGCTGAGATCCGGTGCCTCCACCGGCAATCACCGTGTGGCATGCTAGGCCGTCCCCCGATCCGTCGACCCACACGGTGATGCGATGCTCCCCTCAGCCCGGCAGGTTGGCCTGCGTGCGATGACCGCTGTACCGCTGTCGAACGCGTACGCCGGGCGTGCCAACAGTTTCGGCTTTCTGCGGCTCTGCTTCGCCGTGGCGGTCGTCCTCGCGCACACCGCTGTGATCGGGTACGCCCGACCGTTGACCGAGGTCGTCGACGTGGCCGGTCTGGGGGTGGCCGGCTTCTTCGGCATCTCCGGCTTCCTCATCACCCGGAGCGCCCGGCGGGCCAGCCTGCCCCGCTACCTCTGGCACCGCGCCCTGCGGATCTGGCCGGGCCTCTGGGTGTGTCTGCTGTTCATCGGCTTCGTGGTGGCCCCGATCGTCTGGTACGCCGATCGCGGCAATCTGGACGGTCTGTGGCGGCACCCGGCCGGGGTCATCAACTTCCTGCAGGCGAACTGGTGGGGTGGCTACCGCCAGCAGGGGATCATGGACGTCTTCCGGGACACGCCGTACGGCGACCTGGTGCGTAAGAGCGTCCTCGACGGCTCACTCTGGACGCTCAGTTACGAGATCTTCTGCTACCTGATCGTGGCTTCGCTGGCCGTGGTGGCGGTGCTGCGTCGTGCCCGCTGGCTGGTGCTCGCGGCCGCCGTTCTCGTCTTCGGTCTGCTGCTCTGGAACCAGTACGAGGCGCTGCGCTTCGGCGGATCGACGTACTTCACCAGCGGCTCCGTCGGTACGCTGCCGCTGCTCGGCGCGCTCAGCAAGATCTGGTTTTTGCGGTTCGGCTTCATGTTCCTGGTGGGGGCCGTTGCGGATCTGTACAGCGACAAGCTGCCCATCAGCGACGTCCTCGGCGTGCTCGCCATCGTCGTGGCCGGCTGGCAGACCCTGGAGGGCCACCTGTTCGGCCCGGCGTTGCTCGCCTACGAATACGCCATCCTCTACCTCGCGGTCCGGTTGCCGCGGCTGCTGCACCGCGTGGGCCAGAAGAACGACTACTCGTACGGCATCTACATCTACTCCTTCGTCGTGCAGCAGATGCTGGCCTGGCTGGGGGCGGCTGCCTGGGGCTTCGTCGGCTACTTCGCTGTGGTCATGGTCTGCACCGTCTTCCTGGCGTTCCTGTCCTGGCATCTGGTGGAGAAGCAGGCGCTGCGGTTCAAGGACTGGACGCCCCGCCTGCGGCGCGGGGCACCACCGGCGCCGGCGTCGGGGGAGGAGCAGCGTGAGCCGGAGCGGGTGCCGGTGCCGGTGCCGGCCTCGGCCCCGGCCGACGCGTCGGCACCTCGGAGCTGACCGCTTCGCCGCAATCGAACGCCCCCGCACCCGAACACGGCGGACGTGAGGGCTTTCTGTCGCCTGCGCGGGGTAGATTTCATCCCAGACGATCGTGGAGGAGACAGCCATGGCCACTCATGACAGCGGCGGTCAGTCGCAGTCCGGCAAGTCCCGTCAGGGCGAGGAGATCGAGGACGTCACCACGGAGGCCAACCCCGAGGTGGCCGAGCGGCACGCCGAGATCACCGAGGACGTCGACGACCTCCTCGACGAGATCGACTCCGTGCTCGAAGAGAACGCCGAGGAATTCGTGAGGGGATACGTACAAAAGGGGGGTCAGTAGACAAAAAGGCCAATTCGCACATGACCCTCCCCGGGGAAGATCAACGGCGGTGCCGCGACTGCGCCGAGTGGAAGCCGCTGGCCGACTTCTGCTCCAGCAGTAAACGACCAAGCGGTCGCGGTAGCTACTGCAAGCCATGCTTCAACGGACGGTCGAAGGCCAGCTACGCGAAGCGGGTAGAGGAGAAGCACGGACGGGAGGTCCGGGTAGCGCGGGAGGTCCCGGAAGGACACCGCTTCTGCGTGGGCTGCGGGACGGCCGAGCCATCGGCCGAGTTCCCCCGTAACCGTTCGGACAGCACCGGCTACGGCACATACTGCAAGCCGTGCCACAACAACGGCCGTACTCACGAGACCAAACAGCGGCTCTACGGTGGCAACCGCGAGTACCACCTGCGGCGGCGGTACGGCGTGGGCGAGAAGGAGTTTCAGGAGCTCCTGGCCGAGCAGGGCGGGGTCTGCGCGATCCGTGGCGGCGCCGACCCGCAACATCTGGACCACGATCATCGCACCGGATGGGTGCGCGGGATACTCTGCTTCAACTGCAACGGTGGTCTTGGCCAGTTCCGTGACAGTCCCATGAGGCTGGCCAGGGCGATCACGTACCTGAGAGGAACCACGTGGCAGCGGGCTTTGATCCATCCGGGCGTCTACCAGATGTGTTCACCAACGCGGGGACGTCCTCCTTCACCACGTTTCTGAGTCGGGTGGCCCCCGAGATGTTGCCCGGTCGGCGACCGCTGCCACCGGGCATGGCCGCCGACCTGGCGCCGCACGCGACCACCATCGTGGCCATCGCGGCCGCCGAGGGTGTGGTGATGGCGGGCGACCGACGGGCCACCATGGGCAACCTGATCGCCCAGCGCGACATCGAGAAGGTGCACCCCGCCGACGCCTACTCGCTGGTCGGCATCGCGGGCACCGCCGGTATCGGCATCGAGCTGATGCGACTGTTCCAGGTGGAGCTGGAGCACTACGAGAAGATCGAGGGCGCGATGCTCTCGTTGGACGGTAAGGCCAACCGGTTGGCCTCGATGATCCGGGGCAACCTGGGGGCGGCCATGCAGGGGTTGGCAGTGGTGCCGCTCTTCGCCGGGTTCGACCTGGCCGCCGCCGACCCGGCGCGCGCCGGTCGGATCTTCAGCTTCGACGTGACCGGTGGCCCCTACGAGGAGACCGGCTACGACGCGATCGGGTCCGGGTCGCTGTTCGCGAAGTCAGCGTTGAAGAAGCGGTTCCGGGCCGGGTTGTCCGTCGACGACGCGACGCGGCTGGCGGTCGAGGCGCTGTACGACGCCGCCGACGACGACACCGCGACCGGTGGGCCGGATCTGACCCGCCGGATCTATCCCGTGGTGATGACCGCGACCGCCGAGGGCACCCGCCGGCTGACCGACACCGAGACGGCGGCTATCGCCGAGGGTGTGGTTGCCGGCCGGATGGAGAACCCGGGCGGTTGAGACCCGCACCTCACCAGTCAGCAGTCGTCAGCACAGCGCCGTAAGGAGAACCGCCGACGTGGCCATGCAGTTCTACGCCTCTCCCGAACAGATCATGCGCGACCGCTCCGAGTTGGCCCGCAAGGGCATCGCTCGGGGTCGCAGCGCGGTGGTCCTCAGCTACTCCGGCGGGGTCCTCTTCGTCGCGGAGAACCTCTCCAGCGCCCTGCACAAGGTCAGCGAGATCTACGACCGGATCGGGTTCGCCGCCGTCGGCCGGTACAACGAGTTCGAGAACCTGCGCCGTGCCGGAGTCCGGATGGCCGACCTGAACGGGCTCAGCTACGACCGGCGTGACGTCACTGGCCGGGCCCTGGCCAACGCGTTCGCGCAGACCCTGGGTGCCATCTTCACCGAGCAGTCGAAGCCGTTCGAGGTGGAGATCTGCGTGGCGGAGGTCGGCGCCACCCCGGAGGCCGACGAACTGTACCGGCTGACCTATGACGGTTCGGTGAACGACGAGCCGGGGCGGATGGCCATGGGTGGTCAGGCCGAGGCGATCACCGGTGTGTTGAAGTCGCAGCATCGGGCGGACATGTCCCTGGCCGAGGCGGTCAGGGTGGCGGTGCAGGCGTTGAGCACCGTCGGTGGTGAGGGCGGTGCCGCCCGGACGATCGCCGCGAACCAGCTCGAGGTGGCGGTCCTGGACCGTCAGCGGATCGGACGGACGTTCCGGCGGATCACCGGTGCCGCGCTGACGGCTCTGCTGGACGGAGATGCGCCAGCCGAGGGGCAGGCGGCGGATGCGGCGGGCGGTCCCGCCGAGCCGGTCGTGCCGACCACTGAGGGGCACAAGCCGACCTCCTCGGCCGGTTCCGCGGACCTGGAGGACCGGCCCGCGGAGGGCGGCGAGCGCTAAGGTTTCGCCCGCTGGTGCCGGCCCCGAACAGGGGCCGGCACCAGCGGTCATCCTCGGCGCAGCAGGGGCCGGGCCAGGGCCCAGTAACCGCCGGCGACGGCGTTGAACGCGCCCAGGCCGGGTGTGGTCGGCACACCGGAGGGCGTGACCCGACCGGTCATCAGCTTCGCGATGACCCCGTCTGGCACCCGGCGCTCAGCCTGTAGCTGCCGTCGACGGCCGCGAACCCAGTCTCGGTTGCGCCACAACCAGCCCCAGCCCTGCAGCTTCTGCCGGGACCAGCCGCCGACGACCGCGGCGGTGAGCATTGCGGCCTCGGTGAGCAGCAGCGCCGGGGCGAGCACCAGGAGTGTCCGCGCCTCGTAGGCGGTGAGCAGGGTGACCAGTCGGTTCCGCTCGACCAGGTAGAGCTTCAGGGCGTTGCGGGAGAACTCGTAGTGGTGACGCACGACGGCGTCCGGCACGTACTCCAGCCGAAGTCCGCGCTGCCACAGTCGCAGGCTGAGCTCGGTGTCCTCGTGGTACGCGAAGTATTCGGCGGCGAAGCCGTCGAGTTCGCGCCAGAGCTTCCGGCTGATCACGAAGCAGCAGCCGCTGAGGGAGGGTACGGCCCGCCGCTCGGCGTGGTTGCTGGCCGGTTCGCCGTTGCCACCGGCCCAGGAGAGGCCGGTGAAGTGCAGCGGGTTACCGCTGGTGTTGATCAGCTCGGGGGTGTCGGCCAACCGGATGGACGCCATGGCCGCGCCTATGCCCGCTTCGGCGGCTACGGCGGTGGTCTTGGCCAGGGCATCGGGTGCGACGACGGCATCGGAGTTGACGAACGCGAGCCAGTCACCGGTGGCTTCCGCCGCGCCGACCCGGCAGCCGCCGGAGTAACCGGTGTTCTCCTCCGGTCGGATCACCCGTACCCCGGGGAGGCCCTTGACGATGTCGATGCCGTCCCCGGTGCAGCCGTTGTCGACGACGATGAGGTCGATCTCGACGTCGGTGCTGGCCAGCACCGCCTGGGCGGCGTCGACGAGATAGGGCTCCGGGCCGTAGGCGAGCATGACGGCGCTCACCCGGGGTCGGGTCATCGGATGCCTCCGGATGCGGCAGGGGCGACGGCCTCGGCGAGCGGCCGGGTGGGGGTGGTGGGTCGGCGGAAGCCACCGCGCAGCAGCATCGCCATGGTGGCGGCCACTATGACGGAGCCGATGGTGTACGCCAGCTCGACGCGCAGGGTGACCGTAGCCGGGATCAGCGTCACGGCGATCAGGGCGGCGACGCCGGCGGTCCAGGCGAGGGCCTGGGCGCGGTGCCGGTCGAGGGCGAGCAGGGCCTGGCCGAGCACCATCGCCCACAGGTAGGCGAGCGTGGCGGCAGCCAACCAGGCAAAGTCGCCGTGGCCGAGAACGCCGGGTGCGTCGAAGAGGGCGCCGACCAACCATGGGCCGAGCAGCACGGCGCCGAGGGCGCCGGTGAGGCCGAGTGCGGTGACGATGCCGAGCGCCCGGCGCAGCAGGCTGTGGAAGCCGGCCTGGTCGCCGGTGGTGGCGGTGGTGGCCAGGCCGGGCAGCAGTGACGCCTGTAGGGAGCCGAAGACGAACAGGGGGATGCGGACCAGCACGAGGGCGGAGAGCAGTGCGCCGGCGGCTGCCGCGTCGGAGGGCGCGAGCAGCTGCACGTTGATCACGCCGATGTTCACCACCACCTGGGAGAGCAGGCTGGAGGCGGTGAGCAGGCCGAGGCCACGCAGCAGGGTCGCCCAGGCCACCGGCGGGCCTCCGCCGATGGCGCGCAGCACCGGTGGCACTGTGAGCAGGACACTGACCAGCGGGGCGGCGACGAGCACGAGCCCGTACCAGACGGGCGACGTCACTCCGGCCAACCCGAGCAGGGCGACCATGATGATCCGCAGGCCGCCGTCGATCCCGAGTTGGGCGCCGTACCAGGGGAACAGTTGCAGGCCGGAGAGGACACCGCGGGTGGCGTAGGCGACGGCCATCGCGGCGAGTGCGCCGATCAGCACTGTGACCAGGTTGCCGTCACCGGCGAAGAGCTTGTCGGCGAGCGGCTGACGACCGATGGTGACGGCCAACACCAGCACCGCGAGCATCACGGCGGCGACGGTGACGCCGCGGGCCAGTACCGGCCCGGGGGGCAGCCCCTGGCTGTGTCGGGCGGCGACGACCCGGGCGACCTCCTGCTCGATCGGCATGAACACGCCGATGCCGAGGGTGAACACGATCGACCAGAGCACCGACAGGGACGAGTAGTCGGCCTGGCTGAGGCTGTGGCCGGCGACGGCGAGGTGAACGTAGGAGGCGAGCCCGAGAAGGGCCAGCCCGGCACCGACAGCGACGGTGCCGGGCGGGACCAGGCTCAGTAGCCGTCGGATCACCGGCGGATGAGCGCCAGCGTGAGAACGGCGAACGCGCGGCCGAGGTAGACCATCGCCTTGGCGGGGGAGTGGCTGGGTGTGCCCGCCATCCGCTTGCGCATGGCGACCGGCACCTGGCGGATGCGGTAGCCGCGGCGCGCGGTGTGCACGAGGGTCTCCACGGTGTCGCCGAGGTACTCGGCCGGGTACCAGCCGGCGAACATCTCGATGACCCGCCGGTTGGCGGCCCGGAAGCCGGAGGTGGTGTCGGTGAGCTTGGTGCGGGCGACGCGGGACAGCACGGCGGAGAGCATCACCATCGCCCAGCGGCGGGGGCCGCGGACGTTGTAGTCGCCCTCACCGGCGAAGCGGGCGCCGATGACGAGGTCGTTGTCATCGAGCAGGTCGACGAGCTTCGGCACGTACCGGGGGTCGTGCTGGCCGTCGGCGTCGATCTGGATGGCGACGTCGTAGCCGTTGTCGCGGGCGTAGCGGTAGCCGAGGCGCATGGCCCCACCGACGCCGAGGTTGTACGGCAGTTTGGCGACCAGGGCGCCGGCGGCGGCGGCGACGGCAGCGGTGCGATCGGTGGAGCCGTCGTCGACGACGAGCACGTCGACGCCGGGCAGTTCGCCACGGACCTCGCCGACGACGTCGGCGATCGAGCCCGACTCGTTGAGAGCCGGGATGATGATCAGTGTGCGCTTGCCGTTAACCATCGGTCGACACCAGTTCGTCTCGGGCTGCCCGGTCCGCGTCGATCTGAGCGCGGAGCAGGGCGAAATCTTCGGCCAGGGTGCGGGTCTCTTCTTCCAGGGCGCTGACCTCCCAGCTGAGGTGTACGCACACCAGCAGCAGGAAGACGATGCCGAGGAAGAGCACCAGGCTGACACCGGAGGCGACGCCGAGGAGTTCGGCGACGTTGTCGAGCAGCCGGGGGAAAAGGGACAGCGGAATCACGATGATCAGTACGGCGAGCCAGAGCATGCCGTACTTCTCGCGCAGCTGACGGCGGCGCAACAGCTCGACGATGGTGCCGAGGAGCAGCAGGCCGGTCAGACCGGTGACGAGGGTGAGCTTCATGCGACCTTCCACGGGGCGGGTGGAGCGGGGGAGTGGAACGCGTCAACCAGGGCGCTGTGCCAGTCTGGAAGCGGAGGCAGACCCACGGCTGCCCAGCGGCTGTGCCCTAGCACACTGTACGCAGGCCGTGGGGCGGGACGCGGATACCGGTCGCTGGTGGTGGGTCGGATCCGGTCCGGATCCAGTCCGGCCAGCGAAAACGCGGCGCGGGCCAACCCGTACCAGGTCGTCTGCCCGGCGCAGGTGCCGTGGTAGACGCCGGGCGTGGCGTGACCGGCCAGCGCCGCGTCGGCGAGCGCGACGAGCCGCTCGGCGAGCGCGTACGACCAGGTGGGTTGGCCGTGTTGGTCGTCGACCACGTCGAGGTGTTCGCGCTGGGTGGCGAGTCGGAGCATGGTGGCCACGAAGTTCGGGCCGTGCGCGCCGTAGAGCCAGGCGGTGCGCACGACGTACCCGGTGTCAGGCAGCAACCGCGCGACGGCCTCTTCGCCGACCAGCTTGCCGCGGCCGTAGGCGTTGACCGGCGCGGTGGGCGCGTCCTCCGGGTACGGGGTGTCCGCGTTGCCGGCCAGGACGTAGTCGGTGGAGACCTGGATGAGCCGGGTTCCGTCGGTGGCGCACGCCGCGGCCAGGTTGGCCACTGCGTGGCCGTTGACGGCGGTCGCCGCCGCCTCGTCGGCCTCGGCGGCGTCGACGTTTGTCCACGCGGCCGCGTTGATCACGAGGTCGTGCCCGGCGACGGCGGCGTGGACCGCCGCGCTGTCGGTGACGTCCAGGTCGGCGCGGGTGGCGGCGGTCACCTTGAGGTCGGGCCGTGCGCCCAGCACGGTGACCAGGTCCCGGCCGAGCATCCCGCCCGCGCCGGTGACGAGGAGTCGGGTCATGCGGTCGGCGCGGACTTGAGGGGTTCCCACCAGTTGCGGTTGTCCCGGTACCAGCGGACGGTGTCAGCGAGGCCCTGGTCGAGGGTGATGCTGGGGTGGTAGCCGAGCTCTTCGCTGATCTTGGTGATGTCGAGGGAGTACCGGCGGTCGTGGCCCTTGCGGTCGGTGACCGGCACGACCCGGTCCCACCCGGCGCCGCAGGCGTCCAGGAGCAGGCCGGTGAGTTCCTTGTTGGTCAACTCGGTGCCGCCGCCGATGTTGTAGACCTCACCGGCGCGGCCCTTCTGCTGGACGAGGGCGATGCCCCGGCAGTGGTCGTGCACGTGCAGCCAGTCACGGATGTTGCCGCCGTCGCCATAGAGGGGGACGGTGCCACCGTCGAGCAGGTTGCTGACGAACAGCGGGATGACCTTCTCGGGGAACTGGTACGGGCCGTAGTTGTTGGAGCAGCGGGTGACGACCACGTCCATGCCGTGGGTGCGGTGGTACGACAGCGCGAGCAGGTCGGAGCCGGCCTTGGAGGCCGAGTACGGCGAGTTGGGCGCGAGTGGCCAGGTCTCGGTCCAGGAGCCCTCGTCGATCGAGCCGTAGACCTCGTCGGTGGAGACGTGCACGAACCGGCTGGTGCCGTGGCGCAGCGCCGCGTCGAGCAGCGTCTGGGTGCCCAGCACGTTCGTGGTGACGAACGGCGCGGCGCCGGCGATCGAACGGTCGACGTGCGACTCGGCGGCGAAGTGCACGATCACGTCGTGCTCGGCCACCGTGGCGTCGACCACCACCGGGTCGCAGATGTCGCCCTGCACGAACCGCAGCCGCGGGTCGTCGCGGACCGGTTCGAGGTTGGCCAGGTTGCCCGAGTAGGTCAGCTTGTCCAGCACGGTCACGACGGCCGGCTCGAGCGGCGGCACACTGTCCGCACTGCCGAGGGGCTTGCCCAGCAGCAGGCGAACGTACTCCGACCCGATGAATCCGGCTCCGCCGGTGACGAGGATCCTCACGGGTCCGGAAGTATACGCGACGGGCGGCGCGCCCCCTGGTATCCGACCCCCGCGCAACGTGTCCGGGTGCGGCTAGGCTTCCCCGATGCGCGGAATCCTACTTGCCGGCGGCACCGGGTCCCGGCTCTGGCCGATCACCCGGGCGGTCTCGAAGCAGCTGATGCCGGTCTTCGACAAGCCGATGATCTATTACCCGCTGTCCACCCTGGTGATGTCCGGGGTCCGGGAGATCCTGGTGATCACGACTCCGGAGGACCAGGACCAGTTCCGTCGGCTGCTGGGCGACGGCAGCCAGTTCGGGCTGCGGCTGGAGTACGTC
Source organism: Micromonospora sp. NPDC048986 (assembly GCF_040649335.1). Lineage (NCBI taxonomy): Bacteria > Bacillati > Actinomycetota > Actinomycetes > Micromonosporales > Micromonosporaceae > Micromonospora > Micromonospora sp. NPDC048986. Next base: position 298,026 of record NZ_JBEZFJ010000004.1, read on the forward strand.
AGCCAGGAGCGCCCGGAGGGCATCGCGCAGGCGTTCATCCTCGGCGCGGACTTCATCGGCACCGAGTCGGTGGCGTTGGTCCTCGGCGACAACATCTTCCACGGTGTGGGTCTGGGTCGGCAGCTCGCCGACCACTGTGACCCGGTCGGTGGGCGGGTCTTCGCCTATCAGGTGGCTAACCCGCAGGAGTACGGCGTGGTCGACTTCGACGCCGATGGTCGGGTGCTCTCGATCGAGGAGAAGCCGGCCCGCCCGAAGTCCCGCTACGCGGTGCCCGGCCTCTACTTCTATGACAACCGGGTGGTGGACATCGCCCGCAAGCTCACCCCGAGCGCCCGCGGCGAGCTGGAGATCACGGCGGTCAACGAGGTGTACCGGGAGACCGGGGAGCTGGCGGTGACGGTGCTGGATCGGGGCACCGCCTGGCTGGACACCGGGACGTTCACCTCGATGATGCAGGCCGCCGAGTTCGTCCGGGTGGTCGAGGAGCGGCAGGGTCTCAAGATCGGTTGCGTCGAGGAGGTCGCCTGGCGGGCTGGCCTGATCGACGACGCGCAGCTGCGCGCGCTCGCCGAGCCGCTGACCAAGAGCGGTTACGGCAACTACCTGCTCGGTCTGCTCAACGACCAGGCCGGCGACGAGGGAGGTTCCTGGTGAAGATCCGGGAGCTGAGCATCGAGGGCGCCTGGGAGATCACCCCCCAGCAGCACGGTGACCCGCGCGGCATGTTCATGGAGTGGTACCGCTTCGACAAGCTCGCCGAGGTGGTGGGGCATCCGCTGCGGCTGGCCCAGGCCAACCTGTCGGTCTCCGCGCGTGGCGTGGTGCGCGGTGTTCACTTCGCCGACGTGCCGCCCGGGCAGGCCAAGTACGTCACCTGTGTGCGGGGCGCGGTCCTCGACGTGATCGTGGACCTGCGGGTGGGCTCGCCGACCTTCGGTCGTTGGGAGGGCGTCCGACTGGACGACACCGACCGTCGGGCGGTCTACCTCAGCGAGGGGCTGGGGCACGGGTTCTGCGCGTTGACCGACGACGCGACGTTGAGCTATCTCTGCTCGGCCACCTACAACCCGACCGGCGAGCACGCCGTGCATCCGCTGGACGAGGAGTTGGGCATCGAGTGGCCCGCCGACGTTCCACTGCTGTCCGCCCGCGACGACGCGGCGCCGACTCTGGCGCAGGCCCGCGAGCGGGGCCTGCTTCCGCAGTACGACAGCTGCCGGCGGTTCGTGGCGAGCCTCGGTCCGGACGGAATGTCGCACTCAACCGGTATGTGACAGCGCTCGGGGCACGACCTGTGGTCTGACAGTGACGAACCGGGCCCCCGGGCGGCTAATGTCACACCATGGAGCGGCGAATCTTCGGCCTCGAGACCGAGTACGGCGTCACCTGCACCTATCGCGGGCAGCGGCGGCTGTCCCCGGACGAGGTCGCGCGGTATCTGTTCCGTCGCGTGGTGTCCTGGGGCCGGTCGAGCAATGTCTTCCTGCGCAATGGGGCCCGGCTCTACCTGGACGTCGGGTCGCATCCGGAGTACGCGACGCCGGAGTGCGACTCGGTGACCGATCTCGTCGCCCACGACCGGGCCGGCGAGCGGATCCTGGAAGGGCTGCTCGTCGACGCGGAGAAGCGACTGCACGACGAGGGCATCGCGGGTGAGATCTACCTGTTCAAGAACAACACCGATTCGGCCGGCAACTCGTACGGCTGCCACGAGAACTACCTGGTCTCGCGGCACGGCGAGTTCGGCCGGCTCGCCGACGTGCTCATTCCGTTCCTGGTCACCCGGCAGTTGATCTGCGGGGCCGGCAAGGTCCTGCAAACACCGCGCGGCGCTGTCTACTGCCTGTCGCAGCGAGCCGAGCACATCTGGGAGGGCGTCTCCTCGGCGACCACCCGCAGCCGCCCGATCATCAACACCCGCGACGAGCCGCACGCTGACGCCGAGCGCTACCGGCGGCTGCACGTGATCGTCGGCGACTCCAACATGAACGAGGTCACCACGCTGCTCAAGGTCGGCACCGCCGACATCGTGCTGCGGATGATCGAGGCCGGGGTGGTGATGCGCGACCTGTCCCTGGAGAACCCGATCCGGGCCATCCGGGAGGTGTCGCACGACATCACCGGCCGGCGCAAGGTGCGGTTGGCCAACGGCAAGGAGGTCAGCGCCCTGGACATCCAGCAGGAGTACCTCGCCAAGGCCACCGAGTTCGTCGAGCGACGCGGCGGCGACCAGGCCGCCAAGCGGGTCGTCGAGCTGTGGGGCCGGGTGCTCAACGCGGTGGAGAGCGGCGACCTGGAGCCGGTCTCCCGGGAGATCGACTGGGTTAGCAAGCTGCGGCTGATCGAGCGCTACCAGCGCAAGCACGACCTGCCGCTGTCGCACCCGCGGGTGGCGCAGATGGACCTGGCCTATCACGACGTGCGCCGTGGCCGGGGCCTCTACGGCCTCCTGGAGCGCCGCGGCGACGTCGACCGGGTGGCCACCGACCCGGAGATCTTCGAGGCCAAGGAGACGCCGCCGCAGACCACCCGGGCCCGGCTGCGGGGCGAGTTCATCCGGCACGCCCAGGAGAAGCGCCGGGACTTCACCGTCGACTGGGTGCACCTGAAGCTCAACGACCAGGCGCAGCGCACAGTGCTCTGCAAGGATCCGTTCCGAGCGTACGACGAGCGGGTGGAGCGGCTGATCGCCAGCATGTGACCGGTTGCCGGCCCCGTCGGTGCGCTGCGCCGACGGGGCCGGTCAGCCCGGCGCACCGAGCGGTTAAGCTGAGCGCGCCATGACGACTTCTGGACCTTCCGACCGCTCCGAGCGCGGCACCGAGCGGCAGAACTGGGTCGAACGCCGGCGGGAGAAGATCCGCGCCGAGATCGACCGTAACCGGCGCGGTGACTACACAGTGCCGACGTGGGTGCTGGCCCTGGCCCTGGTGCTCATCGTCGGCGGCTGGCTAGCCCTGATCTTCCTGGCCTAACCCACCCTTCCTGCCCCACCCCCCAGCGCCCCACCCCACCCCAGCGCGCGTTGATCATGAAGTTATTGCCGTGACACGCCGAGGCGGCGGGCAATAACTTCATGATCAACCGGGGGTGGGGGGGTGGGGGTGGGGGTTGGTTAGGGGAGGAGGGTTGCGGCGTGGCGGCCGGCGGCGGCTGCCGCCAGGAAGTACACGTGGTCGGCGTCGAGGCCACGGCCCATTGTGGACAGGGGTACGGTGCTGGCCCGCAGCGCGGCGTCCAGACCGTCGGTGAGCACCCGGACGATCCGGTGTCGGGCCGCCAGGGGCGCCAGCGCCGTGTGCACCTCGGCCGCGAGGGACGGCGCAAGGTCCTCGGGCACCACCAGCTCCGCCGGGGCGAGCGCCACCCGGCCGTACGCGGTGAGGCTGTGGTGCGACACGCCCCGGTGTCGGGGGCGGGGATCGGCGTCGGAGATGCGCAACGAGCCGACCGGCTTCCCGCCCAGCGTGGCTATCGCGTTGACCGCCTCGCCGACGGCGACGCCGGAGAAGCCCCACCGGGTTCCGGTGCCCAGGTTGCCCGGTCCCTGAGCCACGATCGCCACGTCCGCGTGGAGCACGTACCGGGCCGCGAGCAGGCCTCCGTGCAGGGTGGTGGCCTCCAGGTCGCCGCCGAACGCCTGCCCGACGGTGACCGTGCCGGCCAGTTCGGCCCGTAGCCCGGCGAGGGTGCGGGAGAACCAGGCGGGCAGCGCCCCGCCGTCGGTGAGCAGGTACGCCACCCGCGCCTGCGGGGCGTCGGCCCGGATGCCGGCCAGGATCGCCGGGAGCGCCGAGTGCAGGTCGGCGGTGACCACCGGCAGGCCGCCCAGGTCGTCCGCGTCGGCCAGCACGTCGCGGTGCGGGGACGCCTCCTCGTCGACGCCGAGCAGGATCGGCTGCAACGGCGTGTAGCGGGCCTTGACCAGGTGCCCGGCGTCGCGGGTGTCGGCCACGTCCGGTGGGTCCGGCGGCAGCCGGTCCGGCAGTGCGACCACCAAGGCGTACCCGCCGGTGCCCAATCCCATCAGCAGCGCACCGGCGTTGAGCAGCACCCGGTCACCGGGCTCGGGCGTGCCGACCAGCTCCGGGTAGGCCAGCGCCCGCATCCGCGTGCCGTCGGGCAGGTCGACGTCCAGCTCCACCGCCCCGGTCCACTGCCGTCGCAGCGTCGCCACCGTCCCCGTACGCCATCGCACCATGACGGGCACGCTAGCCGCGCAGGCCCGGCGGCCCGCGCCCGGGTGTGGGTCAGGCCGGCTCGGGGCCGCCGGCGTCCGGGCTCGGCCCGGCCTGGGTGTGCCGGGCGGTGCCGGTGGCGCCCGGCATCGAACGGGTCGGGTCGAGGAAGACGAAGCGGATCTCCGGGTATCGGTTCGTGAGCCGCCGTTCGGCCTCGTCGGCGGTGGCCTCGATCTGCGCGCCGGTGGCCTCGTCGCGGAAGTCGACCTTCGCGGCGACGAGGATGTCCTGCGGGCCGAGCTGCATGGTCAACAGGGTGTCGATGCGCTCCACCTCGGGCAGCCCGGCCAGCTCCTGCTCGATCTCGCGGCGCAGCCGCTCCGGGACGGCCCGGCCGACCAGCAGCGACAGGTTGTTGCCGGCGAGGATCCCGGCGACGGTCAGCAGCAGGAGCCCGATCAGGATCGACGCGACGCCGTCCCACACCTCGTCGCCGGTGGCGTGCGACAGGCCGACGCCGAGCCCGGCCAGCACCAGACCGATCAGGGCCGCGCTGTCCTCCAGGAAGACCGCCTTGACTGTGGTGTCGGCGGTCAGCCGCAGAAACCGCCGAGGCGTGGTCTGCCAGCGCCGCGACTCGCGGCGGACCTGCCGCACCGCCCGGCCCAGTGAGATCGACTCGATGACGAACGACACCCCGAGCACGATGTACGAGATGAGGTAGTCGCCGCTGTGCTCGTGCACCAGGATCGTGGTGACGCCGTGGGTGACAGCGAAACCGGCGCCGGCGACGAACGTGAACATCGCGGCGAAGAACGCCCAGACGTAGCTTTCCTTGCCGTACCCGAAGGGGTGTCGCTGGTCGGCCGGACGGGCGCCGCGGCGCAGCGCCTGGAAGAGCAGCACCTCGGTGGTGGTGTCGGCGACCGAGTGCGCCGCCTCGGAGAGCATCGCGGCTGATCCGGAGATCAGCCCGGCGATCAGTTTGGCGATCGCGATCGCGAGGTTGGCGGTGCCGGCGACGACGACGGTGCCGACGCTCTCGCTCTCGGGCCTGGCGTCCGCTTGCGGCATGAGGATCACCCTATGACCGTGGACGGCGACGCGCCGGGGGGAGGCCCGATCCGAACAAGTGTGCGGCACGCCCGCGTGGGTGCACGGTCTGGGCGGGTCGGCTGCTAGCGTCTACCGCGTGTCGCGGACCCGCACCGAACGCCTGGTCAACCTGGTGATCTGCCTTCTGTCCACGCGACGGTTCCTGACCGCCGCGCAGATTGCCGCGACAGTGCCCGGTTACGAGCACGATCCGGACGACGCGCGCGACCACGAGGCGTTCCAGCGCAAGTTCGAACGGGACAAGGCTGAGCTGCGCGAGCTGGGTGTGCCATTGGAGACGGGCACGGCGAGCGCCTTCGACGCCGAGCCCGGCTACCGGATCGCCCACCGCGAATACGCGCTGCCCGACATCCTCCTCGAACCGGACGAAGCCGCCGCGGTCGGCATCGCCGCCCGGCTGTGGCAGCACGCCGGGTTGGCCGCCGCCGCGTCGTCGGGGCTGGCCAAGCTGCGTGCCGCCGGTGTGGACGTGGACCCGCAGGCGACCCTCGGCCTGGAGCCGATGGTCACTGTCGACCCGGCGTTCGCGCCGCTGACCGCCGCCGCCCGGGACCGCCGCGAGGTGGGGTTCGACTACCGGGTGCCCGACCGCGACGCGCCCACCCGGAGGCGGCTGCAACCGTGGGGCGTGGTCTGCTGGCGCGGTCGGTGGTATGTGGTCGGCCACGACCAGGACCGGGAGGCGACCCGCTGCTTCCGGTTGTCCCGGGTCGTCGGCGCGGTCCGGGTGACCGGCTCTCCCGGCGCCTACGAGCCGCCGGCAAACGTCGACCTGATCAGCCACGTGGCCCGCTGGTCCGGTCCGGTGGAACGCACCGGTCGGGCCACGGTGCTGGCCGCGCCGGGGCGGGCCGCCGGGCTGCGCCGTTGGGCGGTGCAGGTGACCGCCGGGCCGGACGGCGACCGGCTGGTGCTGCCGTACGCCGACCCGGACGGGCTGGCCGGCCATCTCGTCGGCTACGGCCCGGACGTGCGGGTCCTCGACCCACCGGAGGTCCGCGAGGCGGTCATCCAACGACTCAAGGAGATCGCCGTGCGCCACGACGAGCTGGCCGTCAGCGGAGGCGCCAGGTGACCCGCCCGGCCGCCCGCAACGGTTCCCGCGCGTCCGCCGACCGGCTGGCCCGACTGCTCAACCTGGTGCCCTACCTGCTGGCCCGGCCCGGCATCGAGATCGCCGAGGCGGCCGGTGACCTGGGCGTCACCGAACGCCAGCTCCGGGAGGACCTGGAGCTGCTCTGGGTGTGCGGGCTGCCCGGGTACGGCCCCGGTGACCTGATCGACATGGCGTTCGACGGTGACCGGGTGACCATCACCTACGACGCCGGCATCGACCGACCGTTGCGGCTGACCCCAGACGAGGCCCTCGCACTGGTGGTGGCGCTGCGGATGCTGGCCGAGACGCCCGGGGTGGCCAACCGGGAGGCCGTCGAACGGGCCCTCGCCAAGATCGAGGCTGCGGGCGACCTGGTGGGCGCGCCGGTGGCGGTCCGGTTGCCAGGGGACACCGGGCGGGTCGAGGCGCTGCGCGCCGCGGTGGAGGGCGGCAAGGCACTGCGGATCACCTACTACACGGCGGCCCGGGACGAGACCACCGAGCGCGTCGTCGACCCGCTGCGGATGCTGATGGTCGGCGGCCGGGCGTACGTGGAGGCGTGGTGTCGGCGTGCGGAGGCCGTCCGGCTGTTCCGCGCCGACCGGATCGACGCGGTCACCGAGTTGGACGAGCCGGCCACTGTGCCGCCGCAGGCAGTCCCGCACGACCTCACCGAGGGCGTGTTCCGCCCCTCGGCCGACCTGCCGTTGATCACCTTGCGCATCGGCCGGGGCGAGCGGTGGATCACCGAGTACTACCCGTGCGAGCGGGTGGAGGCCGGCGACGGCGACCAGTGGCTCGTCTCCCTGCGGGTCACCGACCTGGGGTGGGCCCGCCGGTTCGTGCTCGGCCTCGGCCCGGAGGTGAGTGTGGTCGCCCCGGTCGCGTTGGCCGAGCAGGTGCGGGGGACGGCGGCCGCCGCACTGGACGCGTACGCAGTGCCCACGCCCGCGGCCGTGCCCCGGCCGCCCGAGGACGACGCGGAGCGCGCGCCGTCGGGTGACAGGGCGGTGGCCGGCCGCACCCAGTAGGCTGACCGCCGTGCTGATCTGGATCGTGCTCGCGGTGGTGCTGCTACCCCTCGTGGCGCTCGCGTTGGCAGTGCGCCCGCTGCTGGCCCGGCTGCCCCGACTGCGCCGCGCCGCGGTGGCGTTGCAGCGGCGGGCCGTCGAGGCCGAGGCGCTGCGGGAAACCGCCGAGGCGCTGCAACAGCGTGCCGAGGACGTCCAACGTCGGCTCGACACCGCATCCCAGCGACTCGCGGTCATCAAGGCCAAGCGCGGCTGATCGAGTACGCACCCGGCGGTGGTTGACGGATCATCGCGGGTTGGTCAAGACTTCACCCTCCCGCCCGGACCACCACCACCCAGTGGGTGGCGGGCAGCCGATCCGCACGTACGATGGGCTGCGTACCACCCCCCGGACACAGAGCGACTGGAGCTTCTCATGGGTGCCCTCAAGCCGTGGCACATCGCTGTTCTCGTGGTTGTGCTGATCCTGCTCTTCGGTGCGAAGCGGCTCCCCGACGCGGCCCGGTCGCTGGGTCGGTCGCTGCGGATCATCAAGGCCGAGACCAAGAGCCTGCAGGACGACGACCGCGACCTCGCCGAGAAGGCTGACGCGCAGGCCGGCTACCAGCCGCTGCCGCCGCACGCCGGGCAGCAGGCGCCGTACGCCGGCCAGCCGCAGCAGGCCCCGTACCAGCAGGCCCCGCCGCAGCAGCCGGTCGTCGACCCGGTGCACCGCGTCCGCGACAACTGACCGAAGGGCCCCACTCCCGTGGCCTTCGCACTGCGTAAACGCGGCACGAGCACCTTCGAACGGGCCGCCGACGGCTCGATGACGCTCATCGAGCACGTCCGCGAGCTGCGCAACCGTCTGTTCCGCGCGTCCGTGGCGATCCTCATCGGGTTCGGCTTCGGTTTCTGGTTGGCCGAGCCGGTGCTGCACCTGCTCCAGCAGCCCTACTGTGACCTGCCGCAGGCCCGATATGTCGACGGCAAGTGCGAGTTCGTGCAGCTCGGCCCGGCCGACCTGTTCCTGCTCAACCTGAAGGTCGCGCTCTGGGTCGGGTTGATTGTGGCCGCGCCGATCTGGCTGTACCAGCTCTGGGCGTTCATCGCGCCTGGCCTGCACCGGCACGAGCGGCGCTACGCGTACTTCTTCACCGCGCTCGCCGCGCCGCTGTTCGCGGCCGGTGCGGTACTGGCGTACTTCGTCACGTCCAAGGGCCTGGAGTTCCTACTCAGCATCTCGGACAGCGAGATCAGCACGACCTTGGAGATCACCAAGTACATCTCCTTCGTCACCAACCTGATCCTGTTGTTCGGCGTGGCCTTCGAGTTCCCGCTCGTCGTGCTGATGCTCAACTTCGTGGGCATCGCCAGCGCGAAGCGGCTGCTCAGCTGGTGGCGCGTGGCGATCTTCGTGTTCTTCGCCTTCTCCGCAGTGGTCACCCCAACCCCGGACCCGTTCGGGATGACGGCCCTGGCCATCTGCCTGTCGGCGCTCTACTTCGGCGCGGTGGGCATCGCCTTCCTCAACGACAAGCGGCGTGGGCGGGGCAAGGAGATTTATGCCGGCATCGACGACGACGAGGTGTCGCCGTTGGAGTTCGACGCGGACCCGGTAGTGGCCGGGCAGCGGGTCGACTCGGCAGCGCCGATCGGCGAACCCGAGCCGATCGCCAAACCGGCGCCGATCGAACGCCGCTACGACGACATGACCTGACGGCTCCGCGCCGACCGGTCCACCGACGCCGTCCCCGTGTTTCGGGGGCGGCGTCGTCGCGTCACCTCCCGCGTCGGCGGCGGAACTGTTGGTGACGGCGGCTGCCCCTGGCGAACGACGGGTGTACGACCGGTACGGTGCTGCCCGTGACCGCAGACGATCACCTGCCCGGCCCGGTCGCCGTGCTCGCCAACCCGAGCGCCGGTCGTGGACGGCACCGGGCGTTGCTGCCCCGGCTGCTGGACGGCTTGGCCGCCGCCGGGCGGCCGGTCCGGTTGCTGCCGGCGTCCAGCCCCGCCGAGGCGGAGGCGGTGTGTCGGGCCGCCGTCGCCGACGGCGCTGGCGCGTTGGTGGCGGTCGGTGGGGACGGCACCGTGCACCGGGCGTTGCAGGCGGTCGCCGGGACCGCCGTGCCGTTCGGCCCGATCCCGGCCGGCACCGGCAACGACTTCGCCCTGGACACCGGCTTCCCGGCCGACCCCGTCGCCGCGGCGGCGGTGATCGCCGAGGCGGTGCGTGACGGGCGCAGCCAACCTGTCGACCTGGCCCGGATGGTCGGGGTCGACGGTGTCGAGCGCTGGTACGGCGCGGTCCTCGCGGCCGGGTTCGACGCGATCGTCAACGAGCGGGCCAACCGGATGCGCTGGCCCCGCGGCCCGCGCCGATACGACCTGGCGATCCTGGTCGAGCTGGCCCGGCTGCGGCCACGCCGTTACACGCTGCGCCTCGACGGGGTGCCACACGAGCTGGACGCGGTGCTCGTGGCGGTGGGCAACTGCCCCACGTACGGCGGTGGGATGCGGATCTGCCCCGACGCGGACCCGACCGACGGACTGCTCGACGTGGTCGTGGCGGGTCGGGTCAACCGGCGGACCCTGGTCCGGGTGAAGCCCCGCATCTACCAGGGCACCCACGTCAGCCACCCGCTGGTGCGCAGTTTCCGGGCCCGCACAGTGGAGTTGGCAGCCGAGGGCATCACCTCGTACGCCGACGGGGAACGCTCCCTGCGGCTGCCGGTGACGATCAGCGCGGTTCCGGGCGCCGTGCGGCTGCTGCGTTGACCCGTACCGCGCCGATGCTGGCGGCGATGACCAGCACGATGGCGGCGCATTCCAGCACTGTCAGCGCCTGCCGCAGCACCAGCCACCCGGCGAGCGTGGCGACGGCCGGGCCGAGGCTCATCAGCACCGCGAAGGTGGCGGTGGGCATCCGCCGTAGCGCCAGCAGTTCCAGGGTGTAGGGCAGCCCGGAGGCGAGCACCGCGAGGGCGGCGCCGAGCGCCAGCACCTGCGGGTCGAGCAGCGCGGCGCCGCCGTCGACGATGCCCAGCGGCAGGGTGGCCAGCGCGGCGACGGCCAGTGCCAGGGCCAGCCCGTCCGCGCCGGGGAAGCGGCCGCCGACCCGGGCGCTCAGCACTATGTACGCGGCCCACATGGCGCCCGCGCCGAAGGCGAAGGCCACCCCGACCGGGTTCAGCCGGTCGAAGCCGCCCTGCCCGAGCAGCGCCACCCCGGCCAGTGCGAGACCCGCCCAGCCCCAACTGGCCAGCCGGCGGGCGGAGAACACCGACAGCGCCAACGGGCCGAGCACCTCGAGCGTCACCGCCGGCCCCAGCGGGATGCGTTCGATGGCCTGGTAGAACAGCGAGTTCATGCCGGCCAGCGCCAGCCCGAACGCGCCGGCCGCGAGCCAGGCCGACCGGTCGTGTCCGCGCAGTCGGGGCCGGCACACGACGAGCAGCAGCACCGCGGAGATGGTCAGCCGCAGGGTCACCGCGCCGGCCACCCCGGTGCGCGGGAAGAGCAACGCGGCCACGGCGGACCCGAACTGCACCGACAGGGCACCGCCGAGCACCAGTCCCACGGCGGCGACGCCGCCGCGCCGGGCCGGTGGCGTGTCGGCCGGCGATGGCGTGGGCAGCAGGATCTCGGTCACGGGCACGACGGTAGGCGGTCCGCTCCGGCTACCGTCCGGCGGTGTCCACCTGCCGAAAGGCGAGCCCTGTGAGGCGGCTGGTGGCGAGAGGGACCGGGTGTGTCGCAGGCGGCCCCTGCCGCGGTTGGGGGGACACCGAGCGGCGGTGTGCGCCGCTCGGAACTGTGGTATCCGGGGTGGCGCTGCGTGGAGCTACCGGTGATCCGTATTCCCGACTGACGGCACAGCAGGCCCGCTCAGGACGGCAGTGCGAGGTCGAGCGCCGCGCCCAGCCCGTTCTCCCGGCCCGGCTCGGCTGCCGGTAGCACCAGTACCGAGCAGCCCGCGGCCACCGCGCCCGCGTCCGCCGGGGTGTCGCCGACCATCAGTGTCTGCTCCGGGTCGACGCCGAGCATGCCGCAGGCACGCCAGAAGATCGCCGGGTCGGGTTTGCAGCGCCCCACCTCGTACGAGAGCACGAACGCGCCGACCAGGTCGGTCAGCCCCCAGGCGTCGAAGTGTGGCCGCAGGTCGAAGCCGATGTTGCTGACCACCGCCACCGGCACCCCGGCGTCGCGCAGCGCGGTCAGCGTGGGCGCGGTGTCGGCGTACGGCAGCCAGCCGTCGGTGGTCAACAGCCGTTCGTAGAGCGCGTCGGCGAAGCCGTCGATGCCGGCGTCGACGGTCTCGGCCAGCCCGGTGTACGCGCCCCGGTGGGCGTGTTGGTAGAGGTCCCGGTCGGCCCACAGCTCGGCGAGTCGGGGCGGCACCCGTGCCGGCAGTGGCCCACCGGCGCGGCCGGCGGTCAGCAGTCGGTCGGCCAGCGAGGTGGCGCGGACCCGGTCCAGCGTGACGCCGCACGCCGCCGCGGCCTGCAGCACCCACCGCTGGGGGTCCTCCACCTGGGCCAGGGTGCCGTGGAAGTCGAAGAGCACCGCCTTGACAGGGCGTCGGGACGCCCGGCGGGCGGCGGGCGCCTCGGCGGTGCCCGGCGGACTGGTCTGGGGCGGTTCGGCATGGTCCGGCACGCCGTGCACCCTACCGACCGCCCCCGACCGCCCCTCCGGACGGCCTTGTGGGGTGACATGACTCGGCACGCACTAATCTTGGTGCCATGTCGAGCCCCGCCGAGCGGTACGCAGCGGCGCGCCGCAAGGCCGCACAAGCCGCACAGTTTCCGGCGCTGGACGAGTTCGCCCTCGAGTTGGGGTTCGACCTCGACGACTTCCAGCGGGAGGCGTGCCAGTCGCTGGAGCGGGGCAGCGGTGTGCTGGTCTGCGCTCCCACCGGCGCCGGCAAGACGGTGGTCGGGGAGTTCGCCGTCCACCTGGCGTTGCGGGGTCGGCCCGACGATCCGGTGCCCGCCGTCGACGCGACGACCCCACCGGCGCGGCGCAAGTGCTTCTACACCACGCCGATCAAGGCGCTGTCCAACCAGAAGTACCACGACCTGGTCGCCCGGTACGGTGCCGAGCAGGTCGGCCTGCTGACCGGCGACAACGCGATCAACGGCGACGCGCCGGTGGTGGTGATGACCACCGAGGTGCTGCGCAACATGCTCTACGCGGGCTCCAGCACCCTCCAGGGCCTGGCCTACGTGGTGATGGACGAGGTGCACTACCTGGCCGACCGGTTCCGCGGCGGGGTCTGGGAAGAGGTGATCATCCACCTGCCCGCCTCGGTCACCCTGATCTCGTTGTCGGCGACCGTCTCCAACGCCGAGGAGTTCGCCGACTGGCTGGTCACCGTGCGCGGCGAGACCGCAGTGGTGGTCAGCGAGCACCGGCCGGTGCCGTTGTGGCAGCACATGCTTGTCGGCAAGCGGATGTTCGACCTGTTCCACGACGCCGACGCCGCCCGCAAGCACGACGTGCACCCGGAGTTGCTGCGCTACACCCGGGAGACCACGCGGCGGCTGGAGTTGGGTGAGGGGCGCAGCGCGGGGCCGGGTGCCGGCCGGCGCGGCCCGCGCTGGCGTGGCCCGTTGCGCCCGGACATCGTCGACCGACTGGACCGGGAGGGTCTGCTGCCGGCGATCCTGTTCATCTTCAGCCGGGCCGGCTGCGCCGCCGCCGTGCAGCAGTGTCTCGCCGCCGGGCTGCGGCTCACCTCGGCCGAGGAGCGGGCCGAGATCCGCAGGGTCGTCGAGTCGCGGGTCACCGCCATTCCCGGCGAGGACCTGTCGGTCCTGGGCTACTGGGAGTGGCTGGATGGCCTGGAACGCGGCCTGGCCGCCCACCACGCCGGCATGCTGCCGGTGTTCAAGGAGGTCGTCGAGGAGTTGTTCGTCCGCGGCCTGGTCAAAGCGGTCTTCGCCACCGAGACGTTGGCGTTGGGCATCAACATGCCGGCCCGCTGCGTGGTGCTGGAACGGCTGGTCAAGTACAACGGTGAGGCGCACGTCGACCTGACCCCGGGGGAGTACACGCAGCTCACCGGGCGCGCCGGCCGCCGGGGCATCGATGTGGAGGGGCACGCCGTCGTGGTGTGGTCCCCGGAGACCGACCCACGGCACGTGGCCGGGCTGGCGTCCACCCGCACCTACCCGCTGCGCTCCAGCTTCCGTCCGTCGTACAACATGGCGGTGAACCTGGTCGGCACTGTCGGCGCGGAGCCCGCCCGGGCCCTGCTGGAGTCCTCGTTCGCCCAGTTCCAGGCGGACCGGTCGGTGGTCGGCCTGGCCCGGCAGGTGCAGCGCAACACCGAGACCATCGAGGCGTACGGCGCGGAGGCCGCCTGCCATCACGGCGACTTCGACGAGTACTTCGCGCTGCGGGTGGCGATCGCCGACCGGGAGAAGGCGATCGCCAGGCAGGGGCAGACCCAGCGTAAGGCCGCCGCGGTGGCCTCGTTGGAGCGGCTGCGGGTCGGTGACGTGATCCGGGTGCCGTCGGGCCGGCGGGCCGGGCTGGCCGTGGTGCTGGACCCGGCGACCGGTGGGTTCGGTGAGCCCCGGCCGCTGGTGCTCACCCAGGACCGTTGGGCCGGGCGGGTCAGCCCGGGTGACTTCACCACTCCGGCCGAGGTGTTGGCCCGGATCCGGGTGCCCAAGCACTTCAACCACCGGTCCCCGGGCGCCCGGCGGGATCTCGCCGCCGAGGTCAGCGGCACCGGCCTGGATCGGCACGGTGGCCGACGCGGGGGCCGTTCCCGGCAGGTGAGCGGCGAGGACCACCAGGTCGCCCAGCTCCGCACCGAGCTGCGTCACCACCCCTGCCACGCCTGCCCGGAGCGGGAGGAGCACGCCCGCTGGGCGGAGCGGCGTCGGCGGCTGGAGCGCGACACCGAGGAGCTGCGCGAGCGCGTCAGTGGTCGTACGGGGTCCCTCGCGCGAACGTTCGACCGGATCGTGGCGCTGCTGACCGAGCGTGGCTACCTCGCCCGCGACGGCGCGGTCACCGACGCCGGTCGGATGCTGGGCCGGATCTGGACCGAGGCGGATCTGCTGGTCGCCGAGTGTCTGCGCCGGGGGGTGTGGAACGGGTTGTCCCCGGCCGAGTTGGCCGCCGCGGTGTCAGTGGTGGTGTTCGAGGCGCGCCGCGATGTCGACGAGCGGGCGTCGCTGCCGCGCGGTCCGGTTGCCGACGCGGTGGACGAGACGCTGAAGCTGTGGGGGGAGATCGAGGCCGACGAGGCGGCGCGGGGGCTGACGGCGACCCGGGAGCCGGATCTGGGTTTCGCCTGGCCTGTCTACCGGTGGGCCCGGGGCGAGGCGCTGGCGAAGGTGCTCGGCAGCGGTCACGAGATCGATGGCGAAATGCCCGCCGGTGACTTCGTCCGGTGGGCCCGACAGGTGGTCGACCTGCTCGGTCAGATTGCCGACTCTGGCGGCGCCACAACGGAGCTGCGGTCGACGGCTCGACAGGCTATAGCGGCAGTCAATCGAGGCGTTCTCGCGTACCACACGTCAGCGTGACAATCACGCTCAGTCATTTTTCGTCGGTGAATCGACGCAGCGGACGGTTACCGCGACGGCACCCCTCGAACAGCCCCGGGGGCACTGTTGCGCCTGATCACAGCACCCCTGATCATTGCCGAGGCGTCTTGTTGACGCGTCGGTAACGAATGGGGAGAAAGCCGCCGTGGCGGAGATCAATCACTTTGAGTATGGGTGGATCACGCCCTCGCTGAGCTACGCGCTGTCCGTGCTCGGCTCGATCCTCGGTCTGGTGTGCGCCGGGCGCATCCGCACGGCTCGGACGAACGGCCAGCGGGCGTGGTGGGGTCTGCTGTCGGCCTGGGCGCTGGGTGGCACCGCCATCTGGGCGATGCACTTCATGGCCATGCTCGGCTTCGCCGTGGAGAACACCCGGATCCGCTACGACGTGCCGCTGACCGCGGCCAGCACGGCCATCGCCGTGGGGGCGGTCGGTATCGGCCTGGCCATCGTGGGCACCGGCCGGCTGAATCCGGTACGCCTGATCGCCGGCGGTATCTTCACCGGCGCGGGCGTGGCCTCCATGCACTACACCGGGATGGCCGCCATGCGCCTCAACGGCAGCCTCGGCTATGACACGGTCCGGGTCGTGCTGTCGGTGGTCATCGCCGTGGTGGCGTCCACCGTCGCGCTGTGGCTCGCGATGACCGTCCGGCGGGGGTTGGCGATCTTCGCCTCCGCGCTGGTGATGGGCATCGCCGTCAACGGGATGCACTTCACCGGCATGAGCGCCCTGTCGGTGCACCGTCACGAACGAGCTGGTGAGGTGACCGGCGCCGGGGTGAGCACCCTGCTCGTGCCGATCGTGCTGGCGGTGATCTTCGGGGTCGTCGGTCTGCTCTACGCGCTGCTGGCCGCTCCGACCGACGACGACCGGGCCGCCACCGCGTACCTGGACGGGCGGCGGCTGCCGGAGCCGGCGGCTGCGACGCCCACCGCTGCCCCCGACCCGGTGGGGTTGCGTGCCCGCTCCACCCTCGGCCAGCCCGGCACTCCGTTCCCGTCCCGCCGGGACACGCCGCCGCGCTGACGCGGTGCGGCCGGCCCGCCATCGGCGCCCGCCGAGGAGGCGGATCAGGTCGGCCGCCGGCTGCCGTCGATCGCGAGGGTGACCAGCAGCCCGGGGTGGTCGGTCGCCCCGTGCATGGGCACCAGGCTGCGACAGCAGAGGGTGATGTCGGTGGTCGCCGTGACGTGTTGCAGTCGGCCGTCGTCGACCCGCTGATGGCCCGGCGGGGTGCAGGACCGCACGTCGGGGTCGTGGCCGGCGCGCAGGTTCAGGTCGCCACCGAGCACGGTGGGCTGGTACCCGGCGTTGCGGCTGATCGTCGGCAGGATGGTGTCGAGCAGGTGGTCGCACTGGGTGAGCGCCACGCGGTAGCCGGTGGCCGACAGGTGCGTGGTGCAGGCGAGCAGGTCGCCGTCGACGTCGACGCAGAGCCAGGCTCGTTCCTCGGGGTCCGCGAGGTCCTGCGTCGGGTGGGTCCCGGCGTACACGGTGGGCGGGGCGGCCGACGTCCGCACGTGGGCCAGCAGCCCGATGCCGAACCGTTGGCCGTTGCGACAGCGGGTGTCGTCGCCGCTCGGTCGGTCGCCGGCGGCCTGGAACGCGGCCACGACGGTCCGCCCGGGGTGCACGGTTTGAAAGACGCCGCGCAGGTCGGACACGTCACCGGCGCAGATTTCGTTCAGGGTGACCAGATCGGGTGCCTCGACGGTGATCACCTCGGCGGCCCTGGCCATCGCTCGGCCGGTGTAGCAGCCGGCGCGGCCACTGTTGCAGAGGTTCAGCTGGAGCATCCGTAGAACAGTGGGCTGCGCGGCGTCGGTGGGCGCGGCACGCGATGCGTCCGGCCGGTTGGCCGGCAGTGCGGCGGCGGCGAGGAGGCAGCCCACGGCCAGGGTTCGGCGCAGGAAACGGTACTGACGGGCGGCCACACGAACTCCGGGGTGCACGAGGCGACAGTCGTCGCCGAGGTGCCAGTGATCCTACCGGCGGCCGAATCGGCGATCGAGATCCACAGGGGTGGGCCGAGGGGGCACCCGCGCGCGGCGCGTACCCCCTCGGGTCGCTCAGTGGGCGCGGACCGCGACGGCCGTGTAGGGCGTGGTGGGGGTCGGCGGTGTGGTGAATCGGGCGTTGGGCAGGTAGAGCCGGCCCAGCGCCCTGGCCACTGTGGTGGGTACGTCGAAGTTCGGATCGGTGATGGTGCTGGTGAGCGCTCCGGCGGTGCCGGCATGGTTCAGCCGGACCACAGCGATCTGGTTGAGGCGGTTCTGCACGACGTAGAGGGTGCGGCCGAGCAGGAGCAGTCCGTCGCCGTTGGTGAAGGTGTGGCCCGGCACGTCCACGACGGTGCTCGCCCCGGTCGCCGGGTCGACCCGGTACAGGGCGCCGGTGGTGGACTGGACGACGATCAGCGCCCGGCCGTCCGGTGTGGTGGCGATGCCGTTGAGGTTCACCCCCGTGCCGACCTGCTCGTACGCGCCGGTCAGCGTGATCGTGGTGAAGGCGTCGGCGGGCGGCAGCGCCCCACCGCGACCGAGCGGCAGCCGGTAGAGCACCGGCCGGTTCGAGTCGGTGAAGTACGCCGCGTCTCGGGTCAGCACGACGTCGTTGACGAACGTCGGGGCGGTGGCGAACTGGTAGCGGGCCAACACGTCGCCGGTGCGGGTGTCGAGCACGCGCGCGTCGCCGGCCGTGCCCCCGGAGACGAAGAGCCGGCCACGTGGGTCGACCTTGAGGCCGAGCGACGGCGTGCCGGTGGCCGCGCCGATCGTCGTGCCCCGGCCGGTGACCAGGTCGACGCGCTGGATGGCACCGGTGGCGCGGGAGCCGAAGTAGGCGTACCGGCCGGCCGTGGCGATGCCCTCGGGCTGGAACCCGTCGGGGAGGGCGAGGACGGCCGGCGGCGGCCCTGCCGGGTGCGCCTGTGCCGGCGCGACGCCGACGGTGGCCAGCATGACGGCGGTCAACGCGCCGCCGAGCGTGGTGCGGAGGGGGCGGTTCACTGTGCTCCTTCCGGGCGGAAGCGGCACGAGCCGACACGTCCGCCACGTTCGCTGGGGCCAGGACCCTCCCCACTGTACGACCGCTGGCGGGCGCCCGCCCGGCGTCACCGGCGCGGCCTTCGGGTGACCGCGCCGGTGAGCCCGTCGAGCGGGGCGGAGGTCAGGCGTTGCGGACCAGCCTCCACCGGTTGTCCGCGCTGCCGTTGTCCGGATCCTGCACTGCCTGCGCTCCCCAGGCGGTCGACGCGTTCAGGATCCCGAGCAGCTTGTTGCTGTTGACGTTGCGGATCTTGTAGGTGCCGTCGCCGTTGTCCACCAGGATCCACCGGTGATCGGCGGTGCCGTTGTCGGCCCATTGCAGGACCCGGGCGTTGTCGGCGGTGGACATGTTCTCCACGCCCAGGACCTTGCCGCTGTTGACGTTGCGGAACCGGACCGCGTTGCCGTCGGTGATGACCACCCAGTTGTGGTCCGCGGTGCCGCTGTCGCCCCACTGCACGGCCAGACCACCGTCGGCGGTGGACATGTTCTGGACACCGAGGACCAGCCCGGTGCCGACGTTGACCAGGCGGTAGCTGCCGGTGGGGCCGCCGCTGCCGCTGGTGTTCCAGTAGACCGTGTAGTTGTAGCCGTGGGCGTCGTAGAACGGGGCGAGGTTCACGGTGGACCCGTTGGCGCTGGCGGTGAACGCGAGCGAGCTGGTGCTGGTCCGGGTGATCGAGGAGACGGTGAGGGTGGGCAGGGTGCTCAGGGCCGTGTTGCCGTAGTTGCCGGCCAGCACCGCCGGGCCGTACGTGACCGCGCCGACGTTGGCGTTGTCGTTGGCGGCCTTGACGGCGACCTGCATCGGCAGCCGCACGGTGATGGTGTCGCCCGCGGCCCAGGTGCGCGTGACGGTGGCGTAACTGCCCGGTGTGGTGGTGACGTTCTCCACAGTGCCGTTGACGGCGATCGTCGCGCCGCTGGTCCAGGACGGGATCCGGACCCGGATGCTCCACGACCCGCTCATCGAGCCGGACAGGGTCAGCGTGGTGGTGTCACTGACCGGGAAGCTGGTGGTCTGGGTGACAGTGATGCCGCGCTGCGTCCAGTTCAGCACCGACGGCGTGAACAGGTTCACGCTCAGTGTGGTGCCGTTGTAGAAGTAGATGGAGTCCATCAACCTCGTGTTGATCTCCAGGCCGGTGCCCTGGCAGCACCAGAACGAGTTGTAGTCGGTGCTCCAGGTGCCGCCACCCCACGCCGGGCCGACACCGCGACGTCCGCCCGGCCGCAGCGGGGTGAAGTAGGTGATGTGACCGTGGCTGTCGGCCGGGTTCTGCCCGCCGATCAGGTGGTTGATCAGCGCGCGCTCGTAGAAGTCGAAGTAGTCCGCCCGGTTCGGGTCGAGCAGCCACAACTCCCGGGTCAGCTTGAGCATGTTGAACGTGTTGCACTGCTCGCAGGTGTCGTTGCTGAGGTAGCCGGCGATCGCGTTCGGCGACCGGAAGTGCTCGGCCTGGCTGTTGCCGCCGATGGCGTACGTGTGCGCGCCGACGGTGATTCGCCACGCGTTGCTGGCGATGTCCCGGTAACGGGTGGTCCCGGTGGCCTTGTATTCCCGGGCGGCGCCGATCCACTTGGGCACCTGCGTGTTGGCGTGCAGCCCGTTGAGCTGGTCCTGGCCGGAGGCCAGGGGGTTGAACACGGAGTTGTGGTCGAACCGCTGTGCGGTGGCGAGCCAACGGCTGTCGCCGGTCTGCTGGTAGATGTCGGCGAGCACGTCGTTCATGCCCCCGAACTCGGTGCCCAGCATCGACTGCATCTGGCTGGAACTCAGCCGGGATGTCCGGGTGTCGACCCAGCCGGCGAGGGACAGCAGCACGGTGCGGGCCTGCGTGTTGCCGATGTAGCGCCAGACGTCGAGCAGGCCGGCGAGGGTCTTGTGGATGCAGTAGTAGGGCACGTTGCCGTTGGACAGCGTCCGAGCCTCGAGCGCGGTGAAGTCGGACTCCGGGAAACCGGAGAGGTAACCCGCGCCGAACCCGGCGGCACCGTTGTTCGCCTGGCACTTGGCCAGTTCGGCGACCATGTAGTTCGCCTTGTCCCGGCAGGTGGTGTCGCCGAGCACCGCGTACGCGTACGCCCAGGCGCTCAGGAAGTGGCCCTGCATGTGGGTCCGGAACGGGAAGTTCGGCGCGTCCCAGCCCCCGTTGGTGGCGGCGCCGTTGGTGGACAGCCGGTGGTTGGCGCGGAAGTTGTAGAGCATCCGGTCGACGTCGACGAACCGCAGATAGTTCAGCGTCCGTGTCTGGTTGTCCATCCAACGGCCGGCGGTGAGTCGTACCTGACCCGGGTCGAACGCGTACGCCGAGACGCCGATGTCGGAGCGGACCGGGGGCACGACGGCCGCGGACGCGTTCCCGGGGGAGACGGCGACGCCGGTCGCGGAGACCACCGCTGTGGCTCCGGCGGCCTGAAGCAGGTGACGGCGGCTGAGGGGCAGGGGTGGCATGGGGAACCTCCAGGTGGCCGGGTACGTCGGGGCCGCCATCGATGGCGGGGGATCGTCGGCGGCACGGGGCCGGCGACGGGTGCGGTGTGGGTGGGTGGAACGTGGGTCGCCGTGGACGCCGGGTGCCCACCCCTGCGCTTATCGCGGCACATCGATGTGATCGCTAACATAGTTCGTCGTTAACACGCCCGCAACCCCCGAGGCGCCTCGCCGACCCATTCCCGGCGCGACCTGGCTCGGGGCGTCGGGCCCCGGTGGCGATCATGGCCCGAGACGGGCATCCACCGGACCTGCGATCACCGGAGCGTGACCGTGGGTGACGGATGCCGATGACTCTCCGTCCGTTGACGCCCGTTCGGCCGCTCAGTACCGTGCATCGTAAATCTTCGATGTCAACGTCGATACATCGGTGCTGCGATGTGGTTACGACGGTCATCCCGCGCCTCACAAAATCCAGGTCAGATGGGGGAGGAGGCATTCAGGAACAGTCTGTTAGCGCTAACACGGCCACCGGTCGTGCTGCTCGGCGCGCGAAGGCACAGCCCGTTCGCGCGGCCGCCGGCACAGCGGTGGCTCGCCCAGTCGGACATCGCGTACGGCGCACTCTCTGTGGGAGTAATAGTGAAAGCGACAGATCGAACCACAACCCGGGCCACCCGCCGGGCCAGGCGCGTCATCGCCTGGCTGGCGAGCATGGCCTGTCTGCTCGCACTGATTCCGGGTACGGCCCGGGCCGACAACCCCATTGTCCAGAACATCTACACCGCCGACCCGGCGCCGATGGTGCACAACGGCCGGGTCTACCTCTACACCGGACATGACGAGGACGGGTCCACCTATTTCACAATGCGCGAGTGGCGGGTGTACTCGTCCGCCGACATGGTGAACTGGACCGATCACGGCTCGCCGATGAACCTGGCGACGTTCGCCTGGGCGGACGCCAACGCGTGGGCCGGGCAGGTCGTTGCGCGTAACGGCAAGTTCTACTGGTACGTGCCGGTGCGCCAGCGCTCCAACGGGCAGATGGTCATCGGCGTCGGGGTGGCGGACAGCCCGACCGGGCCGTTCCGCGACGCGCTCGGTCG
This sequence comes from Micromonospora sp. NPDC048986, assembly GCF_040649335.1. Lineage (NCBI taxonomy): Bacteria > Bacillati > Actinomycetota > Actinomycetes > Micromonosporales > Micromonosporaceae > Micromonospora > Micromonospora sp. NPDC048986. The sequence continues at coordinate 319,594 of NZ_JBEZFJ010000004.1, forward strand.
ACCACTGGTCGGCAATAACGAAATCGACCCGCACGCGTTCATCGACGATGACGGGCAGGCGTATCTGTACTGGGGTAACCCGGGTCTGTGGTACGTGAAGTTGAATCCGGACATGATCTCGTTCTCCGGCAGCGCGACACGCATTCCACTCACGACGGCGGGGTTCGGTACCCGTAACGGCAATGCGAGTCGGCCGACGCTGTATGAGGAGGGGCCGTGGGTGTTCAAGCGCAACGGGTTGTACTACAACGTGTTCGCGGCGGAGTGCTGTTCGGAGTTCATCGCGTACTCCACCGCGACCGGGCCGACCGGGCCGTGGACGTATCGGGGAACGATCATGCCGCGGCAGGGCGCCAGTTTCACCAATCACGCGGGTGTGATTGATTTCCAGGGCGGTTCGTATTTCTTCTATCACAACGGGGCGTTGCCGGGTGGTGGTGGTTACACCCGCTCGGTCGCCGTGGAGAAGTTCAGTTACGGCAGCAATGGTCTGTTCCCGACGATCACGATGACGAACACCGGTGCCCCGCAGGTGGGCACGCTGAACCCGTACGTGCGGCAGGAGGCCGAGACGATCGCGTGGGGCTCGGGGATCGAGACCGAGGCGTCCGGCGAGGGCGGGATGAACGTCGGTTGGATCGAGAACGGCGACTACATCAAGGTCAAGGGTGTCGCCTTCGGGGCGGGTGCGACCTCGTTCAGCGCCCGGGTCGCGTCGGCCACCAGCGGCGGGCGGATCGAGGTACGCCTCGACAGTGCCAACGGCCCGACCGTGGGCACCTGCACAGTGGGTGGCACCGGTGGCTGGCAGACCTGGAGCACCACCACCTGCGCGGTCAGCGGAGCGACCGGCACCCGTGATCTCTACCTGCGCTTCGCCGGCGGCAGCGGCAACCTGTTCAACATCAACTGGTGGCAGTTCGGCGGTACCGGCGGCAGCGCCACCAACCTGCTCACCAACGGCGACGTGGAGAGCGGCACGACGGGCTGGGGTGTGCACGGCAGCGGCACCCTCGCCAGGAACACCACTGTCGCGCACGGCGGCAGCGGATCGTTGTCGATCACCGGCCGGACCGGCGCCTGGAACGGCCCCAGTCAGGACGTGACCGCCAAGCTCACCAACGGCAGGAGCTACACCACGAACGTCTGGGTACGAGCGCAGAGCGGCACCCCGTCGGCGAAGGCGACGCTGTCGCTGACAGCCAACGGCACGACGAACTACCTCCAGCTGACGCCGGCGGTGGGAGTGAACGTCAACGGCTGGACCCTGCTCACCGGCACCACTACCGTTTCGTGGAGCGGCACGCTGAGCAACGCCGCCTTCTACGTGGAGACGGCCGAGGGCACCGACAGCCTCCTGGTCGACGACGCCTCGTTCCAGTGACGGTTGCTGCCGGAGCCGCACCCGGCGCGGCTCCGGCAGCACGGCGACGTGCCCCACCACTGCGACGGGGCGGCCCGTTTCCTGACCCGGTTGGTTACGACTTGACGAACGACATGTTATCGCTCACAGTCGATGTTTGAGGATAGCCGCACCAGTGGTTCACCGGGCGAACCTGCTGTGGCACCTCGACCCGCGACGTCCGCCCAGGGCATGCCGGACGTCGGGTCAGGACTCCCCGCACCGCTGCCGCGACGGCGACCGTTGCTGACGTCTCCCTGTCGCAGGAGCAGATTCGGGCGTGCGTCTCCATCGCTGCACCACCACAGAGAAGGAATCCGCATGAATCACAGAAGAGCCCTGCGAGCGGCGGTGACCATCGCAGTCACCGGCGCTCTCGCCGCCGCTATGACGGTGACGCTGACCTCCACGGCCAGCGCCGGCACGACCCTCCGGGCCTCAGCGGCCGAGAAGGGCCGTTACTTCGGCGCGGCCGTCGCGACGGGCAAGCTGTCCACCAGCGCGTACACGACGATTCTGAACCGTGAGTTCAACAGTGTCGTGGCTGAGAACGAGATGAAGTGGGACGCCACCGAGCCGCAGCAGGGTCGGTTCAGCTACACCGGTGGTGATCGGTTGGTCAGTCACGCGCAGGCCAACGGCATGAGCGTGCGGGGCCATGCGTTGCTGTGGCACCAGCAGGAGCCAGGTTGGGCGCAGGGCATGTCGGGCAGCGCGCTGCGCAGCGCGATGATCAACCACGTCACCCAGGTGGCGACGCACTTCCGGGGCAAGATCTATGCCTGGGACGTGGTGAACGAGGCGTTCGCCGACGGTGGTGGTGGTGGGCGTCGTGACTCGAACCTGCAGCGCACCGGCAACGACTGGATCGAGGCGGCGTTCCGGGCGGCGCGGGCGGCGGATCCGGGTGCGAAGTTGTGTTACAACGACTACAACACCGACGGGGTCAACGCGAAGTCGACGGGGATCTACAACATGGTGCGGGACTTCAAGTCCCGTGGCGTGCCGATCGACTGCGTGGGCTTCCAGTCGCACCTGGGCACCTCGTTGGCCGGTGACTACCAGGCCAATCTGCAGCGGTTCGCCGACCTCGGTGTGGATGTGCAGATCACCGAGCTGGACGTGATGACCGGCGGCAACCAGGCCAACATCTTCGGCGCCGTCACCCGCGCCTGCATGAACGTCTCCCGCTGCACCGGCATCACCACCTGGGGTGTGCGCGACTGCGACTCGTGGCGTGGTTCGGACAACGCGCTGCTGTTCGACTGCAACGGCAACAAGAAGGCCGCGTACACGAGCGTTCTGAACGCCCTCAACGCCGGCCCGGCCATCCCCACCACCCCGCCGCCCACGGACCCGCCGCCGACGACGCCCCCGCCGACGGACCCGCCGCCCACCACTCCGCCGCCGGGAACGGCCGGTTGCTCGGCGTCGGTGTCACTGAACTCGTGGAACGGCGGGTTCGTGGCCACCGTGAAGGTGACCGCCGGCTCCGCCGGCACGAGCGGGTGGAACGTCGGTGTCACCCTTGCGAGCGGTGCGAGTGTCACGAACACCTGGAGCGCGACAGCCAGTGGCTCGACCGGCAGTGTGCGGTTCGCCAACGTGGACTACAACGGCCGCCTCGGCGCGGGCCAGGTCACCGAGTTCGGTTTCCAGGGCACGGGCAGCGGGGCCGGCATCACGCCCACCTGCACCGCCTCCTGAGCACGACTGACTGACCCGGCACACATCGGCCGGTGTGGGGGACCGATCCTGGTCCTGCACACCGGCCGACGTCGTGTCGCGACGATCAGATCGATCAGGAGTACGGAAGCCGCAGCACCGACTGGTTGCCGATGCCCAGTGTGGTCGGGTTGTTGCCGATCGCCGACCAGACCTCCACCCGGACGGTGCCGTTGCTCAGCGCGCCCAACGTTCCGGTGGACGAGGACAGGCCGGCGTTCTGGGTGTAGTGCTCGTAGCCGGTGACCGGGTCGGTGGCGAAGTAGCGCAGCGTCTCCACCCGTTCCCAGCTGCCGTTGCCGGTGAGGTCGTAGGAGATCCGCACCTGCACGCCGTTGCCGACCGCCGTCCCGGCGTCCACGAACAGGTCGAACGCCGTCTGCCCGCCGGCGTAGGCGAGGTTCAGGCCGGTCGCCGTGAAGACCTGGGCGTTGGTGGGCGTACCGTCGTGGTTCCCGTTCGCCGCCGCGACCGTCGTCGTGGCCGCGCTACCGGCGGCGCCCAACCCACCTCCGGGCAACAGGTACCGCGTTGGCCCGCCGGTGGACGGCGGCGGGGTGGTCGGCGGCGGGGTGGTCGTCGGCGGTGGATCGGTCGGCGTCGTCGGGGGGACACCGCCGGCCGCGTTGCCACCACTCCAGGTGTACGCCCCGGTGGTGGCCGTCTTGCCGGCGCCCACGGCGAGCGTGGTGCCGTTGGAGAACGTCACAGTGATCGGCGTCGCCGTCGGGTTCGACGCCACGTAGGTCCGCGTCCCGTTGCGGGAGAAGACAGCGGACAACGGATGGTTGCCGGTCACCGTCGTGTCGACATTGCCGAGGGCGGCGAGGTTGCGGATCCAGTGGAACGTGTGCGCCCGGCTCTCTCCCTCCTCCGGGGTGTAGCCCGGGTTCGCACGGAGGTTCGCCAGCGCCGCGTCGGGGTCGCCGAGGGCCTGGAACTGCCAGAGGATGTCCTGCCACACAGTCGGCTGTCCGCCGTTGTTGCGGACGAGTTCGGCGTAGTTGGTCCGCACGTACGCCGGGCTGTTGCCCAGGTAGAGGTGACCGCCGGTGACCGGCAGCAGGTTGATGCCCTGGATCATCTCCGGTTCGCCGCTGAACCAGGTGGCGTACGCGCCGCCGTCGCCCCAGACCATGCCGACAGTGGAGTGCCCGAACGCGCTCGGGAAGTTCTGGTCGCTCACGTCGAACCAGTACTCCTGGATCGCCGCGGCCTGCGTGGTGTAGAGGAAGACGCCCGCGTCGCGGACCGCCGTGTTGCCTGTCGTCTGCCCCCACTGGATCAGAGCGCTCGCGAAGTTCATCCCCTCCGACGAGGACTCCTGGTTGTTGCCGGAGCCGAAGGAGCCGTGCCCGGACGCCCAGTCGTGCCCGGCGTAGATGTCGAAGTCCCGCAGGTACGGGAAGCGGGTGTCGTCGCGTCGGTAGTTGTTGGCGTCCCGGATCAGCAGGTCGACCATGCCGCCGTAGCGGCTGGTGGCCGCCCAGGCCGGGTCGAACTTCGCCAGTGTCGCGGCGGCGGCGATGTAGTAGCCGTAGTGGAAGTGGTGGTCGTTGAGCTCCTGGTCGGACCCGTACGACGCCGGGTAGCCGATCAGGGTGCCCCAGTTGTTGTCGTAGTAGAAGACCCGGCTGGTCTTGCCGCTGGACGCGGTGAACCAGTCGGTGAGCGTGCTGCGGATCGCGTTCAGCGCGCTGTCGCGCGTCGTGGTGTCGTTCACCTGGTCGGCGATCTCCGCGATCCGCGCGGCCCGGCCGAGCCCCTTGCCGGTCCAGTAGGTGTCGTTGCCGCGTTGGTCCATCGGGTTGGCGCGGGTGGCGGCCAGGTGCCCGGTGAGCGTCGACAGGTCACCACCGCTGCCGTCACCGACGGCCGGCAGCTCCGGCAGGATGCCCTGGAACTTCATTGCGGTGCGGAACTGGTTGACGCCGGTGAGCACCTTCATCCGGCCCCGCGCCGACGGGTAGGTCGGCGTGATCGCTGTGGAACCGCTCAGCGACTTCCACTGGTGCGGGTAGAGGCTGACCACTGTCTGCGTGGCGCTGCCCTCCCGGGCGGTGGTGGTGAACGCGTAGGTGGTGGTCAGGCCGCTGGTCGCCGGGTTGTAGGCGTACGAGACCTGGGTGCCGGTCACGTGGGCGTGCGCGTACTGGCCATAGGTGGCGGCCAGGCTGGCGCGCTCGGTGGTGCTCGACGTGGGCGGCAGGAGGGCGACGGAGAAGTAACCGCGGCCGGCAAGGGTGGACGAGATCCGCCCGGACGCCACGCTCCAGCTGGCGCCGCTGGGCGCGAACCCGACGTAGTCGTGGCCGTTGACCCGGAAGCCGATGGTGGCGCCGCTGTTGGACCAGACGTCGGGGGTGCCGGCGGTGCTGATCTGCGCGTTGCCCCCGGTGGTCTGGAAGTACGCGAAGGGCAGACCGTGGCCGATGGTCGCGCGCATGGTGCGCGTGCCGTCGCTCCAGTGCGGGCTGACCGTCCAGTCGGTCCAACCGTCGACCTTCACCAGTGGAGCGGCGAGCCCGGCCACACCGACCCGGATGTCCTGCACGTACGGGTAGTGGAACTCACCGACACCGGTGGCGGTGCCGCTGATGGCGGGCGTGGAGTTGGCGGAGAACCCGAGGCCGTCGCCGAAGGTGTCGTACGAGATCGGGTGGGCGTGCAGCGGCTCGCTGAACGTGCAGTCGGTGCGCTTCCACAGCAGTGAGGACCACCAGTCGTTGGTGGGGATCGGCCCGGCGGGCGCGTTGGCGGTGGCAAACTGCCGGGGGTTGCTGGACATCGCGCCGCAGCCGCTGGGGAGTGGGCCGACAGGTGTGGTGGTGTAGCTGCCGGCGCCGACGGACGCGGCTTCGGCCGCGCGGGTGACGGGGATGGCGAGGCCGCCGACGACCAGGGCCAGCGCGGCGGCGGCGGCCAGGGCCCATCGGCGGTGGGGGACGGGAGGTTTCATCGTGCCTCCATCGCGCGCTGGGTGCGGCCCTTGCCGGGTCCAGCGCTTTGCGTCTGAATTGGGGGGAAGGTCAGGTGAGAGAGCGCTCTCTCGGCCACGGTAATGGAGTACCGAGATCCCCGTCAATGTGTCCAACCCGTTGCGTGCTGATGTCGCTATTTGCCGACGCCCGCACGGTCGCCCAGCGCTTCGCCCTCGCTGTCGCCCCACAGCGCGTCCGGCACGCGCATCCGCCACGCGTCGGTGACCAGCTCGGTCAACCGGTCCAGGTCGACCGCCGCCAGGCGCACCAGCACCAGGGGCAGGCCCTGGTAGCCGGGCGTGGTGAAGAAGATCTCGGGTTCCCCGAGCAGCAGAGCCTGCTTCTCGGCCTCGTCGCCGACGAACAGCACAGCGATGTCGAGCCGGATCACCCGAGGCTTGCCCGGCGTCCGCTCCGGATAGGACCAGACGAAGCCCTTGTCGGCCACCCGGAAGTCGAAGCCGGCACTGGCGATCTCCACAGTGTGTGGCAGGGCCAGCGCCACCCGGCGTACGTCATCCGCGTCAGCCACCGAACCCCCTCGCACCGCGCACCATGAGCATGCGCTGAGGTTACGCGGTGGACAGTTCGATGGCGGTGGCGCCGACGATCGCCCGTTCGCCGTTCTCCTGGACATAACCGACAACACTGGCGCTGCGCGGATCGAGACCGGGTGGTGTCGCCAACTCCACCTGCCCCCGCTCGGCGTCCAGGCCCACCGACCTGAAGGCGCGTACGACGTTGTCCTGTCGCAGCGTCCGCCCGGCGTTCTCCCCCCGGGCGATGTCGCTGGTCAGGTCCCGTTCCACGACCGCGACGTGCAACACCGCGCGCTCCGGCGGCTGTTCGGTCCGGTAATCCACCATCACCCGGTCATTGCCCAGGTTGCCGATGGAGAGCGCCAGTGGTGTGTCGGCGGCCGAGGCTACGGCGGACATGATCGCGGCGGCCGCCCGGCGGCGATCGGAACCGACGAACTCGACGGTGCCGTTGACGACCATCTGCGGGGTGTAGAGACCTCTGGTACCGAACGCGCGGGCGTACGCCTCCTGGCGCGCGGTGTACGCCGCGTCCGCGAACTGGTCGGGCCAGCCCAGGTCGTCCCAGTAGTCGACGTGGAACCCGAGGGCGAAGACGTTCTGGCCCCGAGCCCGTGCGTCGCGCTCAATCTCGGTCAGCAACTCCTCGGCCGGAGGGCAACTGTTGCAGCCCTGGGACGTGAACATCTCGACGACGGCGAAGCCGCCGTCCGCCGATGGATTCGTCATGGTGGCCTGTCTCCTCCCACTGCGTGCCCGGCGGCGTTGCGTTTCCCGTTCCGGCCGAGACAATGCGCGTGGGTCGCGTCCCCTGCCGGCCTTGCGGCGAGCGCCGCCGGCCGGGTGGTTGGATGGTCGGGTGCAGTTCACAGTGACAGACGCGCCGACGCGGGAGCGTTTCGAGGCGCGCGACGAGGCCGGCGCGGTGGTCGGGTTCGTCACCTACCAGCTCACCGGCTCGATCATCGCCTACACCCACACCGAGGTGGATCCGGCGTACGAGGGCAAGGGCGTGGGGTCGACGCTGGCGCGGGCCGTGCTGGACGACGCGCGGAGCAAGGGTCGGACGGTCGTGCCGATCTGCCCGTTCATCGCCGACTGGGTGGTCAGGCACCCGGAGTACGAGAGCATCGTGGTCCGGTCCACCCGCAAGATCAAATAACCGCGCTCGCGGACCGCGCGGATCACCTGCTCCTCGTCGAACTGCCGTGGCCCGACCCGAGACCGCCACGGCCCTCGCGTTCCTGGCCAACCCCGCGGCCTCGCACATCACCGATGCCGTGCTTGACGCCAACGGGGGATACACCGCCTGAACCCCGCCCCTCCGCAGCCCCGTCGGGAGACACCAACGATGACAGCCGCCACCTTCCGTGCCCTGCACCACGACCGCCCCGCCGGTGACCCGCTCGTCCTGCCGGGCCCCTGGGACGCGGCCAGCGCCCGGGTGCTGGCCGACGCCGGTTACCCGGCGCTCGCGACCCCGAGCGCGGGTGTCGCCGCCTCGCTCGGCTACGAGGACGGCGCGACCCCGCCGGACGAGATGTTCGCGGCGGTCGCGCGCATCGTCCGCGCTGTCTCCATCCCGGTGTCCGCGGACGTCGAGGGCGGTTACGGCCTCGCCCCGCGCGAGCTGGTCGGGCGGTTGGTGGAGGCCGGCGTGGTCGGCTGCAACCTGGAAGACTCGGAGGGGCACGCCACCCTGAAGGACCCGCAGCGGCACGCGGACTGGCTGGCTGAGGTGCGCGCGGAGGCGGGCGACGCGCTCTTCATCAACGCCCGGGTCGACACGTTCCTGGTCGGGACGGGTGACCCGGCCGACGCGGTGGAACGGGCCCGCCGATACGTGGCGGCCGGCGCCGACTGCGTCTACCCGATCCTGGCGCCGCTGAAGGTGCTCCCGCAGCTGCGGGAGGGCATCTCCGGGCCGATCAACATGGCCGCCGGGCCGGACCGGGAGTCCGTGGCCGAGCTGGGCCGCCACGGCGCGACACGCATCACCTTCGGTCCAGCAATGCAGCGGTACGCGATGGCGTCGATCGGTGACCTCGCGGCCGAGCTGCGCGCCTGAGGCTGCCCGCCACTCACGGGTCAGCGCTGCGGCGCAGCCGCTCGGCCTGGCGTGATCGACTCGGGTTCCTGCAAGTCGGGGTGTCCGGGTCGGATGGATGGCGCGGTTTCCGGACTGCCGAGTCGATCACCGGGGTGGCGTCGGGGATTCTCGACAGCAACGGCCGAGCCCCCGGCGCGCCGTCGTGACGACGGCAGCCGGGGGCTCGGTCGCAGGCGGTCAGGCCTGGTTGCCGTTCGGCAGCACCGCCGCCATCTCCTCGCCGGCGCCGGCGAGCACGCGCGCCTGCTGCGGCCAGCTGGCCAGCCCAGGTGCGGCGCGCAGGCCGGCGGCCCGGATCAGGTCGCGCAGCGCCGGCTCGTCCAACTCGCCGAGCTGGCCGTACGTACGCACGCCGGCCTCCTGCAACGCGGCCGCCATCTTCGGCCCGATTCCCTGAATCCGGCGGAAGTCGTCGGCCGGGCCCGTCGGGTCGGCGTCGACGCTGCTGATCGTCGCGTCGGCGGCTGATCGGACCGGAGGGGTCGCGGTGCTGACCGGCCGGACCGGAGGCGTGGCCACCGCCGACCGCTCGGCCTCGGCAGCGTCGACCGCGGACTCGGCCTGCGCCGGCTCGGCGTACACGGAGTCGGCCTGCGCCGGCTCGGCGTGCACGGAGTCGGCCTGCGCCGGCTCGGCGTGCACGGAGTCGGCCTGCGCCGGCTCGGCGGTCGACGGGTCGGCGATCGCCTGTGCCGCTGCCGGGTCGGCCGTCGTGGCCTTGGGCTCCGCATCGTCGGCCGCGCCGACGGAGGCCGGCGTCGTGTCGGCCGGCGTGCTGTCGGCGGTGCTGGCCGCGACCGGCGCGTCGTCGGCGCTCGCGAGGTCGTCCGCGGGCTGGCGGGGAGCGACCACGGCCGCCGGGGCAGGCTGCTCGTCGACAATGACCGGCTCGGGGGCCGCTTCCTGCCGCAGCTCCTCAGCGTCGGACTGCTCGGTCACCGGCACCGGCGGCGGGTCCTCGGTCAGCGCCATGTCCGCCGGGTCGACGGTGCTCGGGGCGTCCGCCGGCACGGGCACCGGCGTGGGACCGTCCGGCCCGGTCACCGCGGCTGGCGCGCTGACCGTGTCGACCGGCACCGGCTCGTCGGCGACGGCTGTGGGTGCCGGGTCGACGGCGGCCGCGGGCCGGTCCTCGTCGGTGGTGGCAGCCGGCGTGGGCGATTCGATGACGGCCAGGCCGGCGACGGGGTCACCATCCACAATCGAATTACCCTGTACGCCCCGCCGGCCGCGCAGCAGCCACCCGGCGGCCAGGCCCAGCAACAGTGCCAGTACCAGTATCAGCGAGTGTCCGAAAGACCACGCCACGGCGAACCTCCCTCTCAGCTCGTTGGAAAAGTCACGAGAAAAACTCGCCGCAGCTTCGCACACGCGTATTGCCGGCGAGAGAGAGGATCGGCCGACAGCGTTGCGGACGGGCCGGCCACGTCAGCCGGTGCCTGTCGGGTGACACAGCGTCGCCCGATCGCACCAGAACCCGACCCGTCGAGACGAGGACCGGAAAGACCGGGACCCGGCAGGGCCCGGACGCGACGATACCGAGGCCGGGCATGGAACGGACCTCGGCGGGCCCGGCCGGGACATGAGCGCGCCGGACATGATGCGACCCGGGCCCGACGCGGAACGCCGAGCCCGGGTCGGGCGATGCGGGTTCAGTCCCGGTCGCCCTCATAGGTGTGGAAGTCGTCGACGAACCGGCGACGGAGCCGTGGTACCCGGCTGGTCACTCCGAAGTAGCCGCGCGCGCCGAGCAGGGCGAGCCGACCCAGCACCGGCCGGTACATCCGGTCGTCGCCGCTGGTGCCGCTGCGGTTCAACGATTCGGCGACCCGGGCGAAGCCGTACGGCGCCATCACGGCCTCGTAGTCGGCGACCGCCTGGAGCAGCGTCTTGTCGCCGGCAGTGGCGCGGCTGAGCTGTGCGCAGAGCAGGCGGGCGTCGCGCAGCGCGGTGTTCGCGCCCACGCCCCGACCGGGGGTCATGGTGTGGATGGCGTCGCCGAGCATGGTGACGGTGCTGCTCTTCCAGGGCGGCACCGGCTCGGACGTGGACACTTTGATCGGTAGGGCGCTGGCCGGGTCCGCGTGGGTGAGCAGTTCCCGTAGGTGTGGGTGCCAGTACGCGGTGAGGTCCAGCGCGACCTGCACCAGGTCCTCACCGCGGCGTTGCATGATGTCGGTCGGGAACCGGTTCGCCGCACTCCAGATGATCAGGTTGATGTTGTCGGTGGTGGTGTCGTGGGCCAGGCCGGGCCAGTCCCGGAGCACTGCCGCGTCGGTCTCGCTGACACCGGGCTTGATCCTGCGTTCGGCGTCCCACTTGAACTCCATGACGTGCAGCACGCCCATCATCCCGCCGACGCCGAAGATCAGTGAGATGCCCTGCTGGACCCGCTCCGGAATGAGACCGCGGGTGTGCGGGGTCAGCGGGATCCGGGTGGCGATGTTGATCGTCCCGGCGTCGCGGGTGACGGCGTGCGGCAGATACTGGCGGCGTACGGCGGAGTGGGTGCCGTCGGCAGCCACCAGCAGGTCGCCAGTGGCGCTGGTGCCGTCGGCGAAATGCGCTGTGACAGTGCCGTCGTCGCGCTGCTCGTACCGGGTGAAGGTCCTGTCGAAGTGCACCACGTCCTCCAGGCCGGTCAGCAGCACCTGGCGCAGCACCATCCGGGCCACCGAGTGTTCGGTGCGTACCGGGTCGGCGTTCGGCCGCAGCGCGAACGACGCGGTCTGGCGGAGCCCCTGGGTGACGACGTTGAAGTAGTGCGGCGGCCGGGCGCAGGTGGCCAGGAAGGTGGCGAACAGCTCCGGGGGCAGGCACTCCCGCAGCGCCCGGCTACCGGTGGGGCCGATGCCGACCCGGTAGCCGAGCAGCCCTTCGGCGCGGTCGCGGTGCCGTTCGTAGACGGCGACGCTGATCCCGGCGCGGCGCAGGCCGTGCGCCAGGCACAGCCCGCCCGTGCCCGCGCCGATGATCAGGACGTGCGGCGGCGCGGCGGACATGTCAGCCGGCCGGGTGCGCGGCGGGCGCCTCGGTGACGGCCGGGCGCGCAGCGGGCGCCTCGGCCGCGTCCCACCGGTAGAAGCAGCCGGCGATCGCGTCCCGGGGGGAGCGCCAGGTCGGCAGGTACGGCGACGTGTGCGCGGAGAGCCGCTCGTTGACCTGTCGGAAGAGTGGGTGGTTGCGGGCCGCCGCGAGCGCGTCCGGGTCGACGTCGTCCGAGGTCTCCAGCAGGTGTACGCACAGGTCGTGCAGGCAGTACAGGGATCGGTGCGTGACGCCGGTCAGGCTGGGCAGTTCGGTGGCGTCGGACTCGGCGAATATCTGCGCGACCCGCCCCTCCGCTCCCGGGATGATCCGGCTGACGATCAGTAGACGACTCATGGGACCCCTTCCGCCGGTGGCCTGCCCAACCCCTCGGGGGCCGGTGCCACGTGCTCTGTGCGCCCACCGTGCCGCAGTGCCTGTCACGTCACCGTCACGTACGCCGGCCGGGCGGTGACGGGCACCGCCGTCACGTACGCCGGGCGGCGGGTGACGTGCGCTCCGCGATGGCCTCGCGGCTGGCCTGGCGGATCGGGGCGAGGGTGTCGTCGAGCAGGGCGCTCATCGCGGGGCTCGGCTCCAGCCGCAGCTCCCGGCGCAACAGGTCCCGGTAGACGTAGAACGCGTGCACGGCTTCGAAGGCGTTGCCCTCGGCCAGGTGGATGCGGACCACCAGTCGGTGTGGTGTCTCCCGTAACGGCTCGGCGGCCATCGCCTCCAACGCGGCTTCGAGGGCCTCGCCGTGCCGTCCCGCGGCCAGGTGGTGCCCGGCCACCTGCTCCAGCATGTGCAGGCGGAGTTGGCGCAGGCGTTCCCGGTCCAGCAGCACCCAGTCGTCGTACCAACCGGGGAGGAGATCGTGCCGTCCGGCGGCGAGCGCCCCGGCCGCGGTGCGTGGGTCGTCGCCGTCCCGGACCCGGGCCGCGGTGCCGACGAGGTCGTCCACGTCGAGCCGAACCGCCGGGCCGAGGCGGACGGTGTCGCTGGCCACTGTCATCGGGCAGCACGGGTCCTGTCGCAGCCGCCACAGGGCGGTACGCAGGGAGGACAGCGCCCGTTCCTCCGACGCGTCGGGCCAGAGCAGCCCGGCGAGCTGGCTGCGGGTGGCGCCGGGGCGGAGCCCGATCAGCGCGATCACCCGTTGCAGCCCGCGCGGCACCACCACCGGCACCGCCTCGCGCAGGAGTCGGAAACCTCCGAGCAGGTGCAGCGAGACGCCCTCCTCGGGCGGGTCTCCGGCGGTCGGCACGGACGGATCAGCGGCCACGGCGGCACCCCCTGCGGAACGCTCGTCCCGACTGTCTGCTGTGTTCCGGATCGGTTGCCCTCGACGCCACTGTCGACCCCGCCGATCGCGGCGTGGCCGGGCGCGGCCCCGCCCGCCGAGGCCGCTGGGCTGACCACGCTGAAGATTATCAATAACGGTCACGTTGCGTCAACGTCAGCGCAACCCTTCAATTGTCGACAGTCAACCCGAGATCGGTTCTGAACTGCATAAACGTTAGCGCGTTGAGCGCGTTGGGCACATAGCTGATACACAGGTTGCGTCAACGCAGCGTCACCACCATTCGTCGCTCGCCGACCCGGCGCGGTGACGCCGCGGTGACGAGGATCGGCGCATCGTGTCGGCAGTCGTCCAGCGCGTCCGGGGGCCACCCGTCGCCGGCCGGACGCTGTGGGGGGAGGCCCAATATGGACCGATCGCTGATCGTCGCGAAGGTGGATCCGACCGCCGAGGAGCGGGTCGCCGAGATCTTCGCCGAGTCGGACGCGACGGAGCTGCCGCGCCTGGTCGGTGTCCGGCACCGCTCGCTGTACCGACTGCACGACCTCTATGTGCACCTGCTCGAAACCGCGCAGCCGACAGAGGGCGCGGTGGAGGCGGCTCGTGACCACCCCGAGTTCATCCGGGTCAGTGACCGTCTACGCCCGTACGTGTCGCCGTACCTGTCGACCTGGCGCTCGCCGCGCGACGCCATGGCGCGGTGCTTCTACCGGTTCGACGCCCCGGACGCCGGGCGGCGGTCGTGACGGCCACCGCGCCGCGCCAAGAGCAGCTCTGGTCCCGCTGCGCCGGCTGCGCCAGCCTGCTCTACCGCAAACGGCTGCGCCGCAACCTCGACGTCTGCCCGGAGTGCGGGGAACATGCCCGACTCGGCGCGCCGGAACGCCTGCGCCAACTCGTGGACCCGGGTTCGCTGCGCCTGCTGCCCGACCGGCTGCCGGAGGCGGACCCGCTCGACTTCGTCGACGCGCTGCCGTACCCGCACCGGCTCACCGGCGCGCGGGCCAGCACGGGTCTTGCCGAAGGGGTCGTCTGCGCCACGGCCACCATCGGTGGGCATCCGGTGGCCCTGGCGGTGATGGACTTCCGCTTCCTCGGCGGCAGCCTGGGCTGCGCGGTGGGCGAGCTGATCACCCGGGCGGCCGAACGGGCGCTGGACGACCGGACGCCGCTCGTCCTGATCACCGCCTCCGGCGGGGCGCGGATGCAGGAGGGTGCGCTGTCGTTGATGCAGATGGCGACCGTCAGTCAGGCCATCGCCGCGTTGCGCGAGGCGGGACTGCTCACCGTGAGCGTCCTCACCGACCCGACCTACGGTGGGGTGGCCGCGTCGTTCGCCACCAACACCGATCTGGTGCTCGCCGAGAGTGGCGCGCGGATGGGGTTCGCCGGCCCTCGGGTGATCCGCCAGATCACCGGGCGGGCCCTGCCGGAGGGCTTCCAGACCGCCGACTTCCTGCTCGCACACGGGCAGGTCGACATGGTGGTGCAGCGCCGGTCGCTGCGCGGACGGCTGACGGCGCTGCTCGCCGCGACCCGCGCCGGCCGTCCGGCGCGTCCGGCCGTACCCCGGCAGGAGCCGGCGTCGCACCGCGAGCGCCTCGCCGACGACGGCGCGGCCCTGGCGGGGCCGACGGACCCGGCGGCCGAGAAAGACGCCGGCACCCCGGCGGTACGCGACGCGTGGGACACCGTCCGGATGGCGCGGCACCCGGGGCGGCCCACCACCCTGGACTACCTGGACTCGGTCTTCGACGGGTTCGTGGAGCTGCACGGCGATCGGCTCGGCGCGGACTGCCCGGCCATCGTGGGTGGGGTGGCCCGGTTGGCCGGCCGGCACGTGATGGTCATCGGTCACCAGAAAGGGCACACCACAGCCGAGTTGGTCGCCCGCAACTTCGGCATGGCCAGCCCGGCCGGGCACCGCAAGGCGCTGCGGCTCATGCGCCTGGCGGCCCGCCTCGGCCTGCCCGTGGTCACCCTGGTGGACACCCCCGGCGCCGACCCCGGGGTGAGCGCCGAGGAGCACGGCCAGGCGGCGGCCATCGCCGAGAACATCCTCACCCTGACCGTGCTGCCCACGCCCGTGCTCGCGGTGATCACCGGCGAGGGCGGCAGCGGCGGCGCGTTGGCGCTGGCGGTGGCCGACCGGGTGCTGATGCTGGAGAACGCCGTCTACTCGGTGATCAGCCCCGAGGGGTGTGCGGCGATCCTCTGGCCGGACCGGTCCGCGGCGCCGCAGGCCGCCCGCGCCCTGCGACTGACCGCGCCCGACCTGCGCCGGCTCGGGGTGGTCGACGAGGTCGTGCCGGAGCCGTCGACTGCCGCCCACGACGACCCGGCGGAGACCGCCCACCGGTTGCGCGCCGCCCTGCTGGCCAACCTCCTGCCGCTGCTGGACGTGCCGCCGGCCATGCTGGTCCGCCTGCGCCGGCAACGCTTCCGCCGGTTCGGCGCGAACCGCGTCGGCGCGCGGGCGGGCCTGCGATGACCGCCGGTGACCGGGCGCTGTCGACAGTCGACGCGTCCGACGACGTCCGCGTGGACGGCGAGGAGGCGCTGGCCGGGCTACGCCGGCAGGCGCAGCACCTGATCGCCGAGCTGGCCGGACCGGTGCGCCGGATCCGGCTGCGCAGCGGACCGGCCGTGCTGGAGGTCGAGTGGCACCCCGACGACGCGACCCGACCGGACGTACCGTCGCCCCGGGCCGAGGCGGCACCGACGGCCGGTCCGGCGCCCGGTGCCCCACCCGCTGTGCTGCGGCCGCCGGTGCCCGGGCGCGCCGCGGTGCGGGCACCGATCGTCGGCACCTTCTACCGGGCGCCGGAGCCCGGCGCGCGGCCGTTCGTCGCGGTGGGCGACCTGGTCCGCCCCGGCCAGCCGGTCGCCATCGTCGAGGCGATGAAGCTGATGAACGAGGTGACCGCCGACCGGGCCGGCCGGGTGGCCGCGATCCTCGTCGAGGACGGCCAGTCGGTCGAGTACGACCAGCCGCTGGTCGAGCTGGACCCGGCATGACGGCGCGGGGTGGTTGACCATGTTCGAGACCGTGCTCATCGCCAACCGCGGCGAGATCGCACTGCGGGTTCTGCGCGCCTGCAAGGAGCTCGGCGTGCGAACGGCGGTGGTCTACTCCGCCGCCGACGCCGACTCGGCGGCGGTCCGCCTCGCCGACCAGGCCGTCCGGATCGGACCGGCGTCGAGTCGGCGCAGCTACCTCAACGCCGCCGCCATCGTGGAGGCGGCCCGGCAGGTGGGGGCGCAGGCCGTGCACCCCGGCTACGGCTTCCTCTCCGAGGACGCCGACTTCGCCGAGATCTGCGCCGACAACGGGCTGACGTTCATCGGCCCGCCACCGGCGGTGATGGCCGCGCTGGCCGACAAGTCCTCGGCCCGGGCACTGATGAGCCGCGCCGGCCTGCCGCTGTCGCCGGGCAGTGTCGCGCCGGTGCCAACCGCCGTCGCGGCGGCCGAGGTGGCCGACGCCGTCGGCTACCCGGTGATCGTGAAGGCTGCCGCCGGCGGCGGGGGCCGGGGGATGACGGTGGTGCACACACCGGGCGAGCTGCGCCGGGCGTACACCCGGACCCGGGCCGCCGCGCAGGCCGCCTTCGGCGACGACCGGGTGTACGTCGAGCGTTACCTCACCGAGGCGCGACACGTCGAGGTGCAGGTGCTCTGTGACGCCCACGGCAACGGGGTGCACCTGGGCACCCGGGACTGCTCGGTGCAGCGCCGGCACCAGAAACTGGTCGAGGAGGCGCCCGCGCCGGCGCTGCCCGCCGCCGTTCTCGACACCATCGCCGAGACCGCCCTGCGGGGTGCGCTCCAGGTCGGTTTCGTCGGTGCCGGCACGCTGGAGTTCCTTGTCGACGCCGAGGAGAAGTTCCACTTCCTGGAGATCAACTGTCGGATCCAGGTGGAGCATCCCGTCACCGAGATGGTCACCGGGATCGACCTGGTGCACGAGCAACTGCACATCGCCGCCGGCGTACCGCTGCGGTGGCGGCAGGAGGAGATCCGCCTGCACGGCGTCGCTGTGGAGTGTCGGGTCAACACCGAGGACCCCGGGCGCGGCTTCGCCCCCACCCCCGGCCGGTTGGAGCGGTTCACCCCACCCGGCGGCCCGTTCACCCGGGTGGACACCCACGCCAGCGCCGGTTACCTGGTCGGACCCTGGTACGACTCGCTGCTCGCCAAGGTGATCGTCTGGGCGCCCGACCGGGAGTTGGCCCTCAACCGGCTGGAACGTGCCCTGGACGAGTTCGACATCGCCGGTCCGGGCGTGCACACCACCATCCCGTTCGTCCGGCGGGTGCTCGACGACGCCGCATTCCGCAAGGGCCGCTACACCACCGGCCTGGTCGACCGTCTGCTCGCCGCGCCCGCGCTGGGGCCGACGGCCACCCCCGCACCGCGCACCGCGCCCGCCGCCGATCCCGACGCAACCCACAGGAGGACCCGATGACCGTCACCCATGGTCGCCCGATGACCGCCGAGATCACCGACATCCTGGTGGCACACTGCGGGCTGGACGCCGACGCCGCGGCCCGGGCGCCCGCCGCGTCGCTCGAGGAGCTGGGCATGGACTCGCTCGCCCTGCTGGAACTGTCGGCGGTCGTCGCCGACCGCTGGCAGGTGGCCATCCCCGAGCAGGCCGGACAGTTGAGCATCCCGGCGGTGGCCGACCTGGTCGCCCGCCGCGCCGACCCGCCCGGGCACACCGAGAACAGCGTGGTCATCGACGCGCCGCTGGGGCTGGTCTGGGAGGTCACCAACGACGTGGCCAACTGGACCGAGCTGTTCACCGAGTACGCCGTGGTGGAGATCCTGCACCGTGAGGCGCACACGGTGCGGTTCCGCCTCACCATGTACCCCGACGAGAACGGGGTGTCCTGGAGCTGGGTCAGCGAGCGCACCGCCGACCCGGTGAGCAGGCAGGTCCGGGCGCACCGGGTGGAGACCGGGCCGTTCGAGTACATGCGCATCCACTGGCGCTACACCGAGGAGGCCGGTGGCACCCGGATGACCTGGACGCAGGACTTCGCGATGAAGCCGACGGCGCCTGTCGACAACGCCGCGATGACCGAGCGGATCAACACCAACAGCGTGATCCAACTCGCGGTGATCAAGGACCGGGTGGAGCGGATCGCCTGGCAGCGCGCCGACCAGGGCAGCCCGACCGCCAGCGACGCACCGACGGAGGCCGACGATGAGTGACCTGAGCACCCGCCCGATCGCCGCCCGGGACGTACCCGCCGACCGCCGGCGCGGCGGTGAGCTGCGCGTGCTGCTCGGCCCCCGCACCGTCGGCAGCACCTCGGGTTTCCTCGGGGTGGCCACGCTCGATCCGGGGGAGCGGATCGCCGAGCACTACCACCCGTACAGCGAGGAGTTCCTGTACCTGGTCCGGGGCGCGATCACCGTCGACCTGGACGACCAGCCGACGCTGCTGGCCGCCGGCGAGGGGCTGTTCGTACCGGTTAACGTGCGGCACCGGCTGCGCAACACCGGCGTCGAACCGGCCGAGGTGGTCTTTCACCTGGGA
The DNA here is from genome assembly GCF_040649335.1 of Micromonospora sp. NPDC048986. Classification (NCBI taxonomy): domain Bacteria; kingdom Bacillati; phylum Actinomycetota; class Actinomycetes; order Micromonosporales; family Micromonosporaceae; genus Micromonospora; species Micromonospora sp. NPDC048986. The sequence goes on from NZ_JBEZFJ010000004.1 coordinate 338,229, forward strand.
CCGCTCGCCCCCCGGCCCGAACTGGGGCACGTCGACACCGAACTGGTCGAACAGCGCGGCGGCACGTCGTGAGCGCGAGGAATGCCCCGGGTTTGCGAGCCCCGCGGTCGCGAACAGGGGTGACGCGATGACCGGGCGTCGCACTGTGGTGACCGGGATCGGGGTGGTCGCCCCGGGCGGCGCCAGCCGGGACCGTTTCTGGAAGACCATCACCGAGGGGCGGACCGCCACCCGGCGGATCAGCTTCTTCGACCCGTCGGCGTTCCGGTCGCAGATCGCGGCGGAGTGCGACTTCGACCCGGTCGCGGCGGGGCTCAGCGAGGCCGAGCGACACCGGGCCGACCGGTACGTGCAGTTCGCGCTGGCCTGTTCCGCCGAGGCGGTGGCCGACGCCCAGTTGGTGCTCACCGACGCGGAACGGGACCGGGCCGGGGTGGTGCTGGGCACGGCGGTGGGCGGCACCATGGCGTTGGAGCAGGAGTACGTCACAGTCAGCGAGCACGGCCGACGGTGGCTGGTGGACGCGGCGCGCGGTGGCCCGTACCTCTATCAGGCTCTGGTGCCCAGCAGCCTCGCGGCGGACGTGGCCTGCCGGCACGGGTTGCACGGCCCGGCGCAGGTGGTCTCCACCGGCTGCACCTCGGGCATCGACGCCATCGGGTACGCCCACCAGATGATCGTGGACGGTGAGGCGGACGTGATGCTGGCCGGCGCGTCCGACTCGCCGATCTCGCCGGTCACCGTCGCCTCGTTCGACGCGATCAAGGCGACCAGCCCGGACAACGACGACCCGGCACACGCCTCCCGCCCGTTCGACGCCGACCGGCACGGGTTCGTGCTGGCCGAGGGCGGGGCGGTGCTGGTGCTGGAGGAGGCCGGCCACGCCCGGCGACGGGGAGCGCACATCTACTGCGAGGTGGCCGGCTACGCCAGCCGCAGCAACGGCTTCCACATGACCGGGCTGCGGCCGGACGGGCTGGAGATGGGCCTCGCCGTCACCGACGCGCTCCGGCAGGGCCGGATCCTGCCCGAGCAGGTCTCCTACATCAGCGCGCACGGTTCGGGCACCCGGCAGAACGACAGGCACGAGACGGCCGCGTTCAAGCGGGCGCTGGGCCAGGCCGCGTACCGGATACCGGTCAGTTCGATCAAGTCGATGGTCGGGCACTCGCTCGGCGCGATCGGGTCGATCGAGATGGCCGCGTGCGCCCTTGCCATCGAGTTCGGTGTGGTGCCGCCGACGGCGAACTGGAGCACCCGGGACCCGGAGTGCGACCTGGACTACGTACCCAATGAGGCGCGGGAGGTCCCGGTGGACGTGGCCCTCTCGGTGGGCAGCGGGTTCGGCGGTTTCCAGTCGGCGATGGTCTTCCGTCGGATGCTCGGCGCGGTGGCGGCGTGAGCGCCGTGTCGCACAGTGGCGGCGCGACGGCCCGGGCGGTGGTGACCGGCATCGGGGTGGTCGCACCGAGCGGCATCGGCGCGGACGCGCACTGGCGCACGGTCCTCGCCGGCACCCGCCGGACCGGGCCGATCACGTTGTTCGACCCGGCCGGCTATCCGACCCGCTTCGGCGGGGAGGTGCCCGGCTTCACCGCCGACTCGTACGCCGACAGTCGACAGTTGGTGCAGACCGACAGGTGGACGCACCTCGGCTTCGCCGCCACCCGGCTGGCGCTGGCCGACGCCGGCCTGCCCGACCGGGCCCCCGACCCGTACGGCTACGCGGTGACCCTGGCCAGCTCGTCCGGGGGCAACCTGTTCGGTCAGCGGGAACTGCAACGGCTCTGGGGCGGCACGTCGCGGACGGTCGGGGCGTACCAGTCGATCGCCTGGTTCTACGCGGCCAGCGTCGGGCAGCTCTCCATCCACCACCAGTTCAAGGGTCCGAGCGGGGTGCTGGTCGCGGAGTCGGCCGGCGGGCTGGACAGCCTGGCGCACGCCGCCCGCGCGGTGCGCAGGGGCACCCCGGTCGTGATCGCCGGGGCCACCGAGTGCCCGTTGAGCCCGTACGCGCTCGCCTGCCAGTTGCGCTCGGGGCTGCTCAGTGACGTCGCCGACCCGGAGCGGGCGTACCGGCCGTTCGACGTCACGGCCAGCGGCTACCTGCCTGCCGAGGGCGGAGCGGTGTTCGTGGTGGAGGAGTTGGGGCACGCCCTGGCCCGGGGCGCCCGGGTCTACGGCGAGGTGAGCGGGTGGGGCTCCACCCACGACGCCGCGCACACCACGCAGCAGAGCAGCGGCGACCCGGTCCAGTACGCGCGGGCGATGCGGTTGGCCCTGGACCGGGCGGGCGTCGCCGCCGCCGGAATCGACGTGGTGCTGCCCGACGCTCTCGGCGTGTCCCGCTACGACCGCAGCGAGGCCGAGGCGTTGCGGGCCGTGTTCGCCGACCGGCCGCCCCCGGTGACCACGCAGAAACCGCTGACCGGTCGGGCGTACCAGGGCGGGTCGGCGTTGGACGTGGCCACCGCGCTGCTCGCCTTCGCCCACGACACGTTGCCCGCGTCGGCGGGACCGGACGAGGTGGCCGCGGGCTGCGAGCTGGACTTCCTGCGCGAGCACCGCCAACCGCGAAGCCGACTCGCCCTGATCTGCGCGCGGGGCTTCGACGGGTTCAACAGCGCGCTTGTCCTGCGCGGGGCCGCGCCGATGAGGGGAGAGGCGTCATGAGCGACAAACGGGCCCGGGTGGTCTTTCTGGTACGGGTGCCGGTGCCGCGCACCGAGCAGTTCCTCGCCGCGTACGAGAAGGTGCGGCACCTGGTCGCCGACGGTGTGCCGGGGCACCTGGTCGACCAGGTGTGCCGGTCGTCGACCGACCCGGAGCAGTGGTTGATCACCAGTGAGTGGGCGAGCCTGGCCGACTTCGAAGACTGGGAACGCAGCCCGGAGCACCGGGACCTCGTCCGCCCGATGCGGGAGTGCTTCACCGACGCCCGTTCGCTGCGCTTCCACATCCACGCCCAAACCCCCGCCCTGCCCTGACCGCCGCGCCGCCCCCGCCCCCCGCCGCCCCCGTCGATCATGGGGCTGGCCGGCTTCCATCCCGCGATCTTGCGCGTACTGTCGCGACATAGAGGGCATTTACCGCATTGCAACGACCGGAACTGCAAGATCGGCGCGGTGGGGTGGGGTGGGGTGGGCCGATGGCTTGGCTTCGTCCCGGGCGGTGTCCTTCAGGAGCGCGTAGGGTTCTGGGGTCATGAAGGTATTGATCTCGGTGGACCTGGAAGGCATCTCGGGGATCGTGCATCCCGCCGAGACGAACCCGGATCGGTACGACTACGAGCGCGGCCGGGCGCTGATGACGGCCGAGGCGAACGCGGTGATCGCCGGGGTCCTCGATGCCGAACCCGACGCGGTGGTGTGGGTCGCCGACGCGCACGGCACGTTTCGGAACATCCTGCCGGAGGACCTCGACCGGCGCGCTCACCTGGTGCGGGGCAAACCCCGCCCGCTGGGCATGCTCGCGGGGCTGGACGAGCAGACGGATGCCGTCCTGCTCGTCGGCTATCACGCTCGGGCCGGTGCCGGGCCCGCCGTGCTGGCCCACACGATGAGTGACGCCGTCCTCGACGTACGGGTGGCCGGCCGGTCGTTGGGCGAGATCGGCCTCAACGTCGCCATGGCGGGGCACCTGGACGCGCCCGTCGTCCTGCTCAGCGGAGACGACACCGCCTGCGCGGAATTCAGCGAGCTGGTGCCCGCCGCGGTCACCGTCGCCGTCAAGCAGACCCTGGGGCAGGCCGCCGCGGTGGCCCTGCATCCGCAGGAAGCGCGGGAGCGGCTGCGCCACGCTGCCGCCGACGCGATCGCCCGGCGCGCCTCGATTCCCCCGGCGAAGATGGCCGGGCCGTTGGACGTCGAGGTCGACCTGTACGGCCCGTACATGGTCGACCTCGCAACTCTGGTGCCCGGTGTGACCCGCGTCGGCGGCGGTCGGACTGTCGCCTTCCACGCCGCCGACGTCGCCGAGGCGTACCGGCTGGTTCAGCTGCTCGTTCAACTCGCCAGCATCAAACCCGGCTAGCCGGCGTCCCCGAAGAGTCCTGGTGTGGCGCGGGTCGTCGTTACGACTGTGCAGACACGGCCTAGCAGAAGGCGTTATCGACCAAGTCGTTGAGCAGGTTCTGGCGGGTCGCCGCCAGTTCGGGGTCACCGGTGTTGGTGAAGATCGACACGGTTAACCGACGCCCGTCGTCGGTGAACGCCGGCTCCACCTGGTATCCGAAGCCGGTGCCGCCGTGTCGCCAGTAGCCACCGCCACAGGACAGCGGTATCCAGAAGATGCCCAACCCGTACCCGGAACCGGCAGGCGAATCCGCCGTCGCGACCAGCGTGCGCATCTGCGCCTGCTGCGCCGGTCGCAACAGGCGGCCTCCGGCCAGGGCGGCCAGGAATCGGTTGAGGTCGGACGCCGTGCTGGTCATCGATCCGTCGGCGCCGCTGTCCAGCCCGCGGATCGCAGTCGTCGTGTCCACCAGCGGACCTCCCCGGGTGAACTGCATGTAGTTCGTGGCATGCGGCGCGGGAAGGTCGCGCAAGAATCCGGTGCGGGTGCGCCGCAGGCCCAGCGGCCCCGTGATGCGGGCGTCCACTTCGTGTGCCCAGCTCCGCCCGGTGACCGCCTCGATCAGCATGCCGGCGAGGACGTAGTTGGTGTTCGAGTACGACCAGGTGGTGGCGCCCTGCGGGTGGCCCAGGGCAATCGTCACGAGCTGCTCCGGCGGGTACGGCCTGTCCCGCTCCCGCCGGTAGGACTCGGGCGTGGCGTAGTTCCCGATCAGGTCGGACGAGTAGTCGTACAGTCCGCTGGTGTGCTGCAAGAGCTGCCGCACCGAGATCCGCCGACCGGCCACCGCACCCGGCAGCCACTTGTCAACCTGATCGTCCAGCGTCAGCCTGCCTTCGCCGACGAGTTGCAGCACCACGACCGCGGTGAACGTCTTTGTGGTACTCCCGATCCGGAGGTACGGGTCGCGCGCAACTCCCCGGCCCGAGCGGACAACCTGCGCCCCGGTCCGGGACTCCAGGCGGGTCAGGACGCCGGTCACACCGGTCGCCCGCAGTGCCTCGGCATCACGCCGAAGCTCACTGCGTGTTGTGGTGGCGGCCGTCGCCACCAGCAATGTCATTGTCGCTGCCACCGCAAGAGTCCGCATGGGCTCCACTATGGTCGCCGGCCCGGGGGCCATCACTCCGGAAAGCCCCCCGGTGGTGCTCCGGCCAACCCCACCCCCGTCGACGGGCCGGTGCACCGCTAACCGCGACGCCATCGGCCGTCCGGCTGGTACCGCGCGACGCTTGTACGAGGGGTCATGCCTCGGTGACGCTCCGCCAAGTCACCCGCTCGATCCTGTCCGCCGAACGGGCTGTCGGCAATCCGGCGGGCCGCTGCTTCTGATCCATCCATTCGCATCTAGCAATGGCTCTGCGGCCGTCGTATGGTTCCCCGCAACACCCCGACAAGCGTACGTGATGGGCGGATTCGCCCTCTTTCATGCTGGGCGGTGAACGGCAGTGATGGCAGAAGATCCTACGGCGACCGACCCCGGATGGGTGGACGATGTCCTTTTCGCCGGCCACCCGACCGACGTTTGTCTCCGTCTGCCCGAGCCCGTCGACCGGGCCACCCTGCACCGGTTGGTCACCGCCGCGCAGCACCGGTTGACCGCTGCCGGACTGCGCCCCGGTGGTGCCGCGGCGCTGCGGTTGCCACCGTCGCTGGCGTACGTGGTGAACCTGCTGGCCACCTGGCGCGCCGGGGGGCAGGCGATCCTGCTCGACCACCGGCTCACCGACCACGAGGTGGACCGGGCGCTGGCCCGGTTGAGCCCGCAGGTGGTGGTCGCTCCGGTGCGGACCGGTGGCGGCGCGCTGAAGATCTTCGTCGACGTCACCGAGGGCGTCACAGGGTACGCCGACCGTCCGGCGGTCAGCGGCCACGCCGTGATCCAGCTCAGCTCCGGCTCCACCGGCCCGTCCAAGGTGATCGGCCGCACCGCCGCCGACCTGGTCGCCGAGGTGCACCGCTACACCCTGATCGACGGGGTGGCGCTGCCCGGCGAGCGGCTCATCCTGCTGCCCTCGATGGTGCACGTGCTCGGCCTGGTCGGTGGCCTGCTCCACGGGCTGCACGCCGGGGTCGAGCTGGTGCCGCCGCAGCGGCTCAGCGGCGACGCGGTGCTGGCCGCGATCAGCTCCGGCACCACACCGGCCACAGTGCTCGGTGTGCCGTTCCACATCGGACTGCTCGCCTCCACCCGCCCGGCTGGTCCACTGCCACAGCTGCGGCGGATGACCACCGGTGGTGAGCTGGTGCCGGCCGCCATCGCCCGGGCGTTCACCGATCGCTACGGGGTGCCGCTGGGCAACATGTACGGAATGACCGAGGTCGGGGTGATCGGCACCGACCTGTACGGGTCGCACCGACCGTCGATCGCACCCGCGCCCGGGATCGAGGTCCGCGAGTCCGGCGGTGAGCTGTGGGTGTCCTGCCCGGCGTCGCCGTACGTCGGACTGAGCGACCCGACCCGGTGGTCCGACGGCTGGCTGCACACCCGTGACGCCGGCACCGTCGATGAGGACACCGGCCTGGTCACGGTGCGCGGTCGACTCGACTCGCAGGTCTCCGTCGGCGGGATGAAGGTCGACCTGACCGAGGTGGAGGCCACCGTCGCCGAGCTGACCGGGGTGGCCGCCGCCGTGGTGGTCTGGGACGACGGCATCACCGCGTACGTCCAACCCGACGGACCGCTGTCTGAGGAGTCGCTGGACAAGCTCCTCGCCGAGCGGTTGGCCGGCTACAAACGGCCCCGGGCGTTGCACCTGCTCGATCAGTTGCCCCGTACCACCACCGGCAAGCTGGTCCGCTCGACCGACGTGCTGCGCTCGGCGGTCACCCCGTGACCGGGCCGCTGCACCACCTTGACGTCGACAGGCGCGCTCGCCTGCGCGGCGATCGCCAGAACGAGGCCCCGGCCCAGCCGCGGGTGACCGACCCGCAGGACCTCGGCGTCGGGCACCGGCCGCAACGGCAGCCCCGGCGGCGGCATCAACCGGCGAAGCCCGCCGCCGCGCAACCCCCGCCCGCACGCCTTGCCGACCGCCTCCTTGGCGGTCCACAGCCGCAGGAAGTCCACAGTCCGGCCGGCCTCGGGCCGATCGTCCAACCAGGCCAGCTCGGCGGGCGGGAACCAGCGGCGGGCCAGCGCGAGCGCCGGCAGCGGGCGGATCCGCTCCACGTCCACCCCGACCGCGCCGGCCCGACGGGCGGCGACCACCACCAGCCCGGCGGTGCGGCTGACGCTGACCGCCACCTCGACCTCGTCGGCGCGGACGACCGGCCGTCCCTCGCGGTCGTGCATCAGCACCACAGCGGTGTCCGCGCGAGCGAGCAGCAGGGCACTCGCCCGTCGTACCAGCACAGCGGACGGATCCGGCTGACCGCCGGTGTCCCGGCCGACCCACACGTAGACGGTGTCCCGACCGGACACCGTCAGCTGACCCACCTAGAGAGGGTATCCATGAGAGCCGAGGTCCGCGCCTTCGTCGTCGAGCAGCTCGCCGACATGAACTACGACGTCGAGGGGCTCGACGACGACACCACGCTCGGCCCGTCCGGCGTCGACCTGGAGTCACTCGCCCTGGCTGACCTGTCCGTCCGGGTCGAGGACCGGTACGGCCTGACGTTCGCCGACGACGAGTCGGAGCAGCTGGCCCTGATGACTGTCGGCGAGTTCACCACAATGGTCGCCAATCGTGTCACCGAGGCGACGAGCGACAACGCCTGATGAGCGGTCAGCCCGATCTGGGGCGAGCTGACCTGATGAGCATGCTCGCCGAACTCAGCGCGAAACCGGCTGCCGAGGTGTCCGACCGGATCGGCTCAATGGAGCTTGCCTGGCTGGTGCACCTCGTCGAGCAGCGCTACGAGTGCCGGCTCGACCTCACCGACGACGAGCTGGCCGGCATCCGCACCGTCGACGACGCCCTGGTGGTGTTCCGGGCGTCGCTGACCGCCTCCGCAGATGGTTGAGGCGCGCGTCGCCCAGCTCACCGGTGTGCACGCGGTCAGCGCCCTGGGTCGGGGCGCCGACGCGCAGCTCGCCGGTGTGCTGGCCGGGGTGCCGGCGTTCGCAGCGGTGAGCCGATTCGACACCGCCGCCCGCCGGGTCACAGTGGCGGCCACACTGCCCGAGGTCGCTACCCTCCCCGACGAGTTGGCCGCCGCTGTCGACGCGGCCTGCCGGGCGGCCGGCCTGGACCGCGCGCAGCGCACCGGGTGCGCCCTGCTGCTCGCCGTGCACGGCGGCCCGGCCCCGGGCCCGTCGCCGGCCGTGCTCGCCGGACAGCTCGCCGCCCGATGTGGACTCTCGGGTCACACCCGGGTCTACACCAGCGCCTGCGTGTCGGCGAGCACGGCGGTGGCCGATGCCGCCGCCCGGATCACCCGCGGTGACGTCGAGCGGGTGGTGGTCGCGGCCGGCTACCTGGTGGAGTCGGACCAGTTCGCGCTCTTCGACGCCGGTCGCGCCCTCGCTGTCGACGGGGCGGTCCGCCCGTTCAGCGCCGGCCGCCGGGGGTTGCTGCTGGGTGACGGCGTGGCCGCGGTGGTGCTGGAGTCGAGCACCGGCCGACGACGCGGTGTCGATCCGGTGGCCACAGTTGTCGGTTGGGGGCGGGCCGGCGACGCGTTCCATCCCTGCCAGCCGGAGCCCGGTGGCAGCGGACTGGCCCGCGCCGTCAGCGGCGCGCTGCGCCGGGCCGGGCTGGCACCGCAGGCCGTCGGCTACGTCAACGCCAACGCCACCGGCACCGCGCAGAGCGACGCCGCCGAGGCGGCCGCCCTGCGTCGGGCCCTCGGTGGGCATGCCGACCAGGTCCCGGTCAGCTCCACGAAATCGGTGCACGGGCACGCGCTGGAGGCGTCCGGGTTGCTCGAACTGGTGGTCACCGCGCTCGCGCTGCGCCACGGTGAGCTGCCTGTCAACGCCGGCTGGCTGGCCCCCGACGAGTCCTGCCCCGTGAACGTGGTCAAGGACCGTCCCCACAAGACGGAAGCCACCCACGCCCTGACCCTCAACGCCGCCTTCGGCGGCGCCAACACCGCTCTCCTGGTCGGCCTCGAATGACCGCCCCCGACTCCCCGCGATCGTGCGCTTTCTGTCCCGACGATTCCGACCAAACGCCCGAAACGACGACCGGAACTGCAACATCGCCGGGGGGCAGGGCGGGGGTCAGGGCTCGGGCTTGCTGGCCTGAGGGTGGGGACGTCGCGGGCGCGGCGGCGGGGGTGCCGGGGTTCGTGCACTCGGACTTCGCGCCGGTGGTGGTGGCCGTCGCCGAGCGGTGTCTGCGGCGGGGGTACGGGTCCGCGGGAGTGCCCGCCGGGGTGCGGACGGGGATCGTGCTGGTCAGCGCCAGCGGTGATCTCGCCAGCGCCCGGCACGTACGGGCCACCGTCGAGGCCGGCGGGCGGCTCGGCCCGCTGTTCTTCTTCCAGTCCGTGCCCAACAGCGTCGCCGGGCACCTCGCGGCCCGCTGGGACCTGCACGGCCCGGTGGTCTGCCTCAGCCCGACCGGCGACCCGTACACCGACGGTGTCGCCGAGGCGGACCTGCTGCGCGACGACGGCGACGCCGACGAGGTGTTGCTGATCCTGATCGAACAGGCACCCGACGGGCCGACCGAGGCGGTCGCGGTGCTGCTGGGGGGAGGAGCACGACAATGAGGAAACGGGGACTGCGCGGCGCGCTGGCCGCCGACACCGAGCTGGGTGCGGGCAACGTCCTGGCCCGGGTGCTGGCGCACGGCGCCGACCCGGACGGGCCCGGACTGACCTTCGACACCGCCGTCGACGGGCACCCCGCCGAGACGCCGCTGACGCTGGGGCGGCTCGACGAGCGGGTCGCCGCCCGCGCCGCCTGGCTGCACGAACAGGGGGTACGCCCCCGCGATCCGATCGCCGTCTGGGCCACCGCCGCCGCCGACATGGTGCTCAGCTTCCTGGCGCTGGCCCGGCTCGGCGCGATCCCGGCGCTGATGAACGGCAAACTCCGCCCGGAGATCGCCGCCGAGTACATCCGCCGCCTGCGCGGCGTCGCTGTGCTGGCCGACGACGAGCACACCGCGCTGCTGGCCGGGCACGACCTGGGCGTACCGCTGCTCGGCACCCCCGCGCGGGCCGGCACTGGTGATCCGGCCACGGCCCCCGCGCACTACCTGCACCACCCGGACGACCCGATCGTGATCACCCACACCTCCGGGACGACCGGGGTGCCCAAGGCGGTACTGCACTCGCACGCCAGCCTCTTCGCGGCCACCCGACACCTGCTCACCATGCCGCAGGCGCAGGGCACCACCCGGATCCTCAACGCCCTACCCGCACCGCACACCGCCACTGTGCTGATGGTCAACCAGGCGCTGGGCAACCGCGCGCAGATGTTCCTGCTCTCCGAGCAGGGCGGCGAGCGGGTGCTCGACGCGATCCAACGCTGGCGTCCCGACGGGGTGTTCGGTTTCTCGGTCACCTGGGCGGAGCTGGCCCGCTTCGACCTGTCCGGGTACGACCTGGACTCGGTGCGGCTGTGGTTCAACACCGGTGACGCCTCGCACGAGCCGCACATCCGCCGCCTGGTCGCTGTCGGTTGGCGCGACACCATCACCCGCGACGGGGTGGCGAAGGTGCCCGGCTCGGTCTTCATCGACGGGCTGGGCTCCAGCGAGATGGGGCACTCAATGTTCCACATCACCCACCGCGCCGACACCGACCGGTACGGCCGCTGCATCGGCCGCCCGTACCGGTTCGCCACTGTCGCGGTGCTCGACGCCGACGGGGAACCGGTGCCGGTCGGCGAGGTGGGTTTCCTGGGCATCGACTCGCCGTCGCTGTTCCGGGGCTACTGGAACGACTCGGTCACCACCTACCGCTTCCGCCAGCGCGGCTGGTACCTCACCGGCGACCTGGTCCGCGCCGACGCCGAGGGCCGCTACTACCACCTGGACCGGGCGGTGGACTCGGTCGACGCCGGCGACGGGCGGCGCTTCTACACCGCGTTGTCCGAGGAGCGCATCCTCGCCGCCTGTCCGGACGTCACCGACTGCACTGTGGTGATCGTCGCCGAGGCCGGCGCGGTCGTCACCGACGTGCTGCTGGAGTTGGCCGCCGGCGCCGACGCGGCCGAGGACCGCACCGAGCGGGTCCGCGCCGCCCTCGGCCCGGACGTCGGCGCCACGCTGCGCCGGGTCGTGCCGGTGCGCGCCGCCGACATCCCGGTCACCGTGACCGGCAAGGTCCGCAAGGTGGTCCTACGCGAGCGCTACCTCACCGAGGCCAGCTCGTGACCGCGTTGATCACGGGGATGGGTCTGTTCACACCGGTCGGGCGGGGCGTCGAGGAGACCTTCGACGCGTTGACCACCGGCCGGTCCGGGCTGACCCGCCCGCCCGAGGGGCACCCGGCGAGCACGTCGCTGGACGTCGCCGGCCTGCTGCCCGACATCGACCCACGCACCGTCGCGTCCGGGCCGGAGACCCGGGTGCTGGACCGGACCGTCGTCCTCGCCCTGCTCGCCGCCGCCGACGCTCTCACCGACGCCGGCATCGAGGTGGGCCGCGACGTCGACCCCGACCGGATCGGTGTGATCGTCGGTGGGGTCGGCGGAATGGCCACCCTGGAGTCGCAGGTGCTGGCCCGGGCGGCCCGGGGTCGGGCGGCGGTCAGCCCGTACCTGCTCACCGGGATCCTGCCGAACATGCCGGCGGCGCGGATCGCCATCGTGCACGGCATCCGGGGCTACAGCTCGTCGGTCGGCACCGCCTGCGCCTCCGGGGCCCAGGCGGTCGCCGACGGGGTGCGGCTCATCGCCACCGCAGAGGTCGACGTGGTGCTCTGCGGGGCCAGCGAGGCACCGCTCTTCCCGACCTTCGCCGACACCTTCGGCAACGCGCGGGCGTTGGCGCGCGCCGGCACCGACCCGGGCCGGGCGAGTCGGCCGTTCGACACCTCCCGCAGCGGCTTCGTCCTGTCCGAGGGTGCCGCCCTGCTGGTGCTGGAGCGCGCCGAGCACGCCGCGGCGCGCGGCGTCGCCGGGTACGCCGAGGTGGCCGGCCACGGCGCGACGACTGACGCGTACCACCCGACCGCCCCCCGCCCGGACGGCGCTGGCGCTGCGGCGTGCATCCGCCGGGCGCTGCGCAGCGCCGGTGTGCCGGCGGCGGCTGTCGGTTACGTCAACGCGCACGGCACCGGCACGAAGCTGGGTGACATCGCGGAGACCACCGCCCTGGCCGACGTCTTCGGCGTCGGCGGTGTGCCGGTCAGCTCCACCAAGGCGCTCACCGGTCACCTGCTCGGCGCGTCCGGGGTGCTGGAGGCGGCGGCCACCGCGGTGGCGCTCGGTCGAGGGCTGCTGCCGCCGACGTACCACCTCGACGATCCGGATCCGGCCTGCCCGGCGGACCACATCCGTGGCGCTCCCCGCAAGGCCGACCTGGAGTACGCGGTCACCAACTCGTTCGGGTTCGGCGGGCAGAACGTGAGCCTGCTGCTGGCGCGCGTCGCCGAGCCGAGGGGGTGATCGAGGCGGCATCCCGGGCGGGGTGTGCCCGGACGGCAACAGGGGGAATCGGGTGGGAAGGGTTTCAGGGGACATGGACATCCGTGGTATCGACCACATCGAACTCTACGTGGGGGACGCCCGACAGGCGGCCTTCTACTTCAGCACCGCCGTCGGCTTCGAGATCTGTGGCCAGGGTGGTCCGGAGACCGGGCTGGCCGGGCAGCGCTCGCTGCTGCTCTGCCACGGCGACATCCGGCTGCTGCTCACCTCCGGGCTGAGCGCCGATCATCCGGCGGCGCGGTACGTGCAACGCCACGGTGACGGCATCGCTGTCGTCGCCGTCGAGGTCGACGACGTGTCGGCCGCGTACGCCGAGCTGGTGGGTCGGGGCGCGACCGGTGTGACGCCGCCGACCACCCGCACCGGCGCGGACGTCGAGGTGGTGATCGCCGAGGTGGACGGCTTCGCCGACGTGCGGCACCGGCTGGTGCAGCGCCGGGGCGAGGGGGGTGAGTTCCTGCCCGGCGCCATCACCGCGACGGCGTCCACGACGGACGGCCACCCGCCGGTGCTCGCCGAGATCGACCACCTTGCGGTCTGCGTGCCGCCCGGCCAGCTCGACGAGACGGTTCGGCACTTCGAGGCGCTGTTCGACTTCGCGCAGATCTTCGAGGAGCACATCGAGGTCGACGGGCAGGCAATGAACTCCAAGGTGGTGCAGAGCCCGTCCGGGCTGGTCACAGTGGTGCTGCTCGAACCGGACCGCACCCGGCGGCCCGGGCAGATCGACGCGTTCCTCGACCAGCACGCCGGTGGGGGAGTGCAGCACCTGGGGCTGCGCACCGACGACATCGTCGGCGCGGTCGAGGCGCTGGGCCGGCGCGGCGTGCGCTTCGCCGGCACCCCGGCCAGCTACTACGACGCCCTGGAGGCGCGGGTCGGTCGGATCGACGCCCCGCTGCACCGGCTGCGCGAGCTGGGTGTGCTCGTCGACTCCGACCACGATGGTCAGCTGTTGCAGATCTTCGCCGAGTCGATGCACGTGCGTCGCACGCTCTTTCTGGAGCTGATCGAGCGTCGCGGCGCGCGGGGCTTCGGCAGCGGCAACATCAAGGCGCTCTACGAGGCCAAGGAGCGGGAACTCGCCACTGTGGCAGCCACCCCGCAGGGGGTGGGCGCATGACCACGCTCACCGACGAGGAGCGGGCGCTGCTGCCCTCCGACGAGGACGTGCGCCACTACGCCGAGCACGGCTGGTACCTGTCGAAGAAGCTGTTCACCGACGACGAGGTGGACGCCCTCGCCGCCGCCACCCAGCGCTACTACGACGGGGAGCGGGACCGCCGGCTGCCGGTACGCCCACCGAAATTGGCCTACTGGGACCCGTCGAAGGGGCCGGTGCAGCGGCACAACGACTACGTCCACCACGAGCACGACGGGCTCGGCGCGATCCTGCGCAAGCCGCTGCTCGGCGCGGTCGCCGCCCGGCTCGCCCAGGCCGACGAGATCCGGGTCTTCCAGTCCACGCTGATCTACAAGCCGCCGATCTCCGGCGAGCCGAGCAACATCGTGCCCTGGCACTTCGACAAGCACTACTGGGCGTCCTCGTCGTCGGAGAAGATGCTCACCGCGTTCATCCCCTTCCACGACTGCGGGGAGGAGATGGGCACCATCACGATGGTCGACGGTTCGCACCGGTGGAAGGAGATCGGCGCCGACGACACAGTGGTGCGGCACTTCGCCGACCGGGACCGCAGCCAGCTGGAGGAGATGCTGGCCGAGAACGCCGCGTACAACGGCGCGGAGATCCGCAGGATCCCGATGGTGATCCCCAAGGGACACGTGAGCTTCCACCACTGCCGCACCTACCACGGCAGCGGCCCCAACGTCAGCGGTCGCCCCCGACAGGCGATCTCGCTGCACCTGCAGGACGGCGACAACGCCTGGCGGGAGTATCCGCTCTCCGACGGCACGCTCGCCGCGTACAACCACGATGTGCTGGTCCGCCGCACCCACGACGGGCGGCCGGACTACGCGGACCCCGACTACTGCCCGGTCATCTGGCGCCACCGCGCCCAGCAGGGAGGCTGACATGTCACGGTACGACTGGGGGAGGACGCACCCGGGCATCGAACGGTTGGAGCGGGCGGTGACCGAGCGGCGCGACGCCGTGGTCAAGCACCCGCTCTACGCCAACCTCGACACCCACCGGGCACTTGTCACCTTCATGGAGCACCACGTCTTCGCGGTCTGGGACTTCATGTCCCTGCTGAAGTCGCTGCAACGGCAACTGACCTGCGTCACCGTGCCATGGATCCCGACCGGCCCGACCGGCAGCCGTCGCCTCATCAACGACATCGTGATGGTCGAGGAGAGCGACGAGCTGGGCGGCGGCTACATCAGCCACTTCGAGCTGTACGTGCAGGGCATGGTTGAGGCCGGCGCGGACACCACAGCGGTGAACGCCCTCGTGGACCTGCTGCGCACCGGCCGGCCGGTCACCGAGGCGCTCGCCGAGGCGGGGGTGCCGGCCGCGTCGGCGAGGTTCGCCGCGACCACCTGGCAGATCATCGAGTCCACCCCGGTGCACTGTCAGGCGGCGGCCTTCGCGTTCGGCCGGGAGGACCTGATCCCGGACATGTTCACCCAGGTCGTCTCCGTCAACGAGGTCAGCAACCGGCTGAACACCTTCGTCGACTACCTGCAACGGCACATCGAGGTCGACGGCGAACAGCACACCCCGATGGCCATGCAGATGCTCGCCGACCTGTGCGGCGACGACGACGGCAAGTGGCAGGAGTGCGCCGACACGGTCAACACCGCCCTCACGGCCAGGGCCCGGCTCTGGGACGACATCCTCGCCGCCACCACGAGTCCGGCGTGACCGACGCCGACCCGGTCCGGCTCTACCGCACGGTCCGGCTGATCCGCCGGTTCGAGGAACGGGCGGTGGAGCTGGTCCACGGCGGGCAGATCGTCGGCGGCGTCCACCCGTACCTCGGTCAGGAGGGGATCGCCGCCGGCGTCTGCGCCGCGCTGGACGCCGACGACGTGCTGGCCGGCACCCACCGCGGGCACGGCCACGTCCTGGCCCGCGGGGCCGATCCGGCCCGGATGCTCGCCGAGCTGTGCGGCCGGGTCACCGGCCTCAACGCCGGTCGGGGCGGTTCCATGCACGCCGCCGACCTGAGCATCGGCGTGCTCGGCGCCAACGCGATCGTCGGCGCATCCGGGGCGATCATCACGGGCGCGGTCTGGGCCCACCGTCGCCAGGGCCGCGACACCGTCGGGGTGAGTTTCTTCGGCGACGGCGCGGTCAACGAGGGGATGCTGCTGGAGGCGTTCAACCTGGCCGCGCTCTGGCGGGTGCCGGTGCTGTTCGTCTGCGAGAACAACGGCTACGCCACGACCATGCCGGTCGCCGGCGCGGTGGCCGGCAGCATCGCCGGCCGGGCCGCCGCGTTCGACATCCCGGCCGTCCAGGTCGACGGACAGGACCCCGAGGCGGTACGCGTCGCCGCCCGCGCCGCCGTCGACCGGATGCGCGCCGGCGGCGGCCCCGAGCTGATCGAGGCCCGCACCTACCGCTTCGACGTCCACCACACCTTCGAACACGCGGTACGCCTCGACTACCGCCCGCCCGACGAGGTGACCCGTGGTCGGGCCCGGGACCCGGTGGACATTCAGGGCTCACGGCTTTCCGACGCCGACCGGGCGGCAGTGGACGCCGAGGTCGAGGCGACACTCGACGCGGCGGTGCGGTTCGCAGTGAGCAGCCCGGAACCCGACCCGGCCGACGCGTTGACCTACCTGTACGCCAGCGGCCTGACCGCCCGCGCCGGAGGTGGTTGAGGTGCCGCGACTGTCGTACCGCCGGGCGCTCACCCGGGCCCTCGGCGACGAGTTGGCCCGCGACGAGGCGGTGTTCCTGCTCGGCGAGGACGTTCAGGTCGGGGCGTCGCTGGTGACCACCGGCCTGGCCAAGCGGTTCGGCGCCGAACGGGTCCGCGACACCCCCCTGTCCGAGCAGGCGTTCACCAGCTTCGCCACCGGGGCGGCGCTGGCCGGGCTGCGGCCGGTGATCGAGTTCCAGATCCCGTCGCTGCTGTTCCTGGTCTTCGAGCAGATCGTCAACCACGCGCACAAGTTCCCGTTGATGACCGGCGGGCAGTGCAGCGTCCCCGTCACCTACCTGGTGCCCGGCTCCGGCTCGCGTACCGGGTGGGCCGGGCAGCACTCCGACCACCCGTACAGTCTCTTCGCCCACGTCGGCGTGGTCACCGTCGTGCCGGCCACCCCCGCCGACGCGTACGGGCTGCTGGTCACCGCGATCCGCCACGACGACCCGGTGGTGGTGTTCGCGCCGGCCGGAGCGATGGACGTGCGCGCCGACGTCGACGACCTGACGCCGGTGCCGCTGGGCCGAGGCCGGATCCACCGCTTCGGAGACGACGTGACAGTTGTTGCGATCGGGCACCTGGTGCACGACGCGCTCGCCGTCGCCGACGAGGTGGCCGACCAGGTCTCGGTGGAGGTCTTCGACCCGCGGACCCTGTACCCGTTCGACATTGACGGTCTCGCCGAGTCGGTGGCCCGCACCGGACGCCTCGTCGTGTTCGACGACGGCAACCGTTCCTGCGGGATGGCCGCCGAGATCATCGCGAGCGTGGTGGAGCGGGTCCGGCTGCTCGCCCCGCCGCGCCGGGTCACCCGCCCGGACGGGGCGGTGCTGCCGTTCGCCCCGGCACTGGACCGGGCCGTCCAGCCCGGCCGGGCCCAGCTCGCCACCGCCATCCACCTGACCATGAAGGACTCCTCATGATCGACCCGAACTATCAGTGGCCGGTGGCTGACCGGGCCTGGACCGACCTGCCGGAGCGGGCCCGCCGGGCCATGGTGGCCAGTGGGGCGGCGGCCTGGGAGCAGGTCTTCCACGGCCGGGCGACCTACAACAAGCAGTGGCGGTTGGCCCGACCCCCGGTGCTCACGGCCGACGCCTGGCGGCAGCTCAACGACGTCTGCGACCGACTCGCCCAGCTCATCCTCGACGCCTGCCGTCGTCGGGCCGGCACCGCAGGCGACCTGCGCCGGCTGCTCGGCGTACCGGAGGGGGAGACCCGGCTGCTGGACGAGGCCGAGCCGCTGACCGAGGCGCTGCTGGCCGCGTACCGCCCGGACGTGATCTTCTCCGCCGGGGTGCCGAAGTTCGTCGAGTACAACATCGACAGCAGCCTCGGCGGCGGGTTCGACGCCGACACCGTCATCCAGCGGTACGAGGGCCTCTACCGGGAGCACGCCATCCTCGACGACCTGCCGGTGCGGGCCGCGCCCTCACTGCTGGACCAGCGGTTCGTGGCGATCCGCGAGGAGCTGCGGCTGCCCGAGGGGGCCCGGGTGGCGCTGCTGATGGATTTCGACGGCGACTACCCGGGCCTCGACGACCCGCAGACGTTCATCCGGATCCTCAGCCCGCTCGCCGTACGGGCCCGGGACTTCGGCATCGACCTGGTCATCGCCCCGGTCGCCACCGCCACCGTGGACGTCGGCAACCGCCTGGTCGTCGACGGCGCACCTGTCGACGCGCTGTTCCGGCTGTTCGTGCCCAACCGGGTCACCCCGACCGCCGGCCTGGACGCGGTGGCAGTGGCCCTCGCCGCCGGCACCCTACCGATGTTCGTGTCGGCGGCGGCCTGGCTGCTCGGCAACAAGACCACGTTCGCCTGGCTGTGGGAGGACGTGGACGGGCTACCCGTCGACGACCAGGCACTGATCCGCCGGCACGTGCCGTACACGGTGCCGTTGACCGGCGCGGTGCTCGAGCGGGCCATCGCCGAGCAGACGAGGCTGGTGGTCAAACCGGCCGACGGCTCGGCTGGGATCGGTGTGCTGCTCGGCCCCGAGCTGAGCCCGACGGACTGGGCCGACGGGGTACGGGCCGCCGCCGGGCAGGGGGGCGCGATCCTTCAGGAGTACCTGCCGACCGACCGGGTGCCGATGGACTTCGTCCAGATCGAGACCGGTGAGACGGTCACCGCCGACGTCCCGTACTCCCTGGCCCCGTACCTCTTCGGCCGGCACGCCTCCGGCGGCCTGGCGAGGGTCGGCTACCCCGGCTGCGACGGAGTCCTCAACCTGGCCCACGGCGTCCTCCTCACCGGAATCCTCCTCACCGGCTGACCCCCCACCCCCACCCCCGCCCCGTTGATCATGAAGTTGTTGCCCTCCCCGCCGGCGTGTCGTGGCAATAACTTCATGATCAACGCGGTGGGGGTTTGGGGGTGCGGTGGGGGGAGAGGGCGCGGAGGGTTTGGGCTGTCGCTATGGCGTCGCTGCGGGCGCTGCCGTGGCGGCCGTCGGTGCTGTAGAGGGTGGGGTCGGCCGTCAACGGGTGGTCGGTGAGGTGCACGTGAACGGTGTTCAGGCGCTCGGCCAGGCCTGCGGTGTGTGCCGACAGGCGGCGCATTCGCTCGCCCAGGCCGGGCCGGAGGTGCTCGGGCACCGCCGGGCTGTGCGAGACGTCGAACATGCCCACTGTGATCACGGCGGCGCCCACCTCGCGCAGCGCGATGATCATCGCGGTCAGCTCGGCGTCCACCGCCTGCGCGTCGTACGCCGGGTGGAAGGCGTCGTTGCCGCCGCAGACGACCAGCGCCAGGTCCGGTGCGAAGGCCAGCGCCGGGGCGAGCTGGGTGGCCCGCACCTGGTGCGCGCGCAGCCCGCGTCGACCCAGATTCCGGTACGCGAGCCCGGGGCGCACGGCGGTCAGCTCGGCGGCGACCCGGTCGACCCACTGCACGTCCGGGTAACCAGGTGTCGGCTCACACATGCCCTCCACGACGCTGTCACCGAGCGCCACGAACCGCCGCCACGGGTGCCCGCGCAGCAGTTCGGTGGCCTCCCCGGGGCGCAGACAGTACGGGTCCGTCGATTCGGTGAGCGTCGATGGCATGCCGGCACGCTAGCCGACCGTCGGGCTGCCGGGCCAGGCTCAGCCGGTCAGGCTGACCTCGGCCAGGTAGACACAGGTCCGCCCCTCGTGCGACGAGTAGTAGCTCACCCACAGCAGGTCGTCGTGCCAGACCAGTCCGGGGTAGCTGGTGTCACCGCCGGACGGCAGCGCGACCAGCTCGGTCAGCTCGCCCCGGTCCGGGTCGACGACGCAGATCGCGGTGCGGACCACGCCGTCGTGCAGCCGCACCCCGGCCAGCAGCAGCCCGTCGGGCAGGCGGAGCAACGTCGGCCCGCCCACCCGGACACCCAGATCCGTCCAGGTCCAGTCCCGGTACGGCGGCGCAGCCCGGCCGAGCTGCGCGCTCGCGGTGCCCGCGTCCCGCCGCAGCAGGCAGAGGGCGGTGCCGTCCGGGGCGAAGACCAGACCGGACTCGTTGGGGTACCCGTCCTCGAACAGCGTCGGCGTCCAGGACCGCAGGTCCACCCCGTCCGTGCTGCGGTAGAGCCGGGCGAATCGCGGCTCCCGGGTGGCGTAGCCGACGCCGTACATCGCGTCGTCATGCCAGGCCACCCGCCACACCCAGACGTCCGGCTCACCCACCGGGGTCGGATCGCCAAAGGCATGCCCGTCGGTGGAGAGCCAGGTCACCGTCCGGAACGTCTTGGTGGCCGCGCCGGTGGCGGCCGCCGCCAGCAGTTGCAGCCGCCCGTCGGGTCGTGTCACGAAGCGCGGGTCGCGCAGGTCGGCGTCGGCCTGCCGGATGACCGTCGCGGAGGTCCAGGACCGGCCGTCGGTCGACGTCAGCACCCGGATCACGCCGTCGTCGCTGAGGTGGGTGCTTGCCTCCCGGAAGGCGCAGAACCAGCTCCCGGCGTACCGGATCAGGTCGGTGAACGCGTTGTGCGGCGCGCCGTCGCCGATCCGGCGCACGGCGATGACCTCGGCGGTGCGGCGGCGGGTGGGTGACGACGTCATACGCGGCGGCCTCCAGGTCCGGTGACGACGGTCGACGCTAGCCGTCCCCGGCCGACGCCCGCGCGGCCAGCAGCCGAACGTCCGACGAACAACGCGCGGACGCTGTCGGATTGGCGTCGTGGACGACGCCGCGTCGGCGCGCTGGGGTGGGCTGGTGGCACCCAGCGCCCACCATGGGCGGTGCGCTGACCGCAGAATCCATCGGCGCGGGAGGTGGCCGCATGCTCGGTTCGTTCCTTCAGGCCCTCGCCACGAAGCTGGTCGAGGAGATCCTCAAGCTCCTGGTTCGGTGGCTGGCGCCGACGGCGCTGCGGTCGGTGCCGCACCGTGCCTCGCCGAACTGCCCGCGCTGCGGCGGGTACGGGGTCCGCCGGTGGGCGCCCGGTGGCATGTGGATGTTCCTGCCGTCGGTGCTGGCCTTCGCCTGGGGGTTCGGGTTCACACTGCTCGGTGTGCCGGTGGTCGTGCTCACCGTGGTCGCCGTGCTGGTCACCGACGGCGTCGGCGCAGTGCCGACCGCGCTGCTCGCGCCGCTCGGCCTGCTGGTCCCTGCCGCGCTGATGGTCGCGGGCGCGTTCGGCCTGGCCCACTACCACAGCTACCCACCGAAGTGGTGCGCCCGCTGCCACTGTCGGTGGCCACGCCGGGAGCGGGACGAATACCTACGCGCGTCGGCTCCGGTGGTGACCTGCGGCTGCGGCCAGCGGCTCCGGGTGCCCCGGACGACAGCCGGGACGCGACTGCGCTGCCCGCGCTGCCGTACCGAACACGCCACGCCGGCTGCGGCCGGGCGCTGATGGGCCTCAACCGGCACGGCTTTCAGCGGGCCGCGCTGTGCTCGGCGAGGAGTTCGCCGAGCACCCGCCCGGCCCACTCGGCCTTGGCCGGGTCCTCATTGTCCAGGGTGATCAGCGCCTTCCACAGCGCCCAGCCTCGTCCGCGGGCCCAGGTGGCGTCGTCGACACCGAGCGCGGCGCGGAAGGCGGCCCGGCCGGGACCGTGCAGCAACGTCCAGGCGATCACCGTGTCGCAGGCGGGGTCGCCCACTCCGGAGCAGCCGAAGTCGATGACGGCGGCGAGCCGGCCGTCGCGGACCAGCAGGTTGCCGTCCGCCACGTCGCCGTGGAACCAGACCGCCGGCCCGGTCCAGGTGGCGTCGAGGGCGGCCTGCCAGATGCCGGTGACGACGCCGACCGGCACCCGGTCGCGATGCGTCTCGATCGCCGCCCGGGTCTCGGCGTCGTAGGTGGACAGCGGGCCGCCCCGCCAGGCGCTGTGCGGGCCGGCCGCCGGACCGTCGGTGGCGTCCACGCCGCGCAGGGCGCGCAGGAAGGCGGCGAGGTCGGTGGCGAACCGGGTCAGGTCGTCGATCCGCTCGGCGTAGGCGGTCTGCCCGTCGATCCACCGGTAGACCGACCACGGGTACGGGTATCCCGCCCCGGGCCGGCCGTGACCGAGTGGGGTCGGCACCTGCACCGGCAACTGTGGCCCGAGCACCGGCAGCCAACGCTGCTCCTTGGCGACCTGGAGGGCGTACCCGGCACCGCTGGGCAGCCGCACGCTCATCTCCTCGCCCAGGTGGAACGTGCGGTTGTCCCAGCCGTCGACAGCGACGGGACGGATCGGTAGATCCGCCCACCGGGGGAACTGCTCGGCCACCAGCCGGCGGACCAGCGCCACGTCGATCCGGTCGGCCACGGCGTCGTCTGCCACTGGGACGCCTGGCGGCGACTGCGCGTTCATCATCATCAGTGCGAGCCTGCGGCAGCCGCGCCGGGCCCGCAACGGGTTTACCGGGTGGTGACGGGTGTGGGCCGCACCGGTGTCTCCGGGCCGGAGGCCCTGCTCAACAGCGGGTACGCGGTGACCACCAGGCAGGCCGCCGCCATCGTCAGCAGGGCCGGGGTGAATCCCAGCGCGTCCACCGACCAGCCGCCGAGCAGCGCGCCGACCGGCAACCCGACGAACGCCAACGAACCGGCGATGCCGATCACCCGGGTCTGCAATTCCGGCGGCACCCGTTCATAGAGGGCCACCCCGAGCAGCGGGTTGACCGCCGCGATGCCGATCCCGGACAGGAACGTCACCGCGAGCACCACCGGCAGTTCGTCGCTGATCGCCAGCGCCACCAGCCGGGGCGTGCCGGCGACCAGCGCGCCGACCAGGAACGTCAGCCGCCGGGGCAGCCGGGGTCCGAGCGCGGTGAACACCAGGTTGCCCAGCAGCGCGCCCGCCGAGAACGCCGCCAGCACCAGGCCGAGACCGCTCGGGCCGGGCAGTTCCCGGGCGACCCAGACCGGGATGTAGACGGCGACGCTGGCGTTGGCCACCATGTTCAGCGCCGAGATGACGGCGAGCATGCCGAGCAGCGGCCGGTCCCGGCCCAGGTAACCGAAGCCACCCCGCAGGGCGCGCAGGTAACCTTCCGGCTGGGCGGGTTGCGTCGGGCCGGCCGGCGGGCGGACCAGGACGCCGATGAGCAGCGCGCAGACCGCGAAGCTGGCCGCGTCGATGAGGATCGCCTCGGTCACCCCGAAGACGGCGATCAGCAGGCCGCCCACTGCGGCGCCGAACAACGTCACCACCCTGCTGAGGCCGTCGTAGGCGGAGGTCAGCCGGATCAGCGGCACTCCGGCGGCCTCCGCGACCGGGCGGAACATCACGTGCTTCACCCGGTCCCCGATGCCGCGCAGCGCGCCGGCCACCGCGACGAGCGCCACCAGCGCGACGAAGCCCAACCACGGCGTCAGCGCCACGACGACCATCACCACCGCGCTGCCCGCGTCACAGAGGATCGAGGTACGGCGCAGGCCGATCCGGTCCGCCCAGGGCGTGCCCAACGCGCTGGACAGCAGGTACGGCAGGGTCTCGGCGAACGCGACCAGGCCCATCTTGGTGGGGCTGCCGGTGGTGACCAGCACCAGCCACGGAATGGTCACCACCGAGATGCGGGTGCCCAGGTTGGAGATCAGGTCGGCGCTGACCAGGACCACCAGTTGCCGGCGGGGGGTCACGCCCCGACCGCCGCCGCCCGGCGGGCCGCGTACCGTGCGCGCAGCGCCCGCTTGTCCACCTTCATCGACCGGTTCACCGGTAGCCGGTCGAGAAACTCCACGGCGGCCGGCGCCCACATCTTGTTGAGCTCGGCGGTCACCAGCTCGATCAGCTCCGCCCCGGTGAGCGTGGCGTCCGGCCCGAGCACCACGTACGCGTACGGCACCTCGCCGACCGTCTCGTCAGGCACGCCGATCACGGCGGCGGCCCGTACCTGGGGGTGCCCGACCAGCAGGTCCTCGATGGGACGGCAGAAGATCGCCCAGTTCCGGCGATGCGTGACGATCATGTCGTGGGCCCGGTCGACGAGGTAGAGGTAGCCGTCGTCGTCGAGGTGGCCGATGTCGCGGGTCCGCACCCACCCGTCGACGAGCGTCTGCGCGGTCAGCTCGGGCTGACCGTGGTAGCCGGCGAAGCTCAGTCGGGTCCGCACCCACACCTCGCCGTCGCGGCCGGTCGGCAGCACCGCGCCGTCGTCGTCGCGGATCTCGACGCGGACGTCGCCGTAGGGCCGCCCGCAGGAGCGCAACCGCTCCGGGTGCTCCGGATCGTCGGTCAGCCCGGGTAGTGCGGTGATCACGACCGCCTCGCTGAGGCCGTACACGATGCGCAGCACCGGACCGAACCGCGCGATGGCCTGGCGCAGCCGGGCGGGCGCGGCGGGCCCCGCGCCCACGTTGAACATGAACATGGCGGAGAAGTCCGCGTCGACAAGCGCCGGGTGGTCCAACACCTCGTAGAGCATCGGCGGGGTGACGAAGGTGGAGTTGATCCGCTCCTGTTGCACGGTGTCCACGAAGGCCACCGGGTCCCACTCGTCGCGCAGGAACAGCACCCCACCGGTGAACAGGTTGAACAGTGTGGTGATCTGCCCACTGGCCAGCCACATCGGCGAGTGCGACAGGTGCCGCAGCAGCGGAAACCCGGCGGCGCGGAAGTCGGCGGCCAGGGCGAGGATCTGGGCGTAGAAGCTCTCCCGGTGGTGCACCAGCTTGGGGCTTCCGGTGGTGCCGCTGGTCTGCAGGAACGACTCGGGCGCCGGCACGGACGCCGGCAGTTGCGCCACGTCGGTGTCGGCGGTGAGGTCGGGGCCGGCGCCACCCGCGCCCAGACAGCAGACCGGTGTGCCGGGCAGCGCGGCGGCCAGCTCCGGGCCCAGACCGGCCGGGTCCCGGGCGTCGTAGACCAGGGCGTCCGGGCGGGCCAACCTGATGAACTCGTCGACCTCCCGCCGCGCTGTCACCGGGGCGACCCACATCGTCCGGCAGCCGAGCAGGTGCAGGGCGAGTTGCAGCAGCGGACCCTCCACCGCGTTCGCGACGGTCACCAGCACCGCCGACCCGGGCCGTACGCCGTGCCGGGTCAACGTCGCGGCCATCGCCCGGACCCGCGCGGCGGCCTCGGTGTAGGTCAGTCGCCGATCGCCACCGACCAGTGCCTCCCGGTCGCCGAATTCGGCGAAGAGATCCAACACCCTGTGCACGTAGGTAGTGCTGTGCCCGGGTCCGTCAGTCATCCGGCAGCCCCCATCCGAGAAAGCGGCGGTCGCCGGGCAGCCCCCGGTGACGACGCGACGGTGGCGCGCTCGGGCGACCGCACCGCCGCCGCCTGGAAGCCTAGGCGGGAAACGGCTGGTCGGAACCGTGCCGACGGGCGGTCCGGGCGGCCCGCCGGACATTTGATGGCGTCGATCAGGTTGATTGACGCCCGTCAGCGGCGGCGGCTAGGTTTCTGGACCATCGTCCAGGCGGGCGCCGTCAGCGGACGGCCCTGGGCTGCCACACGATGGAGGTTCCATGGCAACGGCAACCCCGAAGAGATGGCCTGTCATCGCCGCTGCGGCCGCGCTGTTGGTCGCCGGCGCACCCGCCGTCGTCGCCAGCGCCGGTCCGTCCGGCACCGCCGCCAGCCGAGCCGACCGCGCCGAGTGGGCGGGCAGTTGGGCCACCGCTGTCACCCGGGGCAATTCGGTCGGGTTGACCAACACCGGCCTCAACGACCAGAGCGTCCGGATGATCGTGCACGTGTCGGTGGGCGGCCCGGCGCTGCGGGTCCGCCTGAGCAACGTCTACGGCGAGCAGGCGGTCACTGTCGGACGCGCCACAGTCGCCCGACCGAACACCGCGACCCCCGACGACCTCTCCGACATCGACGCGGCCTCGGTACGCCCGCTGACCTTCACCGGTGCCACCACTGCGACAATGAACCGGGGCGCCGAACTGCTCAGCGACCCGTTGGCCTTCCCGGTCGCGGACGACAGCGACCTGGTGGTCACGGTGCACTTCCCGACGCCTACCGGCCCGACCACGTTCCACGGGCAGTCCCAGCAGGCCAACTTCATCGGCGCCGGGGATCTGACCGGGGCGGCCGAGGGCGCCGGGTTCACCACCCGGCCGACCTGCTGCTGGTTCTTCCTCTCCGGCGTCGACGTGCAGCGCAAGGGCAGCCCCGGCGCGCTGGTGGTGCTCAGCGACTCCATCGGTGACGGCAACGGCAGCACGGTCAACGCCAACCGGCGCTGGCCCGACCTGCTCTCCGACCGGCTGCTCGCCGACCGGCCGGACAGGCGCACCCCGGGTGTGCTCAACCTGAGCCTGGCCGGCAACCGGCTCAACCACGAGGGCACCGAGCCGGGCGACGGCAACTACCCGGGCTACTACCAGCTCGGCCCGAACGCGGCGGCCCGGCTCAACGAGGACGTGTTCGCCCAGACCGGGGTGCGTACTGTCGTCACCCACCTGGGCATCAACGACATCTGGATGTCGAACGACACACCAGAGGCGATCATCGGCACGCTGCGCCAGATCAACCAGCAGCTTCAGCAGCGCGGGCTGACCAGCCTGGTGGCCACGCTGACGCCGTACGAGGGGCACGGCGCGCCGGGCGTGTGGACGCCGCACAAGGAGGCCACCCGCCAGGCGGTGAACGCGTACCTGCGCGGCAGTCGGGAGTTCGACGGGCTGCTCGACTTCGACAGGGTGCTGCGCGACCCGGCGCGGCCCACCCAACTGCTGCCCGCGTACGACTCGGGGGACCACATTCATCCGAACGACGCCGGCAACCAGGCACTGGCAGACGCCGTGCCGCTGCGGCTGCTCGACCTGTGACACGGCCGGGGCGGCGGGTGATCCCCGCTGCCCCGGTCACCGACATCGGCGGGGGAGGAGCTGGCAGTGGACGTGGACGAGATACTCACCGGCCTGTACAGCGAGGAGGGCAGACAGGACCCGTATCCGTGGTACGCGGACCTGCACCGGCTCGGCCCGATCAGCGCGGTGCCGGCGCGCGCCGAGCACCGGACGGTGGCCGCCGTCGCCGTCGGCTACGACCTCGTCGACGGGTTGCTGCGCGATCCGGAGTGGACGAAGCAGCCGCCGCCGGGCTGGGAAAAGCAGGACATCCTGCGGACCTTCCAGACCTCGATGATGTTCGTCAACCCGCCCGATCACACCCGGATGCGGCACGTCTTCTCCCGCACCTTCACGCCGCGCCGGCTCGGCGCGCTGGAACCGGTGATCCTGCGGGTGGTCGACGAGCTGCTGGACCGGATGGCGGACGCCGGGGCGGGTGTCGTCGACTTCGTGGCCGACTTCGCGTACCCGATCCCGGCCCTGGTGATGGCCGAGTTCATCGGCATCCCGGCAGGGGAGTTGCCGTGGTACCGCGAGCGGGTGGAGTGGATCGACGAGTTCCTGGACGTGGCGGGGAAGACCCCGCAGCGGCTGGCCGCCGCCAACACCGCCGCGCAGGAGTTGCGGGCCTTCTACCGGGAGCTGCTCGCACATCGCCGCCGGACGCCCGGGGACGACCTGCTCAGCGGGTTGGTCGAGGCGCTCGACTCCGGGGAGGTGGAGCTGACCGAGGACGAGTTGATCAGCAACCTGGTCGTGCTGTTCAACGCCAGCTTCGTCACCACCGTCTACATGTTCAGCAATGGGCTGCCGTTGCTGCTGGCCCACCCGGAGACCGTCGCGGCGCTGCCCACCGACGCCACGCTGGCGCAGGGCTGCGTCGACGAGGTGCTGCGATTGGCCAGCCCGGTGCACTTCCTGGCCCGCGCCGCGCCGGCCGACACGGTGCTGCACGGCGTGCCGGTCGCCAGTGACGACAACGTGCTGATCATGATCGGGGCGGCCAACCGGGACCCGGCCCGCTTCCCGGCCCCGGACACCTTCGACCCGACCCGCCCCGGCCCGGCGTCGCTGGCCTTCGGGGCGGGCCTGCACTTCTGCCTCGGCGCTGCGGTGTCCCGGTTGGAGGGACGTCTCGCCCTGCCCCGGCTGTTCGCCCGGTTCCCCGCGCTGACGGTCACCGAGACGCCGACGTACAGCGGCAGCCTGTTCCTGCGCGGCATCGACAAGCTGCTGGTCAGCACCGGTGGATAGGAGCGACATGGCGCTGCACCCGGAGGTCGCGGCGTACCGGGCGGCCCGCGCCGCGGCCGGCACCCCGCCGCTGTACACGCAGACCCTCGCCGAGGCGCGCGCCGCGGACCTGGCCGCGATCCGCGCCGGCAGCGGCGCGGTCGAGCCGGTGACCGAGGTACGCGACGAGCGGATCCCCGGCCCCGCCGGGGAGCTGCCGCTGCGGGTGTACCGGCCGACCGGATCGGGTCCGCTGCCCACGGTGCTGTACTTCTTCGGCGGCGGCTGGACGCTCGGCAGCATCGACACCGCCGACGGCATCTGCCGACGCCTTGCCAACGCCGTGCCCTGCCAGGTGATCACCGTCGGCTACCGTCTCGCCCCGGAGCACCCCTTCCCGGCGGCGGTGCACGACTGCCACGCCGCCACCTCGTGGATCGCCCGGCACGCCGACGAGTGGGGCGTCGACCCGACCCGGCTGGCGGTGGGTGGGGACAGCGCCGGCGGAAACCTGGCCGCCGCTGTCACCCTGCTCAGCCGTGGCGACGGGCCGCCACTCGCCGCGCAGCTGCTGGTCTACCCGAACACCGACCAGAGCGGCGAACCGGCCGGGGGCGACGACCCGACGTTGTTCAACAGCCGTTCGGTCGCCTGGTACCGGACGCACTACTTCTCCGACCCGGCGCACGCCAGAGATCCGCTGGCCTCCCCGCTGCTCGCCGACGACCTGTCCGGGTTGCCGCCGACGCTGGTGATCACCGCCGAACTGGATCCCCTGTGCGCCGAAGGGCGGCGCTACGCCGAGCGGCTGCGCGACGCCGGGGTGTCCACCCGGCTGGAGCACTACCCGGGGATGATCCACGGCTTCTTCGCCATGCCGGGAACCTTCACCGACGGACGGCGGGCACAGGGGAGCGCTGCGGCGTTCCTCCGGGAGCGCTTCGGGCTGCCGTCCCGGCCGGACGACGCGGACGAGTCGGTCGAGGCGGCGACAGGCCCGGGGTCGGGCGATGGGTGAGCCGGTGATGGCCGACCTGCCAGCCGTGTCGCTCGCCGACTACGCCGAGCGGGCCCGGGCCGTGCTGCCACCGGACGTGTGGGACTACCTGGCCGGCGGCAGCGCGTCGGAGGTCACCCTCGCCGCGAACCGTCGCGCGCTGGACCGGGTAGCGGTGCTGCCCCGGGTGCTGCGCGGGGTGGACACCGTCGACATCGGCACCCACCTGCTCGGCCGCCGATACGCCATGCCGGTCGGGGTGGCGCCGATGGCGTACCAGCGGTTGGTGCATCCGCACGGGGAGCTGGGCCTGGCGGCGGCGGCCGGTGCGGCCGGCATCCCGTACCTGGCCAGCACGCTGGGCAGCACCCCCATCGAACAGGTCACCGGGGCGGGCGCGGACGTCTGGTTCCAGCTCTACTGGCTGCGCGACCGGGCGCTCGTGCGCGACCTGCTGGACCGGGTCGTCGCGGCCGGCTGCCGGGCGCTGGTGGTCACCGTGGACGTCCCGGTGCTCGGCCGACGTCCCCGGGACCTGCGCAACGCGTTCCGGCTGCCGGCCGAGGTGATCGCCGCGAATCTCCCCGACGGTCGCGACGCGCTGGCGCACTCCGGTGCCCCCGGGGTGTCCGCGATCGCCGCGCACACCGCCGCGTCGTTCGCGCCGGCGCTGCGCTGGGCCGACCTGGCGTGGCTGCGCGAGCAGGTCGACCTGCCGCTGGTGGTCAAGGGGCTGCTGGACCCGCGCGACGCGACCGAGGCGGTACGGGTCGGCGCGGACGCGGTGGTCGTCTCCAACCACGGCGGGCGGCAACTGGACGGCTCACCGGCGAGCGTCACCATGCTGCCGGAGGTCGTCGACGCGGTCGGGGACGGCTGCCAGGTGCTGCTGGACAGCGGCATCCGGTGCGGCACCGACGTGCTGCGGGCGCTGGCGTTGGGTGCGGCCGGGGTGCTGGTCGGCCGGCCGCTGCTGTGGGCCCTCGCAGCCGGTGGGGAACCGGCGGCCCGGGACGCGTTGGGGCTGCTCGCCGCCGAGTTGACCGATGCGCTCACCCTGGCCGGCTGCGCCGACGTGGTGGCGGCCGGCGAGCTGCGCACCCTCGGGGCAGGTTGAGGGGTGAGCGCCGCCGAACCGGTCGACCTGACCGTCGCCGACCTGCACCCCGCGCTGGGCGATCCGGCGCTGACCTCGATGAACTTCCTCAACGAGGTGTCCGAGCGTTACCCGGCGGCGGTGTCCCTCGCGGCTGGCCGGCCGTACGAGGAGTTCTTCGACCTCGCGGCGGTGCACCGGCACCTGGACACCTTCCACCGGCACCTCGTCGACGACCTGGGGCACCCACCCGAGCAGGCCCGGCGGCTGCTGCTGCAGTACGGCCGGACCAAGGGCATCGTGCACCACCTGATCGCCCGCAACCTCGCCGTCGACGAGCAGATCACCGTCGACCCGGAGGACGTGGTGGTGACCGTCGGCTGCCAGGAGGCCATGTTCCTGGTGCTGCGGGCGTTGCGGGCCGGGCCGGCGGATGTGCTGCTCGCGGTCGCCCCGACCTACGTCGGCCTGACCGGGGCGGCCCGGCTGGTGGACCTGCCGGTGTGGCCGGTCGCCGGTGGGTCGGCCGGTGTCGACCTGGCCGACCTGTCCGCCCAGGTGCGCCGAGCCCGGGTTGCGGGGCTGCGGCCGCGCGCCTGCTACCTGATGCCGGACTTCGCCAACCCCTCCGGGGCCAGCATCGACACCGCACACCGGCAACGGTTGCTGGACCTGGCGGCGCAGGAGGATCTGCTGCTGCTGGAGGACAACCCGTACGGACTGTTCCACGGCGACGACGGGCCGCGCCCGCCCACCCTCAAGGCGTTGGACACCGGCCGGCGGGTCGTCTACCTCGGCTCGTTCGCCAAGACAGTGCTCCCCGGCGCGCGGGTCGGGTACGTCGTCGCCGACCAGCGGGTGGCCGGCCCGGGCGGCCGGGTCGGCCCGCTCGCCGACCAGCTCGCCATGATCAAGAGCATGGTCACTGTGAACACGTCACCGATCGCGCAGGCGGTGATCGGCGGCCGGCTGCTGGAGCACGGGTGCAGCCTGGTGGCCGCGAACACCCGGGAGCGGTCCGCGTACACCCGGAATCTGCGCCACCTGGTGGCCGGCCTCACCCGGCGCTTCCCCGATCAGCCGGACCGGCCCGCGGTGCGGTGGACGGTGCCGGCCGGCGGGTTCTTCGTGGTGGTGACGGTGCCGTTTCCGGTCGACGACGCGCTGCTGGACCGCTCGGGGCGCGACTACGGGGTGCTGTGGACGCCGATGGCGCACTTCTACGACGACACCGCGCCGGTACGTGCGTTGCGGTTGTCGGTCAGCGCTGTCACACCGGAGCAGATCGACGTCGGGCTGGATCGCCTCGCGGCGCTGGTCACCGACGAGCTGACTCGCCGGGCGGGTTGACACACCGCGTTCATCGGATGGCAATGCGCGACGACCCGCGTGCCGCCGTCCTGGTTGGACGGTCATAATAAGCCGCATGGTTGCCTGGGAGTACGCCCTGCTCGTCCGTCGCTATCAGGGACAGGGCCGCAATTTTCATGTCTCGTTCGTCTGGTATGCCCCGGACGGGTCACGCAAGGACATCACCGCCTACGGCGACACCGCCATCGCGCACCTCAACCGCGCCGGCCGGGAGGGGTGGGAGCTGGTCTCCGCCGCCGAGGACGTCAACAACGTCCAGGGCAGCACCGAGGTCCACCGCTACCACCTGAAGCGCCCCATGGTCTGACGGTCGCACCCCCGCGTCGATCGTGGAGTTGTGCTGGTGCGCGAAAGTCGCGCACCAGCCCGGATCGGGCACCACAACTCCATGATCGACGGGAGTGGCGGCTCAGGCCAGGTCGATGCCCGGGTAGAGGGGGTACGTGGCCAGCAGGTCGGTGGCCTGACCGGCGACCTTGTCGGCCAGTCCGGCGTCCAGCGTGTACTTCGCCTTCGACGGGGTGCCATCGGCGTTGGCGGCGGCGGTGGTCTGGGTCAGCACCGTGTGGATCAGCTCGGCGGTCTGGTCCATCTCGGCGGTGCCCAGGCCCCGGGTGGTCAGCGCCGGGGTGCCGATCCGGATGCCGGAGGTGTACCAGGCGCCGTTCGGGTCCTGCGGAACCGAGTTGCGGTTGGTGACGATGCCCGAGTCGAGGAGGGCCTGCTCGGCCTGCCGGCCGGTGAGCCCGTAGCCGGACACGTCGATCAGCACCAGGTGGTTGTCGGTGCCGCC
Organism: Micromonospora sp. NPDC048986; assembly: GCF_040649335.1. Lineage (NCBI taxonomy): Bacteria > Bacillati > Actinomycetota > Actinomycetes > Micromonosporales > Micromonosporaceae > Micromonospora > Micromonospora sp. NPDC048986. The sequence continues at coordinate 370,396 of NZ_JBEZFJ010000004.1, forward strand.
GGTGACCAGCGTCGCGCCCCGGCGCAGCAGCCCCTCGGCGAGCGCCTGCGCGTTGTCGACGATCCGCTGGGCGTAGTCGGCGAAGTCGGGCCGGCGGGCCTCGGCGAGCGCGACCGCCTTGGCGGCCATCACGTGCGGCAGCGGACCGCCCAGCACCATCGGGCAGCCCCGGTCCACCTGGTCGGCAAGCTCCGGCTGGCAGAGCACCATGCCGCCGCGCGGGCCGCGCAACGACTTGTGCGTGGTGGTGGTGACGATGTGCGCGTGCGGCACCGGGTCGAAGTCGCCGGTGAACACCTTGCCGGCCACCAGGCCCGCGAAGTGCGCCATGTCGACCATGAAGGTGGCGCCGACCGAGTCGGCGATCTCGCGCAGAATCCGGAAGTTCACCTTCCGGGGGTACGCCGAGTAGCCGCCGACCAGGATCAGCGGCTTGAACTCGCGGGCGGCCTCGGCCACCCGGTCGTAGTCGATCAGGCCGGTCGTCGGGTCGGTGCCGTAGCTGCGCTGGTCGAACATCTTGCCGGAGATGTTCGGCCGGAAACCGTGGGTGAGGTGGCCGCCGGCGTCCAGCGACATGCCGAGCATCCGCTGGTTGCCCAGCTCGCGGCGCAGCGCGAACCAGTCGGCCTCGGTGAGGTCGTTGACCTGGCGGACCTGGGCCTTCTTCAGGGCGGGGGACTCCACCCGGTCGGCCAGCACCGCCCAGAAGGCGACCAGGTTGGCGTCGATGCCCGAGTGCGGCTGCACGTACGCGTGCGCGGCGCCGAACAGCTCCCGGGCGTGCTCGGCGGCGAGCGCCTCGACGGTGTCGACGTTCTGGCAGCCGGCGTAGAAGCGGCGGCCGACGGTGCCCTCGGCGTACTTGTCGCTGAACCAGTTGCCCATTGCCAGCAGGGTCGCCGGGGAGGCGTAGTTCTCGCTGGCGATCAGCTTGAGCGACTCCCGCTGGTCGGTCAGCTCGGCGCCGATGGCGTCGGCGACCCGCGGCTCGACAGCCCGGATCACCTCAAGGGCACTCCGGAATGCGGTGGATTCGGCGTTGCGGGACATGCGACCTCCAACAGACGTGCGGGAAGGCCCAGGCGCTCGGCAAACGTCCACGTGACGAGGCCGCTCCCCGATGGTTCTCCATCCCCACGCGCCAGTAACGGCCCGGGCTGATCCTACCGGCCCGGGCCTGGCCGCTCGGTCCGCCCTCCGGGAGGCGACCCCCGCCGGTGTGGTTGGGCGTTGCGTCGCGGGGCACACGGTAGGTGACCACCGCGCCGTCGAGGGCGCGGCCAGGGTTCGCACAGAAGGAGTCGAGAACATGAGCACACCCACCTCGAACCGACCACTCGCCCTGGTGACCGGGGCTTCAAGCGGGATCGGGTACGAACTGGCGGTGCAGTTCGTCGAGCACGACTTCGACCTGATCATCGCCGCCGAGGACGACGGCATCGAGCCGGCGGCCCAGAAGCTGCATCGCGACGGCGGCCCGCAGGTCTGGTCGGTCCGCGTCGACCTGGCTCGCGAGCAGGGCGTGACGGAGCTGGTCGCCGCCGTCACCGCGACCGGTCGCCCGTTGCAGGCGCTGGCCCTCAACGCCGGTCGGGGTGCCGGTGGCGCCTTCGTCGGCGGCACCGACCTAACTGACGAACTGGAGATCGTCGACCTCAACGTCCGTTCGACGGTGCACCTGGCGAAGCTGTTGCTGCCCGCAATGGTCGACCGGGGTGCCGGCCGCGTCCTCTTCACCTCGTCGATCGCCTCCACCATGCCGGGGCCGTTCCAGGCGGTCTACAACGCCTCGAAGTCGTTCGTGCAGTCGTTCGCCGAGGCGCTGCGCAACGAGTTGAAGGACACCGGCGTCACGGTCACCGCGTTGCTGCCGGGACCGACCGACACCGCGTTCTTCGAGCGGGCCGAGATGGAGGACACCCGGGTCGGTTCGGGTAGGAAGGACGACCCGGCCAAGGTCGCCGAGCAGGGCTTCGCCGCGATGATGAAGGGTGACCAGACGGTCACCGCCGGCTCCCTGGTGAACAAGGTGCAGACCGCCGCCGGCAAGATCATTCCGGACAAGCTCAAGTCCGAGCAGCACCGCCGGATGGCCGAGCCAGGATCAGGGAACTGACCCACCCCACCGCCGCCCCGCCCCGCCCCGCCTCCGCGATCTTGCACTTTCTGTCGCGACAAAAGGTGCTCAACCTCGCTAACCAGGAACAGGAACTGCAAGATCGCGTGGGCGTGGGCGTGGGCGTGGGCGTGGGCGTGGGCGTGGGCGTGGGTGTGGGCGTGGGCTTGTCCGGGCGGTGCACGACGAAGGGCCCGGCGAAAGCCGGGCCCTTCGACCTGCTGTGGGTGCCTCAGGCCGTCACCGCATCGAGCGCCTTCTTGATCGCCTTCGGCGCTGTGGGGGTACGCGGCGCGTCCGCGCGCAGCGCGATCATCTTCTCGCCGATCTCCTGGAGCTGCTTTCGGCCCAGCGCGTCGCGGACCTTGGGGAACCACTCCTGCTCTTCCTCCTCGACGTGGTGGCTGACGTTCTCGATCAGCACTGTCGTCTTGGCGTTGAACCGCTCGTCGTCGGCGTCCATGCTGACCAGCTCGGCGCAGAGCACATCCGCGACGTGGTGTTCCTCGTACGACTCGAGGATGTCGTCCTCCAGGTCGGGCAGCAGTCGGCGGACCTCCGGGTACATCACCTCGTTCTCCAGGTAGGTGTGCACGGTCAGCGCCTCCAGGATCTGGTCCACCAGCTTCTGCCGCTGGCTCGCCGGCCCCTCCTCGGCGTCCTGGAAGGCCTTGAACAGGCGGCGCATTTCCTTGTGGTCCTCTTTGAGCAGGACGATGGCATCGGTCGACACCGGTATGACCTCCTGAAAAATCTGGGCTGGTGCGGTTCCGGTACCCCGACGCCGAGTGCGGAAACAGGTGAAACCAACTCAGACCATGGCCAGGGTGCGGGGGATCTCGTCGAGCAACTCCCGAGCCAGAAAGCCGATCCGTCCGTAGCGGGGGATCAACCGCTGGCCGCTCACCGAGTGCGCGAACGAGCCCCAACAGGCCGCCTGCGCCGGGTCGGCCCCCCGCGACAGCAGCCCCGCCAGCAACCCGGCGAGCACGTCCCCGCTGCCGGACGTGCCCAGCCCGGCGTCGCCGCTCTCCTCCCGCCAACCCCGCCCGTCCGGCGCGGCCACGTGTCCGTACAGCGACACGACCGCCTCGTACCGCGCGGCCAACTCGGCCGCCTCGGCATCCAGGTCGCCGCCCGGCTCCCGCCCGAGCAGATGCCCGGCCTCGGTGACGTTGGGGGTGAGCACCACGGGCCGACCCGAGCCGACCAGCAGGTCCGGCGCGTGGCTGAGGGCACCGAGGGCGTACGCGTCGAGCACCAGCGACGTGTCCGGACGGGCCGCCGCCAGGACCAGACCCAGCAGGCGGTTGGTCTCGTCGATCGCCTTCAGGCCGGGGCCGATCGCCACCACGTCGGCCTGCGCGACCAGGTCGTCGAGCTGGCCGTCCCGGTCGGCGGCCACCGCGCCGTCGGCGGTCTCCGGCAGACCGACCACCAGCGCCTCGGGCACCTGGATGCTCAGCGCGGCGGCGGTGGACTCGGCGGCGGCGAGCTGGAGCACCCCGGCGCCGGCGCGCAACGCGGCCACCCCGGCGAGCAGCACCGCGCCCGGCGTGAAGCGGGAACCGCCGACCACCAGCACCGTGCCCCGGCTCTCCTTTCCACCGACCGGCACCGGCAGCGCCCAGTCCCGCAGCAGCGCCGGGGTGATCACCTTCACCTCAGACCGGCTCGGCATGGATCTCGTCCTCCCTGGTGGGCTGGGCCCCCTGCCGGTGCAGGTGGCCGACCTCGTTGAAGCCCTCAAGCGTCAGCCGGTGCTCCGCGTCGGCCGACCAGTCGGTGATGGAGCAGTTGGCGATCACGTGCTGGCGGGTCAGCGCCATCAGCTCCGTCTCGGTCAGCCCCTCCACCAGGTAGCGCAGCAGAAAGACCAGCGCGTCGTGGCCGAAGAGCAGAACACGCCGGCCCTCGTGGTCTCGGCGCAGGTCGCCCAGGAGCGTGCGCAACCGCAGCGCCACGTCCGTCCAGGACTCTCCGCCCGGCGGCCGGTAGTAGAACTTGCCGAGCCGTTCCCGGCGCGCGGCCTCGTCCGGGTACCGCTGACGTACCCCGTGGCCGGTCAGTCCGTCGAGGATGCCCAGCTCCCGGTCGCGCAGCCGCTCGTCGCGGCTGACCGGGATGTCGGTGCCGTGCAGTGCCAACTCGGCGGTGGAGACTGCCCGCAGGTACGGCGAAACCACCGCCACGTCGGGCCGACGGTCCGGGGGAAGCCCGGCCAGCCAACGACCGGTGGCCCGGGCCTGGTCCTCCCCGGTGGGGGAGAGCGGCACGTCGGCGTCGCGGTGGCTGAGGCCGATCAGCTCCTCACCGGTCGCCTCGGCGTGTGTCGCCGCCACGTTCGCGGTGCTCTCACCGTGCCGGATGATCCAGAGCGTCGCCAGTTCCGCCATGCCGACCCCCTACCCGGGTGCCCACCGCGGTAACCGTGGCCATGCCGATCGCACGCCGCCGGACGAGCGTGCAGGTCGCCGCCGCCTCCGGGGCAGCGCCGCGAGGGGTTGATGCGGGACGATGTGCCGGACAGCCAACGGGGGGGTGTCGACAGTGACCGTCGTGCGAGGTCTGCGGGAAGCGTTTCTGATATTCGTGATGGCCGGCGTGCTGGTCGCCGTCGCGGCAGCGATCTGGGTGGCGATCGCCGGTGGTGCCTACACCAACCGGCTGGGCATCGGCTTGGTGGTGGTGGGCGGGCTCCTCGGCGTGACGGGCGACCTGACGCTGAGCCGGATGGGCATGCTCGGCCCGCGCGCCACCTTCGGCGCCGCGCCGGAGAGGGAGACGGCCGGCGGTGGCCAGGTGCTCACCGGCGTCGGCATCTTCCTCTTCGTCGGGCTGCCGATGATCGTGGTGGGCGTGCTGCTGATCACCTGACCGGGTGCGCCGGCCCCGCCGTCGCCGCACAGGTCCGCCGCCGGCGCGCCGCACGGGTGTCCGTTCGATGGCCGTACGGCGTGCCTGCGCGTCGTACCCTCGGCAGATGGCGACGGCGGCGGAGGAGATCCGGGTGGGGGAGCGGTTGGTCCGCGTCTCCAGCCCCGACAAGCCGTACTTCCCGGAGCGTGGGCTGACCAAGCTGGACGTGGTCCGCTACTTCCTGGCGGTGGGCGACGGCATCCTGCGGGCGCTGCGGGACCGGCCGACCATGCTGGAACGCTGGCCGCGCGGTGTCTTCGAGGGCGCGACGATCGCCACCCGGCAGACCAACAGGGGCGACGCGTTCTACCAGAAGCGGCTGCCGGCCGGCGCGCCCGAGTGGGTGCGGACCGCGCACATCACGTTCCCCAGTGGCCGTAGCGCCGACGAGATCGCGCCGAGCGAGTTGGCGGTCGTCATCTGGGCGGCCAACCTGGGCACCCTGCGGTTCCACCCGTGGCCGGTCACCGCCGCCGACGTGGAACGCCCCGACCAGCTGCGCATCGACCTGGACCCGATGCCGGGCGTCGGCTTCGAGCAGGTGGTGCCGGTGGCGCACGAGGTGCGGGCGTTCCTCGCTGAGCTGGGCATGACCGCCTATCCGAAGACCACCGGCGGTCGGGGCCTGCACGTCTACCTGTCGATCGAGCCGCGGTGGAGCTTCGGTGACTGCCGTCGGGCGGTGCTCGCGCTGGGCCGGGAGATGCAGCGCCGGTTGCCGGACCTGGTCACCACCACCTGGTGGCGCGAACAACGGGACCGGCCGGTCTTCGTCGACTACAACCAGATGGCCCGGGACCACACGGTGACCTCGGCGTACTCGATCCGGCCGACGCCGGCCGCGTTGGTCTCCGCGCCGCTGGACTGGTCGGAGCTGGACCAGGTCCGACCGGAGGACTTCGACGTGCTCAGCATGCCGTCCCGGTTCGCCGAGCGCGGCGACCCGCACGCCGGCCTGGACGGTGACCGGCACTCGCTGGAATCGCTGCTGGAGCTGGCCGACCGCGACGGGCTGGAGGCTCCGCCGGAGCGCTGAGCCCGGCGCTCACGCCCAGGGGCTGCCGAGCCCGTCGAACTCCTCGAAGACCAGCCAGGTGCGGGTGGACAGCACCCCGGGAATGCTCTGCACCCGGCCGAGCACCACGTCGCGCAGCGCGGCGTTGTCCGGGGCGCGCACCAGCGCGAGCACGTCGTGGTCACCGCCGAGCAGCGCGGCGTGCTCGATGTAGCGCACCCGGGCCAGCTCGGCCGACACCTCCCGCCAGGTGTTCTGCTCGATGGTCAGGGCGATGTACGCCGACGTGCCCAGCCCGGCCGCCTCGGGCGCCACCTGGGCCCGGAACCCGGTGATCACCCCGTCGCGGAGCAACCGCTCCACCCGCGCGTACGCGTTGGTGCGGGAGATGTGGATCCGTTCGGCGAGGGTGCGCACCGACGTGCGACCGTCGCGGACCAGCTCGTCGAGGATCCGCCGGTCGACCTCGTCCAGGGCTCGGGCCGATCGTCCCGATCCCGCGCCCCGGCTTGCTTCGTCGGCGGTCTCCTGGCTCACTGCTGGGCCCTCCGCATGCCAACCGTCCCGCCTTCTGTGTCGATCTTGAGTCAATCATTCACAAGCGGAAGCATAGGCTCACCACACGTCCCAGGAGGTTCCGCCGTGACGACCACTCCCCAGGCGGTCCGCAGGGCATCCCCGCGCGCCCGTCGAACGGTCACCCCGCCCGACCCGGCGCGCTCGTTGCTGCCAGACGCCGAGCCGGTCCGCCTGCTCGCCGAGAACGGCACGCCGTTGCCCGCCCGTGCCGACTACCCCGAACCACCCGCCGAGGTGCTGCGCGAGCTGTACCGCCGGATGGTGCTCGGCCGCCGCTTCGACACCCAGGCGACCGCCCTGACCAAGCAGGGCCGGCTCGCCGTCTACCCGTCCTCGCGGGGCCAGGAGGCGTGCCAGGTCGGCGCGGTCCTCGCCGTCCGCGACACCGACTGGGTCTTCCCCACGTACCGCGAGTCGATGGCGCTGGTTGCCCGAGGCATCGACCCGGTCGAGGTGCTCACCCTGCTGCGCGGCGACTGGCACTGCGGCTACGACCCGACCGAGGTACACACCGCGCCGCAGTGCACCCCCCTCGCCACCCAGTGCGTGCACGCCGCCGGGCTGGCGCACGGCGAGGCGTACCAGGGTCGCGACACGGTGGCACTGGCCTTCATCGGCGACGGCGCCACCAGCGAGGGCGACTTCCACGAGGGGGTCAACTTCGCCGCCGTGTTCAAGGCGCCGGTGGTCTACTTCGTGCAGAACAACAAGTACGCCATCAGCGTCCCGCTGTCGCGGCAGACCGCCGCGCCGTCGCTGGCCTACAAGGGCGTCGGCTACGGCGTACCCAGCGAGCAGGTCGACGGCAACGACCCGGTGGCGGTGCTCGCCGTGCTCACCCGCGCGGTCGCCCACGCCCGGGCCGGCAAGGGGCCGTTCCTGGTCGAGGCGCACACCTACCGGATGGAGCCGCACACCAACGCCGACGACGCCACTCGCTACCGCGACGGCGCCGAGGTCGACGCCTGGCGGGACCGGGACCCGGTCGCCCGGCTGGAGACCTACCTGCGCGCCCGCGGTGTGCTCGACGACGCGGCGGTCGCCGAGATCACCGAGCAGGCCGAGGCGTACGCGGCGGACCTGCGGACCCGGATGAACGAGCAGCCCACAGTCGACCCGCTGAGCCTCTTCGACCACGTCTACGCCGAGCCCACCCCGCAACTGGTCGAACAGCGTGAGCAGGTCCGCGCCGAACTGGCCGCCGCCCACGCCGAGGAGGGTGACGCCTGATGGCCACCACCATGGCGAAGGCGCTCAACACCGCGCTCGCCGACGCGCTCGCCGCCGACGACCGGGTCGTCGTCTTCGGTGAGGACGTCGGCGCGCTGGGCGGCGTCTTCCGGATCACCGACGGCCTCCAGGCCCGTTTCGGCGAGAACCGCTGCTTCGACACCCCCCTCGCCGAGGCCGGCATCGTCGGCTTCGCCGTCGGCATGGCCATGTCCGGCCTGCGGCCGGTGGTCGAGATGCAGTTCGACGCGTTCGCGTACCCGGCGTTCGAACAGATCGCCTCGCACGTGGCGAAGCTGCGCAACCGCACCCGCGGCGCGCTGAGCGTGCCGATCGTCATCCGCGTGCCGTACGCGGGCGGGATCGGCGGAGTCGAGCACCACTGCGACTCGTCAGAGGCGTACTACGCGCACACCCCGGGACTGAAGGTGGTCACCCCGGCGACAGTCGACGACGCGTACTCGCTGCTGCGCGAGGCCATCGAGGACCCCGACCCGGTGGTCTTCATGGAGCCCAAGAAGCTCTACTTCGCCAGCGCCGAGGCGTCCCTGCCGACCCGCAACGAGCCTTTCGGCCGGGCCGTCGTGCGCCGGCCCGGACGCGACGCCACACTGGTGGCGTACGGGCCGGCGGTGCCGGTCGCGCTGGAGGCCGCCGAGGCCGCCCGCGAGGAGGGGTGGGACCTGGAGGTCGTCGACGTGCGCACCATCGTGCCGTTCGACGACGAGACCATCACCGCCTCGGTCCGGCGTACCGGCCGGTGCGTGGTGATCCAGGAGGCGCCGGGCTTCGCGGGCGTCGGCGCGGAGATCGCCGCCCGGGTGCAGGAGCGCTGCTTCCACGCGCTGCACGCCCCGGTGCTGCGGGTCGCCGGACTGGACATCCCGTACCCGGCGCCGATGCTGGAGCACACCCACCTGCCCGGCGTGGACCGGGTGCTCGACGCGGTGGCCCGCCTTCAGTGGGACGACCAGCCGGACGCGCGTTGGGCGGCGGCATGACCACCGTCGAACGGACGCAGGTCTTCCTCCTGCCCGACCTGGGTGAGGGGCTGAGCGAGGCCGAGATCGTCGAGTGGCGGGTCGCCGTGGGTGACGTGGTCACCGTCGACCAGAGCGTGGTCGAGGTGGAGACCGCCAAGGCCGTCGTCGACGTGCCCTGCCCGTACGCCGGCCGGGTGGTCACCCTGCACGGCGCGGCCGGTGAGGTACGCCCGGTCGGCCAGCCGTTGATCACCATCGCGCCGCTGGACGGCGGCGACGAACCCGCCGGGCACGCCACCTACCGCGAGGAGGAGCGGGCCGGATCCGGCAACGTGCTGATCGGGTACGGCACCGGCCACGGCACCGCCACCCGCCGTCGGCGGCGGCCCCGCCTGGCGGTGGCCCCCGAACCGGCCGACGCCGGCCCGACCGGCGGCACCGGCGCGGCTGCCGGTGCCGCGTCCAGCGTGGCTGCCGCGTCAGGTGACCCGGCACCGCCTTCCGCCGCCCTTGTCATCTCGCCGATCGTGCGGCGGCTGGCCCGTGAGCACGGCGTCGACCTCGACACGGTGCGGGGCACCGGACCCGGGGGTGTGATCCGCCGCGCCGACGTGCAGGCCGCGCTGACCGCGCCCGCCGCCCGGCTCGCCGCCGTGCCGGACCCGCAGGCCGGGTCGGCTCCGGCCGGAGACGGGGACGTCATCGTCCCGCTGACCGGCGTCCGCAAGGTGATCGCCGACAAGCTCTCCCGCAGCCGGCGGGAGATCCCCGAGGTGACCATCTGGGTCGACGTGGACGCCACCAGCCTGCTGGAGACCCGTGCCGCGATCAACGCCGCCACGCCCGACGCGCCGGTGAGCATCCTGGCCCTGCTGGCCCGGATCTGCCTCAGCGGACTGCGCCGGTTCCCGCAGCTCAACGCCCGGGTCGACACTGAGGCCCAGCGCATCGTCCAGTCCGCCGGGGTGCACCTCGGCATCGCCGCGCAGACCGACCGGGGTCTGCTGGTGCCGGTGTTGCGCGACGCCCAGCGGCTCACCACCGCCGAGCTGGCCGCCGAACTGGCGGCGACCACGGCCGCCGCGCGGGCCGGCAGCCTGCCCCCGGCCCGGCTGACCGGTGGCACCTTCACGCTGAACAACTACGGGGTGTTCGGCGTCGACGGCTCCACGCCGATCATCAACCACCCCGAGGCGGCCCTGCTCGGGGTCGGGCGGATCGTGGACAAGCCGTGGGTGGTCGACGGGCAGCTCGCCGTCCGCAAGGTGACGCAGCTCAGCCTCACCTTCGACCACCGGGTCTGCGACGGCGGGGTGGCCGGCGGCTTCCTGCGGCACGTCGCCGACTGCGTGGAGCGACCGGCGCTGCTGATCGCCGCCGTCTGACGCGTACCCCTCGGCCCCGGCGCTGCCTCTGCGGCGCCGGGGCCGGCGCACGTCCGGGGGTTCCCGGCGGTGTCATCCGGCCAGGGGTTCCCGGCGGTGTCTCCGGGCCGGGGTTTCCCGGCGGCCTCACCGGGAAGTCGGCCCCGCCGGAGCGCACCGAACGCGTCGAAGGGAGCCCGCCGTGGCCGTGGCGAACGAGCTGCTGCTGAACTCGGTCCGGGTACGACGGCCCGCCTCGGCCGGCGCGCCGCTCTACTGCGACGCGCTGGAGTACGGGCTCACCGGTGATGGCGCGACGAACGACCAGCCGGCGCTGGCCGCCCTCGTGGACCGCCTCGGCACCGGGTACGCCTCGGACGGACGGGCTCGGGTCATCTACTGCCCGCCGGGCATCTACTCGATCCGCGACGCCGGCACCGTGTGGCGCAGCGGTGTGTCGCTGATCGGGGCCGGCCCGGCGGCGACCCGGTTCATGCTCAGCAACGAGGGCAACCGGGCCGACCCCACCCCGCTGGCCTTCTGGACGACACTCCAGCACGGCGCCGACCGGGACCGGCACATCGCCGACTGCACCTTCGCCGACTTCCAGATCGACGGCTCCGGCGTGGCCATGGCCGAGTACAACTACCTGGCCAAGGGCCTCGGCCTCCAGTACGTGGTGCGGGGCGTGTTCCGCAACCTCTACATCCACCACACCGCCGCCAGCGGGCTGGGCTGCGACTTCCTCCAGGACACCCTGATCGACGGCGTCGTGGTGGTCGGCTGTGGCCGGCTCGACAACGGCGAGCAGATGGGCGGCGCCGGCATCGGAATCGGCGTCGGCGGGTGGGGCCCGGAGGAGCGGCTGACCATCGCCAACTGCACCGCCCTGGCCAACGGCACCAACGGGATCTTCCTGGAGTTGCAGAAGGACTACTGGGAGCCACCGCGCGGCTACCGCATCATCGGCTGCCACAGCCAGGGCAACCGCTTCGGCATCTCGGACTGGGGCACCGACGGGCTGATCGTGTCCGCCTGCACGATGACCGGCAACCTGGAGGCCGGCTTCGACGTGTCGTCGCAGGGCACCTCGACCGTGGCCGGCCGGGGCGGGCTGCTCACCGACTGCGTCATCGACGGCAACCTGCGGGACGGGGTCAGCATCGGCAACAGCCCCGGCCCGTACACCGTCCGAGGCAACCGGATCAGCGGAAACGGCCAGCACGGCTACCACGCGCGCGACCTCCGGCGCGGTTACCAGGGCCCCGTCCGCGACGTGGTGATCGAGAGCAACGAGTTCTGGGGCAACGGCCTCGACGCCGTCCGCATCGACCACCAGATGACCGACGCCGTGCTGCTCAACAACCGAATCCGCAACAACGGGAGGCAGTACGCCCAGGCCGCCGGCGGTAAGGGCGAGGCCGTCCGCTACAGCGAACGGAGCCTGGTGGACCGGACCGCCGACTGGGCGCACGACGGGCACCGGGGCAAGATCCTGCGGGTCGGTCGGTCCGTGGCCACGGTGGCCGCCAACAGCGGCGACGAACTCACCCTCGCCCCGGTCCGCCCTGACGCGTTCAGCGCGTGGAGCGGGGACGTGCCACCGCCGGGCTGCGCGTACGAACTGGACCCCGCCCCCGGGCGGCGGGCCGGCATCACCATCGACGCGCCCTTCGACTCGGCCACCATCAGGGGCAACCGGGTCTGGGACAACCACGACAACCCGACCCAGACGCACGGGCTGTGGATCACCGAGCGGGGCAGTTGCGTGGACTGCCGGGTCGAGGACAACGACCTGGCCGGCAACGCCGACGAGGGGATGCGGCTGGACACCCCGCCGGTGGGCGGACGATGGCGGGACAACCACGTGGACAGCGACTGGAGTTGACCGGACGCTGGCTGCCGTCTGGGCGCCCCGGCGACGCCGCCGGCGAGAGCATGGAGCTGAACGACGTGTGGCGGCGGCCGGAAGGATCCGGCCGCCGCCACTGTCGTGGTTGAGCTGATTAGCCGGCCAGACCAGCCACCGGGGTCGGGTCCAGCACCACGGTCGCCGAAGCCGACTGCGGAGGTACGCCCGGGTCGGTCGGGGCGTCGGTGTACTCCGCGACGAACACCGCGGTCAGGTTGTCAGCGCCGCTGTGCCCACCGTCGAGGAAGGTGGGAATGGTGCCGGAGCAACCAGTCGAGGTGGAGAGCGGGTGCCCGTGCTCATCGTGCCCGAGCACATAGGTGACCTTCACCCGGGAGCAGTCCACCGGCAGGTCGTCGGTGACCTTCACCTCGTACGCGACAGTCTGCCCGAACTGGAACGGCTGCCCGGCCTCCGGGGTGACGAACTCGACGACCGGCGCGGTCGGCCCGACCACCAGCGGCAGGGACGCCGAGGCGGACCGTCCGGTGCGGTCGGTGACCTTCAACGTCGGCGTGTACGAGCCGTTCTCCGGGAACGTCCAGCTCGCGTTCGGGTTGGTGCTGTCCACCGAACCGTCCGCGTTGAAGTCCCACGCGTAGCTGAGCTTGTCACCGTCCGGGTCGGTCGTGCCGGCGCTGGAGAACGCGACGGTCAGCGGGGCCTGCCCAACGGTCGGGGTGCCGCTGATCTTCGGGATCGGCGTCCGGTTGCCCCTGACGAAGTCGATCCGGGACAGCTGGGCGTCCGGGTTCTCGGCGAAGTAACCGTCGCCGTACTCCAGAACGTAGAGCGCGCCGTCCGGGCCGAACTCCATGTCCATCGGGTTGTCCACCACCAGCGACGGCGCCACCGGACGGATGTCGTCGACGTCGCCGTCCTCGTCCAGGCGGAACTCCTTGATGTAGTCACGGGTCCACTCGTAGAACAGCGGCACCCCGTCGTAGTAGGCGGGCCAGCGGGTACGCGACGTGCTGGTCCCGTCGTAGTCGTAGGCCGGACCGCCCATCGGAGCGATGCCGCCGGTGCCCAACTGCGGGAACTCGGCCGAGGCGGCGGCCGCGTACCAGACCTCCGGCTGCTCGACCGGCGGCAGCACGCGCTTGCCGGTGTTGTGCGGTGAGTCGTTGACCGGGCGCTTGCAGTTGAACTTGGCGCCGGACTCGCCAGTGGCGAAGTCGTAGTCGCGGTAGGCGATCGTCGGCGTCACGCAGTACGGCCAGCCGTAGTTCGCCGGCTTGTCGACGCGCATCCACCGGCCGTGACCGGCCGGGCCGCGCTCCGGGTCCGGGTTGGAGGCGTCCGGCGAGTAGTCGCCGACGTACACGTCGTCGGTACGCCTGTCGACGGCGAACCGGAACGCGTTACGCAGCCCCATCGCGTAGATCTCCGGACGGGTCTGCGCCGTGCCCGGCTTGAACAGGTTGCCGGCCGGCACCGTGTAACCACCACCGGCCTTCACCTTGATCCGCAGCAGCTTGCCGCGCAGGTCGTTGGTGTTCGCCGCGGTGCGCTGGGCGTCGTACGCCGGGTTGCGGTCGGCCCGCTCGTCGATCGGGATGTAACCGTCGGAGGCGAACGGGTTGGTGTCGTCACCGGTCGACAGGTACAGGTTGCCCTTGCTGTCGAAGTCGATCTGGCCGCCGACGTGGCAGCAGATGCCCCGGTCGGTCGGCACGTCGATGATCTGCTGCTCGCTGGCGAGGTTCAGCTTCGTCCCGTCCAGCTTGAACCGGGACAGCCGCAGCGCGCCCTTGAACCGCTGCCAGTCCGCCTCGGTGCCGGTCTCCGGCGCGTCCCCCTCGTTGACGCCGGGGGTCGCCGGGTCGTCCACCGGAGTGTCCATCGGCGGCGAGTAGTAGAGGTACACCCACTTGTTCTGGGCGAAGTTCGGGTCGATGGCGACGCCCTGCAACCCCTCCTCGTCGTGCTCGTACACCGGAATGTCGGCGGCGAGGGTGTTCAGCCCGGTGCGCGGGTCGTGGATGCGGACCTCACCGGTGCGGGAGGTGTGCAGCACCCGCAGGTCGGGCAGGACGGCGAGGCTCATCGGCTCGCCCGGGAAGTCGTTCAGTGTCACTTTCTGGAAGCTGCTGTCCGGCGGCGCGGCCGGCGCTGCGGACGCTGCCGACTGTGGTACGGCCATACCGGCCGTCACCAACAGCAGGGCGGACGCGAATGCGGTCCTGTTCATCAGGTGAGTCCCCCGGGGTGGTTTCAGTACCGAAGTGAAGCGAGATAGTCGAATCCGACGCGAGCGGTGTCCAGGGCGTCGGCGGGGGAGCGCGGCGCGGTGCCCGCGTCGTCACGCTCCACGATGTACTCCTCGATGCCGGCCTCACGCTCCTGGGCGAAGATGCGGCCGAAGTCGATGACGCCGTCGCCGAGGTCGGCGAAACCACCCTCGACGTCGAGGTCCTTGACGTGCACCTGGCGGATCCGACCGCGGTTGGCCCGGATCACGTCGACCGGGTCGTGGGCGCCACGCCAGGTCCAGTAGAGGTCGAGCTCGAAGTGGACCAGCCGGGAATCGGTCTGCGAGCTGAGGATGTCGAACCCGGTCGAGCCGCCGGTCAGCGGCACGAACTCGAGCTGGTGGTTGTGGTAGCCGAAGTCCAACCCGGCGCGTTCGGCGAGCCGACCGGCGCGGTTCAGGTCCCGGGCCAGGGCCCGGTAGACGGCAGGGTCCCGGATCGGCTGACCGCTCGCGTCCCGACCGAAGTACGGGTGGACGATCTTCTTGCAGCCCACCACGTTGGCGTCGGCGAGGGCCTGCTCCCAGGTGGCGGCGTCGAACGGCTGCGGGATGCCGACGTGACCGGAGGTGGAACGCAGCCCGGCCTCGTCGAGCGCGGCCCGGAACTGCGCGGCGGTGCGTCCGACGAACCCGGCGTGCTCGACTCGCCGGTAACCGATCCGGCGCAGCGCGTCCAGGGTGCCGGGAAGGTCGGCGGCGAGCTGATCACGCAGCGTGTAGAGCTGAATGCTGATCCGGTCCACAGGCACCCGGCGGCGGCCCTGGGCCTGGCCGGCGGGCGCGGCGACGGCGGGGCCGCCGAGCAGGCCGGCGGCACCGACAGCGGCAGCGGAGACGGTCGCGGCGCGCAGCACTCCACGCCGGCTGACCGGCTCGGACGCCGGTGTCGGCCCCGGTCGGTTGAGTTGTTGATCCATGGTGGTGGTCCCTTCCTGACGGCTGGTACGCCGTCGGCGGCGGTCGACCTGACTGCCGTCCGCCGGGCGCGCCGAACCGGCCGGAGGCGGGCTCCGGCTGGACGGTGAGGGACGGCGCGGGTGCGGCCCGGACCCATCGGGAGCGGAACGCGGCGACCCGGCAGAGGTGGCGGCAAGTTGATCGACGAATGGGCAACCCTCTATCTAGATCGAGACCTTACCCTTGCCCCCGGACGAAGGCAAAGCTTTGTCGCGTTCGCCGGAAGTTTCGCTTCAACTGACAAAAGTCCGCCCACGAGGTGCGCCACCCGGCCTGACCTTCTACTTCCCGTGCCACCACGCCGCGCGATCCGTCCGGCGGCCCGGCGCACCCGGCCCGGCGCGGCTCGTCGCATGATCCACTCGGGTTCACGGAAGTCGCGGTGTCAGGCGACCGGGATGCCGCGACTTCCGTGAAGTCGAGTCGACCACGGGCGCACCGGGCCCCAGGTGTGACCACCGCGCCATTCGGACAGTCGACGCTGGGTCGCTCAAGCGGAGCGAAACGCATGACACGGGTGGGTTGGACCCCTGTTCCAGCCAAGCGGAGCATTGTCGGAAAATGCGTCGATAAATGCGCGGCCGATTATTTCCGAATGCCGCGAATGGTCCCGTCAAGCGGGCAAGAATGTGGCGGAGGGAAGTCGAAAACGGGGGGACTGAAACATGACGTCTAGGCGGCGAATGACGCTGTTGGCGGTAACCATCGCAGCGGCACCACTCGTCCTGGGTGCGTGCACCGCCGACCGGGGTTCGGCGACCGGCTCGGCCAGGAAGCACGCCGCCCCACCGGAACTCGCCGTGACGCCGGGGGACAAGGCCCGGGACGTCCCGGTCAGCGCCGAGGTGGGCACCGTGGTCAAGGGCGGACGGGTCACCGGCGTACGCCTCACCGACGACAAGGGCAAGCAGGTAAACGCCGAGCCGCGCGAGGACGGCTCCGGCTGGGTGCCGAACGCTCCGCTGCAACCACGCCGGACCTACACCGCCGAGGTGACAGCGACCGGTGACTCCGGCGCCACCACCACCCGCACCACCACGTTCACGACGATGGCCAAATCGACCAAGCCGCAGATCACCAGCACCCTGTATTTCAACGGTAATCGGACGTACGGCACGGCCATGCCGGTAACGGTGGCGTTCGACCCAGGAATTCCGAAAGAGGCCAGGGCGGATGTCCAGCGGCGGTTGTTCGTAAAGACAAATCCACCGCAACCGGGTACCTGGTCGTGGCTTGAGGATGGAAGTCAGGTCTATTACCGGGCACCCGATTTCTGGAAGCCGGGGACCACCATCAGTGTCCGGGCCGGTCTGGAGGGTCTGCCGATCGGAAAGAAGCTGGTTGGCGACGCCGAGCGGACCGCGACCTCCAAGATCGGACGGCAGGTCTCGCTGGAGATCGACAACGCCACCAAGCAGATGACCGTGCTGCGCGACGGCAAGCAGGTGCGCCGGATCCCGGTGAGCCTCGGTAAGCCGAGCACACCGAGTTCCAGCGGCAAGATGGTGATCATGGAGAAGCACGAGCGGGTCACCTTCGACACCCGTGGTGAGCCGAACGGTGGCTACGTGGTCGACGTCGACGACGCCCAGCGCTACACCTGGGGCGGCGAGTTCATCCACTCCGCCCCCTGGTCGGAGGGGGACCAGGGCAGCACCAACGTCTCGCACGGTTGCGCGAACGTCTCCGCCACCGCGGCCGACTGGTTGATGGGGGTGACGCAGGTGGGTGACCTGGTCACCGTCAAGGGCACCGAGGTGGAGCTACAGCCGGGCAACGGCTGGACCGCGTGGAACGTGAGCTGGGACGAGTTCGCCCGGGGCAGCGCCCTGCCGGTGCCGCCCGGGCTCAAGCCCGCGCCGGTCGCCCCGGCGCACCCGGGCGCGGTGGCCGGCGGATCGCCGGCACCGGCGCCCTCGGTCAGCGGCCGCTGAGACACCACCCGCGGCAGGACAGGGCCGGACCGCCACGACGGCGGACCGGCCCTGTCGCCGCCCGTCACCCCAGGGGTACGCGGGCCACCCCGGGCCCGGTCAGGCTGCCCAGCCAGAGGTGGTCGCCGTGCTGGCGTACCCCGGTGATCATCGAGTAGTGCCCGTTCGGACCGTGCAGCGTCCGGCGGACCGTTCCCGCGTCGTCGACCAGCGCGACCAGCCCATAGCGGCGTGGTTGCGGCTGCATCGCGTCCGGCAGCAGGGCGGCGATCTGGCGCAGCCGCGGATGGGGCAGCAGCCGTTCGGCGATCGGCACCCGGGGGCTGGGCAGCGCGATCCAGTACGTTCCGTCACCCACCGAGGCGAGATTGTCCGGGTACGCGGGCAGGTCGGCGAGGACCCGCACGCCGCCGCTGAGCTCGACCCGCAGCAGGCGGTGGGTGCTGGTCTCCACGAGCATCAGCGCCGACTCGTCCGGGGTCAGCGCGATTCCGTTGGGAAAGTACAGCCCGTCGGTCACCACCTCGGTGTGGCCGCTGCCCGGATGATGGGCCAGCACCCGACCGTTGGGGCGGTGCTCCAGCAGGTCCCGCTTCCAGTGTGAGACCGGGAACCGGTCGGAGCTGTCGGTGAAGTAGATGGTGCCGTCACGGGCCACCGTCGCGTTGTTGGCCAGGTGCACCGGGGGTGCCGTTCCGGTCAGTTCGCGTACCGCGCCGTCGGGGGTGACCCGCAGCAACCCGCGGTACGCGTCGCAGACCACCAGTGCCTCACCGGACGGGTCCAGCTCGATGCCGAGCGGACGGCCCCCGGTCTCGGCCAGCAGGTGGGGTGGGGTGCCGGCCCGCGCGTCGACCGGCCACCACCAGAGCCGGCCGTCCTCGTCGCCGCTGATCACCCGACCGGCGGCGTCGACCAGCACGTCCTCGGGGCCGACGGCGCCTTCGGGGAGGGGCAGCAACTCGGCCTCGTCGAGTCGGCGGTCGGTGGGGGCCCACGGCCCGGCCAGCGCCGGAGGGCTGGTCGCCGGCTCGCGGACGGGGCGGATCAGCCGGGGCGGCCGGGGCCGGGGGATCAGCATCGACCTATTCTCCACCCGAATGCGGGCCGACTCCCGGGTTCCGCGCCCGCCCGGCGTGCCGCGCGGGCCCCTGACTCCACCCCGAGGGGGAGGTGGGGTACCTCGGGGTATGCCCCTGGACGTACCCGGAATCACTCCGTGGACCGGCGAAAATGTCGGTGGTGGCGGCTAGATTTCTGAGCATGGAAGAGCACAGCGACCGGCTGGACGTGCAGGTCAGCGTGGGTGACCAGATGGTCCTCGTGCGGGTGGCCGGCGAGATCGACATCGCAACGGTGGCCGCGTTCCGGTCCGCGCTGTGGTCCGCACCGGCCCGCCCGGTGCTTCAACTGGACTTGTCCGGGCTGCGGCTGCTCTCCGCCGCCGGCGTTCGCACGCTGCTCGCCGCGCATCTGCGCGTGCGGGCCCGCGGTGGCGAGCTGGTCCTGGTCGACCCGAGCCCGGTGGTGGCGCGGGTGTTGCGCGTCAGCGGGCTGCACCGCGTGATGCCGATTCTGGAGCTGACTTCGCCGATCGAGGCCGCGCGTCGCCCGGCGTTCGTGACCACGGACCTGCAACTGGCCGCCTGACCCCGACGGCGAGGTGGGCTCGCACCCTCGCACCCGGACGCGGGGCCGCCGGCGTGGGCCGGCGACCCCGGCAATAGGTCAGCTCACGCCGAGCAGGTCGACGACGAAGACCAGCGTCTCGCCCGGCTTGATGACGCCGCCGGCACCCCGGTCGCCGTACCCCAGGTGCGGCGGGATGATCAGGCGGCGGCGACCGCCGACGCGCATGCCGGCGACGCCCTGGTCCCAGCCGGCGATGACGTGACCGCCGCCGAGCGGAAAGTCGAACGCCTCGCCCCGGCCCCACGACGAGTCGAACTCGCCGCCGGTCGAGTGCGACACGCCAACGTAGTGCACGCTGACCAGTTGGCCCGGCTCGGCCTGCGGGCCGTCGCCCACGGTGATGTCCTCGATCACGAGGTCGGCCGGCGGTGCACCCTCGATCGGACCAACCTCGGGCTTGCCCGACTGGGCGCCTGCTGCCTGGGTCATGCGGGGATCTCCTGCCGTGTTGGGTGATGTGTCCGGTCATCGTCGATCCTGCCGGATCACCCCTCACCGATGTGCGGCGGACCCGCAACCTGCTCAGCGGGCCCGTCCGCCGGTCGCGCACCGGCGGTCCCGGTGGCGCTGCCGGCCCGGGTGGTCAGGCGACGCCCCGGTGGGCGTCACCGGTGCTGGTGACGCCCACCGGGCGGCGTTCACCGCAGCCAGGGCATCCGCCGGACGATCGGCAGCCCCGCCCACACCCGGCCCAGGCCCCAGGTGTCGCCGGCGTTGACCAGCGCCAGGACCGCCAGCACCGCCGCGTAGATCAGGTGGTCGTCCATGAAGGGGTTGTTCTCCGGAGGCAGGACGGCGGTCCACATCATGACCAGCAGCAGCCCACCTGCCACGGCGGCGACCCGCATGCCGATGCCGAGCAGCAGCGCGACACCGATGCCGGCCAGGCCGACCATGAAGAGCCAGTCCGCCCAGGCGGCACCGGCGATCCCGGCGTAGAGATCCTTGAACGGGCCGGTCACGCCGAAGGTCAGGAATCCCTTGGTCGGGCTGCCCCCGTTGATCCAGGCGTTCTTCGACTCGGTGGCCATCCCGAGGCCGAACATCTTGTCGATGAAGGCCCAGAGGAAGATCCAACCGAGTGCCAGCCGGGTGCCGGCCAGGATGTACCGCACGGCCCGCTCGTGAGCGGTGCCGGCCCTCGCAGCGGCGTTCTCGGCGGTGACTCGCTCGATCGTCGCGGTCATGGTCTCCACGTCCCTTCTCAGCTTCGCACCGCGCTTCCCGGTGGCATCTCCAGTGGACGCCCACGGCGTCCTCGGCGGCAGGGCCGACAGACCGCAACGGCCCGGGACGTTCGACCCCCTGAGGCCCGGTCCGGCGGCCCTGACGACCGTCGGCGCCGGGTCGTAGCGTCCGAGATGGACCAGGAGAGGGAGGCCGTGATGAGGACCTGGCAGGTGGGGGCAGGAGCGCGGCCCTGCTGGCCGGCGACCTGATGACCGCCCCGGCGCTCACCACGGATCCGGAGGTGACGTGTCCCTGGCCGGCCGGCTGGACCGCCGCTCCGCCGTCGACCTCGCCGGTCGGCTCGCGGGGCAGGTCAGCGGCGTCGTGCGGGTGACCAATGCGATCGCCTACGACGCCGACGACACGGTCTGCGACCCCGGCCAGGTGATGCCGGTCGCCTGAGCGGGAGCTGCGCCCATCCCGAGCCTCAGCCACCGTTGCCGCTCGCGACTGCACTATCGCCGAACTGGTGCCCGACCCGACTTCGGTGGAGCGCCCGATGCCGGGTCAGGCATTCACCTAGGCTCGGAAAGGGGCCGGCCGGCCTGATTGACGGGCGGTGCGCGGTGGTCGATGCGGAGGGCGTCGGTGGCTGAGGCGACGGTCGTGGTCCCGCTGTGGGCCTGGGCGGCGGTCGGCGCGGTGATCGCGGTGCTGCTCGCCCTGGACGTGCTCCTGCACCGGGACAACCACGTCATCGAGCTCCGCGAGGCGCTGCTGTGGAGCGCCGTCTGGATCGGCGCGGGTCTGCTGTTCGGGTTCGTCGTCTGGTGGGGCCTCGGTGGTGACCCGGCCATCGCCTACTTCTCCGGCTACCTGTTGGAGAAGGCGCTCTCGGTGGACAACGTGTTCGTCTTCGCGCTGCTCTTCGGCTACTTCCAGGTGCCGCCGGGCTACCAGCACAAGGTGCTGTTCTGGGGTGTGGTGGGGGCGCTCGTCTTCCGGCTGCTGTTCATCTTCGCCGGTGCCGAGCTGCTGGACCGGCTCGCCTGGGCCGGGTTCGTGCTGGGCGCGTTCCTGATCTGGACCGGCTGGCGGCTGGCGGTACGCGGAAAACCGGACGTCGACCCCGATCGCAACGTCGTGCTCCGGCTGTTCCGGCGGTTGGCGCCGACCGACGCCCGCTACCACGGCGACCGGTTCACCGCCCGGGTGGCCGGCCGACGGGTGGCGACGTTGCTGCTGGTGGCGCTCGTCGCCATCGAGGCCACCGACGTGGTCTTCGCCATCGACTCGGTGGCGGCGATTCTCGCCATCACCACCAACACCTTCCTGGTCTGGACGGCCACCGCGTTCGCCGTCCTGGGGTTGCGCAGCCTCTACTTCTGCCTCGCCGGCCTGCTGCGACACTTCGGCTACCTGCGGTACGGGCTCGCGCTGCTGCTGGCCTTCGCCGGGCTGAAGCTGATTCTCGCCGAGACGCCGGCGGGCAAGCTGCCGGTCTGGTTGACCCTGGCCGTGGTGGTGTTGACCCTGGCGGCCTCCATCGGCGCCAGCATCCTGGCCGCCCGCCGCCGCCCCGCCAGCTGAGCCACCGCGGCGCGTCTCGACGGTCGGGCCGCGGTCGTGGTCAGTCGACCAGCACCGTCCGGGACAGCTGGTCGGCCAGCAGCGCGGGCGCATCTGCCAGCGATGGGCCGTACCAGGTGAGGTGCCTGCCGCAGAGCAGGGCGCACGGTACGCCGGGGAACGCCTCCGGCCCGTCGTCGGCGGTGAACCGGTACGGCTCGTCGGGCAGCACCACCAGGTCGGGCTCCCGCTCGCGCAGCTCGGTGGGGGTCGGCCGGGGATAACGGTCGGGGTGCTCGTCGTAGGTGTTCACCACGCCGAGGCGGCGCAGCACGTCACCGCAGCGCCTCCGCGTCGGCCCGGCGGTTCTCCTCCACGTTCAGCAGCACCCGCCCGGCACTGTCAGCGCCACCGCCTCGGTCAGTGACGGCACCAGCGACACCACCCGCACCACGTACCTCCGTTCGCCGCCCGTCCCGATCATCCCCCTCGGGTCGGTGCCGGAGGTCAGGGGTGGCCGGGCTCGATGCGGGCGGTCACGTCGAGGTGCGCGGGCTGGCAGTCGGTAGTGGCCGCGAATCGGCGGACCGCGGCGCGAACGTGCTCGCGTACGCCGGCGGTCGGCGCGTCGGCGGTGAGGTCCACCCTGATCCACACGTCGGGGTGCGGTGGCGCGCCGGTGAGCACCACCCGGGCCCGGCGTACCCAGGGGTTGCCGGTCAGGTCGCGTACCAGTGCGTCGGCGAGAACGTCGGTGGCCAGCCGGGTCCGGCCCGGCCGGCGGCCGGGGTGGCTGAGGGTGCCCCGCAGCGTGCCGTCCGGGCCCCGCAGCTCCCGGGCCAGCAGGCGTTGCCCGGCCAGCGCGGCCAGCGCCCCGGCGACGGCCGCGGCCAGGGTGCTCCACGGCGCGGCCCTGCGCCACTCGTCGACCAGTTCGGCGCTGAGCAGCACCGCCGCCGGGTCGGCGCCGGGCAACGTGCCGAGGCTGGCCGTCAGCGCCGCCGCGCCGCCCGCGACCAGCAGCAGCGCGATGATCGTCCACAGCAGTCGGTGCCCGGCGTTGGTCACGCCGGCCGTCGCCGAGGCAGCAGCCGGACGTCGATCCGGGCGGGGCGGGGTGCGGTGAGGTGGCGCAACTCCTGGTGCACCGCGAACTCGATCTCCGCTCGGGCCGCCGGGTCGCCAGAAGCGCGGACCCGGGGGCGCCACTGGCCGCCCCGCCGTCGGACCCGGACCCGGGCGCGGCGCACGCCCGGCACCGCGCTGGCGGCGTCAGCGAGCCGCCGTTCCACACTGCGCCGGTGCAGGTACCAGCCGTCGCGCTCGTCGGCGCGCAGGCGGACCGGCGTCCAGCGGCGCAGCTGGGCTACGAGAATGGCCAGTCCCAGTAGGAGGGCCCCGCCGGCCACCGCCCGGACGGTGGGGTCGCGCCACCGGGTGCCGCTCAGCGCGTCCAACCAGCCGCTCGTGTGAAGCGGTGTCGGTCGACGCGCGGTGAGCAGCAACGCCTGGACGGCCGCCGCCGCGCCACCGAGGAGCAGTGCGGTGGCCAGCAGCAACGAGGCGACCCGGTTGACGGTGCGCATCTCAGCCGTCCTGCGGCCTGGCGGTGCCGACGCCGGAGGAGTCGACGCCGGGGACGAGCAGGTCGTCCACTGTGACTGTCACCACCGCCACGCTGAGGCCGGTCTGGGCGGCCACCCGGTCGGTGACCACCGCCCGGACGGCCTCGGCGATCGTCGGCACGCTGTGCCCGTACCAGGTGATCAGGTGCAGGTCGAGGCCGACGGAGCGGTCATCCAGGCGGACCGCCGCCGGGCGGACGACGGACACGCCCGGCACGAGGCTGGCCGCCCGCACCGCGATCCGCGCGACCTCCGCGGTGTCACCCGGGCGGCGCTCCGGACCGGTCGTCGCGGGGGCCAGCCCGGTGCGGGGGTTCGTCCCCGCGGACGGGCGGGTGGTCATCGGCGTCGCCGAGCGTCGGCGCGGCGGTCGCCGAGACCGGTCACCGCGAGGTCGCCGTCGAGCACCCGGACGACCAGCCAGCCGAGCAGGCCGGCGAGCACGGCGAGGGCGGCCACGCCGACGCCGGCGAGCGCCCAGACCGCCACGGCGAGGAACCCGGCGAGGAAGCCGAACTGCTGTCGCGACATGGTCACCTCCGGGCCGGTCCGGTACCGGCGGTGGCTGGATACACCCGGGGGCCATCCCTGGAACGTCGGCGCAGCTGTGATCCGCGTCACATCTGAACTCGGTGGCCCATGATCGACCACCTAGACTCGGCCCGGCTCGACCGACCGGCGGATGGATCACACAGATGACGAGCATCGGGAGCGACGACCGCGGTGGGCTGCGGGCGATGCCCGCCGGGACGGGGCTCGACGCGCTGCTCAGCCGCGCTGGTCACCGGGTCCTGGCGGCACGACGGCTCACTGATCTGGTCCAGGGCCGCCCACCCGGCGTGACCGGCAGCCAGTGGACCTCGGCGAGCCGTGCCAGCTTCGATTTCGTTGTCTACACCGCCGACACCGGCCGTCCGGTCGTCGCCGTGCAGATCGGCCCGGTGCCGCCACCCGGCTCGGCGGAGCAGCGCGTACAGCGACTCACGGACGCCGTGAGCGCGGCCGTCGGTCTACCGGTTCTGCGGATCGGGTCGCCCACGTTGAGCGCCGCCGAGCACGGCCGGCGCCTGGTCGAGTACGTGATCGACGCGCGCGCCTACGCCGCGGGCGGGGCCACCGACGCCGGGACCGAACCGCAGCCGGTGGGCTTCCGGGACATCCTGGGCCGGCTGCCGGACGGGCGTACCGGGCCGGTCAACGACCTCGGCGCGCTGACCCGCGCGGCTGCGGTCGAGGCGTACGTGGCCGGGCAGGTGGCCGACCCGATCGTGCGGGGCCTGCACGTGCGCTGGGTGGACGGGCCGGCACAGGGGTGGAGCTGGGTGCAGGTACGCCCCGACGCGTGCCTCATCGAGCAGGTCGCGGTGACCGAACACCGTTTCTCCTGCGGCATCGACGCGGCCCGGCTGGCGGAGGATCTCGCCGCCGTCGCCGTGGGGGAACGACTGCGGGACAACGTCGGCGCCGACCTGCTGCCGCGTGCCGAGTGGACCGCGCAGATCGCCGCGCTGAGCCAGCGCCGCCACGAACTGGTCGGCGGGTTCGCCTTCGACCACCTCTGCGCCGACTGACCAGCGCCCGTCTCACCTGCTGATCCCTGCTCCGCACCGGCTCCGTGTCGGGTCGCGGCAATTTCCTGTGCGTCTGTTGAACCTTCCCGGCCGCCGCCCCGTACTCCTGCGCGAATGAACAGGATCTCCCCATCCGCGTCCACCGGGCGCGGGAGACGGTGCGGAAAGGGCATCGTCGGCCATCGACGCATTACCGGGTAGGTCACGGTGGGTCGCCACCGCGGCGTGCCACCTCACATCCGTCGGTCCGCCGAGGGCAGAAATCCACTACCGGATCGAGAAGGAGAGCAATTCGATGCGCAGGTCCACTCGGGCGCGCCGGCCTTCCGGCAACGCGCGGAGCAAGCGTCTGCTGGCAGTTGTCGGCACGCTCGCGGTCTTCGGCGGAGTTGTCGCCGTGACTCAGATTTCGTCGGCCCAGGACCGGCGGACAAATAAGCCACGTCCGGCTTCCGGGCAGTGCGTGGAGCCGAGCCCGGGCGCGACCGCGCCGACCGGTGGCGGTTCGACCAGCCGGACCTGGCAGAACGGTCGGTGGGTGCGTAATCACTGGGGTGACGGACAGCAGTCGGTCCCCGAGTGCGAGGACGGCAAGGACGGCACGGTGGGCACCGGCACGGCGATCGCCTGTCCGGACGTGGCCGCCAAACTGCCGCAGGTGCCGGACCGGGCGCGGGCCGAGGTGGACCGCAACCTCGCCCAGTTGCAGACCCAGATCGCCGAGGCGGACCGCCGCCTCGCCGCCGAGGGCAACAAGGGTGAGGCGTTCATCCGCAACGCGATCCTCCAGCCGTTGGCCGGCAAGCGCCGCGCCGTGCTGGACCGGATCACGACCGCCATCGACCGGGCCGGACCCCGGCCGCAGGGCCTCGCGCAGCTCGCCGAGTGCCAGGTGCAGCCCACCGGCGGCACGGGCGGCAACAACGGCGGCGGCAGCACGCCGACCACCACCCCCGGTGGCGGCAACAACGGCGGTGGCAACAACGGCGGCGGCACCGCGCCCGGCGCCGGGCTCGGCGTGCTCGCCAACGACTGCGAGGAGAGCCGGCTCCAGCCGCACGACGGTTTCCAGAACGGCAACCGCTGCGTGAGCACCGAGTTCGGTGAGGTCGGCGCGGCGGCCAACAACCCGTCGCTGCTGATCACCCAGTTCCCCGAGCAGGTCGGGCAGAACCAGCCCTTCACCCTGCGGGTCAGCACCCGCAACCTGGTCCGGGACCGCTTCCTGGCCGCCGGTCAGGGTGGCTACTACGTGGAGAGCTCGCTCCTCAACGACCAGGGCCTGGTCCGCGGTCACTTCCACACCGC
Source organism: Micromonospora sp. NPDC048986 (assembly GCF_040649335.1). NCBI lineage: Bacteria > Bacillati > Actinomycetota > Actinomycetes > Micromonosporales > Micromonosporaceae > Micromonospora > Micromonospora sp. NPDC048986. The sequence goes on from NZ_JBEZFJ010000004.1 coordinate 396,600, forward strand.
CTGCCGGATGCTGGACAGCCTGACCGCTCCGCCGGAGCCGCAGGAGGTGCCCGCGTTCTTCGTCGCGACGGAGGACGGCCGCGGCGGCGCCCAGCCCGACGAGGTGACGATCCAGATTCCGGGCCTGCCGGAGTCCGGCACCGCCCAGTGCTCGGTCTGGGCCGGTGACGGCTCGCACCGCCTGCCGATGATGGAGCGGGCCAACCAGACCCCCGCCTTCGACTCGGTGCGCATCGACGTCAACTGACCTGACGTACCAACGGCGGCCGGCCACCCGGGGCGACAACCCGGGGTGGCCGGCCGCCGCATCGCAACGGGTGCCCGGACAGACGACGGGGCCCCGCCGTTTGCGGCGGGGCCCCGTCGAGTCGCGTCAGCGGCTCTTGTACGCCTCGACGACCTCAACCGGGATGCGGCCGCGCTCGGATATCTTGTAGCCGTTCTTGACGGCCCATTCCCGGATGGCCCGGTTCTGCTCCCGATCCATTCCCGCACCGGTGGGTCGTCCCGGCCGTCGGACGGAACGGGCGCTCTCCACCGGGCCGCGCCCGATCCGCCGACCCGCATTGATGTACGGATCGAGCGCCTTGCGCAGGACGCCGGCATTCTCGTCGGAGACATCGATCGTGTAGGCCACGCCGTCGAGGCTGAACTCGACCGTCCGGTCGGCCTTCCCACCGTCGAGGTCGTCGGTCAGAACCGTGATTACTTTTCTCGCCATTGCCGATTACTCCCTGTGTGCGGCGGGATGTGTCCAAAGTCTGACCTACCACCCCGGTAATCCGCAACAATATGCCTTCCATTCATTCGGCGCGTCGCGATTCCGTTACCGAGCAAAACCGTGAATCGGTTCGGTGTCGGAGCTTCATTCCCCGAGGATGCCGCTGTGGCCGGCGACGGCAGCCGCCTCGGCCCGGTTCGAGACCCGCAACTTGCGTAGCAACGTGGCGGTCATCCGTTTCACCGTCCGTTCGGAGACGTGCAGTTCTTCGGCGATGTCGACGGTGCTGCGGCCGGCGGCGATCGCCCGCAGCAGCCTCTGTTCCTCGCCGTCCAGGTCGACGGGCGCGGGGCGCGTGGACCGCAGCATGGCGCGCAGCAGTTCTGCCGGCAGCACCGCCCAGCCGTCGAGGATCGCCAGCAGTGGCGGCAGTAGTTCCTCCGCTTCGCTGGTCTTGGGCAGGAACCCCTCGGCACCGGCCCGCAGCGCCTCCACGGCCGGCCCGGGGTCGGTGGAACCGGACATCGCGACCACCCGTACCCGTGGGGTGGTCCGCCGGATGGCGGCCACCGCCCGGATGCCGCCGGGCGGCGGCATGTGCAGGTCGACCAGGGCCAGGTCGGGGCGGCAGTTGCTGATCAGGGCCGCTGCCGCGGCGGCGTCGCCGGTCGAGGCGACCACAGCGACGCGGCCGTTTGTGGTGACCGGGAGCAGCAACTCCAGGCCGCGGACGAAAAGGGGGTGATCGTCCACGACGACGAGTCGCAAGGTGGAGGCTCCCGGCATGTCTGCGCCGTTCCCCAGCGGGTACCGATCATGCGGGTTCGCACCGAACGGGAGGAGTCGGGTGCATGCGCGTACGGCACGGTTTGCGCGACCTGCTGCGAGGGTTGCGCCCCGATGGGCCGACACCGGGTGAGCGGCGACCGGCGGCGGCCGATCCGGAGTTGCTGCTGCGGGTGTTGTGCCACGAGTTCCGGACGCCGATCAGCACCCTGACGTCGCTGACCCGCGCGCTGGCCGACGAGCGTCGCGAGCTGACCGGGGACGACCGGCGGGCGCTCAGTGAGCTGGCCCGCGACCAGGCCGCCCACCTGCAGAGTCTGCTGCGCGACGCGACCGCCGGCACCGCAGTGCTGACGCCGACTGCGCATCCGGAGCCGGCCGTCGCGCTGTCGGGCATCCTGCGGGAGGCCGCCGCGCTGGTGCCGGTGGGCCGTCGGCGGGCGCGGGCCACCCGGCGGGCGGCCTCCTGCCCGGTGCCGGCCGGACGCACCCGACAGGTGCTGGTCAACCTGGTGCAGAACGCGTTGCGGCACGGGCCGCCGGACGGGCAGGTCGGGCTCTACGCCACAGTGCGCGGCGCCCGCCTGAGCATCCTGGTCACCGACGAGGGTCGCATCGACGACGCGTTGCTGGTCGCGCTGCGACGTCCGGCGCCCGCCGTCGGGATGTCGGGTCTGGGTCTGTGGATCGCGCGGCAGCTCGTCGCGACGGACGGGGGAGCGTTGCGGGCGCACCGGCTGCGGCCGCGTGGAGTGGCGCTGGAGGTGGTGCTGCCGATGGGACGACCGCTGCGTTGACCCGGGCGGGACACCGGTTGGCCCGCTCGGGTCATCGGGGTGGGAACGGCCTCGCTACCTGTTGTCGGTACCGAGGAGGTTGAATGTTCAGCCACGTCAAGGATCTGCAGTTCGAGGCCAAACCGGACGGCCCGGACGCGGCGTTCGCCCGCCGGTTGCAGGAGGTGCTGGGCGGCAAGTGGGGCGAGATGACGGTCGCCAACCAGTATCTCTTCCAGGGTTGGAACTGCCGGCTGCCCGGCAAGTACAAGGATTTGCTGCTCGACGTCGGCACGGAGGAGATGGGCCACGTCGAGATGATCGTCACGATGATCACCCGGCTGTTGGACAACGCGCCGCTGTCGCTGACCGAGGGGATCGCGGAGGACCCCGGAGGTGCCGCGACGTACGCCGGTGAGAACCCGGCGCACTTCATCCACGGCGGTGGTGGAGCCCTGCCCACCGACTCCAACGGGGTGCCCTGGAACGGCGTGTTCATCACCGCCAGCGGCAATCTGTTGGCCGATTTCCAGCTCAACGTCACCGCCGAGGCGCAGGGTCGGCTCCAGGTCGCCCGGTTGTTCCACATGACCGACGATCCGGGCGTCAAGCAGATGCTGCGCTTCCTGCTGGCCCGCGACACGATGCACCAGAACATGTGGCTGGCGGCGATCGAGCAGCTCAGGGAGGACGGGCTGGAGGAGATGCCGGTGCCGGAGGCCTTCCCGGACTCGGGCGAGTTCACCGCGGAGTACGGCTACACCTATCTGGGTTTCTCCTCGGGCACCGACGCCGCCCAGGGGCGCTGGGCGTCCGGGCCCTCGCCGGACGGCAAGGGCGAGTTCCGCTACGACGACAACCCGCGGGCGAACGCGCCGGAACCGGTGCTGCCTCCGGGTGACCCCCGCCTCTACGGCACCAATCCGGGGGTGGCCGGCTCGGTGGTGAACACGGTGAAGAGCAAGCTCACCTGAGGTGCCTCGTCGGGTCGTCCGCCGGTCTCGGGCGACCCGACGGACCGGGCGCAGGAGTGGTCTGGGTCACAGGCCGGAACAAGGGGAACGCTTTGTTACTTGAGTGAGACACGCTCAACTCAACGCGATAGCAGGTGTTCGATGGCAACTCTTCCGGTACTTCCCCTGACCGACGCCGTGCTGCTGCCCGGCATGGTCATCCCGGTGACCCTCGACCCCACCACCCAGGCCGCGATCGACGCGGCGCGTGCGACCGGCGACCGCAAGCTGCTGGCCGTGCCGCGCATCGACGGCGAGTACGGCCCGGTGGGCGTGGTCGCCACCATCGAGAAGGTCGGCCGGCTGCCCGAGGGCGAGCCCGCCGCCGTGATCCGTGGCCTGTCCCGGGCCCGGATCGGCTCCGGCGTGCCCGGCCCCGGCGCTGCCCTCTGGGTCGAGGCGACCGAACTCGACGAACCCGCCCACGCCGGTCGGGCCCGGGAACTCGCCCGCGAGTACCGCGCCCTGGTGACCTCCGTGCTCCAGCAGCGGGGCGCCTGGCAGGTCATCGACGCGGTGGAGCGGATGACCGACCTCTCCGAGCTGGCCGACTCGGCCGGTTACGCGCCCTGGCTGACGCTGGAGCAGAAGACCGAGCTGCTCGCCGCGCCGGACGTCACCGCCCGGCTGGAGCTGCTTGTCGGCTGGGTGAAGGACTACCTGGCCGAGCAGGAGGTCACCGAGCAGATCAACAGTGACGTCCGGGAGGGGCTGGAGAAGTCCCAGCGCGAGTTCCTGCTGCGCCAGCAGCTCGCCGCGATCCGCAAGGAACTGGGCGAGGACGAGCCGGACGGCTCCGCCGACTACCGGTCCCGCGTCGAGTCCGCCGAGCTGCCGGAGAAGGTACGCGAGGCGGCCATGCGCGAGGTCGGCAAGCTGGAGCGGGCCAGCGACGCCTCCCCGGAGGCGGGCTGGATCCGAACCTGGCTGGACACCGTGCTCGAGATGCCGTGGGGCACGCGTACCGAGGACAACACCGACCTGGCCGCGGCCCGGGCGGTGCTCGACGCCGACCACGCCGGCCTGGCCGACGTCAAGGACCGCATCCTGGAATACCTGGCGGTGCGCAACCGGCGCGCCGAGCGCAACCTCGGTGTGGTCGGCGGTCGCGGCTCCGGTGCGGTGCTCGCCCTCGCCGGTCCTCCCGGAGTGGGTAAGACCAGCCTCGGCGAGTCCGTGGCGCGGGCGCTCGGGCGTAACTTCGTCCGAGTCTCGCTCGGCGGTGTCCGCGACGAGGCGGAGATCCGCGGGCACCGGCGCACCTACGTGGGGGCGCTGCCCGGTCGGATCGTCCGCGCGCTGCGCGAGGCCGGTTCGATGAACCCGGTAGTGCTCCTCGACGAGGTGGACAAGCTGGCCGCCGGCTACGCCGGTGACCCGGCCGCCGCCCTGCTGGAGGTGCTCGACCCGGCGCAGAACCACACCTTCCGGGATCACTACCTGGAGGTCGACCTCGACCTGTCCGACGTGCTCTTCCTGGCCACCGCCAACGTGGTGGAGTCCATCCCCGGCCCCCTGCTGGACCGGATGGAGCTGGTCACCCTGGACGGGTACACCGAGGACGAGAAGGTCGCCATCGCCCGCGACCACCTGCTGCCCCGGCAGCGGGAGCGGGCCGGGCTGACAGTCGACGAGGTCAGCGTCGCCGACGAGGCGATCGCGCTGATCGCGGGGGAGTACACCCGGGAGGCCGGCGTCCGGCAGCTCGAGCGGGCCCTCGCCAAGATCCTGCGCAAGGTGGCGGTGACGCTGGCGACGGACCCGACGCCGGCCCGCGTGGGCACCGACAACCTCACCGGTTACCTGGGTCGGCCGAAGTTCACCCCGGAGTCGGCCGAGCGCACCGCAGTGCCCGGCGTGGCCACCGGCCTGGCCGTCACGGGCGCCGGTGGGGACGTGCTCTTCATCGAGGCGACCAGCATGGAGGGCGAGCCGGGGCTGACGTTGACCGGCCAACTCGGTGACGTGATGAAGGAGTCCGCGCAGATCGCGCTCTCCTACCTGCGCTCCAACGGGCGGCGGTTCGGCATCGACCCGAACGCTCTCGCGGGACGCCGGATCCACGTCCACTTCCCGGCGGGCGCGGTGCCCAAGGACGGTCCGAGCGCCGGCATCACCATGGTCACGGCCCTGGCGTCGCTGGTCACCGGTCGCCCGGTCCGCCCCGAGTTCGGGATGACCGGTGAGGTGACGCTCTCCGGTCGGGTGCTGCCGATCGGCGGGGTGAAGCAGAAGCTGCTCGCCGCGCACCGGGCCGGCCTCACCGAGGTGATCATCCCGGCGCGTAACGAGCCCGACCTGGACGACCTGCCGACCGAGGTGCGCGAAGCGCTGACAGTGCACACCCTGGCCGACGTGGCCGACGTGCTCGCCCTGGCGCTGCGCCCGGCCGACGTGAAGACGCTAGACGGTCCGGCGCTCTTCGCGGTCTGACACTCCGGCCATCCGGGCCCCCGCCGTCTTCCGACGGCGGGGGCCCCTTCGGTACGCGGGGGAAGGTCTACTGTCTCGTCTGCACCGTCAACCGCCTCTCCGCCGCTAGGCGGCCCCCTGGAGGAACCCCCGTGAACGTGGTGCTCTGGATCATTCAGATCCTGCTCGCCGCCGTCTTCGCCGGCGTCGGACTGGCCAAGCTGAGCCAGCCCAAGGAGAAGTTGCGCGACGTGATGCGGTGGGTGGACCCGGTGCCGCCGTCACAGGTCAAGGCGCTCGGCGCTGTCGAGTTGCTGGCCGCCGCCGGGCTCGTGCTGCCCGCTGCCACCGGCATCGCCACGGTGCTCACCCCGCTCGCCGCCGTCGGGCTGGTCATCGTCATGATCGGCGGCCTCCTGGTGCACCTGCGCGCCCGTCAGCAGCAGACCACCCGGGAGGGACGTCGCACCGAGATCCAGGGCGCGCTCACCTGCGCTGTGCTGCTCGTCCTCGCCGCGGTGGTGGCCTGGGGTCGTTTCGGCCCGTACGCCCTCTGATCCGGGTCGGCCAGCACGCGACAATGCACAGTAGAGTCTGCCCGCCGGCCGAGGTGGCACTCAACGGGGGAGAGGTATGGAACCGATCGTGAGCGCACCTGGTGCGGTACCGCCGGCAGCGCCACAACGGTCAGATCCACCGGGCCGACGGTTGGGACGGCGGGTGCTCTTCGCCGGCGGGGCGGGCGCCGCGGTGGCGACGACGGTGGCCACCCTCGCCGGAGCCGAACAGGCGGGATCGCCGCCCGTCACGACAGTGCGGGAGGCCCCGCTCAGCCTCCGGGACCCCCGGATCGGCTGCCGGCTCGACGGCAGTGACGAGTCGGACAAGGTCACCACCGCGCTGAACCTGCTGCCGGCCGGTGGCGGGGAGATCTTCCAACCGGTGGGCGCACTCGGTCTCGGATCGGAGATCCGCTTCCCGACGAGTGTGACCTGGACCGGCGAGAACATCGGCGCGGCGATCATCCAGCCGGCCCCGGGCTACACAGGTCGTCTGGTCTCGAGCGGTAAGTACAACCAGATCTCCAACGTGCACTTCTACGGCATGCGGACCTCCAACGTGCTGTTGACCGTCCGTGGCCCCCGGTCGACGTTCCACCACCTGCACTTCGGCAACTCGGGCAGCCACGCCATCGAGTTCCTCGGCACCGACGCGGAGACCAGCGCCCACGCCAACAAGATCACTGATATCAACATCGAGGACTGCCTCGGCGTCGGCATCCTGGTGAACAAGGTCGCGTACGACAACGAGTTCCTCAACGTCTGGGTCGGTGAGTGCCAGACCGGGATACGGCTGCTCGACAGCGCCTGCTTCTTCGACAACCTGCATGTCTGGGGTTGCCGGGGCAACGGCGTGGAACTGCGGGAACCCGCCCATCGGAACATCTTCCAGAACGTCTACCTGGAGTCGAACGGCACGAGTGGCACCGGAAACGGCGCCGACCTGCGGCAGGTCTGGGGGACCCAGTTCATCGGCGGCCGGCTGTGGCGCAACGCCACCAACGGCATCGAGGTCTCCTCATCCGGACGTACCCGGATCATGGGGCTCGACATCCACGACAACGGCGCGAACGGGATCCTCGGCCGTGACGCCGACATGTGCCAGGTGATCGGCAACCAGTTCTACGACGACGCGACGCCCCGCCGCCAGGACCGACCGATCATGACGGTCGGCACCAGCAACAACTGGATCGTCAGCACCAACGTGATGCGGGCGTACGACCACCGCTCCGGTGGCGCGTCGCTGGCCGGGGCCAACAACGTGCTCAACGCGAACATCGGCTGACACCGGCGGGCGGCGAGTGCTCACGTTCCTTCCGCCGCCTCGCCGGGCCAGGTCGTCGGCGACCGTCGTACTCCGGCGGTCGCCGACGCCGTGTTCAGCGCTCGTCGCCGCCGCGGTCGCGGCGCACAGTGGCCTTGCGGCCCTTGATCGTGCTGGAGCGCAACCCGGAGATGACCTCGTCGGCCACCCCCTGCGGCACCTCCACCAGTGAGAACCGGTCGGCGATCTCGATCGAACCGATGTCCCGACCACGGATCCCGGTCTCCCCGGTGATCGCGCCGACCAGATCCTGCGGCCGCACCCCGGCGCGTCGACCCAGGCCGACGAAGACCTGGACGGTGTTGCCGCCGCCGGAGCGCGGCCGGCCCCCGCCCCGCCGGTCGCCGCCCCGGCCGCCGGCCTCCGGTCGACCCTCGCGCGGCCCACGGACCGGAACCTGCGGGATCTCCTCCTCGTCGTCGGAGCCCGGCGACGTCACCTCGTGGGCCAGCTTCACCGCGGCGAGGGCGACCTCCATCAGGTCGAACTCGTCGGTCAGCGTCTCCACGATCACCCGGAACGGGTCGAGATCGTCCTCCAGCAGGCTCTCCCGCAGGGCCGCCTGGGTCAGCTCCAGCCGCCGGGTCCGCATGTCGGCCACCGTGGGAATCTTGTCGATGGTGATCCGCTGGCCGGTCACCCGCTCGATGGTCTTGAGCATCCGGTGCTCACGCGGCTCGGCGAGGGTGATCGCCACGCCCTCGCGGCCAGCCCGACCCACCCGGCCGATCCGGTGCACGTACGACTCGGGGGCGGACGGCACGTCGTAGTTGACCACGTGGGTGAGCTGCTCGACGTCCAGCCCACGGGCCGCCACGTCGGTCGCCACCAGCAGGTCGGCGGTGCCGGCCCGCAGCCGGCCCATGACCCGGTCGCGCTGTTCCTGGCTCATGCCACCGTGCAGCGCCTCGGAGCGGTAGCCGCGACCGTTCATCGTCTCGGTCAGCCGGTCGACCTCTTCCCGGCTGCGGCAGAACACGATCGCCGCGGTCGGGGACTCCACGTCCAGCACCCGACCCAACGCGGCCGGCTTGTGCGCCCGGGTCACGATGTACGCGCTCTGCCGCACCCGGGGCGCCTCACCCGCGACCTGCTGCTCCCGGCCGATCTCGATCCGGACCGGTTCGCGCAGGTGCTGGCGGGCCATCCCGTCGATGCGCGAGGGCATGGTGGCCGAGAAGAGCACCGTCTGACGCTGCCTCGGAGCGTGCTCCAGGATCGCCTCGATGTCCTCGGCGAAGCCCATGTCGAGCATCTCGTCGGCCTCGTCGAGCACCACCGTGGCGAGCCCGCCCAGGCGCAGCGTGCCCCGGGCGATGTGGTCGAGGGCCCGCCCGGGGGTGGCCACCACCACGTCGACACCGCTGTCCAGTGCCCGCAACTGCCGCCCGATCGGCTGGCCACCGTAGATCGGCAGCACCCGCGCGCCCAGGTCCTTGCCGTAGCGGTGGAACGCCTCGGAGACCTGCACCGCCAGCTCCCGGGTCGGCACCAGCACCAGCGCCACCGGGTCGCCGCCCTGGCGGTGTGCCGCCATGAGGTTCAGCAGCGGCAGCGCGAACGCAGCCGTCTTACCGGTGCCGGTGGCCGCCTGACCCAGCAGGTCCCGACCCTCCAGCAGCGGTGGGATAGCCTCCCGCTGGATGGGGGTCGGCTCCTCGTACCCGAGGGCGGCGAGCGCGCCCAGCAGCTCGGCGCGGAGCCCGAGCTCGGTGAAGGCGCTCACCTCGTCGGTGCCGTCCGGGGTGGCGTCGATAGGTGCGTCGTGCTGTGCAGGTGCGGAACTCATGTGCCAAGCCTTTCATCACGCCGTCCGGGCCGTTGCGGCGACCGCCACAAGAGCTGTCCCCGAGCCCGTGCTGCGGCTGTTCCGCGATCCCGACGGGGGCCTCGATCAGGCGTCGGTGGTCAGGATGGCCAGCACCATCACCGCGGCGAGGGCCACGTCGAGCACCACGCAGAACTCGGCGTAGCCGCGCGGCACCACCCGGCGGTTGCGGTGGTGCACCACGTCCCAGCCGGCGTGCGCCAACCACCCGAACGCCACCAGCCAGTCGGCGGCCCGCCCGCCGGCCAGCACCGCGACCAGCGTCACTGCGACCCAGATGGCCAGACCGGCGAGTTGGGTGGCGAGCACGCCCGGCCCACCCAGCGTGCGACGGGCCATGCCGATCACCAGGTAACCGCCGGGCAGCACCAGCATCGTCCACGGGCTGAGCACGCCCGGGTCGACCCACATGTCCACGGTCAGCAGCAGCGCCAACCCGGCCGGCCAGCGGTGGGCGAGCGCCACCACGACCGGGTGCCGGCGTACCGCCACCGGCGTCTCGTGCCGATGGCGCACCGCCACCAGCAACATGGCGGGCACCATCAGCAGGTGACCGCCGAGCATCAGGGCGTCGGCACCCAGCAGGCCCGCCCACCACGGCACCAGCAGCAGGAGGAAGGGCACGTACATCGCGGCGGCCATCTCGACGACCCCACGCCAGTGGTGCGCCCGGTAGCGCATCCACACCGTCATCCCGACGGTCATGTTCGTGGCCATCACCAGTGCGGCGACCTCCGGCCGGGCGAGCGTGTCGGCGACCCCCAGGGCGGCGCCGGCCAGCCCCCACAACGGCCCGAGCAGCAGCATCCCGGCGACCATCGCCAGCGCCATCTCGCCCAGGTGCCACAGCAGCCGCCGCCTGCTGCTGGCCGGTGCCGCGGCGGTCGGTGCCGCGCTGGTCGGTGTCGGGGCCGAGGGGGCCGGCTCGTCGGTGGGCACTGGCGCGGGCGACGGTACGGCGGTGAGGCTGTCCGCGTACATCCGGGTGTTTTCCATGCCTCGACCCTGCCGGTGCCCCCGGTGTGGCCGGCAGACCCGTTCGTCACGGGAAAACCGTGCGGACCGCACGGCCCGACCGTGACAGTTCGCACGGGTGGACCTGCGCCGGGCGGTCCTAGGATCGGTGCGTGGCGAGCGAGGCGGTGACTCCCCGGGCGGACCGCCGGCTGCGCCGCGCCCGGCGGGCGACGCTGGTGTCGCTGGCCACCGGCGTCTGGGCGAGCGTTCTGCTGCCGGCGGTCGGCCTGACCCGCGAGCCCGACCCGGGCCGGGTGACACTCGGCGCGCTCGGCATCCTCGCCTTCGTGCTCGCCCAGACCGTCGTGCTGTACGGGGCCGTGACGCCGTGGCTCGACCCGCGCTGGCGGCGTCGGGCCGAGCTGAGCCTGATCGGGGTGGCGGTGCTGACAGTTCCGCTGGTGGGCCCGGTGGCAGCGGGCAGGTGGCCTACCTGGGCCTGGCTCGGTGCGGCGCTGATCGGCATGACCCCGCTGCTGGTGCGGTGGCGGGCCGCGCTGGCGGTCGCTGTCGGCGTCCTGGCGGTGGCGGTCGCGGTGGCCTGGTGGACCGGTGGTTCCGTTCCGCGCCACCTCGCCGTGACCGGTGGGATCGGCGCGGCAGTGGCCGCCGTCAACGGGTTCCAGGTCTGGTTCTGGGACCTGCTCGTGGAGGCCCGGCAGGGTCAGGCCGCCCAGGCCCGGCTGGCCGCCGCCGAGGAACGGCTGCGCTTCGCCCGCGACGTGCACGACGTCCTGGGGCACCGCCTCACGGTGATCGCGTTGAAGGCCGAACTCGCCGCCCGGCTCGCCCCGGTCGACCCGGAGCGGGCCGGACGGGAAGCCGCCGAGGTGCAACGGTTGGCCGCCTCCGCGCTGGGCGAGGTACGGGAGACAGTGCACGGCTACCGGGCCGTCGACCTCGACGAACAGCTCACGGCGGTGGTGGGGGTGCTGCGCTCCTGCGGGGTGCGGTGCACGGTTCTGCCACTGCCGGCGGACCTGCCGCAGCCGGCCGCCATCGAGCTGGCGGCGGTGCTGCGCGAGGCGAGCACCAACGTGCTGCGGCACAGCCGGGCCGACTGGTGCCGGATCCGCATCGATCGGGAGGATGACGTGGCCAGGATGACGGTGGCCAACGACGGCGCCGACGACAGTGGCCCGGACGCGCACAGCCACGGCCTGCGCGGGCTGGCCGACCGGCTCGCCGCTGCCGGGGGCGAGTTGCGGGTACGCCGGGAGGACGCGATCTTCACCCTCGAAGCCACAGTGCCGGCGCCGTCGTGATCCGCGTCCTGCTCGCCGACGACGAGGACCTGATCCGGGTAGCCGTCGCCGCGCTGCTCGCCCTGGAACCGGACATCGAGGTGGTGGCACACGCCGCCGACGGGAAGACGGCCGTCACCGCGGCGCTGGCGCACCGCCCGGACGTGGCAGTGGTGGACCTGGAGATGCCCGGCCTGGACGGCATCGCGGTAGCCGCCGAGCTGACCCGGGTCCGACCCGACTGCGCCGTGGTCGTGCTGACCGGCCACGGTCGCCCCGGGCACCTGCGCCAGGCGCTGACCGCCGGCGCCCGAGGGTTCCTGCCCAAGGGCTCGCCGGGTGGGGCGCTCGCCGACGTGATCCGGCGGGTGCACGCCGGAGGGCGCTACGTCGACCCGTCGCTGGCCGCCGACGCGTTGACCCTGCCCCCGTGCCCGTTGACCCCTCGGGAACTGGAGACGCTGCGGCTGGTGGAGGTCGGAGCCCCGGTCGCGGTGATCGCCCGTCGGGTGCACCTGTCCACCGGAACCGTGCGCAACCACCTCTCCGCCGCCGTGCAGAAGCTCGGCGCCGCCGACCGGGCCGAGGCGGTGCGCACCGCCCGGGACAACGGCTGGCTCTGACTTCGGTGGCGTCCGCCGAGCAGGAGGGCCGCCGGCTAGCGTAGGCGCGTGCGCACCGTGGAACTGGTCTGCTCGCCTGGGCTGGAGGTCACGGTCCGGGCCGTCTGGGGTCGGCTGGCCGCCGCCGGGTTGCCCAGTCTGGCCCGCAACATCCACCCGACCAACCGGCCGCACCTCACCCTCGCCGCCGTCGACGAGTTCCCGCCGGGGGTCGAGCACCGCCTGGCCGAGCTGTTCGACGCCGCGCTGCCGGTGCCGGTGACGCTCGACCGGGTCGTCGTCCTCGACGGTAGCGCCCCACTGGTCTGGCTCGTCCGACCCACCGCGTCGTTGACCGCGCTGCACGCCGCCGTCTGGGACGTTCTCGCCGAGGCCGACGGCCACCGCCCGTGGCATGCGCCCGACGCGTGGGTGCCGCACCTGAGCCTGGCCCTGCGGTTCCGCAACGCGGACCTGCGGCTGGCTCGTGCCGTGACCGGTGGGCAACGCCCGACGGGCGACTTCGCCGCCGCCCGCAGCTACGACGGCACGAACCGGTCGGTGATCCCGCTGGCCGGGCGCGGCTGAGGTTGGCACGGGTCTCCCGGAACCTCGGCTGCTTCCTCCGCCGCCACCTGCACCCCCATCCGAGGCCGAGTGGACGAGCCCCGGCGGCCGTCGGGGCGTGTCGCCCCGACGGCCGCCGGCCCGATCCTGGTCAGTTGTCGCGCGGCTGCGGGATCTCCTGCCTGGTGAACGAGATGCCCGCGGCCGGGGCGGCCCGGGTGGCGAGCGAGGCAGCGGACTCGTCAGTGTCGTAGAGCCGAACCGAACCGTTGGCGGTCCGGCTCACGAAACCGAGTCGGAAACCATTGGAGTTCTGGAAGACGAATGCCGTCGGGTCGGTCGGATAGGTCTCGTCCGCTACCGTCGCCGTGGCCCAGTTGCCCCAGGCGGTGGAGCCCGCGGCGGTCTGTCGGCTGTGTTGGATGGTGTCGTCGGCCGTGCGGGTGAACACCGAGACACGGCCGGTGTTGGGGCTCAGGACCGCGGTCGGGGAGCCGACCGGCGTGATACCGCTGTCTCCCACCGCGTTCCAGGTGCCGGGCCAGCTGCCGTCGATGTTCTGCAACTGGCTCTTGACCGCTCCGTCGGTGTGCCGGGCGAACACCATCAGGCGACGGCCGGGCAGTGTCACCACGCTCGGCGTGTCCACGAAGCCCACGCCACCCAGCCCCGTCCAGGCGGAGGTCAGCGCGCCACCGGCGTACGTGGCGGCCTGCAGGGTGCCGGCCGCGTTGGCCACCAGGAGTGTTGCTGTGCCGTCCGCGCCCGGCACGGCGACCGGCGTACCGGTCAGACCGGCGCCACCGAGCGGCGTCCACGGGAACAGATCCCCGGCCGTGCCGTCCTGCCGGCGCTGCCACAGGGCGCCCTCGGCGTCCAGGGCGAAGACCGCGCGGGTGTCGTCGGAGAGCCGGACGGCCGTCGGTTCCGAGCGCATCGCCCCACCGAGGGCGAGCCACGGGTTCCAGTCCGGCATGGCCGGCGTCTTCTGGGTCAGCGAGCCCACGTTGCTTGTGGTCTCGTGGGCGACGATGCTGACTCGACTCTGGGCGTCCGAGACCAGCGACGGCTTGCCGGTGTACGCCTCGGTGCCGGGCACCGGCGACCACTGGATCGAGTACAGCGAGTCCGGGTTCGCGCGTCCGTGCCGCAGTTGACCGATGTTGTCGGTGTAGGCGATCTCGAGGCTGCCGAGCGCGGTGCCGGCGGCCGGGGCCTGCACGACAGCCAACGGGGCGTTCTGCCGCGCCGGAGTGGCGGGCAGCGCGGGGCCGGTGATCGCCCCCTGCCGGCAGGTGTTGGTGGTGGTGAGGACGTTCGGGAAGCCGGCCCATCCGGTGCCGATCTTGTCACTGGTCAGCGCCCAGGACAGGTTGTCCTCGCGGAAGCGGTACTGGAGCAGATTACCGGCGCTGTCGATGCCGAAGAGCGTGTCCCCGCCGGCGGAGAAGAGCCCCTTGGTGAATGTCTGCCAGCCGCTCGGGCCGACCAGGCGGTCACGGAGAATCCAGCGTTGGCTCGCCGGGTCGAACCGGTGTCGGTAGAGCTTGCCGTCTGACGTTCGGCCGTAGAGGGTGCCCGGGGCGCCGGCCACGATCAGGTTGTACCGGTCCCAGCCGGTGTCGATGACGCGGGCGTCGATGGTCCATTTCCGCGTCGACTCGTTGAACCGGTACCAGCGCAGTTTGCCCTGGGCGTCGACGGCGTAGAAGTCGCCGATCTGGTCCACAGTGATCTTGTCGCGGAAGTTGGCCGTCGCGTAGTTCGTGAAGCTCGTACTGATGATCCAACTCTGCTTGCCGTCGACGGGTTCCCAGTCGCTGCCCGTCCATCGGTAGCGGTTGAGCCCGGTCGAGTTGATGCCGTAGACCCGCCCGTCCGGCCCACCCAGCAGGCGGCCGAACGTCTGCCAGCCGGCAGGCCCGACAGTGGTGGCGGCGGTGAAGACGCCGCCGTCCCGCCCGGGGGTGCTGTACTGGCGACGGGAGAGCGTCCCGGTCGTTGCCGAGTTGAAGAACGCCGCCGCTCCGGTGCAGCTGAAGGCGTCGGTCGCCGCCTGCGCGGCAGACGCGGGCAGCGGTGCCACGAGGCCGGCAGCGCCGATGAGCGCTGCGGCGGTCAATGCCAGCGATCGACGCCGAGAATACGTCCGTGCTGTGGACTCTTTGGTCAACTGGGACACGTCTGTGCCATCCTCCCCCGAGAACAATAAGAAGACCGTGGTGAATCAATTTCCGTGCAATAAATGGCAATTTGACAATGGATTCACTGCGTTCGGCGCATGACTCATCCGCCACGGTCGCGGCCCATCATGCACGAGCATGCGTCGCCTGCCAAGCGCGGAAACTCGGTCCGGCTCGGGGGTTCCGAAAGCATCCACGATGGATGGTCGGGAGCGGGTCGGAGCAAGGAGCAAACGGACCTAAGCCTTCAAATACCCGAACTCTTGACGGAACGTAATCGCGCCAGGTCATAGCGCTGATCAACGCTCCCCCCACCACTGTGGCTTGACAGCCGATCGAGCGTGCTGCAACCTACAGCGGCATATCGATGAGTAGCAGCACACGGGGGTGTGAAGCTGTGACCGCTGACGTGGCGGCATTCTGTCGTGCCGAGGCAATATTGGTTTTGTTGGGCGATCCGCTCCGGCGTGAACTCCGTCCACCCGAGTCGCCTCTCCGCATCTCCTGAGATTTCCGTCGACCGATGCGTCGACGCCGCAACGCCGTGCCTGTGAAGAGGTAACGGCGATCACACACCCGGCTTTGTGGGGCCTTCACAGGTCTCGCGCGGCCCCCGCGTGCCTGTCTCCGCCTCTCAGCTCTCCGCCTCTCAGCCGTCCTCGATCCAGGGGTGACCATGTCCTTCAGCATTCGCCGTCTGCCCGACCCGCGCGGTCGGCTGACCGACCTGCGTGGTCGGCTACCCCGGCACCGTTCGATGTTCGGCTCCGGCACCACCCGGTCGGTCCTGGCCGCAGCCCTGGCTGGCGTGCTGATGCTCAACCTGGGCGGCAGCGGGGTGACGGCGCTTCCGGCGGGCGGTGCCCGCGACCGCGACGGTGTGGCCTCCGCCGGTCGGGGCGGCGGCGGCGCGAAGCCGAACCAGGCATGGGGTTCGGCGGCCGGCAGGGCGCACGTGACACCCGGACGCCCCAACCGTGACCTGCCGAAGTCGCTGCGCGGGCAGTACCCGCTGCACAAGCTCGCCGACAAGCCCGCCCCGGGGCGCAACAAGGCGTCCGTGGCGACCGCACCCGTCGACGACACCCCAGGCTTCGACAAGCGAACCAGCCGGGAACGACCGGCCGAGCGCGGTGTCGACCAGCGGGTCTTCGACAACGCCGACGGCACCCAGACCACCGAGTTCTCCTCCGCCCCCATCAACTACCGCAAGCCGGACGGCACCTGGGCGCCCATCGACCACACCCTGGTGCCCGTCACCGACGGATGGGGGACGGCCGCCGACTCGGTCGGCCTGCACCTCGCCGGGAACGGAGCCGCGAGCCAGGTGGCCCGGGTGAGCTTCGACGGTGACACGGAGTTCGGCTTCGGTATGGCCGAGTCGACCAACGCGCCCGGCCGGGTGAACGGGAACGCCGTCACCTACCCCGGCGTACGCCCCGACGTCGACCTGCGCCTGGAGCCCCGGGCCGGCGGCGTGAAGGAAACCCTGGTCCTGCACTCGGCCAAGGCGCCCGCCTCGTTCGTGTTCCCGTTGAACCTGCGCAACCTCACCGCGAAGCTGGTCGACGGTCAGGTCGTCCTCAGTGATCGGCAAGGGCGTCAGCGCGGGATCATCCCCCCGGGTTACATGGTGGACGCCGGCACCGGCGCGGCCGGTCCCGCCACCTCCACCAAGGTCGCGTACGAGCTGGTCACCACGGGTGGGCAGACGGCGCTGAAGGTCACCCCCGACCGGGCCTGGCTGACCGACCCGGCCCGGCGGTACCCGGTCGAGGTCGACCCGACCGTCGGCCCTCCGGTCGACGCCGTGAAGTCCGACAGCAGCATGTACGTGCACCGAGACGGCTCCATCTCGGGTAAGGACGAGTTGCTCGTCGGTCGCACCGGTGATTCCAACGCGGCGGCCTACCTCAAGTTCGGTGACCTGGTCAGCCGACTCCAGAACCACACCATTCACGGCGCGGCGCTCTCGGTAGTCAACTTCGACGCGCGCTCCTGCAAGGCGCGCGCGGTCAGCGTCCACCCGGTGACCGGGTCGTGGTCGGCCGGCACCGGCTACTCGTACCCGGGGCCGGCGGTGGGTGGCGCGCTGGTCAGCCGCTCGTTCGCCCACGGGTACATCGCTCTGGGCCAGTCCCAGTCCGCCTGCCCGGCAGCCGGGGAGATGTTCGACCTCGGCGTCGGCGGCCGTAACCTCGTGCAGCGCTGGGCCAACGGCCAGCAGGCCAACAACGGTCTCTCGCTGCGCGCGTCCACCACTGACACCTCGGCGTGGAAGAAGTTCGCCGGTACCGGCACCGCCAACCCGCCGGCGCTCTACGTCACGCACAGCCCGTACAACGCCGGGTACGCGATCCCGAAGCCCACTCCGGAGCCGGCCGTCCTGCGTAACCAGGACGGCAAGGTGAAGGTGACGGTCACCAACCTCGGTGCCGAGGCGTGGACGCCGGCCAACTACTACCTGGCGTACCGGGTCTACAACGCGCAGACCGGCGCGGCGGTGACCCAGCAGCGGGCGGCCAACCTGCCCTCCACCCTGGCCCGTGGCGCGAAGGTCACCCTCGACGCGACGGTCAAGCGATTGGAGCCCGGCTCCTACTTCCTCGACTTCACCATGGTGCGCACCGGTGGAGCGGTCTTCACCGACCACCAGGTGCCACCCGGTCGGATCGTGCTCCAGGTGTTCGACGTTCCGCCAGTCGTGCAGGAGCTCTACCCGGAGAACGGGTACCAGGCCCCGACGCTCACCCCGTTGCTCTGGGCCCGGGCCGTGGACACCGACGCCGCACCCGGTGCCAACTTGTCCTTCAAGTTCGAGATCTGCGACCAGACCGACGCCGGTACGGCGACCAACTGCACCAGCTCCGGCTACCAGGCCAAGCAGTCCTGGGTGGTGCCCGCCGGCCGGATGGTCTGGGGCAAGAGTTACCTGTGGCGCTCCTTCGTCAAGGACAGCGCCAACGAGGTCATCTCGCCGTACTCGACAATGCTCAGCTCGGTGCCACAACCGGATCTGTTGTCCCGGCTCGCCACCTCGCCCAGCGCCGATCAGGGCCGCGAGTTCGACGCTCAGACCGGCAACTTCGCCACCTCCGCCGTGGACGCCACGGTGGTCACCGTCGGGCCGGAGCTGAACCTGGTCCGCACCTACAACAGCCTCGACCCCCGCACGACAGGCGTCTTCGGCGCCGGCTGGTCCAGCCGGTACGACATGACGTTGGTTCCCGACAACGACGGCACCGGCAACGTGGTGGTCCGCTACCCGGACGGTCAGGAGGTGCGGTTCGGCAAGAACCCGGACGGCACGTACGCCCCGCCGCCGGGCCGGGTCGCGAAGCTCAGCGTCGACAGCAGCGCCTGGAAGCTTGTCGACCGTACCGGCAGCATCTACCAGTTCTCCCTTCTCTACAAACTCCAGAAGATCACCGACAACGCCGGGCACTCGGTCAACCTGACCCTCGACCCGATGACCGGCAAGCTCGCCCGGGCCCAGGTCTCCAACAGCCAGACCAACACCGCCGGGCGTTCGCTGACCTTCACCTGGAACGGCAACCGCATCGCCACGGTCAGCACCGACCAGGTCAACGGCGCGAAGCTGACCTGGAACTACACCTACGAGGGTGACCTGCTGACCAAGGTCTGCGGCCCGGAGTCCGCCTGCACCAACTACGCCTACGCGGCCGGTTCGCACTACCGCACCGCCGTTCTCGACGCCAAGCCCGACTCGTACTACCACCTCGGCGAGGCCGAGGGCACCGGCGCGGCCAGCGACGTGGCGATCAACCTGGGCAAGGACGCCGGCACGTACCGCAACAACGTCACCCTGGGCCAGCCCGGCGTGCTGGAGGGCACCAGTGGCACCGCCGCGGCCTTCAACGGCACCTCGGCCTACCTCGAACTGCCCAAGGGGCTGGTCAAGAAGAGCCGGGACGTCTCCGTCGAACTGTGGTTCAAGATCGGTCTGACGCAGACCGGTGGCCCGCTCATCGGCTACCAGGACAAGGCCGTCGGCACCACGGCGACCAGCGGTGCCCCGCTGCTCTACACCGACGCGAACGGCCTGCTTCGCGGCCAGTTCGCCAACGGCACGATCGCACCGTTCACCTCGGGCAAGACCGTCAACGACAACAAGTGGCACCACGTGGTGCTGTCCGCCATGGCCAACACCCAGACCATGTACCTCGACGGTGAGAAGGTCCCCACCCCGTCCGGGCAGACCGGACAGCCGATCGAACACTCGCTGCTGACGTTCAACCAGGTCGGCCTGGCGTCGACCACCACGCCCAACTCCTGGCCGTCCTGGGGGACCGCCGCCCAACGGTACTTCGCCGGCACCATCGACGAGGTCGCCGTCTACTCCCACCCGATCGGCCCGGACACGGCCAGGGCGCACTTCCAGTACGCGAAGCCGGCAGCCCAGCAGCTGACCCGGGTCACCCTGCCCAGCGGCCGGGTCGCCACCGAGGTCGAGTACGACACGGCCACCGACCGGGTCAAGGAGTACACCGACGACAACGGTGGCACCTGGAAGGTGGGTCAGCCCACCGTCTACGGCGGCGACACCGACCTGCGGCGCAGCGTCCAGGTCCTCGACCCGGCCAACCGCCCCTACCTGTACGAGTACGACGCGCTCGCTGGTCGACTGCTGCGCTCCGGCACCCCGCTCGGACTGGAGACCCGCGAGGAGGACCGCCCCGGGCAGACCAGCCCGACGCCGAGCCCGCCACCCACCGAGGTCTGCACCCAGCCCGACCCGAACGACCCGGCCTTCTGCACCGTGATCCCCGGCGACGCCGGTGGGCCGATCTTCGTGCGGCACCCGTTGGACGGCATGGCCATCCGCTCGTTCTCCTACAACGCGGACGGCCAGCAGAGCAAGGTCACCAACGAGAACGGTGACACGGTGGAGATGACGTACGACAGCAGGGGTCGTCTCGTCACCCGCAAGAGCTGCCGTACGTCCACCCAGTGCTTCACGAACTACTACACCTACCCGGCTTCCATCACCGACCCGTTCGACCCGCGCATCGACCTGGCGGTGGAGCAGCGCGACGGCCGTTCCAGCGGCCCGACCGACAACAAGTTCCGGACCACCTTCACGTACCGGGACCGCACCGGACAGCCCCTCACCCAGACCAACCCGGACGGCAGCCTGGTCACCCACACCTACACCAGCGGCGGCGAGGCCGGTGTCAACGGCATCCCCCCGCCCGGGTTGCTGGCCAGCAGCATCACCAACGGGCAGACCAAGCCCACCACCTACGCGTACTACGCCAACGGTGACCTGTACAAGGTGACCGAGCCGTCCGGGCTGGTGACCGAGTACACCTACGACGCGCTCGGCCGACGGATCACCGAGAAGGTCATCTCCGACACCTATCCCGCGGGCGTCACCACCACGATCACCTACGACGGGCATTCGCGGGTCGCCACCGTCACCGGCCCGGTCACCACCGACGCCGTCACCGGCAAGCAGCACCAGAGCCGAACCGTCAACGAGTACGACGCCGACGGCAACCCCACCAAGGTCACCGCCACCGACCTGCTCGGCGGTGACCCCGAGCGGGTCACCAGCACCGAGTACGACGACGAGGGACGGCCGGTCCGGGTCGTCGACCCGGAGGGCAACGAAACCAGCTACGGGTACGACAGGTTCGGCAACAAGACGACCATGACCGACGCCAACGGCAACCGCTACGACTGGGCGTACACCGCCCAGAACAAGGTGGCCGAGGTGCGGCTGCGGGACTGGCGCAGTGACCCGGCCGGCACCCCCGGCACCGGCACCGGCGACTACCTGGTCCTGCACTCCTACTCGTACGACTTCGCCGGGCGGCTGGCCAGCGACACCGACGCCATGGGTCGGCGACTGGAGTACAAGTACTACCGCGACGACCTGTTGGAGAAGATCACCCTCAAGGACTTCCGCAACCCCGACGGTTCCAAGCGGGACTACGTCGTGGAGGAGAACACCTACGACGGCGCCGGCAACGTGACCCGCAAGGTCGGGGCCAACGGCACCCAGATCACCGACTACAAGCCGGACGAGGCCGGCAAGGTGGCGAGCACCGTGCTGGACCCGGCGGGGGTGCGCCGGACCAACACCTTCACCTACGACTACAACGGCAACGTCAAGCAGACGGTCCGAACCGGGAACGCGTCGAACCTGAACTGGGAGGTACTGGCCACCTCCGAGGTCGTCGACTACACCTACGACGACGCCGGGAACGTCCTCACCGAGAAGGTCACCGCCGGCAGCAGCACCCGGGTGACCAGCTACACGTACGACAGGCGCGGCCTGCGTACCTCGGTCACCGACCCGCGTGGCAACGTGAGCGGCGCCGACAAGGCGAAGTACACCAGCACCTTCCGCTACGACGAACTGGGCCGGCAGGTCGGGCAGAGCGGCCCGACCGTCCTGGCCGAGAGCGACGGCAACGCGGCCGTCTCCACCACCCCGACCAGTTCGGTGGGCTACAACACCTTCGGTGAGCAGGTCGCGGTCAAGGACCCGCTCGGGCGGGTCTCCACCTCGGAGTACGACAAGCTCGGGCGGGTGGTGCGCAGCCTCGCGCCGATGTACCTCGCGCCCGGTGTGACCCAGCCGGTCACCCCGGAGCACAAGCGCCGCTACGACGCCCTGGGCAACGTGCTGGAGGAGACCGACCCGGCCGGCATCACCAACTACACGTACGACCAGCTCAACCGGTTGACCGTCCGGGACGAACCGTCGAAGACCAACGACGACCGCGCGCTCACCCGCTACACCTACACCCGTACCGGCGAGGTCCTCTCGGTCACCGGCCCGACCGGCGCCCGTGTCGAGGCGACCTACGACGACCTCGACCGGCAGGTCACCCAGACTGTCGTCGAGCGACGGCCGACCACCCGCAACCTGGTCAGCAAGCTCGCCTACGACGACGCGGGCAACCTGACCTCGTCGTCGTCCCCGACCGGGGCGACGACTGTCAACACCTTCAACGGGGCCGGCGACATCACCCGCAGCACCGCCCCGACCGGCGAGGCCATGATCTTCGGGTACGACTTCGCCGGCCGTCAGGTCCGGGTCTCCGACGGCCTCGGCCGCA
This sequence comes from Micromonospora sp. NPDC048986, assembly GCF_040649335.1. Taxonomy (NCBI): domain Bacteria; kingdom Bacillati; phylum Actinomycetota; class Actinomycetes; order Micromonosporales; family Micromonosporaceae; genus Micromonospora; species Micromonospora sp. NPDC048986. The sequence goes on from NZ_JBEZFJ010000004.1 coordinate 418,724, forward strand.
CCACCCGGGTCGGGTACGACCAGTTCGGCAACCGGGTCAGCACCCTGAACCTCAAGGCCGACGGCACGGTCCTGCGCACCCAGAGCTACGGCTACGACGTGGCCGGCAACATGACCTCGTCGAAGGACCCCTACAACACCGTCACCACCTACGAGTACGACGCGGCGGACCAGCTCGTCAAGCAGATCGAGCCGACCGACGCCGACCCGATCACCACCACGTTCGGGTACGACGCCGCCGGCAACCGGACCCGCTACACCGACGGCCGCAACAACTCCACCATCTACACGTACAACACCCTGGGGCTGCCGGAGTCGGCGATCGAGCCGTCCACGGCGAGCCACCCGACAGCTGCGGACCGGACCTGGACCGTCGCCTACGACGCCGACGGCAACGCGGTACGGCTCAGCGCCCCGGGTGGGGTGAGCCGCATGCGGACCTACGACGCGGCCGGCCGACTGACAGTGGAGACCGGTTCCGGGGGTGACACCCCGACCGCGACCCGAACCCTTGACTACGACCAGGACGGCCGGCTGAAGAGCGTCAACGCCCCCGGCGGCAGCAACACGTACAACTGGAACGACCGGGGTGGGCTGCTGTCCACCGCCGGCCCCTCCGGCACGGCGAGCTTCGACTACAACGACGACGGCCAGGTGACCAGCCGCACCGACCTGACCGGCACGGCCAGCTTCGGCTACGTCAAGGGTCGCCTCGACACACTCACCGACAGCATCACCGGCCAGCAGCAGAAGCTTGGCTACGACGCCGCCGGTGACGTCAAGACCGTCGACTACGGCGCCGGCCGCGTCCGCACCTTCGGCTACGACGACTACGGGCGGGTCGCCAGCGACGTGCTGCGCAACGCCGGTGGTCAGACGGTGGCCTCAGTCACCTACGGGTTCGACCTCAATGGCCACCTGACCAGCAAGAACACCACCGGCACCGCCGGGGCCGGCGCCAACACCTACGACTACGACAAGGCCGGCCGGCTGATCTCCTGGACCAGCCCGGCCGGGACCGTCACGTACGCCTGGGACGCCAGCGGCAACCGGGTTCGGGCCGGGTCCAAGACCGCGACCTTCGACGAACGCAACCGGCTGCTCTCCGACGGCGACTACACCTACGCGTACACCCCGCGGGGCACCCTGCGGACCCGCACCAGCTCGGGCCTGGCCGAACAGTTCTCGTTCGACGCCTTCGACCGGCTCACCGGGGCGCAGGACCAGACCTACAACTACGACGGCCTGGACCGGGTGGCGTCCCGTACCAACAACTCGTTCGTCTACGCCGGTCTCGGCGACGAGGTGGTGCACGACGGGTACGAGTACTACGGCCGCGGCCCGAACGACGAGTTGCTCGCCACCGTCCAGGGCGCCGACAAGCGGCTGTCGCTTACCGACGCCCACGGTGACGTGGTGGCGGCCATCAACCCGGCCGACACGCAACTGTCCACCCTGAACGACTCCACCGCGTACGACCCGTTCGGTAAGAAGGTGGCCAGCGCCGGCAGCACCAGCCGGCTGGGCTTCCAGGGGGACTGGACCGACCCGGACACCGGGCAGGTCGACATGGGCGCCCGCTGGTACCAGCCCGGCACCGGCACGTTCACCTCGCGCGACAGCGTCAACTACACCTCCGGCGACTCGATCCTGGCCAACCGCTACACCTACGGTGCTGGCGCCCCGCTGGACTTCGACGACCCGGACGGCCACTGGCCGCGCTGGATGAAGCGTGCCGCGAGCGCGGTGAGCAACACCGTCTCCAACGTCGTCAGTGGCGCGTACACGGCGTACAACTACGCCAGGAACTTCGTCTCGACTGTCGCTCACTACGCCTGGTCCGGTATCAAGGCGGTCGGCCGAGTGATCTCCAGCAGCGCGAAGTGGCTCGGCGAGAAGACGATGAGCGCCGTCCGGTACGTCGGCAGCAAGATCCAGTCCGGACTCAACCAGGTCGCCCGCGCCGCCGACTGGGCCAAACAGCAGGCCAAAATGGTCGCGCAACGCATCTACCAGGCAAAGGTCGCGGTGACCGCCGCCGCGAAGTCGGCTATCAAACAAGCTGTCAAGTTCACCAAGCTGGCGGTGATCCCTGCCCTCACGAAGCCGCTCATCACGCTCGGCAAGGTGGTGTCCACCGGCTTCAAGATGGCGGCGAGCGTCGTCGCGGTCACCACGATGGCCATCCAGGACCCCGCGAAGTTCAAACAGAACCTCTGGTTGGCGGCAGCACAGAAGTTGGCACCGCTCGTCGAGGGCGCCGAGAAGATGTGGGACAAGGCGACCCAGTTCGTCGAGGATCACGCCGCCGAAATCGCCGGCTTCGCCGTCGGCGCCGTCGTCGGCCTGGGCTGCGGCGCGGCGATCGGCTGGACCGGTGTCGGAGCGGTGGCCTGCGGGGCGCTCGCCGGCGCGGTCGGCTCGGCGGTCACCGGTTACATGGACGGCAAGCGTGGCTGGGACCTCGCTGGCGCCACCGCCATGGGCGGGCTCACCGGTGCCCTCGGTGGGGCGCTCGGCTCCATCGGCGGCCAGGCACTGGGTGCGGGCATTCGCGGGCTGAGCGGCGGGCTTCGGTCGGCCGGCAGTAAGGCGCTGAGCGCCGGCATGACCGAAGCACGCGCCATCGGTACCGGATCACGGGGAATCGGCAACAAGCTGCTCGGTAGGTGCCCCAACAGCTTTACCGGCGAGACCCGAGTGCTGATGGCTGATGGCAGCTGGAAACGGATCGATCAGGTAAGGGTCGGCGACTCGGTCGTTGCTGCGGATCCGACCACCGACCGGGTGCAGGCACGCGCGGTTACCGCGTTGATTACCGGGACGGGCGCGAAGGACCTCGTGCAGATCACCGTTGACGTGGACGGTGACGAGGGCAGTCGGACTGCGTCACTCACCGCGACGGATGGTCATCCATTCTGGGTGGCCGATCAAGAGCGTTGGGTGGACGCAAAGGACTTGCGTCCGGGCTATGAATTCGAGACAGCAGACCATCGACCCGCCACCGTTGAGGCCACTCGTCACTGGACAGAGCAGCGGCAGGTCTACAACCTAACCGTCGATGGCCTCCACACCTACTTCGTCGTTGCGGATGACGCAGCGTTACTCGTCCACAACGACCAATGCGGCCCAGGGGGCTATGTTGGCAAGCATCGATCACCTGAGCAGTCAACGAATAGCAACTACGAGGGCCGACACCAGGCAGAAGTCGATGATCTGGACCGGCCGTGGCGGGAGCGTGCGGCTCAGCGCGAAGCTCAGGTTGACAGGGTGGAGCAGGGGATGGAGTACGTCGGCCAGGTTGCCGAGACAGCAACAGGGGTCGATCTTCCGGACTCGGCCTCGGGCACTGACCCCTTTGTGGCTATCGGTATGAGCGGCTATGTAGTCTACATGGGCGTGAAGAGAATCGCCCTGAAGGCTCTCGATGCATGGCGAGGTAGGGGGACTTATCGATGACACGGCCAGCTACGTTGATTGGCGCTTATCTAACAAATTTGGCCCTCCGCAACATTGAGGAACGCGAGCGTTTCCGTGCCGAATTGAGCCGTACCGGGCAGATCGACGTGGACGGGGTCCTCCAAGCTGCGCTTCGGTTGATGATCGAGCGATGCATGGGATCCAGCCCCGGGTTCATGAAAATTGGAAAGAATGCTGTCCTGGCCTCAAGGATTTTTCCCAAAGGTGACGTGGTGCCGAGTGACGTCGAGCGGATCATCAGGTTTGCGCTCGGTGAGGCCGATGCCCTGGAGAGGCTCAAGCTCAAGAATCCAGAGCTCTTGAGGATGCTGACATTCGCCTCCCTCGCATGGATTCACAAGATTCCGGAGGTGGAGGTCGTGGAACTTGTCGATCGGGCCGAGCGCGAGGCATTCGAGGCGGGTTTTTCACCAACGCGCACGATCATCTAACCGACACTTGTTGAGTGGCTCGAGTGGTCGTTTGGTGGCAATCGTTCATGCGGCCGAGAAGATCCTAATTGTGTTCTATGGAGAGGTTAACGACGGGATGCCAATTCCAAGATGGAGTAGGGGTGGTTCCGCCTCGCTTGCGCGGCGCGCGATATCCGCCGGCGTGGCGGCGTTCTTGGCACTTGTTGCGGCGGTCTTTTGCGCCACGACCACCGCACATGCCGACGCGGCCGGCAGGGGTGGTGACTTCGTACCGATCGACAGCGTCCCCCTCCTGGACACCCGGGACGGCACCGGCGGCACGACTGGTGTTCGGGGCGCCAAGTCCGTCACCACGTTCAACGCCGTCGGCATCGCCGGTATCCCGACCAGCGGGGTCAGCGCGTTGATGGTCGACGTGACGGCGATCTACCCGACCGCCAACACGTTCCTGACCATCTACCCGGACCTGACCGACCCGAAGGCCTCGGCCATGAACGCCTCGATCGGTGAGGTCATGACCAACTCGGCGGTGGTCAAGCCGGGTACGAACGGCAAGCTGGCGGTGCGCAACGCGGGCGGCAACGTCCACATCAGAGTGGACGTGGTGGGCTACTTCACCACCGCCACCGGCAGCCTCGGCTCCGGTTTCGTGCCGGTGGACCACACCCGGGTGGTCGACACCCGGACCGGCCAGGGGATCACCGCCGGCACCATGCCCACCCGTGGCACGCGTACCGCAAACATCTACGGCGGTGGGCTGGTGCCCAGTTCCGCGACGGCGGTCATGCTGGACGTCGTGGTGATCGGCGCGACAGGCAACGGCTGGTTGACCGTCGGGTCGAGCACGGCCGCGGAGACCGGCATCGACTACGCCAAGGGCGCCACCTCGATGGGGATGGTCGTCAAACTGAACCCCGGTGCCAGCTCCGTGACGCTGGAGAACCGCGGGCCGGCAGTGCATGTGGCCATCACGGTCCAGGGCTACTGGACCGGCAGCCCGACCACCGGCGCCGGCCTGCGCATGGTTCCGGCGACCACCCTGTACGACAGCCGCTTCCCCAGCGGCGCCCAGCCGGTGCCCGCCTACGGCACTGTTGATGTCGCGGTAGCGGGCACCAACGGCCTGCCGACCCGTGGCATCGCGGCGGCCGTCCTCAACGTGCACGCGGTCGCCCCGACGGTCGACGGGTTCTTCAACGTCACGCCCCTGGGCAGCGCCTTGAACGTTGCGTCGACGACGAACTTCCCCGCCGCGCACGTCGCCCGGTCCAGCATCGTGGTGACCAAGCTGGGCACCGAGGGGAAGGTCCAAATCAGGAACGCCAGCAGTGGGACCGTGCACATCGTGGTCGACCTGCAGGGCTGGTACGCCGACCCGATGCCGTTCCTGCCGACCGAGTCCTTCTCCCGCTCGACGGCTTTGCAGGGGGAACCGAGCGACGGCAGCTCGCTCGGGGTCATCGTCTACGCCCACACCGACAACACCGGGCAGGTCCGGGTCGTCCACCAGCAGAACCCGGACGATTTCAGCAGCGTCCAGCACGTTCCCCAGTTCGGTGCGGAGGCGTTCACCGGGCAACCCGCGTTGAACGTGCAGAGCGGCACCAAGCAGGTGCAGATCAGCGCCCTGCACACCGCCGGCACCGTGTGGACCGGTGCCCAGACGGCGGCGAACGCCGCGACCTGGGCAACGACCGGGAACCTGGGCGGCACCATGGTGGGCCGGCCTGCCACGGTCACCCTCGCCGACGGCACCAGCGTTATCTTCGCCGTGGACGTCGATGGTCGCCTGTGGCACTACCGCCAGAGCGGGACGGGTGCGTCGTGGAAGAGCCTCGGTGACGTCGACCTTACCGGTGGGGTCACTGTGGTGAAGGTCGACGCCGGTGTCCGGCTGGTTGCCACCACGATGACCGGGACCATCAAGACCGCGCTCTACTCCACCGACGGCACCCTCGGCGCCTGGGTCGACCTGGGCGGGAACGTGACCGGTGTGCCGGCTGCCTTCCTCAATCAGGGCTACCGCACCGCCATGGTGGCTCGTGCGGCCGACGGTTCGCTGGTCATGAAGAAGCAGGAGCTGGGTGGGGCCTGGCCGACCACCTGGCAGACGGTGGGTACGTTCACCGCTGCCGGTTCCCCGGCCGCGATCCTCGACCCGGCTCTGGGTCGGATCGTTGTCGTCGCGCGGGGCGCCGACAACGAGATGTACCGGGTGTTCGAGACCGAGCAGGGCTCGGGCACCTTTGGTGAGTGGTTGCGCCTGTACGAGAACCCGGGCGACCCGAGCGCCGCCACGGCCGCCACCGATCCCACCATCGCGCCGATCCAGAACTCCGGCGGGCCCGGCTTCGTGGTGGTCTACCGCAACCGGAACAACACCACCATCGCGCTGGACCGGCGGTTCGCCGCCCCCGGAGGGATGGCGGCAGCGAAGGTCAGCCCGTCCGCGGTCAGCTTCGCCGCACACCTGATTCCGACGCCGAAGGGCTGAGCCTCCGGCACCACCAGCCCCGGGGGTCTTCGTCCACGTGACGGAGGCCCCCGGGGCGCTGTTCACCGGTACCTAGACTGGGGCGATGAGCGTTGGCACCGAGGGTCGGGGGATGGCCGAGCTGGCGGCCCTGCTGGCCGACGGCACCCGGGCCGGAATGTGCCTGGCGCTGCTCGACGGGCGGGCCTGGACCGCCGGCGAGCTGGCCCGGCGAGCCGGTGTCGCCCCGTCGACGGCCAGCGACCACCTCACCCGACTCGTCAGCGGTGGGCTGCTCGTCGAGGAACGGCAGGGCCGGCACCGCTACCTGCGGCTGGCCGGGCCGGCGGTGGCCCAACTGATCGAGGACCTGGCCGGGCACGCCCCGGCCGCGCCCGCACCGACCGGGTCGCTGCGCGCGGCAACCGCCACCGCCTCCCTGGCGTACGCAAGGACCTGCTACGACCACCTCGCCGGGCGGCTGGGCGTGCTGATGTACGACGCGCTGCTGGCCGAGCGGCGGCTCGACCGGTCCAGCGGGTTGGCGCTCACCCCCGACGGGTGGGCCTGGGCGGCCGGGTTGGGCGTACCCGTGGACGTGCTGCGCGCCGCCCGCCGCCCGGTGGTCCGCGACTGCCTGGACTGGACCGAACGTCGCCCGCACCTGGCCGGGGCGCTCGGCGCGGCGCTCTGCCGCCGCTTCACCGACCTCGGCTGGATCAGCCAGGGCACCGGCCGCGCCGTCCGTCTCACTCCCACCGGTCGTCAGGGCCTGGCCACGGCTCTGTCCATCCCCGAACACACCCTCGACCCGCCGGTGGCCTCGCCGCCCACGAGCGGCCGCGCCTGACCGGCGAGCAGCGGGGGACCGGGGCGGGATCGTTCGGTGTGGGGCGAACGGTTCGCGCCCTACGGTCGGGCGGTGACTGACAAATGGCCTGTCATTGCGCCTGCCCCGGGAACACCGGCGTGTGGGCCGCCCTCGTTCGATGCGGAGCGCGGTTGGTGGGTGACCCGGCACGCCGACGTGCGCGCGGCGCTGACCGACAGGGCGTTCCAGGTGCCGGCCGTGGACACCGGTCGGCCCGGCACCCTCGCCTGGCTGCGTGCCACCGTCAGCCGGTTCAGTTCACAGCGACGGCACGCCGACCGTCGGGCGGTCGCGGTGGGCGCGCTGGCCCCGCTGGCCCCGGACGACCTGCGACTGGACGCGGCACGGCTGACCGTGGCCATTCTCGACCGCGCCGGTGACCACGTCGACGTGATGCGGGCACTGGCCCGGCCGGTGCCGCTGCGGGCGTTGGCCGATCGCCTCGGTTTCGCTGATCCGGTAGCCGCCGGGACGGCGGTCGCTGTCGTCGCGGCGGCGTACCACCCGGGGGTGGACCCGGCGTCGACGGCGCGGGCCGACCGGGCGGTGGCGGTGCTGCTGGCGCTCACGCCGCAGGGTCCGCCGGAGGTACGGGCGAACCTGATCGGTCTGCTGGTCCAGGCGTGCGACGCGACCGCCGGCCTGATCGGGGCCGCCGCCCGGCACCTGCTGCCCCCTGCCGGCCCGCTAGCGCCAGCCACGGCACGGACCGCCGACCTGCTGGGCGAGGTGCTGCGCCTCGACCCACCGGTCCGGGCCACCCGACGGGTCACCGTCGACGAGGTACGGCTGGGCGGGCGGGATCTGCCGGCCGGAAGCCCGGTGCTGCTGCGCTTCGACGCGGCCAACCGCGACCCGCAGGCGTTCACCGAGCCCACCACGTTCCAGCCCGGTCGGCCCGGTGCCGGGCTGTTGACCTTCGGGACGGGGGAGCGGGGTTGCCCCGGCGACCGGCACGCCCTGGCGTTGGCCACCGGTGTGCTCGACGTGCTGCGGGAACGCTGCCGGCGCAACCCGACGCCGGTGCGCCACGCACCGCACCCGACACTGCGGGTGCCGACAACTCTGGAGGTGAGCGTCCGATGATGGACCGTCGTGCCGCGTTCCACGCCCTGCACCGCGCCGGGCGCCCTCTGCTGTTGCCCAACGCGTGGGACCACGCCTCGGCGGCGGCGCTCGCCGCGCGTGGACATCCGGCCATCGGCACCACAAGCCTCGGTGTCGCCGCGACCGCCGGCCTACCCGACGGCGTGGCGGCGACCGCAGCGGAAACCCTCGCCCTGGCCCGCCGGCTGGCTCGGCTGCCGGTGCTGCTCAGCGTGGACGTGGAGGCCGGGTTCAGCGACGACCCGGCGGAGGTGGCCGAGTACGTGGCGGAGTTGGCCGGGCTCGGCGTGGTCGGGATCAACCTGGAGGACGGGCGCGCCGACGGCACCCTCGCCGACACCGAGTCCACCGCAGCCAAGGTCGCGGCAGTGAAGGCGGCAGTGCCGGAGCTGTTCATCAACGCCCGCACCGACACCTGGTGGCTCGGGCTGGACGACCCGCTGCCGCAGACCCTCGTTCGTGCCCGTGCCTACCTGATGGCCGGCGCCGACGGGATCTTCGTGCCCGGGACCGTCGACCTGGCCACAGTGCGCGTCCTCACCGAGCGGATCGACGCTCCGGTGAACGCGCTGTACCAGCCGGGCGGTCCGGGGCTGGCTGAGTGGGGGACCGCCGGGGTGGCCCGGGTCAGCACCGGCTCGCTGCTGTTCCGGGCCGCGCTGGGTGCCGCGCTCGCCGCCGCCGACGCCGTCCGCCTCGGCGGGCCCGCAACACCGGCGGGGCTGCCCTCGTACGCCGAGGTGCAGGCCCTGGTGCCGGCGGGCGGTGACTGACGGTTGCGGCCGACGCTCGGCGGTCGATCAGTGGGTGCCGGGCAGGGCTCGGCCCGTGGGCGGGTGCGCGCGGCGGCCCGTGCGGGTGGGCCCGGTCGGGGCGGCCCGCACGGGGGCGGTCCGGTCGGGGGCGGCCCGTGCGGGTGGGCCCGGTCGGGGGCGGCCCGGTCGGGGGCGGCCCGTACGGGGGCGGCCCGCACGGGGCGGTCCGGTCGGGGGGGGGGGGGGTCTGGTCGGCGCTCGCCGTTGGGTGCCCGTGTGGGGGTCGGTGCCTTTGGAGCTGAATCGTTTGTGACATCACGTGCCCGCTCGCGCAGCCGGCGGCGGTGATTCGTTGACGACATCAGCTCCAAAGGCACCGAACCCAACGATCACACCCCGGGACGAGTGCAATGTCCACGCTCCGTTAGGGGGGGAATAGGAGGAATGTTCGGTCCGTAACGGTCCCGATGATTACGGTGTGTTTCAGGGCGAACCACCCAGTGCCGTGACCGGAGAGAGGGACCCGTCATGCGAGTGCCCAGCCGTAGCCCGGGACAGCAGCCCGGCTCGCCTCCGTCGCCCACCGCTCCGGCCCGCCGCCGACCCTCCGGCGCGACCCCCCGCCGCGCTCCCGCCCCCGACCTGCCCGCTTACCGAGCCGCCGTCGCCGAACTGCTGGTCGAGGTCGGTGCCCTGGCCGACGCGGCGAGCACCCGGGCCCGGCAGGTGCTCATCGACGAGCGGCTGCGGGAGCCGGCGCTCGCCGCCGTCCTCGACGCCACCCCGCAGGGGCTGATCGGCGCACGCGAGACGCTGCTGCTGGAGATGGCCCGCTACCAACCGAACGATCGCACCTCGGCGGGTGACCTCAGCGCGCTGGTCCGGATCTACCTGCTCTCCCGCATCGACGTGCTGTGGTGGCAGGACGCGCCGACCTTCGTCACCGACGACCAGGTCAACGGCAGCGCCGAGCTTGTCGACCTGGAGTGGCTGCGCCGCCGCGACCTGCTGCGCTTCCGCTACCAGGAGCAGCCCGCGACCATGCTGGGCCGGGCCGCCCGCGGGCTGCGCCGCCGGCTGCGGCCCGACGCCACCCCGCACACCGCGGGGCTGCTTTTCCGCCGTGCCCGACGCGAGGTGGTGGCCCTGCTCAACGACATCGGACGGGAGTTCACCGCTGTCGCGCCCCCGGCCACCCCGTCGCTCTGGGTGACCAGCCTGGTCCGCAGCGCCGAGCACCAGTACCGGCTGCGCCGCCTGGGCTACGCGGCGATGCTGCCCAGTGGGCACTGCCTCGGCTACTCGGCCGACGTCGAGCTGGCCTGGTTCGAGCGTTTCGGCGCGCGGGACGCCCTCGCGGAGCTGCTGCTGAGCCGGCAGGAGGCCGGTGAGCTGAACGTGATCGACGAGGGGCAGGCCTGGCACCTGTGTCTCGCGCCCACCGCCCGGCGTCGGCTACGTCGGGCGTACGAGGCCGAGATGGGGGTCTGAACCGGTGTGCGGCATCGCGTTGAGCATCGGCCCCGAGGCCGACCCGGCGACCTTCCGGCGGATGCTCGCCGCCCTGGCCCCGCGCGGTGAGGTCACCGAGACCCGGTCCGAGAGCGGGCTGCTCGCCGGCACCCGCCGGCTGCGGGTCGTCGACCGGGACCGGGCGGTGCAACCGTGGACGTCGACCGACGAGCGTTGGTTGCTCTGCTTCAACGGCGAGATCTTCAACTACCGGGAGTTGCGCGCGCAGCTGACCCGCCTGGGCCAGGCCTTCCGCACCGAGAGCGACACCGAGGTGCTGCTCGCCGCGTTCCAGCAGTGGGGCGAGGCGGCGGTGACCCGGCTGCGCGGTGAGTACGCCTTCGCGGTCGTCGAACGAGCCACCGGCCGGGCGTACCTGGCTCGCGACCCGCTCGGGGTGAAACCGCTGTACTGGTCCCGTCGACCCGGCTGCCTGCACCTCGCCTCCGAGGTCAAGGCGCTCGTCGCGCACGGCGCCCCGATCGCCGAGGTGCCGCCCGGGCACCACGGCTGGGCGGAGGCGGACGGGCACGTCCGACTGAGTCCGTACGTCGACCTGTTCACCATCGGCGACGGACTGCCGGTCATCGACGACCCGGACGAGGCCGCGCTGCTGGTCCGCGCCGCGCTCAGCGACGCGATCCGGATGCGGGTGGAGACCGACCTGACCGTCGGGGTGGTGCTCTCCGGTGGGCTGGACAGCTCGTTGACCCTGCGGCAGGTGCGCGACATTCACCCGGACTGCGTCGCGGTGACAGTCGGCGTCGCGGACAGCCCCGACGTGGCGTACGCGCGGCGGCTCGCCGCCGACCTCGACCTGCCGCACGTGGTGGTCGAGCTGCGACCGCGCGACATCCGGCTCGCCGACGTCCGCGAGGCCATCCGGGTCTCCGAGCTGACCGAGTACGGCGACATCATCAACGCGGTCGTCTCGGTGCCGATCTTCCGGCGGCTGCGCGACCTGGGCATCAAGGTGGTGCTGACCGGCGACGGCTCCGACGAGCTGTTCGGCGGGTACCCGATGTACCACCAGGTCGCCCCGGCGGCGGCCCGCCGACTTTTTCTGCACCGGATCCGCAACCTGTGCCGCACCGAGTTGCAGCGGGTCGACCGGGCCGCCATGGCACATGGCGTGGAGGCCCGGGTGCCGTTCCTCGACCTCAGCGTGGTGGAACTGGCGATGCGGTTGCCGGTGGATCTGAAGCTGCGCCACGGGCAGGAGAAGTGGATCGTCCGGCGGGCGTTCGCCGACGTGCTGCCCGACTACATCCTCCGCCGTCCGAAGAACCCGATGTCGTACTCGTCGGGGCTGCACGAGCGGGTCCGGCTCTACAAGCCGCTCTTCGCCAGGCTGCACCGCTCGTTCGGCTACGACCTGCAGGAGCCGGTCCGTCGGGACTTCGACACGGTGCTGAGCCGCTGCGGCAACGACCTGGACCGGGCCATCGCCGACGGGCTGACCCGACCCGACTACACGGTGCTGGAGCACGCCCGCGACCTGGTCGGCGCGGCCAAGTGGAACGCCGCTCCGATGGTCCGCCGGCTGGTCGGCCCGCGCCCGGCCCGCCACTGACGGCCGCACCGCACGCCACGCTCGACTCTGACAAGGTGTCAGGGATGCGCGTTCAGCTCACCAGCAGCAGCGCGCCGACCGCGGCGAGCGTCGCGGTGACCGCGAGCAGGGTGCTGGTCAGCACGAACCGGGTCACCGGCACCGCCACCCCTGCCGCCCGGCAGCGCTCGAACCACAGCAGGGTGGCCAGTGACGCCCAGGGGGCGGCCAGCGGGCCGACGTTGGTGCCGATCAGCAGGGCCAGCAGGCGGGTGTGGTCACCGGCCGGCAGCACCGACTCGCCGGCCAGGTAGGCGGGCAGGTTGTTCACCGCGTTGGCGAGCAGCGCCCCGGTGCCACCGGCGCGCAGGGCGCCCAGCGCGCCACCGTCGGCGCCGACCAGGGTGTCGACCAGGTCGTCCAGCCCGTGCCGGCCGAGGGTCTGCACCACCAGGAACAGGCCGGTGACGAAGAACAGCAGGCGCACCGGGACCAGCCCCGGGCGCAGCGTGGCGGGGGAGCGGACCAGGAACCCGACCAGCACCAGCGCGAGCCCGACGGTGGAGGCGATCTCGATCTCCACGCCGGCGAGGATGCCGGCGACGAAGATCAGGCAACCGGCGAGCGCCGTACGGTGCAGCACCGGGTCGGCCGGCACGTGCCGGGTCGGCGGGACGAAGCGCCCACCGGCGGGCCGCTGTCGCCGCCACCACCCGAACCAGAGCAGGGCCATGGTGACCGTCACGGCGGCGAGCTGCGGCAACGCCATCCGGGCCGCGTACGCCAGAGGCGCCAGCCCGACCCGGTCGGCGGCGAGCAGGTTGGTCAGGTTGGACACCGGCAGCAGCAGGCTCGCGGTGTTCGCCAGCCACACAGTGGTGACGGCGAGCGGGGCGGCGGGGATCCGCAGGTTCCGGGCCAGCGCGAGCAGCACCGGGGTGAGCAGCACGGCGGTGGTGTCGAGGTTGAGCACGAGGGTGGTCAGCGTGGCGAGACCACCGCAGAGCAGGAACAGTGCTGCCCACCTGCCCCGGGAGGCGATGGCCAGTCGGCTGGCCAGCACGTCGAAGACACCGGCCACGGCGGTCAGCTCGGCGAGCACGATCACGGTGCCGAGGAACACCAGCAGCGGCAGGATCCGGTGCAGGGTGGCGGTGGTCTCCGCGCGGGGGAGCAGCCCGCTCAGCGCGCAGGCCGCGCCGACCACGGCGAGGACGGCAGCCACCAGGTCCAGCGGGTGGGGCCGTCGGCGCGTGGTCGGCTCGGGCGGGGCGGCAACTGTCACATCTGCTCACGTTGGCACAGCGTCTGGCCAGCTTGTTCGCAACCCCCGTCCTGGTGACGGGCCCCACCGCGCCCGCACCCGAGGGGCCTGGCGTCGCAACGGCACGGGCCCGGCCCCCGACGGTTCGGGGACCGGGCCCGGCGTGGTGCGCGGTGCCTACCAGCCCAGGTAGCTGGGCTGGGTCTGCACGTTGAGCTCCTGGTAGCGGGTCAGCTTGGCCGACCAGGTACGCCAGTCGTTCAGCTCCAGGACGTCCAGGCCCTTCGCCATGTCGTTGGAGTAGATGTGGCCGTTGTAGTAGTACGCGGACCAGGTGCCGCCGCCGACGAACGTGTCGGCCGAGAGCGGGCCGCGCTCCCAGAAGGCGATCTCCTTCGGGTTGGCCGAGTCGGTGAAGTCGAACACCGAGATGCCACCCTGGTACCACGCCTGGACCATGATGTCCTTGCCGAGCACCGGGATCAGCGAGCCGTTGTGCGCCACGCAGTTCTCGGTGTCGGCGTTGGCCCGGGGGATCTTGTAGTAGCTGCGGAAGCTCATCGTCCGGGCGTTGCCACGGCCGGCGATGTCGTAGATGGCGTCCGCGCCGCGGTTCGGGCCGACGGTCTCGTTGCAGGTCGCCGCCCCGCCACCACCCAGCTCGTCGGTGAAGATCACCTTGGTGCCGGAGTTGTTGAAGGTGGCCGAGTGCCAGAACGCGAAGTTGACCTCGTCCCGGACCCGGTTGATGACCCGGGGGGCCTCGCGGTTCTTGATGTCGAGCAGGATGCCGTCACCCATGCAGGCGCCGGCGGCCAGGTCCTTCGACGGGTAGGCGGTGATGTCGTGGCACCCGGTGGTCGCCGAGCCGGTCTGGCTGCCGGGGAAGCCACCGTCCGGGAAGAGGTTCGGCGTCGCGACCACTGCCGCGTCGGTCGGCTTCTTCACCGGCACCTTGATGATGGAGATGGAGTCGTGCGGCGGCTGGCAGTCCGGGAACTCGGCCCGCGGGCTGTACGACGAGACGTACAGGTAGATGGCCTTGCGGTCCTTGCCCGGCACCAGGGTGTGGGTGTGCGAGCCGCAGGCCGTCTCGACGGACTTGATGTAGCGCGGGTTGGCCTTGTCCTTGATGTCGAAGACCTTGATGCCCTCCCACGAGCCCTTCACGTCCGCTCCCTGCGTGGTGCTGTTGCAGGAGTCGTCGCTGCGTGACGAGTCGGTGGAGAGGAAGAGCAGGTCGCCGTGGACGGAGATGTCGTTCTGCGACCCCGGGCAGAGCACCCGGGCCTTGACCTTCGGAGCGCTGGGCCGCGAGATGTCGTAGATGACGAAGCCGTTGTAGTTGCCGGCGAACGCGTACTTGCCCTGGAAGGCGATGTCGCTGTTTGTGGAGTCCAGCGGGGCGACCTTGGGCAGGTTGGCGATCTGGCGCAGGTTGGGACTGCTCACGATCTCGTCGACGCCGGGGATCGTGTTGGTGAGCGCGGGGGCCGGGGCCGCCTGCGGCACCGACTGGGCGTTGCTCGCCGGGGCGACGAGGGCGCTGGCGACGAGGAGGCCGGTCGTGGCGAGTGCCACGACACGCAGTTGTCGTAACCGTGGCTTGTGGAATCTGATCATCGGCGGGGCCCTTCGCAAGGGGGAGACGATGGTTGACACGTTACAGTCCGACGAAGAACGTCGATGTGAGCTGGATCACATGAAAGCGGGTTCTTCAATGGATAGCATCGCGGTGACCTCGACTGCAGGGAGTGGCCCATGACCAACCGGCGCGCACGCATCCTGGCGGGCGTCACACTGGCTCTCGTGTTGCCGCTTGTGGTGTTCATGGTGATCCGCCTCGACGGCGACACCGGTACGAGCGCACCGCAGCCGGTCTCCGCGCCCGCCACCTCCGCCGCGTCGCCGACGGTCAGCCCCGTCCCCACCGACCTGACAGTCATCGCGCCCGGCCGGCCGGGCGAGACCGCGGCCACCCGCCCGGCGCACGAGGTCCGCGACGCCGGCCCCGCCCCGCACAACTCGCTGGACGTCTGGTTCGTGCGGATGATGATTCCGCACCACGCACAGGCCCTGGCGATGGCGGAGCTCGCCCCCGAACGGGCCGCCGACCCCGACATCCGGGCCATCGCCGAACGCATCCGAGCCAGCCAGGGGCCGGAGATGGGCATGATGCGCGGCTGGCTGCAGACCCGTGGCCTCCCGGCCGAGGTGCAGGGGCACGACCACGGCACCATGCGCGGCATGCAGTCGCCAGAGGCGATGCGGCAGCTCGCCGCGGCCCGTGGCACCGACTTCGACAGGCTCTTCGTCCGGATGATGACCGAGCACCACCAGGGCGCCATCGAGATGGCCACCAACCTGCTCACCGTCGGCTCCGACCTGACGCTCAACGAGTTCGCCAACTCCGTCGCCACCGAGCAGACCGTCGAGATCGACCGCATGCGCGAGGTCCTCGGCGGCTGAGCCCGGGCGCGGGGCGCGAGGCCCGAGCGTCCCGGCACGTACGCTGGGTGACCGTGAGACGCACAGTGTTCGGTCGCCCGCTGCGCGGCGTCGCCTTCGACGTGGCCGTCGCCGCCCTGGTGGTCCTCGTCTCAGTGGCAGCGGTGGTGAACCAGCCGGGCGGTTGGGCGGCCACGGCGGTCGGCCTGGGGATGGCTGTGGCGTTGCTGTTCCGCCGCACCCACCCGAGCGCGGTGACGGTGGTGGTCGCGGTGCTCGCCCTGATCCAGGTGATCGCCCGCTGGGGTCCGCTCATCTACGACGTGGCCGTCCTGATCGCGCTCTACAGCGTGGTGAAGTACGGCCGGCGGCTGCGCGACGGCGTCCTGGCCGGCGCGGTCGCGGCCGTCGGCGTGCTGCTGGCCGCCGCGCAGACGCCCAACGTCGTCCAGTGGTGGGCGACCGCGCTGTGGTATGCGCTGGTCACCGGGGCGGTGTGGCTGGCCGCGCTGAACGTGCGGACCCGCCGGCTCTACGTGCTCAGCCTCGAGGAGCGGGCCACCACACTGGAACGCGAGCGGGAGGCGGAGTCCCGGGCGGCGGTCGCCGAGGAGCGCACCCGGATCGCCCGTGAGCTGCACGACGTGGTCGCCCACAGCATGGCCGTGATGATCGTCCAGGCGGACGGGGCCCGGTTCATGCTCGACCGCGACCCCGCCCAGGCGCGCACCGCCGTGAAGGTGGTCGCGGACACCGGCCGTCAGGCCCTCGAAGAGATGCGCCGGCTGGTCGGCGTACTGCGCGACGCCGGCCCGGCCGGCGCGGACGGGGCCGACGGGCTGGCGGTGGCGGCCGACCCCGAGCACCGACGCCTCGCGCTGGCCGAACTGCCCGACCTGCTGGCCCGGTTCGACGACGCCGGCCTGCACGTCCGCAGCACCGTCACCGGTGCGCCACCGGCCCTGCCGCCGGGCCTGGAGCTGACCGTCTACCGGGTGGTGCAGGAGGCGTTGACCAACGCGCTCAAGCACGCCGGGGTCGGCGCCGGCGTCGAGGTCGTCCTGTCGTACACCGCCGAGGCCGTCGTGGTCCGGGTGGTCGACGACGGTCGCGGCCGTCCGCTGGTCAGCCCGGCGCCGTCCGGCGGTCACGGCCTGCTCGGCATGCGGGAGCGGGTGACAGTGTACGACGGCAGCCTCACCGCCGGTCCCCGGCTGACCGGGGGCTGGCAGGTCGAGGTTCGGCTGCCGCTACCGTCGGAGCCGGCAACGGAGGTGATCGCGGCATGACGGTCCGGGTAGTGATCGTGGACGACCAGGCGCTGGTCCGCGCCGGGTTCCGGATGGTGCTGGAATCCCAGCCCGACCTGGAGGTCGTCGGGGAGGCGATCGACGGCGCGGACGCCCTGCGGGTGCTCGCCCGCACCGAGGCCGACGTGGTCGTGATGGACATCCGGATGCCCACCATGGACGGGGTGGAGGCGACCCGTCGACTCTGCGCCGAGCGGCCATCGGGTGGCCCTCGGGTGCTGGTGCTGACCACCTTCGACACCGAGGCGGACGCGTTCGCGGCGTTGCAGGCCGGCGCGAGTGGCTTCCTGCTCAAGAACGTCCCGCCGGAAGAGCTGCTGGCCGCGATCCGGGTGGTGGCCCAGGGCGACTCGGTGGTGGCTCCGTCGATCACCCGGCGTCTGCTGGACCGGTTCGCCGGGCAGCTCGGCGCCGCCCCGAGCGCCGACCCTCGACTCGCGCAGCTCACCGAACGGGAACGGGAGGTGCTGCTGCTGGTCGCCCAGGGGTTGTCGAACGCGGAGATCGCCGCCCGGGTGCACGTGGCCGAGGCGACGGTGAAGACCCACGTCGGGCGGATCCTGGCGAAACTCCAGCTGCGCGACCGGGTCCAGGCGGTGGTCCTGGCGTACGAGAGCGGGCTGGTCACGCCCGGCGGATGACACGGCGTACGACCTGGGTCGTAGCGGCCGGCTGGCGCACCGCGACCCGGGGCGCACGCAGGTCGAGCGCGCAGGGGGAGATCGACAGACCGGTGCCGGCCATAGCGTCGGAGGGGTCCGATCCGCCACCTGCACCGGGAGCCCCGCATGATCCGCCTGACCCTGCGTTCGCTGCGTGCCGAGGCGCTGCGCATGCTGCTCTCGGCGCTCGCCGTCGTGCTCGGTGTCGCGTTCGTCGCCGGCACGATGATCTTCGTCGACGGGATGCGGACCGGGGCGTACGAGCGGGCCGGCACCTTCGACCGCCACACCGACCTGGGTGTCTACTCGGCCGGCCGCGAGGTGTTGCCCCCGGCGCTGGTCGACCGGGTGCGAGCGGTCGACGGGGTGGCCGCCGCCGCCGGTGAGTTGACCAACACCGCCGGGATCGTCGGAGCCGACGGTCGGCCGGTGCTCGGCTTCACCATGCTCGTCGCCATCCCCACCGAGGACGCGCTGCGCTCGTACGACGTGGTGACCGGCCGGTTGCCCGACCGGGCGGGGGAGGTGGTGCTCGACGCGCCGACGGCGACCGAGCAGGGCTTCGGGCTCGGTGCGTCGGTCCGGATCGGCGCCACCGGCGGGGCGGCCCGCCCGTACACAGTGGTGGGCACCGTCGACGTGGCCGGCACCTCCCGCGACGTCGGCGGCCCGTTCGTCGGCCTGGTCGGGTCGGACGCCTTGGCCCTCACCGGCGAGCGGGGCTACGGCCGGATCATGGTGGCGGCCCGACCGGGCGCCGACGTCACGGCACTGACCGAGAAGGTACGCGCCGTGTCCGGCGCCGAAGCCACTGTGAAGAGCCGCCAGCAGATCCTCGACGAGGCGGTGCAGGACGCGGTGCGCAACGTGGACCAGTTCCGCATGCTGCTGTTGATCTTTGTGGGGGTCGCGATCGTGGTGGCCGGCTTCGTGATCGCCAACACCTTCGCGATCGTGCTGGCCCAGCGCACCCGACGGACCGCGCTGCTGCGCCTGATCGGCGCCACCCGGGGACAGGTCTTCCGGTCCACGGTGCTGGAGTCGGCGGTGCTGGGCCTGGTCGCCTCCGCGCTCGGCGTGCTGCTCGGGGTGGCCCTCGCCGCCGGGTTGCGGCTGTTGCTCTCCCAACTGGACGTGGCGGTCACCGGTGGGCTGACGGTGACCGGTTCGACAGTGCTCACCGGCCTGCTGCTGGGCACCGGGCTCACCGTCTGCGCCGCCCTGTTGCCGGCCTGGCGGGGGACGCGGATCGCCCCGGTGGCCGCGCTCACCGATGCCGCGGTGCAACCCAGCCGGGGTGCTGGTCGGGTTCGGCTGAGCATCGGCGCGGTGGTCCTCGCCCTCGGTGTGGCAGCGCTGGTCGGCGCTGCCAGCGCCGGTCAACTGCTCCTGGTGGCGGTCGGTGGGGTGCTCACCTTCTTCGGGATCGTGCTGTTCGGGCCGGTGCTCGTCCCCGCGCTGGCCCGGGTGTTCGGCTGGCCGGTACGTCGCGTGCTCGGCACCATCGGTGAACTGGCGGTCAACAACACGGTGCGCAATCCGCGGCGGGTCGCCGCGACAGCCACAGCGCTGGTGATCGGTATCGGACTGGTCTCGGCGTTCATGGTCGGCGCACGCAGCACCAAGGACGGCATCGAAAGCAGCGTTGACGCCCAGATCGGGACGGACTTCGTGGTCAGCGGAATCGGTCAGGACCTGCCGGCCGCGCTCGTCGGTGAGCTCGCCTCCCGTCCCGAACTGGGTGTGGTGCACGAGCAGCGCAGCACCGTCGTCGACGACGTCGAGATCCGCGCGGCCCACCCGGCGCTGATCGGCCGGACACTGAGCGGGGTGCTGGCCGGCGACGCCGAGCGGGTCGGGCCGGGGCAGGTGCTGGTGCACCGCGAGTTGGCGCGGGCCCGCGGCTGGCAGGTCGGCTCCCCGGTGACCGTCAGAGGGAAGGCGTTCCGGGTGGTCGCCGTGGTCACCGACGACACCCCCGGCGGCGAGGTGCCCGCCGGTCACGTCATCGACCTGTCCGACCAGGACTTCGCGGCGCTCTTCCCCGCCCAGCGCGGCTACCTGGCCGAGATCGACCCCGCCGTCGGGGTGAGCCCCGAGCGGGCCCGCGACGCGATCACCGCGGTGCTGGGCCGCTACCCGACGGCGAACCTGATGGACCAGGGCGCCTACAAGAAGATGCTCACCGGCACTGTCGACATGCTGCTCGCCTTCGTCACCGCGCTGCTCGGTCTGGCCGTCGTGATCGCCCTGGTCGGCGTGGCGAACACCCTGAGCCTGTCGGTGGTCGAACGGACCAGGGAGAACGCCGTGCTGCGGGCGGTCGGGCTGACCCGAGGGCGGATGCGCGCGGTGCTGGCCGTCGAGGCGGTACTGATGGCGCTGGTCGGCGCGGTGCTCGGAGTCGGACTCGGCACCGGAGTCAGCGCGTCCACGATGGCCCTGCTGGACCGCCTCGGCGGCGACTTCCACGTGGTGCTGCCGCTCGGCCAGCTCGGGCTGATCCTCGGTGTCGCGGTGCTCGCCGCCCTGCTCGCCTCGGTGCTGCCGGCCCGCCGGGCGCTGTCCCGCCCGGTCGTCGAGGCGCTCGCCGACCAGTGAGCCGCTAGCGGTACGGACCGTCCGGGGTCCGCGACCCGGCGACCGGACGGACATCCGCCGGCCGGTCCCGCCATCTTCCCCGGCGGCGGGACCGGCCAGCGGTGCCGGGTCTACAGGCGCTCGACCATCGGGCCGACGCACCGGTTGCGGGTGTCGAAGACGTAGCGGGCGTGCCTGACCACGAGGTCGTAGTCGAAGGTGTCATGGTCGGTGACCACCACCACCGCGTCGGCCGCGCGTACCTCACGCTCGCTGAGCCCGACCACTGTGATCCCGGCGGGGATCTGGTGCGCCTCGGCGTACGGCTCGACGGCGTGCACCTCGGCGCCGAGGGCCTGCAACCGACGGGCCACGTCCACGGCGGGGGAGTCGCGCATGTCGCCGGTGTTCTTCTTGTACGCCAGACCGAGCAGCAGCAGTCGGGCGCCGCTGACGGCCCGGCCGTCCCGGTTCAGCCCTCCCATGATCCGCTGTGCGACATGTTCGGGCATCTCGTGGTTGACGTCGTTGGCCAGCTCGATGAACCGGAACTGCCGACCCAGGCGGCGCTTGACCTGCCAGGACAGGTAGCACGGGTCGATCGGCAGGCAGTGCCCGCCGACGCCGGGGCCGGGCCGGAACGGCATGAAGCCGAACGGCTTGGTCGAGGCGGCGTCGATCGCCTGCCAGACGTCGATGTCGAGGTGGTGCGAGAGCATCGTCAGCTCGTTGATCAGCGCGATGTTGACCTGGCGGAAGGTGTTCTCGATCAGCTTGGTCAACTCGGCGACGCGGGTGGAGTCCACCGGTACGGTGCGTTCCACGAGGCGCTGGTAGAACCCGTCCACCCGGGCCAGCGCCGCCGGGTCCACACCGGAGACCACCTTCGGGGTGTTCTCCAGGCGCCAGGTCGGGTTGCCCGGGTCGATCCGCTCCGGGCTGTAGCCGAGGTGGAAGTCACCGGGGCTGGTCAGACCGCTGGCCGACTCCAGCAGAGGGCGCAGCAGCTCCTCTGTGGTGCCCGGGTAGGTGGTCGATTCCAGGATCACCGTGCAGCCCGGGCTTACGTAGGGGCCGATACCGATGCCGGCCTGCTCGACGAAGCTCAGGTCCGGGGTCCCGTCACGCAGCGGAGTCGGCACCGTGATGACGCAGATGTCGAACCCGTCAGCGTCGGTGTACTCCGTGCTGGGGTGGTAGCGGCCGCTGCCCAACGCGCGGCCCAGCCGATCGGCCGGAATGTCCTCGATGAACGACTCGCCGGAGGCGAGCCGCTTCACCCGGTCGGCGTCGACGTCGAGACCGACCACGTCGAGCCCCGCCTCGACCGCCCGCATGGCCAGCGGCAGTCCGACGTACCCCTGACCGATCACAACCAGCTTTTCAGCGCTCACCCAGGCTCCCGCAGCAGATGGTGTAAATAGCCTGCTGGGAGCCTAGAGGCGTCTTCGGCGTCGTAAGTCCGTTTTGGGGATATCGGTGCTTGTGGGACTGGCGGGGGATGGCGACAGCGCTCGACTCACCCGTCCGCCGGCACCTCCGGGTCGAGCGGCGGGCTGGAGGTGGCAGGTGGCTCAGGAGGCGCGCTGGTCGTCGGCGGCGCGCCCGTCGTCGGCGCCGCGCTGGTGGGCGGCGCCGTGGTGACGTCCACCGTCGGGGTCGGCGAGTTGGCGGTCTGGCTCGGCTGCAGGCTCGGCGTGGCGGAGACTGAGGCCGACGGGGAGTTGCCGGGGACGTGCGGCCGGTCCGGCCGGCCCGGCTCGACACTGGTGATCTGCTCGTTGGCCGCGGGCAGGTCGACGGGACCGCTCGGCGCCACCGTCGGCGAGGTGGCCGGCAGATTGACAGCCGGGTCCTCGCCGCCGTTACGCGTCGCGGCCAGCGCCGCGCCGAGGCCGACCAGCGCGACCAGCATGGCCGTGGCCGCGCCGACGAGCGGCCCCCGCCGTCGCTGGCGTCGGTCCGCCACCGCCGCGCCGGCCGGCACGTCAGTGCGGGTGCCCGGCCCAGCGTCGCGCAGCGCGACCGGGCCGGCCATCGCCGTCGGCGGCTCGCCGCCGGTGACCGCCGTCCGAGCGGCCTCGGCCATCGCCGCTCCGCTGGTGAACCGCTCCAGCGGATCCTTGGCCAGGGCCCGCGACACCAGGGCGCGGACCGCCTCCGGAATGACGTGCGGCAGCTCCGGCGGCTCGTCGTCCAGGTGCCGCACGGCGACCTGGAGCGGATTGTCACCGGTGAACGGCGGACTGCCGGTCAGGCAGCAGTAGGTGACAGCGCCCAGGGCGTAGATGTCGGTGGCACCGCTGACCGGACGACCGGCGGCCTGCTCGGGAGCCATGTAGAGAGCGGTGCCCGGCACCGCGTTGGTGCTGGTGATGCTGGTGATGTCGGTGGAGCGGGCCACACCGAAGTCCACCAGGACGACGGTGCCGTCCTCCTGCACCAGCAGGTTGCTGGGCTTGACGTCGCGGTGCACGATGCCGCCGCGATGCGCCGCGTTGAGCGCCGCGGCCGCCTGGGCCACGATCGACATCGTCTCGGCCACGTCGAGCCGACCGGCCGCCTCGATCCGCTTCGACAACGGCTCGCCGGCGACGAACTCCATGACGAGGTAGTCCGCCCGCCCGCCGTCGGGGAGATCGTCCGCACCGCAGTCGAAGACCTGCACGATGCCGGGGTGCCGCAGCGCCGCCATGATCCGGGCCTCGGCGCGGAACCGGGCGATGAAATCGGGATCGGAGACCAGCGCCGGCAGGAGAACCTTGACGGCGACCTGCCGGCCGAGGATCAGGTCGGAGGCACGCCAAACGTCGCCCATGCCGCCCGTGGCGACACGTTCGTCCAAGCGGTAGCGACCGCTGAGCACGACCTCCGATGACAACACCGCATTACCGTACCTAGAGTGGCGCGGGGCGGCGCGCCGTGGCAGGGCCGCCGGGCGGTCGGTTCAGACCGGCTGATCCGGCCTGACCTGTGTGGACGCTCGCCGTCTGTGACGCTGCGGATGGATGGTGTCACAAAACGCGACTATTTCCGTCGCTCGGGCCGTCGATGGTGGCAAGAAACCCCGCACAGGCGTGGTTGGCGTCTGTTGCGTGTCGGCCGTTACGACGACGCGCCGTCGGGCCGGGTTGATAATTGTCACTCTTCCGTGACACGACGCCGACTTGTCGCGTCGTGAGCCCCCTCTTAGCGTTAGCCCGGCTCGGGCCCTCCCAGCTACCTCGGCGCGCAGCGTGTCGATCGAGCACCCCGGGCGTTGGCCCCGGACACGCCGCCCCGACAATCGTGGTCGCGGGCACGATCTGAAGCGGTGGAGGGCGGTGCGGTGCTGGTGCTGATCGGGCGGACGACTCGTGCCGCGTGGCGTGCGCCAACCCGGTTGGTCGGGCCGACCCGCCCCGAACGATGCGTGGGCCGCGCATGACCGCCGACCTGTCGGAGGTGGTGACCGCCGCGCAGGCCGGGGACGAGGAGGCGTTCCGCTTTCTCTACCGCAGCCTCCAGCCCGGGCTGCTGCGGTACCTGACCGCTCTCGTCGGGGCCGACGCCGAGGACGTCGCCTCCGAGACCTGGCTCCAGATCTCCCGTGACCTGCCCGGCTTCACCGGGGGCGAGTTCCGGGCCTGGGCGGTCACCATCGCCCGCAACCGCGCGATGGACCACCTGCGCCGGATGCGCCGTCGCCCCTCGCTCCCGGTCCCGGTGCAGGCGCTCGTCGAGCTCGCCAGCGACGCGGACACCGCCGAGCGAGCCAGCGAGACGATCGGTACCGAGACCGCCCTCGCACTGATCGCCACCCTCCCGCCCCGGGAGGCCGAAGCGGTTCTGCTGCGGGCTGTGATCGGGCTGGACGCGGGATCCGCCGGCCGGGTGCTGGGCCGCCGGGCCGGCGCCGTGCGGACCGCCGCCCACCGTGGCCTACGCCGGCTCGCGGTCCTGCTCGAGCGGCAGAGCCCGGCCGCCGGGTCCTCGGTCGGGGTCGAGGGGGTGCCACCGCCGCGTGCGGGGAGTGGCCAGGCCCTGCGGACATCGCACGTCGAACCGGCGGACGGCTGACGTGAGGGGACTCCCGATGAACCCGTTCCGGCGGGCCGACCACGCCGACACCGAGCGACTGCTCGACTCGGCCCCTGCCTGGCTGGACGCCCCGCTGGATCAGGGCCCCTGCGCCCCGCCCACGGCGGCGGACACGAACTCGCCTGAGGTGAGCGCCGCGCACGCGCCCCCGGTCGAGCCGGTGGCCGCGTTGCTCGCCGCGGCGGCCGGCCCCGTCCGCCCGGGCGAGTTGGCCGGCGAGGACGCCGCGGTGGCCGCGTTCCGGGCCGCCCGAACCAACCCGGCGCCGGCCGTGCCGCAGCGGCCACGCCGTCGCCGGATGACCACCGGCGCGGTGGCCTGGATCGGCGCGGTGGCAGCTACCGCCACCGCTGGGGCCGCCTTCGCCGCGGTCACCCGGGACCGCGCGCCGGACCCGGTCGCACCGGCACCGTCGCGCCCGTCACCCTCGCCGCACCAGGGCGCATCGCGGTCGACCGAGCCCGGTCGGTCGGTGGGCCCTGACATCGCGCCGCCGGGCCCGCCGCCGTCCGTCACCGCCACACCGTCGACCGGTCCCACCCCTGTCGGTCAGGTGCACGGACTGTGTCGCGCGTGGCGGGCGAAGAAGCCCGAGCAGCGGGAGAAGGCGCTGCGCTCGGCGGCCTTCCAGGAACTGGTGACCGCCGCCGGCGGACCCGCCAAGGTCGAGTCGTACTGCCAGCGGCTGGTACCCGAGACGAAGCCGTCCGAACCGGCGAAGGTCACGCCCTCCGCGCCGGCGAAGGGCAAGCTGTCCCCTTCGGGGCAGGCCCCGCCGTCACCGCCGCGGCCGGGCCACCCCACCGGCGGCTGACCGGCCGGCGGTGGGAGCGGTTTGGTTCCGCCCTCCTTCGGAAATTCGTCTGTTAGACAGAGGTTGGTGGCACCGTGCACGCCCCGACGGTGTCGGTGGGTGGGTTTACGGTGGCACGGTGTGCCGGACCCGGCACACCGGAAAGGGGGCCCGACCCTTGGTGACGTCATCCGACCTGGACCGCAGCGCCATCCTGCGCGAGTCCGCAGCCGCCGTCCGACACCTCGCCCGGATCTGTTTCAAGACCGGCCCACCCACCCACACCGGCGTCGAACTGGAATGGACCGTGCACGACGCCGCCGATCCTGCCCGCCCCGTCGACGCGACGAGGCTGCGGGCGGCGCTGGGGCGGCACAGCCCCACCACGCTGGATGCCACCAGCCCAGCCGAGCCGTTGCGACACGGCGGCACGGTCACCCTGGAGCCCGGTGGCCAGTTGGAGATCTCCACCCCGCCCCGCCCCTCGGTCGCCACGTTGATCCGCGCCACCGAGGCCGACATCGCCCAGGTCACCGACCTGCTGGCCGCCGCCGGGCTGATCCTCGGCAGCAGCGGCATCGACCCCCACCGACGGCCCCGCCCGGTGGTGGAAACTCCCCGCTACCGCGCGATGCGCGGAGCTTTCGACCGCCACGGCCCGGCCGGTCGCACGATGATGTACAGCACCGCCGGCCTGCAGATCTGCCTCGACGCCGGCGAGCCGGACCAGGTCGCTGACCGCTGGGCCGCGGCCCACGCGGTCGGGCCCCCACTGCTCGCGGCGTTCGCCTCCGCCACTCGACACGCCGGGCGGCGCACCGGTTGGGCCTCCGCCCGGATGGCCGCCTGGCTGGCCATCGACCCGACTCGGACCCGCCCGGTCTGGTCGCCCTCCCGGGCAGCGGACGATCCGACCGACGCCTGGATCAGCTACGTGCTCGCCGCGCCGCTGCTCTGTCTGCGCCGGCACAGCGCCGACTGGGCCGCGCCGCCCGGGGTGACCTTCGCCGACTGGCTCGACGGCGCGCTGCCCCAACCGCCCACCGCCGATGACCTCGACTACCACGTCAGCACCCTCTTTCCGCCAGTGCGGCCGCGCGGCTACCTGGAGCTGCGCTACCTGGACGCCCAACCCGATCGCGGCTGGCGGCTGCCACTGGCGGTGGTGACCGCCTTGTTCGCTGACCCGGGCACCGTGCGCGAGGCGTACACGATCGCCGCGCCGGTGGCGCACCGCTGGTCGGCCGCCGCCCGGCACGGCCTGGCCGATCCGGCGCTGGCCGCCGCCGCGGCGGCCCTGCTCGACCTGGCAGTGAGCACCATGCCCCGACTGGAGCTGCCGGCCAGCACCCACGACGAGATCCGGCGAGGGGTACGCCAGCGGCGGGCCGCCGCAGAGAGGAGAGACCAGTGAGCGCGAGGAGTGAACCGGTGTCGCGAGCCTCGACGGCGGGGCGGGTCGACGGCGCGCGGTTGCGCGACCACATCGCTGTGGAGTTGGCGCGGGCCCGCGCCCGCAGCGCGTTGCTGACCGAGGTGGTCGACGACGCCGATCTGACCCGCCAGCACTCACCGCTGATGTCGCCGTTGGTCTGGGACCTCGCCCATGTCGGTAACCAGGAGGAGCTCTGGTTGGTCCGGGACGTCGGGGGCCGGGAGCCGGTCCGGTGTGACATCGACGAGTTGTACGACGCGTTCAAGCAGCCACGCCGGGACCGCCCTGCCCTGCCCCTGTTGCCGCCCGCGGAGGCGCGCGCCTACCTGGCCACCGTTCGGGACAAGGTGCACGACCTGCTCGACGCGGTGACCTTCACCGAGCGGCCGCTGGTCGCCGACGGGTTCGCCTTCGGCATGATCGTGCAGCACGAGCAGCAGCACGACGAGACCATGCTCGCCACCCACCAGCTGCGCTCGGGGCCGGCGGTGCTGCACGCCCCGGCGCCGCCCGAGCCGTCGGTACGGGTCGGCGCGGAGGTGCTGGTGCCGGCCGGCGAGTTCACCATGGGCACCGACACCGATCCGTGGGCGTTGGACAACGAACGTCCGGCGCACCGGGTCGACCTTCAGGCGTACGTCATTGACGCCGCCCCGGTGACCAACGGCCAGTACGCGGCCTTCATCGCCGACGGCGGCTACACCGAGCAGCGCTGGTGGAGCGCGGCCGGCTGGGAGCATCGGGTTCGGGAGCAGCTGAGCGCCCCGATGCACTGGCGTTCCGACGGCGACGACTGGTCGTATCGGCGCTTCGGTCAGTGGGCGCGGGTGCGCGCCGACGAGCCGGTGGTGCATGTGTGCTGGTACGAGGCGCAGGCGTACGCGGCGTGGGCCGGCAAGCGGCTGCCGACCGAGGCGGAGTGGGAGAAGGCGGCCCGGTGGGATCCGGCGACCGGGCGGTCGCGTCGTTACCCCTGGGGGGACGACGACCCGACCGAGGCGCACGCCAACCTCGACCAGCGCCATCTGCGGCCGGCGCCGGTGGGCGCGTACCCGGCCGGCACGTCGCCGTTGGGTGTGCACCAGCTCATCGGCGACGTCTGGGAGTGGACCTCGACCGCGTTCGACGGGCATCCGGGGTTCGCCGCGTTCCCCTATCGCGAATACTCGGAGGTCTTCTTCGGCGGCGACTACCGGGTGCTGCGCGGTGGCTCGTTCGGCACCGACCGCTCCGCCTGCCGGGGCACCTTCCGTAACTGGGACTATCCGATCCGCCGTCAGATCTTCAGCGGTTTCCGCTGCGCCCGGGACGCGCGACCGGACGAGTCGTACCGGTGAGTCGCCGCACGACCGGCGGTCCGGCGGCGGGCCGGGGGCGCTGATGTGTCGCCACCTGGCCTACCTGGGGCCGCCGGTCACCCTGGCCGAGCTGTTGTTCGACCCTCCGCACTCGCTGGTGCGGCAGTCCTGGGCGCCTCGCGACATGCGCGGTGGGGGCACGATCAACGCTGACGGGTTCGGTGTCGGCTGGTACCCGGGTGAGGGTGCGCCGGTGCGGTACCGGCGGGCGCAGCCCATCTGGAGCGATCCGACCATCGCCCAACTGGCGGCGGTGACCAGCAGCGCGGCGGTGGTGGCGGCGGTGCGCTCGGCCACGGTCGGGATGGCGGTGCTCGACAACGCGGCGGCGCCCTTCGCCGAGGGGCGGTGGCTGTTCAGCCACAACGGTGTGGTCCGCGGCTGGCCGGACGCCGTGGTGCCGCTCGCCGCCGGTCTGCCGGTGCGTGACCTGCTCACTCTGGACGCCTCCACCGACTCGGCGCTGCTCTGGGCGCTGGTGCGGCATCGGTTGCGTGCTGGTGCCGACCCGGTCGAGGCGGTCGGGCGGACGGTGACCGATGTCGCCGCCGCAGCCCCCGGGTCGCGGCTCAACCTGCTGCTCACCGACGGGCACCGGGTGGTGGCGAGCGTGGCGGGGCACGCGTTGTCGGTCCGCGAGACGCCGGGTTCGGTGCTGCTCGCCTCCGAACCACACGACGACGATCCCGGGTGGCGGTCGGTGCCGGAGGGACACCTCGTCGTCGCCACCGCGGGTGAGGTGCGGGTACGTCCACTGCCGACCCCGGTGAGCCGCGCCGGGCAGGCGCGCAACGGTTGAGCGAACGAGAGGAGCGAATCGATGACCGCGGAACCTCTGGAGATCTACCTCGAAGAGGGTGACCTGGAGCGTGGCCTGCGCGACGACGTCCGGGCCGGGCTGAGCGCCGGCCGCAAGTGGCTGCCGCCGAAGTGGTTCTACGACGCCCGGGGCAGCGAACTCTTCGAGGAGATCACCCGACTGCCCGAGTACTACCCGACCCGGGCCGAGCGGGCCGTGCTGGCCGCGCACGCTCCCGACATCGCGGCGCTGACCGGGGCCAAGACGCTCATCGAGTTGGGCTCCGGCTCGTCGGAGAAGACCCGGCTGCTGCTGGACGCCTTCACCCGCCGAGGTGGGTTGGGCACGTTCGTCCCCCTCGACGTGTCGGTCAGTGCGCTGCGCGGGTCCACCGCCCAGATCGCGGCCGACTACCCCGGCCTGCGGGTGCGGGGCATCGTCGGGGACTTCACCAGGCAACTGGACCGGCTGCCCACCGGCGGTCGGCGGTTGGTGGTGTTCCTCGGTGGCACCATCGGCAACCTGTTGCCCGCCGAGCGGGCCGAGTTCCTGACGGCGATGCGCGCCGCGTTGGAGGTCGGCGACTGGTTGTTGCTCGGCACGGACCTGGTGAAGGACCCGTCGGTGATCGTGCCGGCCTACGACGACGCCGCCGGGGTCACCGCCGAGTTCAACCGCAACGTGCTGCACGTGATCAATCGGGAGTTGGGCGCCGATTTCGACCCGGCCGCGTTCGAGCACGTCGCCGTCTGGGATCCCGACCACGAGTGGATCGAGATGCGGTTGCGGGCGACCCGGCCGATGAGGGTGCGGGTGCTGGGGCTGACTGTCGATTTCGCGGCGGGGGAGGAGCTGCGTACCGAGGTCTCGGCGAAGTTCCACCGGGAGGGGATCGCCACGGAGCTGGCCACTGCCGGCTTCGCCACGACGGAGTTCTGGACCGACCCGGACGCGCTCTTCGGCGTCACGCTGGCGCGGGCGCGGTGAGCCTGTTCACCCGCCTCGGCCGGGCCGGGCGGTGATCCGATAGGCTGATCACGCGAAGGGGAGTAGCCCCCAATGTCGTGGTCGACATACTGGTGCGTTCCGCATCCGGCCACGCGGCCCCGGTTTTCTCGGGGCGGGCGAGACCTTCGACTCAGGCTGTTGCAGCCGGGTCGAGGGCGCCCCTGTACCTCCTCCCGGCGTGAACGGGAAGGATGTCATGGAGGGATTTTTCGCCGCGCTGGTAGTCAGCTTCGGCGTCATCTTTGTCGCCGAGCTGGGGGACAAGTCCCAGCTGATGGCGCTGACCTTCGCCACGCGGTTCAAACCGATTCCGGTGCTGATCGGCATCACGGTCGCCACCGCGGTGGTGCACCTGGCGTCGGTCGCCATCGGCGCGAGTCTCGGGGCGGTCCTGCCGACCGAGTGGATCTCCCTGGTTGCCGGCGTGGCGTTCCTCGGGTTCGGTGCGTGGACGTTGCGCGGGGACAAGCTCACCGAGGAGGAGAAGCGCAAGGCGGAGAAGACCAACAAGACGGCGCTGGTCGCGGTGTCCGTGGCGTTCTTCCTCGCCGAGCTGGGCGACAAGACGATGCTCGCCACGATCACGCTCGCCACCAAGTACGGCTGGTTCGGCACCTGGCTCGGCTCCACGATCGGCATGGTGGCCGCCGACGCGCTGGCCATCCTGGTCGGCCGGATGCTCGGCCGGCGGCTGCCGGAGAAGACCATCAAGTACGGTGCCGCGATCCTCTTCGCCATCTCCGGTCTCTGGCTGATCCTGGAAGCGGTGAACGAGCTGACCTGAGCGCCGACTAGCTGCCCGGAGGGCGGGTAACGGCCCGGAGTGGAGCCGGCCGAGTTGTTGCGCCAGGGCGACCAGGTGCTGGTTGCCGTGGTCGAGGTGGCCGGCGCTCTGGTGATCTTCGTCGGTGCGGTGTGGGCGGCGGTGCGGTTCGTGGTCGAAGGGCTGCGACACCGCACCGCCGCCCGCTTCACGCCGATCCGGCTCTCGCTGGGCCGCTTTCTGACCCTGGGCCTGGAGTTCCAGCTGGCGGCCGACGTGCTGCGCACGGCGGTGTCCCCGTCGTTCACGCAGATCGGCCAACTGGCCGCCATCGCGACGATCAGAACGGCGTTGAACTACTTCCTGGGCCGCGAGATCCGTCAGGAGCAGCGTCAGGTGGCCGAGGGGGAGCGCCGACCGTGACGGGCACACTGGTCACGGCGGTCACCGCCCTGGCGCTGGTCGCCGGGGTGCTCACCACGCTCACCACCGGGGCGCTGCGCAGCGGCGTCCGGGTGCTGCTGGACCTGCTCACCGCGGCCGGTCTGCTCCGGCTTGCCGGCGACCCGGGTTGGAACGGCCTGGCCGGCGCGGTGGCGATCATCGCCCTGCGTCAGCTGCTCGGGGCGGCGCTCAG
The DNA here is from genome assembly GCF_040649335.1 of Micromonospora sp. NPDC048986. Classification (NCBI taxonomy): domain Bacteria; kingdom Bacillati; phylum Actinomycetota; class Actinomycetes; order Micromonosporales; family Micromonosporaceae; genus Micromonospora; species Micromonospora sp. NPDC048986. Next base: position 450,023 of record NZ_JBEZFJ010000004.1, read on the forward strand.
CCGCCCACCCCCATGGTCCGGCCGACAATCCCCGGCGCGCTGCGCGGAGCACGATCACCACCTACCGTTGGCCTCGACAGGTGAAACGGGAAAAGCGGGAGGATGACCACATGAGCCGGCACGACGAACCGAACGAGTACGGCTACGCCGGCGGTGCCACCGCCCCGGAGCCGCCGCCCGGCGGGAAGCCCGACGAGCAGGATCGTGTCGAGGCGGTGGCGGTGCCGGGCGACGACCTCACCGGGCCGACGGCCGAGGCGCTGGTCGAGGAGACCGAGGACCTGCCGCCCGCCGACCGCCGCCACTGAGCGCAAGCCCGCGCGGTTGCTGCGGCGGCGCGGCACGACGGCGAACCCGCGCTGCCGCGACGCCCCGCGGCGCTTCGCGTTCGCCGGACCGCGCCAGCGCGGTCAGCGGGCGTCGGGTTGCTGGTAGACGTCGGGTACGCCGTCCCCGTCGGCGTCCAGCCGCTCCCGCTCCGCCACCCTCCGGTACGCCGCGTTGCGGCGGACGAGCACCGTGGCGGCCAGCCCGGCGGAGATCACCGAGCCGAGCAGCACTGCCGCCTTGACCCGGTCGTCGGCCGTGCTGCCCGCCCCGAACGCCAGGTCGCCGATGAGGAGCGAGACGGTGAAGCCGACGCCGGCCAGCAGGGCGATGCCGAGCAGGTCGGCCCAGGTGATGTCCTCGTCCAACTCGGCGCGGGTGAACCGGGCCAGCAGGTACGTCGAGCCGAAGATGCCGATGCTCTTGCCGAACACCAGGCCGGCGACGATGGCGATCACGATCGGGTCGCGTAACAGGGCGCCCAGGTCGGTGCCGCGCAGTGTGACCCCGGCGGCGAAGAGGGCGAAGATCGGCACCGCGAAGCCGGCCGACACCGGCCGCCAGCGGTGCTCCAGGCGGGCGGCGAGCCCGCCCTCGCCCGCCTCCGCGGTGCCCGCCTGCTCGTCCCCGGTGGTCGGCTGGTCGCCGCCCGCCGGTCGACGGGCGAGCACCGGGACCGTGAAGCCGAGCAGGACTCCGGCGACCGTGGCGTGCACGCCGGAGGCGTGCATCAGCGTCCAGGCGGCGATTGCGAGGGGGATCAGCGCCCACCACCAGGTACGCCCTCGCTGCACCAGCACCGCGAAGAGCCCGATCGCCGCGAACGCGGCGAGCAGCGGAACGGGATGGAAGCCGGCGGTGTAGAAGATCGCGATGATGATGATCGCGAACAGGTCGTCGACCACCGCGAGGGTGAGCAGGAATGCGCGCAGGCCCTGGGGCAGATGTGAGCTGACCACCGCGAGTACGGCGAGCGCGAAAGCGATGTCGGTGGCTGTCGGAATGGCCCAACCGCGCAGGCCCTGCCCACCCCCGCTCAGCACCACCGCCACGTAGATCAGCGCCGGCAGCAGCATCCCGCCGAGCGCCGCCGCCATCGGCAGCGCGGCTCGGCGCGGGTCGCGCAGGTCACCGGCGACGAACTCCCGTTTGAGCTCCAGGCCCACCACGAAGAAGAAGATGGCCAGCAGGCCGTCGGCCGCCCAGGTGGCCAGATTCAGGTCGAGGTGCCACGGCGCGCCGGGCCAGGGCACGACGTCGCCCAGCCGTGCGTACGAGTCGGACCACGGGGAGTTGGCCCAGATCAGCGCGATCACAGCGCCTGACAGCAGCAACGCGCCACCGACGGTCTCGGTGCGCAGCACCTCGGCCAGGTGCCGGGCCTGCGGCCAGGACGATCGGGAGAACAGCCGGATCTTCGACGGACGTTGGCCGGTCGGCGGGGTGGGGGAGGTCAACTTCGGGCTCACCTACAGGAGTCGGGACGGCAGGAATCCACTCGCCGACCAGACTTCCCGGCACACCGCTGTCGACCCTATCCGGCGGCGCGGTCGGCGGCGACCGCTGGGCCGATCGGACGCCGTTCGATCGCGGCTTCGACTTTTTCCCAGTTGTCGCCGCTGCCGAATGGACGTTTGTCGGGTTGGTCATGCGGGCGCACATCTCGCCGCCGGAATATAGGTAACTCCGGACATAAGCCGTATGAGCCGCTTTAATGGTTTCACGAGTTTAGAGACGACCTTGGGGGTTTTCGTGAAGTTCTTTGCCGTAACCGGACCGGCACGGGGGCGCTCCTGATGGACCTGCTCCGCCAATTGCGCCACGTGCGTCGGCACTGGTGGGTCGCGCTGGTCACGGTCATGGTGGCTCTCGGCGTCTCGGCGTTCCTGACCGTACGGGCCCAACCTCGATACGTCGCCTCGGTGACCTTCTTCGTCACCACCCCCAACACCGGCGTCACCGACGCCTACCAGGGCGGGCTCTTCCTCCAGCAGCGCGTCAAGTCGTACGCCGACCTGCTCAGCAGCGACCGGCTGGCGCAGAGCGTGGTGGCCGAAACTCCGGTCGGCCTCACCGCGGACGAGGTGCAGCGCCGGGTGAGCACCTCGACCGAGACCGGCACCGTTCTGCTGCGGGCATCGGTCACCGACACCGACCAGACCCGCGCGTTGCGCGTGACGGAGAGCCTCGCCAACAAGTTCGTCGAACTCGTACAGAAGGTGGAGACGACGCCGGAGGGCAAGGCGCCCATCAAGATCGAGGTGGTCAGTGGCCCGCGGGTCAGCGCCAACCCCGTCTCGCCGCAGCCGGTCCGCAACCTCACCCTCGGTGGCCTGGTCGGCCTGATCCTGGGCATCGGTCTGGCGATCCTGCGCGGCGTCGCCGACGTCCGACTGCGCGACGCCGCCGGCCTGCAACGCGCCACCGGCAGCCCGCTGCTCGGTGAGATTCCGTTCGAGGCCAACGCCCGCAGCGCCCCGCTCATCGTGGGCGACGCCGCGACCTCGGCGCGTGCCGAGGCGGTCCGCAAGCTGCGGACCAACCTGCGCTTCGTGGACGTCCACGAGCCTGCCCGGGTCATCGCGGTGACCAGCGCCCTGCAGGGCGAGGGCAAGACCACCCTCTCCTGCAACCTGGCCATCGCCCTGGCCGAGGCGGGCTGGCGGGTGCTGCTCGTCGACGCCGATCTGCGCCGCCCGAAGGTCGACGACTACCTGGGCCTGGACGCCGGCGTCGGCCTCACCGACGTGCTGGTCGGCGACGTGAAGGTGGGCGACGTCGTGCAGCGCTGGGGCGACAAGTCGCTGCTGGTGCTGCCCAGCGGGTCGGCCCCGCCGAACCCGAGCGAGCTGCTCGGCTCCAAGGCCATGTCGGACCTTCTGCTGGCGCTGCGCGAGTCGGCGGACATCGTGATCATCGACACCGCGCCGCTGCTCGCGGTGACCGACGGCGTGGTGGTGGCCGTGCAGGCCGACGGCGCGCTGCTGGTGACCCAGCAGGGCCGTACCTCGCGCACCCAGGTCGCCGCGGCGGCCCGGTCACTGCACTCGGTCTCGGTCCGGCTGCTCGGTTGTGTGCTGAACATGGCCAAGGTCGCCAAGGCCGAGGCGTACCAGTACGAGGCCTACCGGGTGGTGGCCTCGACGGCCGAGGCGTCGGTGCCCGCCGACCGGGCCGCGTCCGGCCGGCACAGCGCGACAGCCGACGGGGTCAACGGCGTCCCCGACCACACCCAGGAACTCACCCGGCTGCCCCGATGAGCGCGGCGAGGGGTCGCAGCGACCGTTCGATCTCCTCGGCGCAGCGTCGGAAGTCGGCCGCGGTACCGCCGATCGGGTCCCGAAGGTCGTCCTCGTCCGGGGCTGCGGGTTGCAGCCGTCCCCGGGCCTGGGCGGCGGCGACGATCGCCGCCCGCAGCGGGTCGTCGGCCGAGTCGGTGGGCGGCTCGGCCGCCGCGGCCAGCCGGCCGAACTGGCGCAGTGTGAACGTCCGGTGCAGCGCTCCCGGCGCCAACGAGGTACAGATCGAGCGTTGGCGTCGGGTCGCGGTCAGCACGAGCGTCGCGTCGACCAGATGCTCGGGGCGCAACCCCCTGGTCCGGAACGCCGCCGGGTCCGCACCGATCTCGGCCGCGACCTCCATGGCGTACGGGTGCATGGCCAGCCCGTCGATCGCGTCGGTGCCGGCGCTGGCCACCTCGACGGGTCGGTCGGCCAGCAGCCGGCGGGCCAGGTACTCGGCCATCGGTGACCGGCACAGGTTGGCGTGGCAGACGAACAACACGCGATCAGCCATCGGTGCCCCTCTCATCGGTACGGACACCGGCGCTCGCACCGCGAGGGCGGTGCGTCGACGCCGGAGGTCGCGCGGGGAGGGGTTGTCGGCATCGTACGCGCGCCGCACGCCAGCCGGTCGCGGTGCCGCGCCGGTCGCCGGCGATCCCTGTGGGACGGAGGCGCGCCGGTGAAGATCGGCATCCTGTCGTACCACTTTCCGCCCGAGCCGGCATTCATCCCGGGGAGCCTCGCCGAGGAGCTGGCCGCGCGTGGGCACGAGGTGCGGGTCCTCACCGGCTTCCCCGACTATCCCGGTGGCCACGTCTATCCCGGCTGGCGGCAGCGGTGGCACCACGAGACGCACAGCCAACGGCTGAGCGTCCGACGGGTGCCCCGGTACCCCGGGGGTGCCGCGTCCGTCGGCGGCCGGATGGCCAGCTACCTCTCCTTCGCCGGCAGCGCCGGGCTGGTCGCACGCCGGTTCCTCGGAGACGTCGATGCGCTCTACGTCTTTCAACTGCCGGCGACGACGTTCGCCGCCGCCGGGGTGCTCCGGTTGCTCGGGCGGGTGCCGGCGGTGCTGCACGTGCAGGACGTCTGGACCCGCGACGGCGCGGACGAGGGGAGCGAGGGCCGCTGGGCGGCGCGGATGCGCGGCACGATGACCCGGATCTACCGGAGCGCCGCGCGAATCGCGGTCGCGGCGCCGTCGATGAGGGACCTGGTGGTCGCCGCCGGCGCCGATCCGGCCCGGGTCCGACTGGTGCTGAACTGGACCGACGAGCGGATCTTCCATCCGGCGACACCCGGCGCGGCGGCCCGCCAGCTGGTCCGTCGTGACGGTCGGTGCGTGGTGATGCACGCCGGGACCATCGGGACGCGCCAGGGGCTGGAGACCGCGGTCCGTGCGGCCGCGGCACTGGACCGGACGATGGATCTGGTTCTGGTCGGTTCCGGCGCGGCGGAGCGGCGGGTGCGGGGGCTCGCCGCGGAGCTGGGGGCGGAGAACGTCCGTTTCCTGGAGCGGCGGTCGCCGGTCGACATGCCCGAGCTGTACGCCGCCGCCGACTACCAGCTGGTCATGTTGCGCGACCTTCCGGAGCTGCGCGGCACCGTGCCCGGCAAACTCCAGGCCGCGCTCTCCTGCGCCGCGCCGGTGATCGCCTCCGCCGGTGGGGACACGGCCGAGTTGGTCGAACGGGCTCGGGCTGGGTTGTCCTGCCCGCCGGAGGACTGGGCGGCGTTGGCCGACAGGTTCTGGTTGGCAGCCACCATTCCGCCGCCGACCCGCACCGAGATGGGTCGCCGGGGGAGGGCCGCGTACTTGCGCGAGATGTCGCTGCCCGCCGGCGTGGACCAGATCGAACGGCTGTTGCACGAGGCCGCCGGACGGATCGCAGAGCCCGCCACTGAAGCACGAGGAAAGCTCGCTTAAAGGACGGCAATTGCAATAACGGTACGAACTTCCCTCAGGCGTGCTAAGAACGTCAGGGAATCGACCTTCTGTCCGGTTCCGCGAATGGGAGTGTGGTGTGACGGTGAGCGAACGTCCGATCCGGCGGCGGAGTCGGTCCCGGCGTCGTCGGCGGGCCCGACTGCGACGGGCCCTCCTCGGCGCCCTCGTGGTTGGCTCGCTGCTGCTGGCGACCGCCGGGTGGATCGGCTTCCGCGGCTGGCAGGCGCGCACCCACCTGCTCAACGCCGCCGGCCTGGCCCGAGAGTTGAGCGCCCAGATCGTCGGTGGGGACACCGACCGCGCCCTGCGAACGCTCGCCGCCCTTCAGGAGCAGGCCGGCGCGGCTCGTACGGCAACGGCCGACCCGAGCTGGGAGCTCGGACGGCGAATGCCGATCGCCGGCGACGACCTCGACGCCGTCGCGCAGATCGCCGTCGCCATCGACGAACTGGCCCGGCACGCGTTCCCGACCCTGCTCCGGACGGACCTGGCCAGCCTGGTGCCGACCGGCGGCCGCGTGGACCTCGCCCGGCTCGCCGCCGTCTCCACGGAGCTGACCGGGGTGCACGAGTCGGTGCAACGTACCCGCCAGAACCTGGCGGCGGTGCCGGCCGACAACCTGGTCAGTCAGATCCGGCAGGCGCTGAGCGACCTGCGCGACGAGATCGACCGCCTCGCCAGCCTCACCACGGCCGCCGACCAGGGCGCCCGCCTCCTCCCGCCACTGCTCGGGGCGAACGGCCCACGCCGGTACCTGCTTGTCTCGCAGAACCTCGCCGAGTTGCGCGCCACCGGCGGCATGTTCGGCGCGTACGCGATGATCGAGGCGGAGAACGGCAAGGTGAAGATGGGCAAGCAGGGCAGCACGTCCTCGCTCGGTCAGTTCACCCCGGCGCTGAAGGTGCCCGCCGAGACGCAGGCGCTCTGGACTGACCTTCCCGGCATCTACCCCGCCGACGTCAACCTGTCCCCGCACTTCCCGACCGCCGCCACGCTGTACCGCGAGATGTTCCGGCGCAAGACCGGCAGCACTGTCGACGGCGTGCTCGCCGTTGATCCGGTGGTGCTGTCCTACCTGCTCAAGGCGACCGGTCCGGTGCTGGTACCCGGCGGTGTCCCGCTCGCCAGCGAGAAGGTGGTGCAGACCCTGCTCAACGACAGCTACCAGAGTCTCGACGTCAAACAGCAGGACGAGTTCTTCGCGGCGTCGGCGTCCGCGGTGTTCGACGCCTTCTTCAAGAAGAATGTCAACCCGCGGGTGTTGTTGTCCGCATTTGACCGTGCTATCACCGAACGCCGGATATTGTTCTGGAGTGCCCGACCTGAGGAACAGCGGACATTCGGCGAGAGCCGGATGGCCGGGACGCTTCCGGAACAGGACACCGTGCCGACCGTCGGCGTTTTCCTCAACGACGGCAGCGGCGCGAAGCTCGGCTACTACCTGCGGCCGACGGCGAACCTGACGGTCGGCGAATGCCGGTCGGACGGCCGCCGTGAGCTCCGGCTACGGGTGACCCTGCGCTCAACGGCGCCGAAGTCCGGACTTAGCAAATCCGTGCTCGGCCTGGGCCTGGCTGGCGATCCGTACACCGCCCGCACGTTGGTGTCGATCTTCAGCCCGGCTGGTGGAGCGGTGCTGGAGGCCCGGCTGGACGGGGTCGAGACGGCACTTGGCAGCGGCACCGAACGCCGCCGTCACGTGGCGACGGCCAGCGTCGATGTCGGCCCCGGCGCCGAGCGGGCGCTGGAGGTCACCCTGCTGACGGCCAAGACCGGCGTTGGGCAGGCCGAGCTGTGGCTGACCCCCACCGCCAGCCCCTGGACCACCCAAGTTCATTCCGCACCAAGCTGTGATCAGTAGGAGGGAACCAATCATGCGGCTATCCCGCATCATCATGGCGCTCACGGTCGGCCTGGCCGTGGTGGCCGTGCCGACGGCAGCGGGGGCGGCACAGCCGCAGCCGACGCCCAGCGCTACCACCGACCCGCCGCAACCGCCGCCGTACCCGCCGACCGCCGCATCGCTGACCGTCAACCGGCCGACGATCTACCTCGGCGAAACGGTGGTGCTGACCGGCACCAACTTCGGCCCGAACGAGACCGTCGACATCACCGTGACTGTCACTCCGCAGGCCGCTCCGGCCGGCGGCGCGGCTCCGGCTCGCCGCAGCGACGGCAGCACCGTGGCCATGGCTCCGGTGGCCTACCAGGCGAGCGCGCCCCTGCACTTCACGGCGTACACCAACGCCCAGGGCCGCTTCACCAAGAGCTACAAGCCGTCGGTGACAGGTCTGCTGACCTTCACCGCCACGGGCCGGGAGTCCGGCCGTACCGCCACCACCGAGCTGCGGGTGCTGCACAAGAAGCAGCCGCTGCCTGTCACGGGTGACAGCCTCGGCACGCCCATGAAGCTCGGTGGCGGCCTGGTCGGCGCCGGAGCGGTGATGCTGCTGCTGACCCTGGCCTGGCGTCGTCGCCAGCGCTTCGGTGGCGCGGCGCACTAATCCACACCACCGGGCTGCGCCCGGACAGCACGCAAGCTGGCGCCCGTCGGAACACTCCGACGGGCGCCAGCCTGTTCGGATGGACGCCCGCCAGCGCCGTCCCTCGCCCACCGTCGGTCCGGCCATGCCCGCCGCTGTCAACGTCGAGCGGTACGGCCAAACGTCCAGCGCTGCCGCGTCGAGGGTCAGCCCGGTCCGCACCCCTTCGCCGGCGACAGTCTCTCCCCAGGCGGGGTGGGTAACAACGGCGAACGGCCTTCAACACGATCACGGTGAGGCGGTGCCCAGCGGGCATGGTGTCTGTCTTGCGGCGTTTGCGTGGTCGATCCATCATGATCGACTCGGGTTCCATGATGTCGAGGTGTCCGAACGTCCGGGATGCCCCGACATCATGAAACCCGAGTCGATCATTTCGAGGTAGGGGTGGTTCGACGCCGTAGGCCCGACGTTGTGTGGGCGGTTTGTCCGCTGCTGGGCCTTCTGCGTGGTGACCAGCCGCACTCGTGGGCTGGAATCATGGCCGGGGCGGGGTCGTTACATACCCTGACGATCGCAGTACCACCGACCCGCCGCCCCGCTTTGAGGGCTGGTCGCGCAGGCCGGAATGCCAGCCAACGCCCGGTCGTTGCAGTCCCCACGACCGACCACCTGGCACCGCCACGATGAGGGTGCCAGCAGGTGGGCCGATCCCGGAATGACCCCGGCCCCCGGGTCGTTTCACAGGGTCCCGGCGCCACGAGTCCCCCCGGCTCGTCAGGTCGCCGACCCCGACGCCCGAGCGGGCGTCACCCCACGACTTTCCCCCTTGGTACGTGCTGCGCCGGACGAGGTGCTCACACCCTGCCGCCGCCCCCCTTGGTGGTTGGGGTGTTCTACCCCCGAAGGAGCTACCCCTCATGAACACGATCTTCC
>NZ_JBEZFJ010000005.1:0-1598 GCF_040649335.1 Micromonospora sp. NPDC048986
CCGGTTACATTCCGAACCCGGAAGCTAAGCCCTCCAGCGCCGATGGTACTGCACTCGTGAGGGTGTGGGAGAGTAGGACGCCGCCGGACAATCTTCCAGTCGAGGGCCGCCCCATCCGGGTCGGCCCTCGACTGCGTAGCGCCATTGGTGGCGCAATCAGGAAGGATGTACCTGTGAGTTCAGGACCGCAGGGCGGAGACCGTCCCCGTCGTTACGAAGACCGTACTGACGGCGCGGGCGGAAGCGACCGCGGCCCACGCCGCGATGATCAAGGCCGGCCCCCGTACCGGGGAGACCGCGACAGCGGCGGCAGCCGAGGCGGATACGCCGGCGGCCGCGACTCTGGCTCCCGTGGTGGTGACCGGGACAGCTCGCGCTCCAGCGCCCCCCGTGAGGGCGGCTACCGCGGCGGTGACCGCCGTGAGGGTGGTTTCCGGGGCGGCGACCGCGATGGTTCGCGTTCCAGCGCTCCGCGTGAAGGTGGCTACCGTGGCGGCGACCGTGATGGGTCACGCTCGGGTGCTCCGCGTGAGGGCGGTTTCCGGTCCGGCGCTGCCCGTGAGGGTGGTTTCCGTGGCGGCGACCGCGATGGTTCGCGTTACAGCGCTCCGCGTGAAGGTGGCTACCGTGGCGGCGACCGCCGTGAGGGCGGCTTCCGGGGTGGCGACCGTGAGGGTGGTTTCCGTGGTGGTGACCGTCGTGAGGGCGGTTACCAGGGCGGCGACCGCACTCGTTCCGGCCCGCCGCGCGAGGGTGGTTTCCGGGGCGGTGACCGTGAGGGTGGTTTCCGGGGCGGCGACCGCCGCGAAGGTGGTTTCCGGGGTGGCGATCGGGACGGTTCGCGTTCCAGTGCCCCCCGTGAGGGTGGCTTCCGGGGTGGCGATCGGGACGGTTCGCGTTCCAGCGCCCCCCGTGAGGGTGGCTTCCGGGGCGGTGACCGTGAGGGTGGTTTCCGGGGCGGCGACCGCCGCGAAGGTGGTTTCCGGGGTGGCGATCGGGACGGTTCGCGTTCCAGCGCCCCCCGCGAGGGTGGTTTCCGGGGCGGCGACCGTCGTGAGGGCGGCTTCCGCGGTGGCGACCGTGATGGTTCGCGTTCGGGCGCTCCCCGTGAGGGTGGCTTCCGGGGCGGTGACCGTGAGGGTGGTTTCCGGGGCGGCGACCGTCGTGAGGGCGGTTACCAGGGCGGCGACCGCACTCGTTCCGGCCCGCCGCGCGAAGGTGGTTTCCGGGGCGGTGACCGTGAGGGTGGTTTCCGGGGCGGCGACCGCCGCGAGGGCGGCTTCCGGGGCGGTGACCGTGAGGGTGGTTTCCGGGGCGGCGACCGCCGCGAAGGTGGCTTCCGGGGCGGCGACCGCGATGGTTCGCGTTCGGGCGCTCCCCGTGAGGGTGGCTTCCGGGGCGGCGACCGCCGCGAAGGTGGCTTCCGGAGCGGCGACCGGGACAGCTCGCGTTCCAGCGCCCCCCGCGAGGGTGGTTTCCGGGGCGGCGACCGTGACGGCTCGCGTTCGGGCGCTCCCCGCGAGGGTGGTTTCCGGGGTGGCGACCGTGATGGTTCGCGTTCGGGCGCTCCCCGCGAGGGTGGTTTCCGGGGCGGCGAC
>NZ_JBEZFJ010000005.1:1694-386808 GCF_040649335.1 Micromonospora sp. NPDC048986
CGACCGTGACGGCTCGCGTTCGGGCGCTCCCCGCGAGGGTGGTTTCCGGGGCGGCGACCGTGACGGCTCGCGTTCGGGCGCTCCCCGCGAGGGTGGTTTCCGGGGCGGCGACCGTGACGGCTCGCGTTCGGGCGCTCCCCGCGAGGGTGGCTTCCGTGGCGGGGACCGTGATGGTTCGCGCTCGGGCGCCCCGCGTGAGGGTGGTTTCCGTGGCGGTGACCGCGAGGGCGGTTACCGGGGCGGAGAGCGTACCGGGGGTTTCCGGTCCGACGAGCGGCCGCGTCGCGAGAGAGAGTTCCGTCGCGATGACCGCGCGGTTGGCTCCGAGTCGTCCGAGGGTGGGCGTAGCTCGGCCCCGGCGCTGCCGGACGACATTGTCGCGACCGACCTCGACAAGGACGTCCGCGCTGAACTGCTCTCGCTGAACAAGCCGGTCGCCGAGACGGTGGCCCGGCACCTGGTCGCCACTGGGCAGCTGATCGACGAGGACCCCGCCGAGGCGTTGGCGCACGCGCTGGCCGCCCGGCGGCTCGCGTCGCGCATCTCCGCTGTCCGCGAGGCGGTCGGCCTGGCCGCGTACCGCGCGGGAGAGTGGCAGTCGGCGATCGCCGAGCTGCGCACGTACCACCGGATGAGCGGACTGCAGAGCCACCTGGCCGTGCTCGCGGACTGCGAGCGGGCTCTGGGCCGGCCGGAGCGGGCCATTGACCTGTTCCGTGGCGCGGACCGGGAGAAGCTGGACCAGGCCGTGGCGATCGAACTGCTGATCGTCGCCGCCGGCGCGCGGGGTGACCTCGGGCAGAAGGACGCCGCGGTCGCGATGCTCCAGGTTCCGGACCTCACCAACGAGGCCACCGTGCCGTGGACGGCCCGGCTGCGGTACGCGTACGCCGACGCGCTGCTCGCCGTGGGTCGGCGCGAAGAGGCCCGCGAATGGTTCTCCCGCGCTGCCGACGTGGACACCGAGGGCGAGACCGACGCCGCCGAGCGGTTGCTCGAACTTGACGGCGTGCTCATCGAGGGTGACGACGAGGACGAGGCCGCCGAGGAGATCGCCGCGGGCCCGGGTGCTCCCGGCGCGGTGCCGGCCCGACCCGACGCCGACCTGGCCGGCGACGACGACGATGACGACGATCGCGACGACGACGACGATCGCGACGACGAGGACTTCGACGACGACGACGAGGACTTCGACGACGACGAGGACGACGACGCTGTCGGCCGTCCCGCTGACGACGAAGGCTTCGACGACGAGGACGAGGATCGCCACCCCACCGAGAGCGGTAATGCCGACGCGGCCACCACTGGCGGCAGCGGCGTGACGAACGGGGACGCGGAGAGCAGCGACGCGGCGACCGCCGACGGGACCGTCCCGGCCCGGGACGACGAGTCGGGGTCGACGCAGCGGTGAGCGCGGGCGTGGGGGAGCGGCTGGTCGACGGGTACACCCTGGTCGTCTTCGACCTGGACGGCGTGATCTACCTGATCGACCGGCCGATCCCCGGCGCCGTCGATGCGGTGGCCCGGCTGCACGCGGAGGGACGGGCGGTGGCGTACGCCACCAACAACGCGTCACGCCGGTCCAGCGAGGTCGCGGACCTGCTGACCGGGATGGGCGTGCCGGCCCGGCCGGAGGAGGTCCTCACCTCCGCGGCCGCCTCGGCCGAGTTGCTACGCGACCGGCTGCCCGTCGGCGCGTCGGTGCTGGTGGTCGGCGCGGAGGCGCTGCGCGCGGAACTGCGCGCGGTCGGCCTCAACCCGGTCACCCAGGCCGACGAGAAGCCGGCGGCGGTCGTGCAGGGGTACGGCCCGCAGGTCGGCTGGGCCGAGCTGGCCGAAGCGTCGGTCGCGGTGCGGGCGGGTGCGATCTGGATCGCCACCAACACCGATCGGACCCTGCCCAGTGGGCGGGGACCGCTGCCCGGCAACGGGTCGCTGGTCGCCGTGCTGCGTACGGCACTGGAGCGGGACCCCGACGTGGTGGTCGGCAAGCCGGAGCCGGCGCTGTTCGAGACCGCAGCCAAGCGCAGTGGCGGTGGGCGGAGCCTGGTGGTGGGTGACCGGCTGGACACCGACATCGAGGGCGCCCGTCGGGCCGGGCTGGACAGCCTGCTCGTGCTCACCGGCGTCAGCGGCGTACCGGAACTGCTGGCCGCCGAGCCGCGGCGACGTCCCACGTACGTCGCGAAAGACCTGGCGGGGCTCTTCGACCCGGCCGCCGCCGTGCGGGTCCCGGGCCCGGCGGACGCCGGCGGCTGGTCCGTGACCGACCGGGACGGCACGCTTGAGCTGGCCGGGGCCGGCCGGCCGCTGGACGCCCTGGCGGCGCTCTGCGCGATGGCCTGGTCGGCGCCGGAGCCGGCGCTGCCGAAGATCCGTCCGGTGGGCCCGGACGCGGCCCACGTGGTGGAGAGTTTCGGTCTGACCGCGACGGCATGAGCCGGGCGGTCGTCAGAGCAGCTTGCGCAACTTGAGCAGGTCGAACGGGTTGGCCTTGATCGACACCCGGCGGGAGGTCACCGCGCTGGTGACGTCCAGCTCGCCCCGGACCAGGGCGAGCAGGTCGTCGCTGGACGTGCTCATCGCGATCTTGGCCTTGGGGTCGTCGCCGTCGGTCAGCTCGACCAGTCGGCCGCCGGTGATCCGGCCGTGGAACGCGGTGTCCAGGTCGGTGATCCGGCAGGCGAGCGTCCGGTCCAGGTCGATCCGTTCGCGCACCGTCTCGGCGTTGCGATCCAACCGGGCGGCCAGCTCCTGCAACGCCTGCCGGCACTCGTCCACGCTGGCCACATCTCCCCCTCGCTGATCGCCACGCCGTCCTCGGCACCGTACCGCACGGGTCGGTCGGGGGTGCCCGGTAGCGTGACACCTGCACACCCCGCCCCGTGGAAGGACTCAGGCATGCAGGACGCGTGGCGCGCCTACCTCGAGCTGGCCATGGGCCTTGCGGAGGCGCCCCGGAAGAAGGCCCAGGACGTGGCACGTCGCCTCGTCGGCTCCGGCGGTGCGACAGCCGCCCAACTCCAGGCCCTCGGCGAGGAGCTGGTCACCACCGGCGCCGCCAACCGGGAGGCGCTGACCAAGCTGGTCCGCTTCGAGGTCGACAGGGCCCTCGGCGCTGTCGGTCTGGCGACCGCAGACGAGGTGGCCGAGCTGACCCGGCGGGTGCACGACCTGGAACGGCAGTTGCGGGAGGCGCGGTCCACCGAGCCGGCCGAAGCGCCGACCGCCGGCCCCACGCCACAACCCGACCCGACCGTCGCCGCGCAGCCTGGCACCGGTCTCGTGCCGTCCGACACCGCGGCCGGTGCCCCGGTCTCCGCGCCGGTGGCGAAGAAGGCGGTCGCGAAGAAGGCCATCGCCAAGAAGGCGCCGGCGACGATCAGCCGGACCTCCGACGAGGACGTCCCGACGCCGGCCGTGATGCCCGCCAAGAAGGCGGCGGTCCGCAAGCAGCTGCCGGACGACGCCGAATGACCCGCCCCGGTCCGCCGCCTGGCAGCTCGTTTCCGGCCCGGCCCGGTCCGCCGGGTGGCGGCTCGTTTCCGGCCCGGCCGGGCCCGCCGGTGGGTGCCCGCCCCGGACCGCCGCCGGATCTCGGGGACGACGAGCCACGGCATCCGGCGGTGGACGCCGCCGTGCGGTCCATCGCCAACGCGGCGACGCTCGCTCCCGCCGACCAGATCGCCCAGTACGAGGCGGCCTACGAGACGCTGCGGGAAACCCTCGCCACCATCGACCAGACCTGAGCGGGACGACCAGGCCTGAACAGACCGGAGAACCACCCATGGCACGTCGTAACCGGCTGGACGCCGAACTCGTCCGCCGCGGTCTGGCCCGCTCCCGTGAGCAGGCCGCCGCGTTGGTGGAGGCCGGCCGGGTCCAACTGCGGGGCGTGGTCGCCCGCAAGGCGGCCGCGATGGTCGACCCCGCCGACCCGCTCCTGGTGACCGGTGCGGACCCGGCCGAGGAGTACGTCTCCAGAGGCGGGCACAAGCTCGCCGGCGCGCTGGCCGCGTTCGCCCCCGGTGGGCTGCACGTGGCCGGGCGGCGTTGCCTGGACGCGGGAGCGTCGACCGGTGGGTTCACCGACGTGCTGTTGCGCGCCGACGCGGCCGAGGTGGTGGCCGTGGACGTCGGCTACGGGCAGCTCGCCTGGCCGCTGCGGACGAACGAGCGGGTCCGCGTCCTGGAGCGCACGAATGTCCGTACCCTCGATGCGGACACGATCGGTGGCCCGGTCGACCTCACGGTGGCCGACCTGTCGTTCATCTCGCTGCGACTGGTGCTGCCGGCGCTGGCCGGCTGCACCCGCGACGACGGTGACCTGGCGTTGATGGTCAAGCCGCAGTTCGAGGTCGGCAAGGACCGGGTCGGCGCCGGCGGTGTGGTCCGCGATCCGGAGCTGCGCGCCGAAGCGGTGCTGGACGTGGCCGCGACAGCCGCGCGGCTCGGCCTCGGGCTGGCCGACGTTGCGGCCAGCCCGCTGCCCGGGCCGAGCGGCAACGTGGAGTTCTTCGTATGGTTGCGCCAGGGCGCACCAGAGGCCGACCCGCAGCGGGTGCGGGCCGTGGTAGCGGCCGGGCCGGACGGCTCGACGACGGCCGGCGACGTGCCGGACGTGGCGGCGGAGGAGGTCGCAGGGTGAACGCGCGCAGTGAGGGCGTCGCAACGGGCCGCGCGGTGACACGCGGCAGTGCCGAGGTGTCGGCGCCGGTGGCGCGACGCCGCCCGCTCCGGCGTGAGCGGGCGGCCCGATGAGCCGGACCGCGCTGCTGGTGACCCACACCGGCCGTCGGCGCAGCACGGAGCACGCCCGGTCGGTCGCCGCCGACCTGATCGACGCCGGTTTCGAGGTACGGGTGGTCGCCGACGAGGCCGACGACCTCGACCTGCCCGGCGTGGTGCCGGTCGCCGGCCCAGAGGCCGCCGAGGGCGCCGAGATCGTCTTCGCGCTCGGTGGGGACGGCACCTTCCTGCGCGCCGCCGAGCTGGCCCGCCCGGCGAAGGTGCCGCTGCTCGGCATCAACCTCGGCAAGGTGGGTTTCCTGGCGGAGGCGGAGATCGACGACCTGGACGTCGCGGTGCGTGACGTCGTCAGTCGCAACTACACCGTCGACGAGCGGCTCACCCTGGACGTCACCGCCGAGTTCGACGGTGGGCC
Organism: Micromonospora sp. NPDC048986; assembly: GCF_040649335.1. Taxonomy (NCBI): domain Bacteria; kingdom Bacillati; phylum Actinomycetota; class Actinomycetes; order Micromonosporales; family Micromonosporaceae; genus Micromonospora; species Micromonospora sp. NPDC048986. The sequence continues at coordinate 6,859 of NZ_JBEZFJ010000005.1, forward strand.
GACGATCGAGTCATGGGCGCTCAACGAGATCAGCATCGAGAAGGGCGAGCGGGCCCAGATGCTTGAGCTGCTCGTGGACGTGGACGGCCGGCCGCTGTCGCGTTACGGCTGCGACGGTGTCGTCTGCGCCACTCCCACCGGCTCCACCGCGTACGCGTTCTCCGGGGGCGGCCCGGTGGTCTGGCCGGAGGTGGAGGCGCTGCTGCTGGTGCCGATCAGCGCGCACGCGTTGTTCAGCCGCCCGTTGGTCACGGCCCCGACGTCCACCTTCGTGATCACCGTGGACCCGTTCACCACCCTCGCCGTGCTCTCCTGCGACGGCCGGCGCGTCTACGACCTGCCACCCGGCGCGCGGGTGACGGTGCGCCGGGGCGCCCTGCCGGTACGCATCGTGCGGCTGCGTCCCCGACCGTTCACCGACCGGCTGGTGGCCAAGTTCGGCCTCCCCGTGCACGGTTGGCGTGGCAGCCGCCGGTGACCGCGGCGCACACTGTCGGTGGATGTCGGTTGTCCACCTGACGACATGTCGCCGCTGCGGCGGCGGGCGACTAGTGACCTGATGACACGCTCCGACGCAGACTCCGATCGGCCCTCGTCTACGGATGACGGGCCTGGAGGAGTAGAGGAGCCCATCGCATGCACTGGTCCCCACGCTGGCTCGCCGTCGGCGCTGTCGGCGCGTTGGTGGTCGGCGTCGCCGCACCGGCGTCCGCCGACCCGCCCGCCCGGCCCACCGGCCCGACGTCGGGCACGCCCGCCCAGCACGCACCCGTCCGCATCACCCTGATCACCGGCGACCAGGTCGACCTGGTGCAGGCGGCACCCGGTCGGGTCGCCGCCACCGTCCACCCCGGCCCGGGGCGCGACCGGATCGCCTTCCAGACGGTCGAGGCCGACGGCGGGTTGCGGGTGCTGCCCAGCGACGTCATGCCGTACCTCTCCGCGGGGGTGCTCGACCCCGACCTGTTCGACGTGCAGGAGTTGACGGCCGACGGGTACGGCGACGCCGCGCAGGGCGCGTTGCCGCTGATCGTCCGCTATCAGGAGCCGGCCGCCGGACGGGTCAGGCCGCTGGCCGGCGCGACCGACGCGCGTCCCCTGGAGAGCATCAACGGCGCCGCGCTGCGGGTTGCCAAGGGTGACCTGGGTGGCCTGTGGACGTCGCTGCGCGGCGCGCCCGGGCAGCGGGTGACAGCCGGTTCGCCGGCCCGGCTCGGCGCCGGCGTCGCACGGATCTGGCTGGACGGGAAGGTCCGCCCGACGCTGGAGCACAGTGTTCCGCAGATCGGCGCACCGATCGCCTGGGCCGCCGGCCGGGACGGTGCCGGCGTGAAGGTGGCGGTGCTCGACACCGGCGTCGACGCCACCCACCCCGACCTGGCCGGTCGGGTCGCCGAGGCGCAGGACTTCTCCGGCAGCGGCAGCGCCCGCGACGGGCACGGCCACGGCACCCACGTTGCCGCCACCATCGCCGGCAGCGGGGCGGCGTCCGACGGGAAACGCAAGGGCGTCGCCCCGGGCGCGCGGTTGCTGGTCGGCAAGGTGCTCGACGACGGTGGTTCCGGCTACAGCTCGTCCATCATCGCGGGCATGGAGTGGGCCGCCCACTCCGGCGCGAAGGTGGTCAGCATGAGCCTCGGTGGCGATCCGACCGACGGCACCGACCCGATGAGCCAGGCGGTGAACGACCTGACCGCTGAGACCGGCGCGCTGTTCGTTGTCGCCGCCGGCAACTCGGGCGCCGCGCGTACCGTCGGGGCGCCCGGCGCGGCCGCGTCGGCGCTCACCGTCGGCGCGGTGGACGGTGCCGACAACCTTGCCGAGTTCTCCAGCAGGGGCCCGCGCCTCGGCGACAACGGCCTCAAGCCGGAGATCACCGCGCCGGGCGTCGGCATCGTCGCCGCCCGGGCCGCGGGCACCGCCATGGGTACGCCGGTGGACGACGCGTACACGACCGCGTCCGGTACCTCGATGGCCACCCCGCACGTGGCCGGGGCGGCGGCGATCCTCGCCCAGGAACACCCCGACTGGCCCGCCGCGAAGCTCAAGGACGCGCTGGTCAGCACCACGAAGGCGAACCCGGCGCTGACCGTCTTCGAGCAGGGCGCCGGCCGGGTCGACGTGGCCCGCGCGCTCGGCCAGCGGGTGTACGGGTCCGGTACCGCGGACTTCGGCCGGCTCAGCACCGGTGGCGTGCCCGCCGAGCGGACAGTGACGTACACCAACGGCGGCACGGCCCCGCAGACCCTGCGGTTGGCGCTGGAGCTGCGCAACCTGGACACCAGGGCGGCCGAGACCGACGGGGTCGCTGTCGGCGGCGGCGAGGTGACAGTGCCGGCCGGCGGCAGCGTCGCCGTGCCGCTGCGGGCGGACCCGGCGAAGCTGGACCGTGGTGTGCACAGTGGATCGCTGGTGGCCACCGGCGCGGACGGCGTCGCCGTGCGTACCGCTGTCGCGCTCACCCTCAGCGGTCCGCTGCACACGGTGACAGTGAAGGCGCTGGACATGCAGGGTCAGCCCGGTCTCGCGTCGGTGCTCACGCTCTTCGGTGAGCAGCCCGAATCCGACTGGCTCGGCTGGGTCGGCGGCGAGGTGCAACTCCAGGTGGAGGAGGGCCCCTACCTGGTCGAGGCGTTGATCGAACACGGCGCACCGCTGGACGAGCAGATCACCCTGGTCACCGACCCGGAGTTGCTGGTCGACCGGGACCTCACAGTGGTGCTCGACCCGCGCAAGGGCACCCCGGTGCGGATCGAGACGCCGAAGCCCACCGAGCAGCGCTCGACGATCAGCTTCTACGAGCACCGGGTCTTCGGCAACGGTCGGCAGGTCGACCACGGCGTGATGACCTACAGCACCATCCAGCAGGTCAATGTCACCCCGACCCGCCCGGTGCGGCAGGGCGAGTTCGAGTTCGCGTCGCGCTGGCAACTGGTCGCGCCGATGGTGGACGCGAAGATCAGTGGGGTGTCCGGTCCGCTGGACATCAACCTGGTGGGCTACTCGCCGGCGACGTCCGACCGGCGCAGGCTGCCGCTGGTCTGGGCCGGCACCGGCACCCCCGCCGAGCTGACCCGGGTACGCGGCGCCGCGGCACTGCTCAGCACCAGCCCGGACGCCTCGGAGGAGGAGCAGATCGCGGCGGCGGCCGCCGCTGGCGCGACTGTGGCGCTCGTCGTCCGACCGGCCGACCAGAGCGCGTGGACGTCGTGGACGCCGTTGGGTGACCGGCTGCCGATCCCTTCGATGGCGGTGGCGTACGACGACGGGCAGAAGATCATCGCGGCGGTGCGGAAGCGTCACACGACGCTGGACCTGACGTTGACGGTGGAAAGTCCGTACCTGTACGACGTGTGGCAGGTCTCGAAGGACCGGGTCCCGGAGCGGATCCTGCACAAGGTCACCGAGCGCAACACCGCCGAGGTGACCAGCCACTACGGGAACGTCGGCGGGGAGTGGGCCAGCGAGCAGCGGTTCGGGTGGCGTGAGTGGCAGGACACCGCGTGGAACGACAACCAGCGGCTGGTCCGCGCCGGCACCACCCGGCGAGAGTTCGTCAGCTCCGGCGACAACTGGTGGCAGCAACGGGTGCTGCACAAGCTCATGTTCATGCAGTGGGGGCAGCTGACCGGTGGTCTGACCCAGCAGCCCCGGCGCTACGCCGCCGATGACCGGGTGACCGAGACCTGGCACGCGCCGGTGCTCCGCCCGGCCGTCCCGGCCAGCGGGGCGCCGGTGCCCACCCGCACCGGTGACAACCTGGAGTTGTGGGTGCCGGAGTTCGTCGACGCCGAGGGGCACTACAGCGTGGCGGGCGAGAGCGAGGAGTCGGACACCGTCACGGCGCGGGTCAGCCGCGACGGGCAGCAGATCGCGGACCTCTCCGACGGTTGGGCGTCGGTGCCCACGACCGCCGGGGCCGCCCGCTACCGCCTGGACGTGACCACCCAGCGGTCCTCGGCCGACTGGCGGTACGGCACGCGGACCGACACGGCCTGGGAGTTCACCTCGGCCCGACCGGCGGGCGACAGCGCCACGCCGTTGTCGCTGCTCCAGGTGGACTACCGGGTGCCGGCCGACCTGCGCGCCACGGTACGCGGCAACCGGCCGCACCAGCTCGGGCTGACAGTGCGGCAGCCGGCCGGGGTGCCGGCGCCGACCGGTACCAGCGTCCGGGTGCAGGTCTCCTTCGACGGGGGTGTCACCTGGCGCAACGCGCCGACCACGGGGTCGGGCACCCGGTACACCGCTACCGTGCCGGCGGGGCGCGGAACGGTGTCGCTGCGGGTGCGCGCCGCCGACCGGGCCGGGAACACCGTCGACCAGACGGTGCTCCAGGCGTACGGGCTGCGCTGACCGGGTGGGGCGGGGCGGCCTGGCCGTCCCGCCTCGCCGGTTGAGGGTCCGCCGTCGGCCGACGGCGGGCCCTTTGGCGTCAGAGCCAGCCGCGTCGGGCCACCTGGAACGCCAACCCGGGCCGGGTGTCCACCCCGGCGGCGGCCATCAGGTCGGCGATCCGCCGTTGCACCGTCCGCCGGCTCACCCCGAGCTGGGAGGCGATGGACTTGTCCGGTACGCCCGCCACGAACAGCGACAGCAGCCGGGCCTCCTCGGCGTCGGGCTGGTAACCGTCGCCCGGCCGCTCCGGGGGCTCCGGCCGTCGAGCCTCGGGGGTCGTGACGGCGAGGGGGTCGTCGAGGCGCAGCCGGGTGGCCACCCGCCAGTGGCTCTCGAAGAGGGCGAGCAGCGCGTCGAGCAGTTGGCTGCGGCCGATCACGGCGGCGCTCGGTTCGCCGCCGTCGCGGTCGGGCACCAGCGGACAGATGGCCGTACTGGCGTCCACTATGGCCAGTCGGACCGGCAGCCGGTCCAGGACGCGGGCCTGTTCCCCGGCGGCGACCCCCTTGGCGAGGTCGGCCAACGCGCCCGGCTCCAGCAGCAGGTCACGCTCGTAGATGGCCCGGTAGCTCACCCCACGGGCCAGCGCGTCGAACTCCTCGACATTCTCCGGGCCGGCCATGGCCAGGGGATTCGCCCGGCAGAACCAGAGCACCTCGGTACGCGCCGAGTTCTGCAGGTCGCGCAGGCGGTCGCGAAGGACCCGGGCGCCGGTGATCACCTCGACCAGGTGGTCGACGTGGTGTCGGCGCAGCCCGGAGCGGTATTCCTCGGCCAGTTGGGTGACCAGTCGGCGGGCCGACTCCAGGTCCTCCTGGCGTCGCAGCAGCGTTCCGCCGAGGGCGACGTCCGGGGCGGTCGGGCGCAGCGGGGCGTCCGGGTCGTTGTCGCTGCGCTGCACGAGGCCCTTGCCGCGCAACGCCTCGACCTGGGCGACGACCTGCTCACGGGGCCGGTGCAGGCGACGGGCCAACTCGTCGATGCGGGCTGTGGTGAGCTGGAGCAGGCAGCGGTAGAGCTCCTCTTCAGCCGAGGTCAGGCCGATCACGTCCAACACGGGGCAGAACTGTACGTCGGCCGGGTACGGGCCGTGCCCGGGCCCGTCGGCTGGTCAAGTGTCGGGCCTCGCGTCTACTGTCGGTGGCTGTGCTGGAAGAGCTGCGCATCACCGGACTGGGCGTCATCGAAGACACCACGCTGCCGTTGACCGGCGGCATGAACGTCATCACCGGCGAGACCGGTGCGGGCAAGACGATGGTGGTCACCGGCCTCGGCCTGCTCTTCGGCGGCCGGGCCGACGCCGGGCGGGTCCGCGCCCAACCCGGCCGCGCCGTGGTGGAGGGGCGGCTGCGGCTGCACGGGCGGGTCGCCGACGCCGTGCACGCGCGGATCGTCGAGGCCGGCGGCGAACCCGACGAGGACGGCTCGGTGCTGCTGAGCCGCACGGTGACGGTGGAGGGGCGCTCACGCGCCCACGTCGGCGGCCGGAGCATGCCCGTATCGATGCTCGGTGAGGTCGGCGAGCAGGCGGTCGCCGTGCACGGCCAGTCCGACCAGCTGCGGCTGCTGCGCCCGGCCGAGCAGCGGGCCGCACTGGACCGGTTCGCCGGCCCCGCGCACGAGAAACTGCTCGACGCGCTGCGCGAGGCGTACACGGGGTGGCGTCGGGTCGTCGACGACCTGGCCGACCGCCGACGTAACGCCCGCGAGCGCAACCAGGAGGCCGACCTGCTGCGGTTGGGCCTCGACGAGATCACCCGGGTCGATCCGCAGCCCGGTGAGGACGACGAGCTGAAGACCGAGGCGCAGCGGCTGGAGCACGCCGAGGGCCTGCGGACGGCCGCGCAGATCGCCCAGCAGTGCGTGGCCGGTGGCGTGGAGGCCGCCGAGGAGACCCCGGACGCGGCGGGGCTGCTCGGCACCGCCCGGCGGACCCTGGAGGCGCAGTCCGGCACCGATCCGGCCCTCGGCGAGCTGGCGGCCCGGCTGGAGGAGGCGGCCACGCTGGTCACCGACGTGTCAGCGGAGCTGTCGGCGTACCTGGCGACGCTGGACGCGGACCCGGCCCGGTTGCAGCACGTCTATGAGCGGCGGGCGGCGCTGCGCGGGTTGACCCGCAAGTACGCCGACGACGTCGACGGGGTGATCGCCTGGGCCGATCGGGCGCGCACCCGACTGTCCGACCTGGACATGTCCGACGACGTGCTCGACGAGTTGGAGCGGGAGGGCCAGCGGCTCGCCGTCGAGGTGGCCGACCTGGCCGGGCGGGTGTCCACCTCCCGGCAGGAGGCGGCGGTCCGCTTCGCCGACCAGGTCACCGTCGAGCTGGCCGGGCTGGCCATGCCGCACGCGCGGATCGAGGTGGCGGTGCTGCCCCGTCCGGCCGGGCGTGCCGAGCCGACGCTTGCGGTCAACGGCGTCGAGGTGGGTGTCACTCCGGACGGCGGTGACGAGGTGGAGCTGCGGTTGCTGGCCCACCCGGGCGCGCCGTCGCTGCCGTTGCAGCGCGGTGCCTCCGGCGGTGAGTTGTCCCGGGTGATGCTCGCCATCGAGGTCGTGTTCGCCGGCTCCGGCGGCCCGCCCACGTTGGTCTTCGACGAGGTCGACGCGGGGGTCGGCGGGCAGGCGGCGGTGGAGATCGGTCGCCGGTTGGCCCGGCTGGCCCGCAGCCACCAGGTGCTGGTGGTCACGCACCTGCCGCAGGTGGCCGCGTTCGCCGACCGGCACCTGGTGGTGGCGAAGGACACCGGCGGCGCGGTGACGACCAGCGGGGTGCGGGTGGTGGAGGACACCGAGCGGGCCCGGGAGTTGGCGCGCATGCTGGCGGGTTTGCCCGATTCGGATCTGGGTATCGCCCACGCCGAGGAGCTTCTGGCAGTGGCCGCCAAGGAAAGGCGGTTGTGACGCCGCGTATTGTGAGCGCAAGCACACCGGCTTGTGCCGGTGTGTGCTTCCCTGGGTAGGCGGCCCTGCTCAGGCATGTCGCGACAGAAAAGCCTGCCTCACATGCCAGGATGGTCACGATGCGTCTACCCACGTTGCGCCGGAACCGGAACTCCGAACCGGGCACAGTCCTCGGCACCGCGCGCCTTGATCGCCGGACGAAACGCCTGGTCGGTCGGCTGCGCCCCGGTGACATCGCTGTCATCGACCACGTCGACCTGGACCGGGTGGCGGCCGACTCGCTCGTCGCCGTCGGCGTCGCGGCGGTGCTCAACGCCAAGCCCTCGGTCTCCGGCCGTTACCCGAACCTCGGCCCGGAGGTGTTGATCGCCGCCGGCATTCCGCTCCTCGACGACCTGGGGGAGGGCGTCTTCGAGCGCATCCGCGAGGGCGACCAGGTGCGCATCGAGGGCAACACTGTCTTCGCCGGCGACGAGCCGGTGGCCCACGGCAGCCTTCAGGACGCCGAGTCGGTCGGCAAGGCGATGGCGGACGCCCGGGAGGGTCTGTCGGTGCAGTTGGAGGCGTTCGCCGCCAACACGATGGACTACCTGCGTCAGGAACGTGACCTGCTGCTCGACGGTGTCGGGGTGCCGGACATCGAGACCCAGATGCAGGGTCGGCACTGCCTGATCGTGGTGCGCGGCTACGACTACAAGGCCGACCTGGACGTGCTGCGCCCGTACATCCGGGAGTTCAAGCCGGTGCTCATCGGCGTCGACGGCGGCGCGGACGCCCTGGTCGAGGCGGGCTACACCCCCGACATGATCATCGGGGACATGGATTCGGTCACCGACGACGTGCTGCGCTGCGGCGCCGAGGTGATCGTGCACGCGTACCCGGACGGGCGCGCGCCCGGCCTGCCCCGGGTCAACGGCCTCGGTGTGCCGGCGATCACCTTCCCGGCCGCGGCGACCAGCGAGGACCTGGCCATGCTGCTCGCCGACGAGAAGGGGGCCTCGCTGCTGGTGGCGGTCGGCACCCACGCCACCCTCGTCGAGTTCCTCGACAAGGGTCGCGGCGGGATGGCCTCGACGTTCCTGACCCGGCTGAAGGTCGGCGGCAAGCTTGTCGACGCCAAGGGGGTGAGCCGGCTCTACCGGCAGAGCATCTCCGGCTCGTCGCTGTTGCTGCTGGTGCTGTCGGCGATCGCGGCGATGGCGTCCGCGGTGGCCGTGTCGACAGTCGGAAAGGCGTACCTGGGCGTGGTCGCCGAGTGGTGGGACAATTTCGTGTTCCAGCTGTACCGGCTCTTCTAGTTCCCGACCGATCAAGAGGCTGCAAGCGTGATCAACTTCCGCTACCACGTGGTGTCCCTCACCGCGGTCTTCCTGGCTCTGGCGATCGGCCTGGTGGTCGGCACAGCCGCCCTCAACGGCCCGGTCGCCGACTCGCTCGAGGGTCAGGTCACCGGGCTGCGCAAGGACAACCAGCACTGGCGTCAGACGGTCAGCAACATGGAGAAGCAACTCGCGCTGGAAGAGGAGTTCGCCGAGGAGACCTCCCAGATCCTCCTTCCCGGCACCCTCACCGCGCGTCGGGTCGTGGTTGTCAGCCTGCCCAACGGGCGCGACCACACCGAGGGCGTGCTCAAGAAGCTGCAGCTCGCCGGGGCCACCATCACCGGCCAGGTCGACCTGCAGGACAAGTTCATCAACCCGGACAACAACTCCAACCTGCTGGAGTTGGCCGTCACCGCGGCCCGCCCGACCGCGCAGACCACCGGCCTGCCGGGCAACGGGCACGGCGTGGAGACCTCCAGCGCGCTGCTGGCCAGCGTCCTGCTGGACCGGCCCCAGGGCGTCGCGCCGGTCAGTGACGCCGACCGGCGGGCGGTGCTCGCCGCCTACAACAACGCCGGCTACCTGACCACCGACAGCAACAAGGTCACCGCCTCGGCGGAGGCGGTCGTCGTGGTCAGCGGTCAGCCGTACGTCGACAAGGACTCCGACAAGCGGGACGAGTCAGTCGTCAACGTCGCGGAGCAGTTCGACCGCACCGGTTCGATCGTGGTGGCCGGCAACGGTTCCGTCGGCGGCAACCTGGTCGGCGTGGTGCGCGGCGACCCGGTGCTCACCCAGACCATCTCCACTGTCGACAACGCCAACACCGTGCAGGGCCAGGTGGTCACCACCCTCGCCCTGGTGCAGCAACTCACCGAGAAGAAGGCCGGGCAGTACGGCGTCGGCGACAACGCCGCGTCGCTGCTGCCTAGACTGCCCCAGTGAGCGAACGACGTACCCCCGTGTCCGGATCCGACCAGGTGGCGCGTGACCGAGCCAGCGAGGTGACGGCGTGAGCACGCTGGGCCGGCTGTTGATCGCCGGCGCGGGCGCCGCGGCGGCCCGCTACGCGCTGCGTGAGGCGCGCAGCTCGCCGGCCGGCCCCGCGCTGGAGCGCACCAACTTCCGTGGCCGCACGGTGAGCCTGGCCGCCGGGCCAGCGCTCGCCGTCGGCGCTGCCGCCGCCGGCGCGTTCGGTGCCACCGGCGGCGCCGCCGGTGGGGCCGCAGTGGTCGCCGGTCTCGGCGCGGGCGGCGTCGGCCTGTACGACGACGTGGTCGGCGCGCGGCCGGAGCAGAAGGCGGCCAAGGGCTTCGCCGGGCACCTCGCCGCGCTGCGCGAGGGGCGGGTCACCGCCGGTCTGGTCAAGGTCGTCGGGGTGGGCGCCGCCGGGCTGGGCGCCGCCGCGCTGCTCGCCGCCGACCCCCGGGTCGCCGCGCACCCGCGCCGGCAGCGGCACGGTGCGTTCGGGCGGAGCGTCGACGTGCTGCTCGGCGCCAGCGTGATCGCCGGCACGGCCAACCTGCTCAACCTGCTCGACCTACGGCCGGGCCGTGCGCTCAAGTCCGGGCTGCTGCTCGCCGCGCCGCTGACCGGCGGCCCGCAGGGCGGGATCGCCGCGGGCGCGGCCGGCGCCGCAGCCGGCCTGCTCCGCGACGACCTGGCCGAGGACGTGATGCTCGGCGACAGTGGCGCGAACGCGCTCGGGGCGGTGCTCGGCGTCGCGCTCGCCGCCCGTACCGGCCCACTCGGCCGGGCCGGTCTGCTCGCCGTCCTGGCCGGGCTCACCGCCGCCAGCGAGAAGGTCAGCTTCACCGCGGTGATCCAGCGGACCCCGGGGCTACGCGAACTCGACGCACTGGGCCGACGCGCCGACTGACGTGAACAGACCGGCACCCCTCGCCGGCGCCGGCCGGCTGGCCGGGGCAGCCGCGCTCATCGCCGTCCTCACCGTGGCCAGCCGACTCGCCGGCTTCGGTCGCACCGCCGTCTTCACCTGGAGCTTGGCGCCCACCGACCTCGGTGGCACCTACGTGGTGGCCAACGCGGTGCCGAACTTCATCTTCGAGATCGTCGCCGGGGGAGCGCTGGCCAGCCTCGTCGTGCCGCTGCTCGCCGGCGCTGTCGCGGCGGGCGACCGCGCGGCAGTGGCCCGGACCACCGGTGCGCTGCTGACCTGGACGCTGGCCCTGCTGGTCCCGCTGGCGCTGCTCGTGGTGCTGCTCGCCGGGCCGGTGGTCGAGTCGCTGGGCCACCACCTGACCACCGCCCAGCAGCAGAGCGGCGTGCGGATGCTGCGGGTCTTCGCGCCGCAACTGCCGCTGTACGGGGTCGGCATCGTGCTCACCGGGGTGCTCCAGGCACACCGCCGTTTCGCCTGGCCGGTGCTCGCCCCGTTGCTGTCCAGCCTCACCGTCATCGTCGTGTACCTGGGGTTCACCGTCACGCAGGGCCGCTACGCCACTGTCGGCGGGGTGAGCCCCGGCGGTGAGCTGCTGCTCTCCGGCGGCACCACCCTCGGCGTGGTGGTGCTGTCGTTGTCGTTGCTGATTCCGGTCCGCCGGTTGCGCCTCGGGCTGCGGCCCGGGTTCGGGTTCCCCACCGACGCGCGGGCCCGGGTCGGCGGGTTGGCGGTGGCCGGCGCGGTCACCGTCACCACCCAGCAGATCGCTCTGATCGTCAGCCTGAACCAGGTCACCGCCGGTGCGCGGAGCAACCCGGGTGTCTACAACCTGGCGCAGACCGTCTACCTGTTGCCGTGGGCGGTGCTGGCGGTGCCGCTGGCCATCGCCGCCTACCCGACCCTGGCGGCGGCGCGGGCCGCCGGGGACGAGCAGACCTACCGCACGACCCTGGCACCGGCCGTCCGCGGTGTGCTCCTGTTCAGTTGCCTCGGCACGGCCGCGTTGATCGGGACCGCCGGGCCGGTCGGGCACTTCTTCTTCCCGTCGGACACCGCGTCGACCGCCGCCGCCGCGATCATCGGGTACGCCCCCGGTCTGGTCGGCTACGGCCTCTTCGCGGTGCTCACCCGGGCGCTCTACGCGCGGGGCGAGACCCGGGCGGCGACGCTCGCCACGGCGGTCGGCTTCCTGGTGGTGCCGGTCGTCGTCCTGCTGCTCGGCGCGGTGCTGCCACTGCGGGACCGGGTGCTCGCGGTGACGTCCGCGAACTCGGTGGGGATGCTGGTGCTCGGCGCCCTGCTGCTCCTGGCGGTGCGGCGCAGCGCCGGCCGTCCCGCCCTCGCCGGAGCGGCACGGGCCGCAGCGGCCGGTGGCCTCGCCGGTGTGCTCGCCGGGCTCGCCGGGCTGGGCCTGAGCCGTTGGCTCGACCAGTCGGACGGCGGCACCCCGACTACGGCGGCGGCGTTCGGTCAGGGCATGCTGTCCGGGGTTCTGGTTGGGGTTGTGTTCCTCGCCGTGGTCTGGTTCGTCGACCGGCGGGACGTAGCGCCACTGCTCGCCGGGGTGCTGCGGCGTCTGGGCCGGCGGAGGCCGTCCGGCGGTGCGCCGACACCGGGCGCGGGCTCCGCGGAGCGGGGCGACGGGAAGGAGACGGCGACGCGATGACTGAGCCAGCTCAGCCTGCCGGCTGGTCGGGCACCGTCGCGTTGGTGCTCGCGTCCAGCACCGGCGGGGTCGGCCAGCACGTCCGTTCGGTGGCCCGTGGCCTCGTCGCGGGCGGCACCACCGTCGTTGTCTGCGGGCCCGCCGCCACCCAGGAGCAGTTCGACTTCACCGGTGTCGGTGCGCGGTTCGCGCCGGTGGAGATCCCGGCCAGCCCGACGCCGGCCGACGCGCGGGCGGTGCTCGCGCTACGCCGGGTGCTCGCTGCCGCGCACGTCGACGTGGTGCACGCGCACGGCCTGCGGGCCGGGTTGGTCGCCGTGCTGGCCCGTCCGGCCGCCCCGCTGATCGTCACCTGGCACAACGCGGTGCTCGCGGGGGGACTGCGGGGCGGTGTGTCACGGCTCGTCGAACGGGTGGTCGCCCGGGGCGTCCGGGTGGCGCTCGGCGCCTCCGCGGACCTGGTGCGACGGGCGGCCGAGGTGGGGGCCGCCGACGCCCGGCTCGCCCCGGTCGCCGCGCCGACGCTGCCCGCGCCGCGTCGACGCCCGGCGGCGGTACGCGCCGAGTTCGGCGTCCGCCCGGACCAGCCGTTGATCGTCTCGGTCGGTCGGTTGCACCCACAGAAGCGCTACGACGTGCTGATCGACGCGGCGGCCCGCTGGCGTACGCGTACCCCGCCGCCGGTCGTGGTGATCGCGGGCAGCGGGCCGGCGTATCTGCCGCTCGCCGCGCGGACGTCGGCCGCCCGCGCCCCGGTGACCCTGCTGGGGCACCGCACCGACGTGGCCGACCTGCTCGCCGGCGCCGACCTGGCCGTGGTGACCAGCGACTGGGAGGCACGGCAGCTCTTCGCCCAGGAGGCGCTGCGCGCCGGCGTGCCACTGGTGGCCACCGCTGTCGGCGGGCTCCCGGACCTGGTCGGCGACGCCGCGACGCTGGTCCCCGCCGGTGACGTGGACGCTGTCGACACGGCCGTCCGCGCGTTGCTGGACGACCCGGCGGCGCGTGCGGAGTTGGGCCGGCGTGGCGCCGAACGGGCGGCGACGTGGCCGACCGAGGCGGACACCGTGGCCACGCTCGCCGCCCTCTACGCCGAGCTGGCCGGAAATCCCGGCGGTCCGGCGGCCGCCCCGGGCTCCGACGCCCCGAGAACGGGACACCGGTGATGCTGCGCCGAATCGCCCCCGCCCTGTTGACAGTGCTCGTGGTGGCGCTGGGCGTCACCGCGCTCGCCGCCCGTCCACCCCAGGGCACTCCGCAACGCACCGCCGACTTCGTGGTGCTCGCCGGGATCGCCGGGCTGCGCTGGGAGGACGTGGATCCGCAGCGCACCCCGACGCTGTGGCGGATGGCCCAGGACGGCTCGATCGGCTCACTGTCGGTGCGTTCCGCGCACCGGCCCACCTGCCCGGTGGACGGCTGGCTGACCCTCGGCGCGGGCAGCTTCGCCGCGTGGAACGGCAGCCGGTCGGTCGACGGTTGCCCGTCGGCGGCGGTGACAGTGGAACAACCGGACGGCATCGGCGCGAACCTGCCCGACCAGGAGAGCGTGGTCCAGTACAACCAGCAGCGGCTGCCCTGGGGAGCCCTGCCCGGCTCGCTGTCCGAGTCGGTGCGGTGCTCCGTGGCCGTGGGCCCGGGCGCGGCGGTCGCCGCCGCCCGACCGTTCGGCCGCGTCGACCGGTACGCCTCGGGGTTGCCGGCCGACCCGCGGCCGCTGCTCGGCTCGTGTGTGCTGAGCATCGTCGACCTCGGCACTGTCAAGGGGGCCGACCCGGCCACCCGCGCCGAGGAGGCCCGTGCGGCGGACGCCGAACTGGCCCGGGTGCTGGCGGCGCGACCCCCACGGTCGTTGGTGCTGGTAGCGGGGATCTCCGACACCACCCAGCCGGCCCGGCTGCACGTGGCGGTCGCCGACGGGCCGGGCTGGGAGCGGGGGTGGCTCACCTCGGCCAGCACCGGCCGGGACGGGTACCTGCAACTTGTCGACCTCGCGCCGACCGCCCTCGCCGCGTTGGGCCGGCCCATGCCGGAGCGGCTCTTCCTCGGCCGCCCGGCGATCAGCACCGGCGGCCGTCCCGCCGACCTGGCCGAGGCCGTCAACGCGCCGGCGAACGCCGACCGGGAGGCGGCCGCCCAGCGCTCCGTCTCCGGGGCGTTCTTCGCGCTGTTCGCCGGGGTGCAGGTGTTGCTGGCGATCGCGATCCTGCCACTGCTGCGCCGGGCCCGTCCGCACGCCGGCCCGGCCGGTCCGACGCCCGTCTCCGGGCGGATCGTGGCGGTGATGGAGCTGCTGCTGGTCGCCGTGGCGTTGACAGTGCCGGCGGCGCTGCTGGCCGACGCGGTGCCCTGGTGGCGCGGCGAGCACCCCGCGTGGATCTTCGCCGGGGTGACAGCGCTGCTGGTGGCCGCCGGCACCGCGGCGGTGCGGTTCGCCCCCGGGTACGCGAACACCCTCGGGCCGCTCGGAGCGGTGGCCGGCCTCAGCACGCTCGTGGTCGGGCTGGACGTGCTCACCGGGGCCCGCCTCCAGCTCAACAGCGTGATCGGCTACTCCGCGTTGCAGGGCGGCCGGTACGCCGGGCTGAGCACTGTGGGGTTGGGAGTGTTCCTCGCCGGTGCGCTGGTCACCGGCGGCTGGTTCGCCCAACGGGTGCACCGGGGCTGGCGGCCGGCGGTGATGGTGGCGGTGGGTGGCCTCGCCGTGGTGGTGGTCGGCAGCCCGTACCTGGGTGCCGACCCGGTCGGCGCGATCGCGCTCACCGCCGGGGTGAGCGTCGCCGCCGTGATCAGCGCCGGTGGCTGGTTGACGATCAGCCGGCTGGCCTGGGCCACCATGGCCGCACTGGCGGTCGGTATCGGGTTCGCCGTGGTGGACCTGCGGCGTCCTCCGGCGGAGCGCGGCAGCCTGGGCCGGTTCCTCTCCGCGCTCGGTGACGGCACCGGCGGGTTCGCCGTGCACCGGTCCAGCACTGAGAATTTCGAGACGTTGGTCAACAGCCCGCTGACGGTGCTGGCGCTGACCGGCGGGTTGCTGGTGTGGTTCGCCCTGTTGCAGCCGTGGGGTGGGCTGATGCGGTTGTTCGGCATCTACCCCGCGGTCCGGGCCGCGCTGGCCGGCACCGTGGTCGCCGCGGTACTCGGTGGTGTGCTCGACGGCGCGGCCCTGGACGTGATGGGCGCTGCCGCCGCCCTGGTGGTGCCGATGGCCGCCCTGGCGTCGCTGCGGGTGCTCGGGCACGCCGCGGACCGGACCCGCCCGGCAGCGGGCCGCCCCCGCGCCAACGACGCCGACGACGACTCGGGGTCCGGCGGGGTCGGCCCGGTCGGTGGGGGTGACGGTCCGACCGGCGGTGGTGGGCCACTGGGTGCCGTGCATCCCCGTCCGATCGCCGGCCCGCCTCCGAGCGCCCCGGCGACCCTCGCCCAACCGGCGTCCGACGCTGCGGGCGAGCGCCGCGGGGACGCCGACGAACCGGCCGAGCCGACCGCGAGCCTGTCGACGCCGGACGCCGACCCGACGGTGCCCGTAGCGCCCCGGCAGGTCTCCCGGTCATCGACGGAGGTTGCCGCGTCCTGAGCGCCGGGCCTCGTCCGGATGGCCCGGAGGTGTCGCAGCCGGGGTGCGGCCTGCGGGTACCCGCCCGGGAGGTGTTACCGTCGAATCCCGTGGATCGCGTGATCACTTTGCTGATCAAGCACGGCGGTCTGCATGACCGCGACAGACGACACGGGAGCAGGCCTTGGCCCCATCAGCACGGACGACCAGGCACATTTTCGTCACCGGGGGCGTCGCCTCCTCGCTGGGTAAGGGCCTCACCGCCTCCAGCCTCGGCAACCTGCTGACCGCGCGCGGGCTGCGCGTGGTGATGCAGAAGCTCGACCCCTACCTGAACGTCGACCCGGGGACGATGAACCCGTTCCAGCACGGTGAGGTCTTCGTCACCGAGGACGGCGCCGAGACCGACCTCGACGTCGGGCACTACGAGCGGTTCCTCGACCGGGCGCTGTCCGGCAAGGCGAACGTCACCACCGGCCAGATCTACTCCGACGTGATCGCCAAGGAGCGGCGCGGCGAGTACCTGGGCGACACCGTTCAAGTCATCCCGCACATCACCAACGAGATCAAGTCGCGGATCCTGGCGATGGCCGACCCGGACGAGGACGGCCAACTTCCCGACGTGGTGATCACCGAGGTCGGCGGCACCGTCGGCGACATCGAGTCGCTGCCGTTTTTGGAGGCGATCCGTCAGGTCCGCCACGACCTGGGCCGCGACAACTGCTTCTACCTGCACGTGTCGCTGGTGCCGTACCTGGCGCCCTCGGGTGAGCTGAAGACCAAGCCGACGCAGCACTCGGTGGCGCAGCTGCGCAACATCGGTATCCAGCCGGACGCGATAGTGCTGCGCTGCGACCGGGAGATCCCGGTGAAGCTCAAGGAGAAGCTGTCGCTCTACTGCGACGTGGACGCCGAGGCGGTCGTCGCCGCCCCGGACGCCCCGAGCATCTACGACATCCCGAAGGTGCTGCACCGGGAGGGGCTCGACGCGTACGTGGTGCGCCGGCTCGGCCTGTCCTTCCGGGACGTGGACTGGGCCAGCTGGGACGACCTGCTGGAGCGGGTGCACCGCCCCCGGCACACCGTCACCGTCGCCGTGGTCGGCAAGTACGTCGACCTGCCCGACGCGTACCTGTCGGTGAGTGAGGCGATCCGGGCGGCGGGCTTCGGCCACCGGGCCCGGGTGCAGCTGCGCTGGGTGCCCAGCGACGAGTGCGTCACCCCGGCCGGCGCCGCCGCGGCGTTGGCCGGCGTGGACGGCATCCTCATCCCCGGCGGCTTCGGCGTCCGCGGCATCGAAGGCAAGATCGGCACCGCCCGGTACGCCCGCGAGGCCGGCGTCCCGCTGCTCGGTCTCTGCCTCGGCCTGCAGTGCATGACCATCGAGGTGGCCCGGCACCTGGCCGACCTGGACGGCGCCAACTCGTTGGAGTTCGACGAGCAGGCGGCCCACCCGGTCATCGCCACGATGGCCGACCAGGAGGACATCGTCGCCGGCCGGGGCGACCTGGGCGGCACCATGCGGCTGGGCGCGTACCCGGCGACGTTGACCGAGGGCTCGATCGTCGCCGAGGCGTACGGCAGCACCGAGATCAGCGAGCGGCACCGGCACCGCTACGAGGTGAACAACGCCTACCGGGACGCGCTGACCAAGGCGGGCCTGCACATCTCCGGCACCTCGCCGGACGGCCGGCTGGTCGAGTTCATCGAACTGGACCGGAGCCTGCACCCGTTCTTCGTGGCCACCCAGGCGCACCCCGAGTTGAAGAGCCGACCGACCCGCCCGCACCCGTTGTTCGCCTCGTTCGTCAAGGCCGCTGTGGCGTACTCGCAGGCCGACCAGCTACCTGTCGACCTGGACGCGGCGGCGGAGGCCCCGACGACGCGCAAGGCCGCCCGCAACGGCGCCGCGACGAAGGCGTCGTCGGCCTCGTGAGCGAGCGCAGCGAGCGAACCAGCAGGCTCAGCAACGTGGCGCCTCGCGCCGTCGTCGAGCGCAGCGAGGCGACGGCGTGAGCAACCTGGAGCACCGCTACGAGGTGCGTTCCCGGCAGGAGCGGTACCGGGGGCGGATCTTCGACGTGGTCACCGAGGAGGTGACCATGCCGGGCGGTGGGACCGGGCTGCGGGACCTCGTCCGGCACGTCGGGGCGGTGGCAGTGGTGGCGCTCGACGACGCCGGCCAGGTGGTGCTGATCCGGCAGTACCGGCACCCGGTGGGGCGGCACCTGTGGGAGCTGCCGGCCGGTCTGATGGACGTCTCCGGCGAGGAGTTGCCGGCGGCGGCGCTGCGGGAGTTGGCCGAGGAGGCCGACCTCACCGCCGGGCGGGTCGACGTGCTGGTGGACCTGCACAGCTCGCCGGGGTTCACCAACGAGATCGTCCGGGTGTTCCTGGCCCGCGACGTCGCCGACGTGCCGGCCGACGAGCGGCACGAGCGCCACGACGAGGAGGCCGACCTCCAGGTCGTCCGGATCGACCTGGACGAGGCGGTCGCCATGGTCCTGGCCGGTGAGATCACCAACGCGTCAGCGGTGGCCGGGCTGCTGGCCGCGGCCCGCGCCCGGGACACCGGCTTCGCGTCTCTGCGCCGGGCGGACGCGCCGCTGCCGCGCTGAGCGTCGCCGCCGGTCCAGCCCGGTTCGGGAGTACGCACGAAAGGGGCCCCGCGGTCAGCCGCGGGGCCCCTTTCGCTGGCTGGTCTAGGAGTCGCGCAGCGGACGGCCCTGCGCGTCCGTGCCGCCGTTGACCAGGATGAGGATGCCGTCGACGACGCCCCAGAGAGCGCCGACGCCGCAGGTCACCAGGCTCACGACGAGCTGGAGAACGGCGATCTTGGTGTGTCCGGTGTAGAAGCGACCGGCACCGAAGGTGCCGAGCAGGATGCCGAGGATGCCCGCGACGATCTTGCTCTTGTCGGAGACGCCCTGGGGATACCCCGGCTGGGGGTACCCGGGCTGGTAAGGAGGAGTGGTCATGGGCGGACACATTAGTGATCCACTCGCCGGCTGTCCGCACCGCCGCCCGGCAGATGGGACGATAATGGTGAAACACTGTCCTGTTGGCTGAGGTGACGCCCGGCCGCCGAATCTCGGCGCCGCCCTGACACTTCGTCAGAACACCCGGGCACCGGGTGCCACTGTGCTGGCTCCCGGCGGCACCGGGCGCGCCTAGACTGCCGCCGCAGGACCGGTGTACCGCGATGGCAAAGGGGCCGTCGTGGCACCGAGCAGTCGGGGGAGAGCAGCCCCGAAGAGAGGTGTCTGCATCGTGAAGGTCGGAATCCCACGCGAGGTCAAGAACCACGAGTACCGCGTGGCGATCACGCCAGCGGGTGTCAACGAGTTCACCCGCAGCGGCCACCAGGTCTTCGTCGAGTCCGGCGCCGGGGTTGGCTCCAGCATCACCGACGAGGAGTTCGCCGCCGCCGGCGCGAAGATCCTCGCCACCGCCGACGAGGTGTGGGAGACCGCCGAGCTGGTGCTCAAGGTCAAGGAGCCGATCGCCGAGGAGTACCACCGGATGCGCGAGGGGCAGGTGCTCTTCACCTACCTGCACCTGGCCGCCTCCAAGGAGTGCACCGACGCGCTGATCGACCGCCGGGTCACCGGCATCGCGTACGAGACCGTCGAGCTGCCCGACCGGTCGCTGCCGCTGCTCGCCCCGATGTCCGAGGTGGCCGGCCGGCTCGCCCCGCAGGTGGGCGCCTTCTACATGATGCGTACCGGCGGTGGGCGCGGTGTGCTGCCCGGCGGCGTCTCCGGCGTGTACGCGGCCAAGACCGTGGTCATCGGTGCGGGCGTCTCCGGCATGAACGCCGCCGCGATCGCGCTGGGTCTGCAGTCCGAGGTGCTGCTGCTGGACAAGAACGTCGCCCGGCTGCGGCAGGCCGACGCGATCTACCGGGGCCACCTGCAGACCGTCGCCTCCAACGCGTACGAGGTCGAGCGCGCCGTGCTCGACGCCGACCTGGTCATCGGCGCGGTGCTGGTGCCCGGCGCGAAGGCCCCGACGCTGATCTCCAACGAGCTGGTCTCCCGGATGAAGCCGGGCAGCGTGCTCGTCGACATCGCCATCGACCAGGGCGGCTGCTTCGAGGATTCGCGCCCCACCACCCACGCCGACCCGGTCTACAAGGTGCACGAGTCGATCTTCTACTGCGTCGCGAACATGCCCGGCGCGGTGCCGAACACCAGCACCTACGCGCTGACCAACGTCACCCTGCCGTACGCCCTGGAGCTGGCCAACCAGGGCTGGCGCGAGGCGCTGCGCAACGACCCGGCGCTGGCGCTGGGCCTCAACACCCACGCCGGGCAGGTCACCTACGGCCCGGTCGCCGAGTCGCACGGCATGGACGTGCTCCCGCTGGCCGACGCGCTGGCCTGAGCGGTGGCGGGCTGACCAGCGGCACGGACTCCGCCGGCGTGGGCACAGCACCCACGCCGGCGCTGCGCCGTGCCGTTCGCGGTTACCTCGACCACCTGACCGTCGAGCGTGGCCTCTCCGCCAACACGCTCTCCTCGTACCGCCGGGATCTGGACCGCTATCTCGCCACCCTGGCCGATGCCGGCGTCACCGACCTCGCGTCGGTCGGCGCCGGCCTCGTCGAGTCGCACCTGGCGCGGCTACGCGCCGGTGACGACGCGCACCCACCGCTGGCGGTCTCCTCCGCCGCCCGCGCGGCCAGCGCGGTACGGGGCCTGCACCGCTTCGCGGTGCGCGAGGGCCTGGCCGGCGCCGATCCGAGCCGCGACGTCCGCCCGCCCACGCCGCCCCGCCGGCTGCCCCGGGCGCTACCTGTCGACGACGTGGTCCGGCTGTTGGAGACCGCCGGCCCGATCACCGCGACCGGCGACGACGCGCCGCTCGCGCTGCGCGACCGGGCGCTGCTGGAGTTCCTGTACGGCACCGGCGCGCGCATCTCCGAGGCTGTCGGCGCCGCAGTGGACGACCTCGACACCGACGACGGCACTGTGCTGCTGCGCGGCAAGGGCGGCCGGGTGCGGCTGGTGCCCATCGGCGGGTACGCCGTCGACGCCGTCCGCGCCTACCTGGTCCGGGCCCGCCCCGGGCTGGCCGCCGCCGGCCGGGGCACCCCGGCGGTGTTCCTCAACGCCCGCGGCGGCGCGCTGTCCCGCCAGGGCGCCTGGGGCATCCTGCGCCGCGCCGCCGACCGGGCCGGGCTGCCCGTCGACGGACCGGCCGCGGTCTCCCCACACACGCTGCGCCATTCCTACGCCACCCATCTGCTCGACGGCGGCGCCGACGTTCGGGTGGTCCAGGAGCTGCTCGGTCACGCGTCGGTGACCACCACCCAGGTCTACACGTTGGTCACCGTGGAGCGGTTGCGCGAGGTGTACGCGACCGCCCACCCTCGCGCCCAGGGCTGAACCGGTCGCTGTCGACGCCGACACGCCGGGCCGGTGCCGAACCCCCTGCTGGTCGGTGGCGTACAGTCGGCATCGGCGCGGACCTCCTGGAGCGACACGACCGGGGTGCGCAGCGGCGCCGCGAAGGACGTCGGACGGCTCCGACGCCGGGTGGGTCGTCGGGAGGGGGCAACGAGCACATGGCTGGCAACGGTGACCGTGCCGAGACCTGGACGTCGGAGCTCCGCGAGCAGCAGGCCACGCTCGGCGCGGACCTGGGTCCTGCGGACCCGGCTGCCTACACGATGCGCAAGCCCATTCCCGAGCCGATGCCCACCGACCGGCACGGCCCCGCGCGCATCATCGCGATGGCCAACCAGAAGGGTGGCGTGGGTAAGACCACCACCACCATCAACCTGGGCGCCGCGCTCGCGGAATATGGCCGCAAGGTGCTGCTCGTCGACTTCGACCCGCAGGGCGCGCTCTCGGTGGGGCTGGGCGTCAACCCGCACAACCTCGACCTGTCCGTCTACAACCTGCTCATGCAGGACGACGTGATCGCCGAGGACGTCCTCATCAAGACCGACGTGGCGGGGCTGCACCTGCTGCCGGCCAACATCGACCTCTCCGCCGCCGAGATCCAGCTCGTCAACGAGGTCGCCCGGGAGATGGCCCTGGCCCGGGTCCTGCGCACGGTCCGCAAGGAGTACGACTACATCCTGATCGACTGCCAGCCGTCACTCGGCCTGCTGGCGATCAACGCGCTGACCGTCGCGCACGGCGTGCTCATCCCCCTCGAATGCGAGTTCTTCAGCCTGCGCGGTGTGGCACTGCTGCTGGACACCATCGACAAGGTGCGCGAGCGACTCAACTTTGACCTGGAGCTCGAAGGCATCCTCGCCACCATGTACGACAGCCGCACCACGCACTGCCGCCAGGTCCTCCAGCGGGTCGTGGAGGCGTTCGGCGACAAGGTCTACCAGACGGTCATCACCAAGACGGTGAAGTTCCCCGAGTCCACCGTGGCCGGTGCCCCCATCACGACGATGGACCCGGCCTCCTCCGGGGCACGTAACTACCGTCAGCTGGCCCGCGAGGTGATCGCCGCCCAGTCGGAGCGGTAGCCGGAACACCCGGTGCCCGACTCGTGGACTACGGTCGTCCGGTGACCGCGCCACCCCTCGACCCACCAGAGACCGCCGACGCGGCAGTGGTCGACGGTGTGCCGCCGGCCGACCCGGTCGCCAGCGGTTTCACGGTCCGGCTGGCCAACTTCACCGGCCCCTTCGACCTGCTGCTGCAACTGATCGGCAAGCACAAACTCGACGTCACCGAGGTGGCCCTGCACACGGTCACCGACGAGTTCATCGCCTACATCAGGGCGATGGGCGACGACTGGGACCTGGACGAGGCCAGCGAATTCCTGCTGATCGCCGCGACCCTGCTCGATCTGAAGGCGGCCCGGCTGCTGCCCGCCGCCGAGGTGGAGGACGAGGCCGACCTCGCCCTGCTGGAGGCACGGGACCTGCTCTTCGCCCGGCTGTTGCAGTACAAGGCGTACAAGGAGGCGGCGGCGCACATCGCCGAGCTGGAGGCCGTGGGCGGCCGACGCTATCCGCGCGCCGTCAGCCTGGAGGCCCGCTACGCCGAGGCGCTGCCCGACCTGGTGCTCGGCATCGGCCCCCAGCGGCTGCTGAAGCTTGCCGTGAAGGCGATGACCCCGAAGCCGGTGCCGGAGGTCTCCATCGCCCACGTGCACATGGTCCGGGTCAGTGTCCGGGAACACGCGACGATCCTCGCCGCCCGGCTGCGCCGGGCCGGCACCGCCACGTTCTCGCTGCTCTGCGCCGACTGTGAGGCCACCCTGGAGGTGGTGGCCCGGTTCCTCGCGCTGCTGGAGCTGTACCGGGAGGGCCTGGTGTCGTTCGTGCAGGAGCAGGCCCTGGAGGAGTTGACAGTGCGCTGGACCGGCCCGGTCGACGGCGACACCGACCTGCACGTCGACGAGTACGCCGGCACCCCGACCGACCCGGAGCCGGCTGGGCCTGAGCCGGAGGGGGCTGCGCCTGAGCCGGCGGGGGAGGCCGGCGGGTCGGACGGGACGGGAACGACGGAGGGTGCGCGGGATGAGTGACGAGCAACGTCGGGACTCGCTGGCCGATCAGGCCGCCGCCTGGGTCCCCCCGTGGGACCGCCCCCGACCGCCCGCCGCCGACACCCCCACGGAGCCGGACGACTCGGCCGCGGCACCCGAGGCCGAGGAGCTGGCCGAGCCGACCACCGATCGGGCCGCGTCGGCCGAGGCACTGCCCGAAGCGGCGGCGCGCCGACCGGAAATCGACGCGGCCACCGATTCCGCTGAGGCGGACATGGTCGCGTCGGGTTCTGCGCAAGTTGACCCGGATGGGCCGGGCCCAGACGACGCGGGCCCGGGTGGACCAGGCCCTGTCGAGGTGGCCGCGGCTGGGCCCGATCCCCTTGAGGTGGCCGCGGCTGGGCCTGATCCCCTTGAGGTGGCCTCGGACGAGGCGGGCCCGGGTGAGCCAGATCGCGGTGAGACGGCCGCAAACGAGGTGGGCCCTGCGGGACCGGACCTCGGTGCGGTGACCGACGACACGGTGGGGGAGCCGGGGGGCGCTGGGGGCGTACCCCGGCGGCAGCTGGCGGGGCGGCGGCGGGCGACCGTCGCCGCGGAGCCCGCGCCCGAGCTGTCCGACCCGGAGCTGCGCGGCGCGTTGGAGGCGATCCTGCTGGTCGTCGACGAGCCGGTCAGCGAGCTGGTGCTGGCCCAGGTGCTGGAGCAGCCCGCCGAGCGGGTCGGACCGATGCTCGACGAGATCGCCGCCGGTTACACAGCGGCCGGGCACGGGTTCGAGCTGCGCCGGGCGGCCGGCGGGTGGCGGCTGTACACCCGGCCGGAATACGCTACGTACGTTGAGCGGTTCGTGTTGGACGGGCAGTCCGTGCGGCTGACCCAGGCGGCGCTGGAGACGCTCGCCGTGGTTGCGTACAAGCAGCCGGTGACCCGTTCGCGAATCTCAGCCATCCGGGGTGTGAACTGCGACGGGGTCATCCGTACGCTGGTCACCCGTGGCCTCATCGAGGAGTGCGGCACCGAAACGGACAGCGGGGCGTTCCTCTACCGGACCACCACGTTGTTCCTGGAGAAGCTCGGGCTGAACACCGTCGACGAGCTGCCGCCCCTCGCACCCTTCCTGCCCGACGACGTAGAAGAGCTTGCTGATGCGACCCGATAACCGTTCCCCCAAACCCGACGCCCCCGTCTACGAGGGGGCTGAGCGCCTGCAGAAGGTGCTCGCCGCCGCCGGCGTGGGTTCCCGGCGTGCCTGCGAGGATCTGATCTTCCGTCGCCGGGTCACCGTGGACGGGCGGGTCGCCAAGCTCGGCGACAAGGTCGACCCGGCCACCTCCGTGATCCACGTGGACGGGGAGCGCCTCCAGGTCGACATTCGCCTGGTCTACGTGGCGATGAACAAGCCGCGCGGGGTGGTTACCTCCATGGCGGACGACAAGGGGCGCAACGAGCTGGCCGAGTTCATCGGCAACCGGGTGGAGCAGCGGGTCTACCACGTGGGGCGGCTCGACGCGGACAGTGAGGGCCTGCTGCTGCTCACCAACGACGGCACCCTCGCGCACAAGCTCATGCACCCCTCGTACGAGGTGCTGAAGACCTATCTCGCCGAGGTGGTCGGGCCGATCCCGCGCAACCTGAGCAAGCGGCTGTTGGCCGGCGTCGAGCTGGAGGACGGGCCGGTGAAGGTCGACTCGTTCAAGGTGGTGGACACTCTGGGTAAAAGCGCCCAGGTGGAGCTGAGCCTGCACGAGGGCCGCAAGCACATCGTCCGACGGCTGATGGAGGAGGTCGGACACCCGGTCACCCGGCTGGTGCGTACCTCGATCGGTCCAATCCGGCTGGGTGAACTGCGGACCGGGCGGATCCGGCGGTTGACAAACGCCGAGGTCGCCGCCCTGTTCAACGCGGTGGGTGACTGACCCCCGAGTTCGGGGTACGGCAGCCGGTAGGCTCCACCGATGGCCGGGACGCGGCCGCCGGGTGGCGTGGGTCGCCTCCGGCGGCGTCGCGCGCGGGTCCGCTGATGGACCCGGGCATGATTGATGACGATTGACCAACCGCTTGCGGCGCCAGCTCACCGGGCGATCCGTGAGGTACGGGCTGAGGAGGACACGGTGGAGGAAAACGTACGGGCCGGGCGATGTGTGGTCGCTGTGGACGGGCCGTCCGGTTCGGGGAAGTCCACCGTGTCGCGGCGGCTCGCCGCGAGCATCGGTGCGCGCTACCTGGACACCGGGGCGATGTACCGGGCGATCACGTGGGCCGTGCTGCGCTCCGGCGTGGACCTCACCGACGCCGCGTCGGTGGCCAAGGTCGCCGGCGAGGTCGATCTGCGCATCGGCACCCACCCGCAGGGGTACGCCGTGACAGTCGACGGTGTGGGCGTGGACGCGCAGATCCGCGGCACCGAGGTGACCGGCGCGGTCTCCGCCGTCGCCGCCGTGCCGGCGGTTCGCGAGCTGCTCGTCACCCGGCAGCGCGAGATGATCGCCAACGCTGGTCGGATGGTGGTCGAGGGTCGTGACATCGGCTCTGTCGTGGCGCCGGACGCCGACCTGAAGGTCTTCCTGACCGCCTCCGAGGCGGCCCGTGCCGCCCGGCGCAGCGCCGAGGACGCCGCCGACGTGGCGGCCACTGCCGCCGATCTGGCCCGGCGGGACCGTCTCGACTCGACCCGCAAGGTCAACCCGCTGGCCCAGGCGCCCGACGCGGTGGTGCTGGACACCACCGAGCTGGGCATCGACGAGGTCGTGGCGCGGATGCGCGACCTGCTCACCGAGCGGGGCGTGGCGATGAGCCGTGCTGTCGTGTCTCATGACGGTCCGGAGCGAAGCGGAGGAGCGGCATGAGCAGCGATGGCGGCGGGTGGGTCGAGCTGCGTGAGCCCGAGGTCGCCCTCGAGGAACCGAGCGGCCCGCAGCCGGTGGTGGCCGTGGTCGGCCGCCCCAACGTGGGCAAGTCGACGCTTGTCAACCGGATCATCGGCCGCCGGCAGGCGGTCGTCGAGGACGTCCCCGGCGTGACCCGCGACCGGGTGCCGTACGACGCGCAGTGGAACGGCCGGGCGTTCACTGTGGTGGACACCGGCGGTTGGGAACCGGACGCCAAGGACCGGGCCGCGGCCATCGCGGCGCAGGCCGAGACGGCCGTCGTCACCGCCGACGTGGTGCTCTTCGTTGTCGACGCGATGGTGGGCTCCACCGACGTGGACGAGGCCGCGGTGAAGATGCTGCGGCGCAGCGCCAAGCCGGTGATCCTGGTGGCCAACAAGGCCGACAACAACTCCATCGAGATGGAGGCCACCTCGCTGTGGTCGCTCGGCCTCGGTGAGCCGTTCCCGGTGTCCGCACTGCACGGACGCGGTTCCGGCGACCTGCTGGACGCCATCCTCGCCGCGCTGCCGGAGGCACCGGCGATCGTGGAGAACCGTCCGCGGGGGCCGCGCCGGGTGGCGCTGGTCGGGCGGCCGAACGTCGGCAAGTCCAGCCTGCTCAACCGGTTCTCCGGGGAGGAGCGGGCGGTCGTCGACTCGGTGGCGGGCACCACTGTGGACCCGGTGGACAGCCTGGTCGAGATCGGCGGTCAGACCTGGCAGCTGGTCGACACGGCCGGGCTGCGCAAGCGGGTCGGCAAGGCCAGCGGCACCGAGTACTATGCCAGCCTGCGTACCGCCGGCGCGATCGAGGCCGCCGAGGTGGCAGTGGTGCTGCTGGACTCCAGCGAGCCGATCAGCGAGCAGGACCAGCGGATCCTGTCGATGGTGACCGAGTCGGGCCGGGCGCTGGTCATCGCGTTCAACAAGTGGGACCTTGTCGACGCCGACCGTCGGTACTACCTGGACAAGGAGATCGACCGGGAGCTGCGCCGCATCCCCTGGGCGATCCGGCTGAACCTGTCGGCGATGACCGGCCGTGCCGTGGACAAGCTGGCCCCGGCCCTGAACAAGGCGCTGGCCAGCTGGGAAACCCGGGTGCCGACCGCGCACCTCAACCAGTGGCTGACCGCGCTGGTGCAGGCCACCCCGCACCCGGTGCGTGGTGGGCGGGCGCCGCGGATCCTGTTCGCGACGCAGGCCGGTGTGGCACCGCCACGGTTCGTGCTCTTCACCACGGGCCCGCTCGACGCCGGTTACCAGCGCTTCGTCGAGCGCAAGCTCCGCGAGGAATTCGGGTACGAGGGCAGCCCGATCGAGATCTCGGTCCGCCCGCGCAAGAAGCTCGGCCCCGGCGGCCGAGGCAAGGCACACGGCTGACCCGGTCCAGTTCTGCCGAAATGCCGGATGGGCAACATCGCCCATCCGGCATTTCCCTACCTACCCAACCCCACCCTCCTAGGACGCTCTAGGGGTTGTGCGGTGGCTCTTTACGGGGTGGTTCGGCTACATCGCGGTGCCGGTGGGGCCTGTGCGGACGACTCCGAGCTGCTGCGCTAAGCTGTACCGGCTGCCGCGGGGAAACCACGCGGGGGCGGGACGTGGCGCAGCTTGGTAGCGCACTTGACTGGGGGTCAAGGGGTCGTCGGTTCGAATCCGGCCGTCCCGACTGGTATTCACCAGCGGATATCGAAGATCATTTTTGATCTTCCGGTAACGCTGGCGGTAACGGAGATCGCCTAACGTGGGTTGCATCCCTCGATCCCGTTACCGCGGAGGTGCAGCCTCATGGCTGTCTACAACTCCCACCTCGCCAACGGCCAGACCCGCTGGTTTTCATCATCGACCTCCCGCCCGACGCGAACGGGCGGCGCCGCCAGCACAAGCGGCAGGGGTTCCCAATCAGGCCGCTGCCCTGAAGGCGGAGCAGGACGCCCGAGCCGCCTATGGCGGAGCAGACCTCCGGTGCACCTTCTGCGGGTCGACCGGCGATACCTGGTGCCTGTTCATGCGATCCGCAAGCTGCTTGGCGTTGAGTAGCCCCTGAGCGAGTCCGATCGATCGCTATCACGACTGGGCTGTCCCGCGCCCGCCGGCCGATCGCTCGACCACGGTGGCCCGGTAGCTGTTAAGCCGGCCTCGGTGGCGCTGCATGCCGCAGGTAAGTAGTCCGCGCAGGCGTCCAGGTGACAGCGCGGGGAGCAATAGCGCCTGTGCGCCGACGTGACCAACTAGGACAGATTTTTCCCGCACGGGCGGGGAGCAGTAGCTCGGATCCCGTGGGTTCATGGGGTAGCTGGGATCACCCCGCGTGCGCGGGGAGCAGACCTCTTGACCTGCGGCGCTAGAGATCGACTTTGCAGTTTTTATGCACTAGGTTCCGCAAGGCCGCCTCGCTTCGTCGCGGTCGTGTTGGCCCCGAGCTCAGGTAGTGGGCGGGCGAACTCTGCTACGGCGCGAGTCCGAGTCGAGCTAATCTCGCCGTGCGAGTTTGCTAGCCGGATGCGGCTCGGATCCAGCGGACGAGTGTGGTCAGGTAGCCGGCCGCGAACGAGCCGTCTGGTAGCTGCACCCGATGATTGCCGCCCGGGAACACCTCGATCGTCAGGGTTGCCGCGGGGATGCGGTCGGGCCGCCCGACCGCATCGGCGAAGCCGCGAACGCTGTCCGCCACTGGCACAACGCGGTCGGTGCCGCCGAACATCGCCAGCAGCGGGCAGCGGAGCCCGACAACGTCCGGGATCGCGTCGTGGTTCTGCTTGCCTTTCATGAACTCCCACAGCCGTTCGTCGACGTCGGCCCAGAACGCCGCCAGCGCGGGCGGGGCACTCTCCTGAACGAGCGCGTCCGCTTTGGCAAATGTCGCCCCCTGCTGAACGAGCGTGCCCAAGCGGTCGTAGAAGGCGAGTGCCGCCTCGGCGTCTGCTGCTGGCAGCTGGGTGCGCAACTCGTTCACCACCGCGTAGCGGTCCTGCTCCGCCGGGGTCACGCTCGGTGTGCCATTCGTGATCACGAACGCCACCTCGGCTCCGAAAGTGGCGGCCCGCAACGCGGTCCAACCGCCCTCGCTGTGCCCGAACAAGCCCACCGCGTCCGGATCGACGGCGGGAGCGGTGCGTAGAAAGCGCACCGCCGCAACGGCATCGAGGGCCAGGTCGTCCATTGTGCCGGCGAGCCAGTCACCAGACGATCCGCCGACACCGCGCTTGTCGTAGGACAACACCGCGAAGCCTGCGGTGTTCAGGTGCTGGCGGATCGGCGGGAACAGCACATCGTTGTCGCGGTCAGCCGGGCCGGAACCGCCGATCATGACAACCGCAGGGCAGCGCACGGCACCGGGCGGAACGGTCACTGTGCCGGCCAGGAGCACCTTGCCGCTGGGAAATGCCACCTCGCGTCGCTCGACCTCGTCAGCCATGAGCATCAGTATTCCGTCCCGCCACAGATCGGATTCCCGCTCGCCGCGCTGGCCAAGAAGCAGGGGAAACCGGCGCGCCCTGATCCATGGGTTCACCCCCTCACGCGCAATGCCTTGACCAGGGACGCTCGGTCAAACGTCGACCGTCAACCTCGAGTTCCGCCGGGGATCCGCCCGTCGGTCGGCTCACCGCAGATCACCACGGCGCCCGTGGCGCGTCGCAACCGGGTCGCGCGCTGCGGCCCCGTGCGAGCGGCCTTTGTAGCATCGATGGTGTGGACGAACCGCGCCCGCGCAGCAGCCGAGCGACGAGCAGGGTCCGCATGGTCGCGCATCGTCTCCGCACCAGTCCACGGACCGTCGACACCGTGCTCCACGTTTGCCTGCTCGGTGTGCTGGGCGCGGACGCGAAGAGCCTCGCCTCCCGCCCCTGGGAATACGTGACGGCGCCGTTCCTCATCGTCGGCGCGGTCACCCTGTCCCGGATCCGGCCGGCGTGGTCACTCACCCTCGCCGCCCTGTCCGGCACCTCGTACCTGGTGGAGGCCGACGGCTTGCCGGAGTGGCCGATCGCCCTCATGATCATTATCGGCTACCTGGTCGGGCGCCGGTCGGTCGACCATCGCCGCGCCCTGGTGGGGCTGACCGGCGCACTGGCCGTCGGTCTGCTGATCACCCTCTTGGCCGGGACGCTGAGCCGTTGGCTGAGCATGGCGCTCACCGTGCTCGGCGCTGCCGCTGTGCCCTGGCTGGTGGGGCGTTACCGGCGATTGCGGGCTGACCTCGCGTACGCCGGGTGGGAACGCGCCCGCCAGCTGCACCGTGAGCAGCGGATTCGCACGGCCCAGGCGCGTACCCGCGAGCGAGCCCGGATCGCCGGGGAGATGCACGACTCTCTCGGCCACGAGCTGAGTCTCATCGCGCTTCGGGCGGGCGTGTTCGAACTCGACGACGGCCTGGACGAGCGGCAGCGCCGTGCCGCCGCCGAGTTGCGGGCCACGGCCGTGGCCGCCACCGATCACCTGCAGGAAATCACCACCATGCTTCGGGATGGGGACGAGGTGGCAACCGACGCTGCGGTCCCCACCGTCGCCGACCTCGTCGCCCGAGCGGGTGATCTCGGAGTCTCGATCTCGCTCAGCGAGACCGACGAGACCACGGGCTTGGTCGGCGGTGCCACCAGCGCCATCGCGAGCGACCCGTGTGGCTTTGGGCTCACGCCGATGGCTGCGCACGCGCTGCACCGGGTGGCGCAGGAGGCGGTCACGAACGCCACCCGTCATGCGGCCGGGCTCCCGGTGTCCATCCGACTCCACCGCACGGCCGCCGAGTTGACGGTGATGGTCACCAATCCACTGCCGGCGACCTCGGCGCTGGTCGCCGGTCCGTATTCCGGCCAGGGCCTGATCGGCCTCTACGAGCGGCTCCGCCTGGCCGGCGGTACGGTGAGCGCAGGGCCGAAGGACGGCGTCTTCGAGATCAGCGCCCGGCTGCCGATCGGCGCGCGGCCCGCGTCGACCCGCCGGAGCGCAACCGAGGCAATCGGTGATCGGATGTTTGCGGACCACGCGGTCCTGACGGCCGGACCGCCGCCTGGGCTGCCCGAGGCGGAATGGCACATGCGGCGCAGGCTGCTGTCCGCCGCCTGGCTGCCCGCCGCCGCCGTCGGTGCGCTCGGGGCCGTCCTGCTCGGCTACCACCTGCTCACGGTCGCCAACACCGCGCTCGACCCGGCGCACTTCGACCGACTGAGGGTGGGGCAGCACCGTGACGAGTTCGCCGGATCGCTGCCCCGGCGCAGCATCAGTAGTGCCCCTCCGGTGCTGATCGAGCCGCCGGTGCCTGCCGACGCGCACTGTGAGTACTATCTGACCGACCGCAATCCCCTGGTCATCTCCAGTGACATGTTCCGGCTCTGCTTCACGGGCGACACCCTGGTTACCGTGGACAGGCTCACCCGGTCATGACTCTGGTGGTGGATCCTCGAGAGACGAGCGAGGAGCCCCTGTGATCACGGTCCTGCTGGCCGACGACGAGTTGATGGTCCGGTCCGGCGTCAAGGCGATCCTGTCCACGCAGGCCGACATCCGGGTCGTTGCCGAGGCGCAGAACGGGCAGGTCGCCGTTGAGCTCGCCCGTCTCCACCGGCCCACGGTGGCTCTGCTGGACATCCGGATGCCCTGTCTCGACGGGCTGGCCACGGCTGCCCTGCTGCGTGACGACGTGCCGGAGACCAGGGTGGGCCTGCTGACCACGTTCTCCGAGGACGACCTCGTCGCCCGGGCGTTGGACGAGGGTGTCCCGGGCTTCCTCCTCAAGGCCGCCGACCCTCGTGACCTCATCGCCGGCGTCCGCGCGCTGGCCAAGGGTCAGACGCACCTCGCCCCGAAGGTCGTGGAACGGCTGATCACCGAGGTCGCCGGCGGGCGGATGGCTCGCGGGATCGCCGCCCGCGAGCGGATCGGCGGCCTCACCCAGCGCGAGGCCCAGGTCCTCACCCTCCTCGTCACAGGGTTGTCCAACAGCGAGATCGCCGAACGGATCGGGCTCACCGAAGGCACGATCAAGGCCTACGTCAGCACGATCCTGCTCCGGCTGAACGTCAAGAACCGCGTGCAGGCGGCGATCCTCGCCTACGAGGCGGGGTTGGTCGGCACGAGCACTGATCAGCGGTCCGGCCCGCTATGGCGTGGCGATGGCGCTTAGGACGTTGGTCCGAACAGCGCGCAGCGCGGGCAGGACCGCCGCGAAGACACCGGCCACGCCGGCTCCGGCGACGTAGATCGCCATCTGCCCCCATGGCACGACGAGTTCGTTGATGCCCTGCTCCTCGAGACCCTGCGCCGCGGCAGCGCCAAGTCCGCCTCCGACGGTCACGCCGAGCAGCGCGCCGAAGAGCGAGATGATCACCGCTTCCACCATGATCATCTTGATTGTCTGGGTCCGGTTCAGGCCGACCGCCCGCAGCAGGCCGATCTCCCTCACCCGCTCGATGACCGACAGAGCGAGCGTGTTCACCACACCCAGGATCGCGATGAAGATGGCAAGACCGAGCAACAGTTGGATCATCAACCGGATCTGGTCGAGCGACTCGGTCTGCTGGTCGGCGAAGCTGGACAAATCCATCACCGAGACCTCCGGATCGTCGGCGAGAAGCGCCTCGATCCGCGGCTTGACCTGACCGACCGGCACCTCGTCGGCGAGTTGCACGTATCCGAGGGAGATTGTCGGGGCGCTGAGATACTGCGCGGCGTCCTTCGGCAGGGCCATCCCACCGGGGAGGTCGGATTCCGGGTAGATGGCGGTGACCGTGTAGGTCAGCTGCTGCCCCTTGGCGAACTGGATGGTTACCGGGCTGCCCAGCGACAGCCCCATGTCGGCGGCGTGATCCTGGTCGATGACGATGTCGCCCGGCCCGAGCGTCCGCGGATCGCCCTGCACCGGGCGCAGAGAGAAGACCTCGGTCAGTGAGCCCAGGTCGTTGATGACGGTCACGTACCGCTGATCGCCGTTGACGAGTGCCTGGTCGCGGTAGACCGCGGCCGCCGCGCTCACCCCGGGCAGCTTCGCCATCTCGTCGAACACCTCGGGACGTACGCCCGGTTGTTGCAGTCCGGTCTGTTCGCCACGCACCACGAGGTCGGCGCGCAGTTGCCCGGATGCCAGGCCACGGATGCTCTCCGACGCCGAACCGAGGACCACGCTGACCGCGGTGATCAGGGCGATGCCCACCATGAGCGCGGCCGACGTGATTGCGGTACGGCGCGGGTTCCGACCGGCGTTGAGCCGGCCCAACTTGCCGGGGAGGCTGCCGGCGAACGCCCGTCCGAGCAGGGCAACCGCGGGCCGGCTGAGCACGGGCGTGAGCAGCGAGACCCCGACGAACGAGGCGAGCACCCCGAAGAGCACGGCGACCATCGCACCGGGCACCACGGCGGTGAGGCCCAGCACCAGGAGCACCGCACCGACCCCGGTGATCACGGCGCCGACCGTCGTCAGCCGGGTCAGCGGCCGGTCCGGCCCGGCGGCGTCCCGCATCGCGGCGATCGGCGGTACGCGGGAGGCTCGCAGTGCCGGCACGACCGCGGCGACCACGGTCACCACGACGCCGACTCCGAAGGCCGCGACGACCGCCGCCGGCGGCACGCTCAGCCCGGCCAGGGTCAGGCCGCCGCTGTACCGGCTGACCAGGTACGCGAGCCCGGCGCCGGCACCGACCCCGCAGGCCAGGCCGAGCACCGCGGCGATCAGGCCGATGACCGTCGCCTCCCCCAACACCGAGAACATCACCTGCCGACGGCTGGCGCCGATCGAGCGCAGCAGGGCCATCTCCCGGGTGCGTTGGGCCGCGATGATCGAGAACGTGTTGAGGATCAGGAAGATGCCGACGAAGAGCGCTACCGCGGCGAAGCCGAGCAGGATCTGACTGAAGAACGCCAACCCGTCGCGGAAGCCGGCGGCAGCTTCGTCGGCAAGCTCCGTGCCGGTCTTGGCCTCGTACCCGCCGCCGATCACCTGGCGCACCCGGTCCCGCAGGTCAGCCGGCTCGACACCGTCTACGGCCCGGACGTTCAGGCGGCTGAAGACGCCGGCGCTGCCGAGCATCAGGCGCTGCGCGACCGGCTCGGTGAAGGCGACGGACATGGTGCCGCCGAGGGTGTCCCGGTCGCCGCTGTAGCCGAAGATGCCAACCAACTCGAAGGAGCGGCGCGGCTCCAGGGTCAGCACGTCGATCGAGTCGCCCACCGCGAAGTCACCGACGTCGGCGAGGGAGGCGTTGATGGCGACCTCGTCCGGCGCGCTGGGCCCTCGGCCCTCCCGCAACCGGATCAGTGCGCTCTCGCCGGTCCAGCTCTCGCCGACCCGCGGGGCCCCGACCGACGGGATGACCTTGCCGTCGCCGCCGACGACCCGGACGCCGTCGACCGAGACGACGCCGGTCACCGTCGCGACGCCGGGCACCGCCGCGACGGTGTCGATGAGCGACGCCGGCACACTCGTCGGTGCCCCACCGCCGTCGACCTCGGAGACCTCCACCTTCGCCGCGCCGTTCACGCCCACGTCGGTGTCCGAGTACACCGAGGAGAACATCGAGTCGAAGGAGCGGCCCAGCGTGTCGGTGAGAACCAACGCTCCGGAGACGAACGTGACCCCGAGGACGACCGCCATCGCCGACATGGTCAGCCGCAGCTTGCGGCTCAGCAGGCTCTTCAGGGTGGCCCGAAACATCAGTCGACTACCGCCGTCCGGTCGAGGTGTCATCGATGTGCGTCCCGATCGGCCCGGCCCGACCTACGCGGCTTCAACGTATGCGCGCACCGTGAGCGCCGCGTCGACACTGCGGACGACGTCCAACGTGCCGAAAGTGGGTCGTGGGATCAGGGACATCCCTGACACCGACCCGACTGGCTTCGCATCCCGGTCGATCAGCGCGGGGAGGAAGACGAGGGGCGGCCGGGTGGGGCGACGGACGTGGCGGGTCGTGCTGTCCGCGGTGTGTCGCACCGATCGGCGCCGAGGCGATGCCTTTCCCTGACCGCGATGGCGTTCTGCGCCGACCTCACCGGTCCTGGCGTGTTTCCCCTGCGGAACGCTGTGTGTGCTACCGCCTGACGGCCGCCGGCGCGGGGCAGCGGGCGGCCCGGCCCGTCACTACGGTGTGGAGGATGGACAGCTCCCATCCGGTGGTGGCTGGCATCGTGCACCGGGTGCCCGGCTCGACCGTACGGCTGCGCCCGGTGGCCGAGGACGATCTGGCGATGATGCGTCGGTTCGCGGTCGAGCCTGGGTTGATCGGGCTCGACTGGGCTGGCTTCCGGGACGCCGTCGCGCCGGCTCGCCGCTTCGCCGAGGACGGCTATCTCGGCGAGCGGACTGGCGGCCTGATCGTGCAGGTTGAGTCGGGGGCGGACGCCCGGGCGGGCTACCTCAGCTATCTCCAGGGCCAGTACGGTGGGCGGGCGCCCTACTGGGAGATCGGCATCGTGCTGCTGCCCGAATGGCGCGGCCAGGGCATCGGCTGGCGGGCCCAGGCGCTGCTTTGCGATTACCTGTTCAGCCACACCCCGGCGCAGCGCATCCAGGCCAGCACCCATGTCGAGAACGCCGCCGAGCAGCGGTCGCTGGAGAAGGCCGGCTTCCGGCTGGAAGGGGTCCTGCGGGCCTGCGAGTTCCGGGCCGGCGCCTGGCGTGACGGGTGGCTCTACAGCCGGCTGCGCGACGACCCGTCACCGCTATGACCGTGTCGTAGCCGGCACACCCGTTTCCGGCAACCCGGCAAGCTGCCAACGCCGGCTGAACTCTTCTCCGGATCTACCGTGGTCGCCGAAGACCGCGGCAACGGGGGTGGACACCATTCTCGACGTAGGCCACACCCTCGATCTCGAGGAGATTGGCACGGCGCAGCAGCACATCCCGAGGACACACTCGACATCACTTCGTGTTGGTGTCGATTGTGTAAACCACGTCTGCCCCGACGTCGTGGCGGGTGATGCCGGGTACGTCCGGGACGTGAAGCAGTGGTTCGTACGGGGTGCCTTGGACCCGGTCGCGCAGCAGGACGACGCTGCGGATGCCGAGCTGGCGCAACCGATCCAAGGCCGGCTCGCTGGGAAAGGTCGCCATAACGTCGCGGATCGACTGGCGGTTGGGTGTGGTGTAGCTGGCCGCACCGTTGACCATGGTGGGAAAACCGTCGGTCGACCACAGCAGGACGTGGAGGTCGATGCCGTCGTTGGACGGCAATACCATGATCGGAGCGTGCGCGGAGGCTAGCGCCATCGCGGCCGGTTCGGCTGGGGTTCGGGGGTGGTCCAGGTCAGGCAGGCCCTCAGCTAGCACGAGGACCAGCAACGGAACGGTCAGCAGCCGTGCAGCTCCGACCGCCCATTTCGGCTCGGCGCCCCTGCGAGCCACCTCGGCCAGCTGGGTAACCAGGCCGGCCGCGAGGATGGCCAGGCAAAGAGTCGGCCACAAGATCAACCGGCCTGGCGTACGGGATCCATCGAACCCGGGCACGTAGAGATAGAGCAGGCGGTAGATCGGCCCGTTCGTGCCCAGCGCGAACAGCACTCCGACGACCGCCCCAAACAGCAGCAGAAGCCGTTGCACCGGTGACCAGCGGGATAGAAACAGGCCGCCGAAGGCCAGTAGATACAGTGCGTACCCGCACAGCAGCACTTTCTCAGTCGGTACGTCACCAAGAGCGGTGCGGGCCTCGTTGTGCAGGGTGCCCCAGGGCAGCGAGGACTGCGGCGCCACGAGAAGCCCGCGCAGTGTCGGGGAGAAGAACGCGACGTAGTCCCAGTCCCGTGTGACATCTGGGTTGAGCTCGCGCACGTGTTTGTACGCGTACGCGAAGTATCCGGTCACCGCGGTGAAGACCAGCCCGCCGATCAGATCACTGACGATCAGCCGGAGGCTAAGGCGTGGGCGGCGGATCAGCCAAGCTATCAGTGTGATCAGGCAGAGGGCGGCGAGGACGTATACGAATCCCAGCCCCACACCGAAGCCTAGGCTGACCTGCCAGGCCGCGACCAGCCAGCCAGCGAACGCCCAACCCGGCCGGACTCGTTCGGCAAGGTAGCCGCGGGTGAACGAGAGTCCGTGGCCGCGCGCCAGCATCGCCAGGGCCAGAGTGATACCACCGGTGGAGAGAATATTCAAATGGCCGTCGTGGCCGTAGCGCCAGGGCGCGTAGGCGAGAGCGGCCCCGGCCACCGCGGCGGCGACCTTGTTCGCGCCAAGCTGGCGCAGGAGCGCGTAGCCGCCGAGAAAGGCGAGCGCGAAAGCCAGCACGAACAGGATGTTGTAGCGCAGCACGGCGCCGACTACGCCGCTGCCTATCAGCCCTGCCGGGGCATAGCCGAGCAGGCTGTCGTTCAGGGCCAGGCCGTACGTGTCGGGATAGAAAGCGTTGGTATTCCACAGGCCACGCAGGCCGTGGGTGAGTGCGTGGCCACCCCATCCCACCAGCCATGCTTGGGCCGTCGGGTCACCCACGTCACCGACGATGGTGTGGGCCGGGTCGGCGATCGGCACAGTCTTGGCGCCGGCAGTGACGATGCGAATCGCGTACGGCGGAATCAGCCAGATCATCGCGACAGCGAGGAGCACCGAACCGAGGCTCGCGTTACTCAGTTCCCGCCGATGGTCCCCACGTGTCAGCCAGTCCCTCGTGCCTCGGCCGGCGCGCGCGAGACGGCCAGGTTGTCCAGGCTCGCTGAGGGTGACGGCTGATGTGGGGCCTCCTGCCGGTGGGTCTACCTGCGTCATCGCATCTACCCCCACATTTGAGCCGCCGCAGTAAATCATGAGCAGGGCGGCGCATAGAGTCAAGGCATTGATCGATGTCGTTCAGGTGGCCGGGCCTTACGCTGTTTGTCAACGGCGTCTTGTCAGGCGGGAGTCGGGAT
Organism: Micromonospora sp. NPDC048986; assembly: GCF_040649335.1. NCBI lineage: Bacteria > Bacillati > Actinomycetota > Actinomycetes > Micromonosporales > Micromonosporaceae > Micromonospora > Micromonospora sp. NPDC048986. The sequence continues at coordinate 44,779 of NZ_JBEZFJ010000005.1, forward strand.
CGGTGCGGCGGCGAATCTTGCCGCTGTCGGAACAGGACGCGCCACGTTGCTGCGGGCCCTCGCCCGGGTTCCGGACCCACGGGCGCCGGCGGCCGGATCCATCCGCTGCCGGACTGCTCGCGATCGCGGCGGTGGTTTCGGGATCGAGCCGCGTCGTGGAGATCGTCGAATGGGCCGCCGACCTGCCGGAGCGGTGTGGACCGTCTCGGTGCAACCCGCGACGCGTTCACCGGTGCCCGGCGGGCGCCTGACGACGGCACCCTGTCCCGGGCACTGACCGGTGTCGACGCTGACGCCCTCGATGCTGCGGTGTGCCGCCGCGCTGCTCAGCCGGGTGGATGCCGTTCAGAGCGGTGCCGGTATGTCCGCACGGTTGCGCTCCACCCGACGTGAGGGCATTGTCTCAGCCCCGCCGGTGAAAATCGACCGTCTCAGCATCGATGCGTACACCGCGCGGCCTGAAGCCGGCCGCAGTGATCGCCTTGCCGAGCGAGTTCTGCGATGAGTACCAGTAGGGGAGGTGCTTTCTGGCGGAGGGTGCCAAGGCGTCTCCGAGGATGTCTTCGATTTCAGCGAAGGTCATCGAGGTCGAGTCGGCCCTGATCGCGCTGAGGTAGTCGGCGAGCGGCCTGTACTTGCCGGCTGGCTCGAACTCCACTTCCGTGTCTGATCGTGGCGATCTCGGGTTAAGGATCTCCGTGACCTCTGGGGGGATCCGTACCGCGTAAAGCCGTCCGGGACCGCGGTACAGCGCCGTCAGCATGGGAGTTACCGCTTCAGGCAGACGCTGTTCGGCTTGCAGGCTGGCGGTGATGCGGGCGGTTGGGCGGGTGAAGCCAACCAACAGTCGGTCGTTGCTGTAGCCGCATATCGCGTAGACGGCATCGCGGCTGATGGTGCCACCCTGGCGAGCGGCCTCAAGGATAACCTCGGCCAGATCTCGTCGGCCCTCAATGCGAAGCCGATCCAGCAGGTCGTCCACGGTCTCGGCGGTCCACTCTCCGACGCCCACGTCGTCCGCACCCGCATCTATGACGTCATCGATGTCAGACCGGCTGGTGCCGGCGTCCTTCGCGGAGTTCGGGTTCACCTGCACGTTGAGGGCGTCCGAGTGGTCGAGTAAGTCACTGGGACGCATCAGGAACAGCCTGTGTCCCGTGAGGTCGAAGAACTCTCTCGTCATCTCCTGGCGCGGTCCGATCAAGTCTCCGCCCCGTCGCCACCACCAGTCTTCCTTCTCGTCGTTGGTGACGATGACCAGGTCTAGCTGACGGGTCTTGGCCTCTTCGCATGCCTGGATGTATACGAGGAAGTCGCCCGCGGCGCCCTCCGGATTCTGATCGCTTTTCTCCGCATCCAGGTAACCGGGCGGCACCATGTCGGCTACCCGCTGCTTCCCCTCGTCGATCAGGGCAGACCAGCGGCCGTCGTCGGGGCGCGCAAGCACCTTGCCGTCGAGAAGGTCTGTCAGCCTGTGCAGGACAGGGTCCTCGTCAGTCGGTGTGGATGGGTGAACGCGATCTGGCGCGGCGCCGTCGACGGCGGTCCGCAGCTTGTCGAAGATTTGTCCCACGTCGGCGTGTAGGTGCTGCAGTTGGGATTCATCCAGTGCGACCTGTTTGGACCAGCTATCGAGGGCGCGCAGGGCTGCCTGCTGACTCTTGTCGAGCGCGGTACGTGCATCGTTGTTTGCTTGTTCCGGGTTGCCGATCGCTTTGAGGCGGTTGCGGTGAAACTCTAGAATTGCCTGATGGGGTACGACGAGTCGATCGCCGAGCTTGTCGAGAACCGCCAGTAGATCGTTCGTCGTCCGCGGGTTGTAGCGGTACAGGTTGAGAAGCACGTTGGCGTCGACTGCAACCAGGGCTGCGGTGAGCGCTTGGCGCTTCTCCGCAGTGGTCACTACCCGGTAGCCCTCGAAACCGTCGAACAAGCCGGCCATCGTTGCCTTCCGCCAGGGCCCTCCGGGGCTGACCAATCTCGCAGCGTGCCGAGTTCATTGAGATTAGCGAATCGCCACGGGTCCTGGGAACTATGGAAATCCGGCGAAGCGTAGGCAGGGCCGGCCGGTGGCCCTGACCACCCCAACCCTGGCCTGCCGCTGACGAGCTGTGACTTGTACTTCGATCATGATCGTTTCCACCAGCCCTGGGAGGAGGAGCTGTCGTGCCGGAGTGACTACGCGACGGGCCCCGCGGGCCGCCCTTGACCCCGGAGCCTGTGCGACCCCTCGGGCCGGCTATTGCCGGCAGGCACTGGCCTGCCCGTGGTGCACGCGCCGCATCTCCACCACGACCTCGTCGGGGCGTGCGGCGTCAATCCCCGCCTGACGTGGGGAGGGTCCTCACGATCGTTCCTGCCAGGGTCGTCGCCTTCTCTTGAGCCACGGCGGTGATTTCGGAGGCAGAGTTCTGCTTGCGAGGCCAGAGCGTGAGCGCTTCGATGCTGATCAGCATTGACCCATGTGCGAAGACCAGCCGGGCGTCGCCAGGCAGATAGTTCACGCCTGCATCGATTTCCGGGTTCACTCGTTTCACCGTCGCCGTGGTTAGCCGCGCGCTCGTCGACCCGATGGTCACCGCGCGTGACCCCCACCGGGCAGTCGCTTGGCCGATGTTGAGGCGGAACTCGTCGCTCGGGCAACGTGCAGTTCGCACCCTGGTCGCGGCGGCCACGGCCGCAGACGCATCGGGCAGATGGACCACCCTGACGTCCAAGAGGGTCATCGGGGACTGGATGTTCTGGAAAGACGCGACGGGGTTGACCTCAAGGCCAGCGGCCCAAACTGCATCAAGTTGCAACCCGGCCCCCTTCGCCCGGTCCGGATCGGCGATCAGCAAGTCGCAGGGTTCGTACTGTGCCTCGCCGGTCTCGATCTCTCCCTGCCGGAAGTCGTTGCCTAAACCGGCCTGCTTGACCAGCCCGCCGATGGTCGCCATCAGCGCCTGCGGCTTGTCGGGTAGCGCCGAGCGCGTGGGCGTCACCGACGGCGGCGGTGCCGACGGGGCTGGCTGTTCCACGCAGCCGGCAAGTCCCGCCAACACCAGCACGCTCGCGATGAGCTGTTTTCCGCGCATTTGATCACCCACACTCATGGATCACCCGATTCCATTCGGGCCGCAGCATACTGTTCTTCGCCTTCGGCGGCTGCCCGTGCCGTTTGGCGACGACGTGAGGGCGAAGTCGGGCCCACACCCGTGACGGCGAGACAAAGATGGAGGCCACCGTGGTGCCGGTGAGCGATGGCGCTGGCGGCTGGGTGACCACCTCGGTGACGAGCGACACGGGCAGAGGCGGACGCCGACGAACGCTGGTGGACCGCTCGGGCAGCTCAGTCAGGCCGCCACCGCAGCTAATCGACTAGTGATCGTTCCTTCACACCGAAGGCGTGTGCTCGGTCCACAGCGGACCCGACGGGCACCGCTCCCAGCCGGTGATGTCGCAAGCCTGCACATTGGCCGCCGCGTGGATCGAACCCGGTACCGGGAGCAGGTCTGTTCCACGATGTGCGGACTCACGGCGGAGATGGCTTGAAGCGCAGGAGCAGCCCCTTGCCCCACACCAGCCGCCAGCAGTCATGATCTTTTCAGGACGAGAGCAATATGATCGGTGGCCCGCGTCAAGGAGGTCAGATGGAGACATGGCGCTTCGTGGCCGCTGTCGCGATGATTTTGACCATGGGCCTCATCGGTGTCGCCCTGGCGACCAACTTTCGAGGCGTGACTGAGTGGCACATGCGCAGGTCGATGGCGACCGCGAGTGTGCTGCGGCGAGTTCCGCCGTGGCGCTGGCGTCAGAATGACCAGTACGACGAGCGTCTGGCGCGTTTCGTTCTGCTGGAGCGGGCAATTGGCGTGATCTTCGCCGCGGCCAGCGTCATGTTCTTGATCGTTCTCGTTCACGGGGTCCTGTCCGGCGAGCCGATGCCGTCGAGCAAATGAGGAAGGCGACGGTCAACAGCGGTCACCTCCTGGACGTGCCGGACAGTAGGGCGACGCAGTCCAAGAGGGTTTCCACAGGTCATCGACTTGCGGAAACCCTCTTTGTGTTCATCTGGCGCAATCTCTCGCCGTGTGAGGCGCTGCTGGAACCCTGAGGTGGTCTGCCGGCACAGCGCTTTGGCGGCTCCAGCCCCGGCCTCGCCGCGGAGCGCACAGACGTCGACAGGTGCCCGGCTCGGGCTCCTGAGTCGCTGCCCCGCGCAGGAGAGCCGGTCATCGACTTCGATGACCGGCCCACTGAGAGGACCGCGCTGCGCGTCAACTGTGAGACCAAGCGATCGGGCTCAGCAGCGCGGTCACACTCGTTCCGGCAGGGTCACGCGGAGTTGCGCCACTTGCGGCCGTTCCGGCCGATGAGCCGGTCGGCGTCGGTCGGGCCCCAGGAGGCGGCCTCGTAGGTGGGGATCGGAGAGTTGTCCTTCTTCCAGTTGTCGATGATCGGGTCGACGATGCGCCAGCACTGCTGCACCTCGTCGCTGCGGATGAACAGCGACGCGTCACCGATCAGCGCGTCCAGGAGCAGACGCTCGTACGCCTCCGGGGACTCCTCGACGAACGTCTGGTCGTAGGAGAACTCCATCGTGGCGGTGCGGACCCGGAAGGAGTGGCCCGGCACTTTGGCGCCGAAGCGCAGCGAGATGCCCTCGTTCGGTTGGATCCGCAGGATCAGCGCGTCAGCATCGAGGCCGGTGAGCTGGTCGGTCGGGATCGGCAGGTGCGGCGGCCGCTGGAACTGCAGTGCCACCTCGGTGAGCCGGGCCGGCAGGCGCTTGCCGGTGCGTACGTAGAAAGGCACCCCGGCCCAGCGCCAGTTGTCCACGTTGAGCCGCATCGCGGCGTAGGTCTCGGTCCGCGACAGGGGGTCGACGCCGGCCTCCTCGCGGTAGCCGGCCATCAGCTCCTCGCGGGTGCCGCCCCGGGTGTACTGTCCCCGGACCGCGGCCTCGGCGATGTCCCGGTCGGTGGGGAGCCGGATCGCCTGTAGCAGCTTGACCTTCTCGTTGCGGAGGCCCTCAGCCTCGAACGAGGCCGGTGGCTCCATCAGCGCGAGCGCGAGCACTTGAAGCACGTGGTTCTGCACGATGTCCCGCATCGCGCCGGCGTCCTCGTAGAAGCCGCCGCGGCTGCCGACGCCGAGGGTCTCGGCGACGGTGATCTGTACGTGGTCGACCCAGGAGCGATCCCAGATGGGCTGGAAGATCGAGTTCGCGAAGCGCAGCGCCAGCACGTTCTGGACGGTGTCCTTGCCCAGGTAGTGATCGATACGGAAGACCTGGTGCTCGTCGAACGCGCTGTGCACCACGCCGTCGAGTTCGCGGGCCGTGACCAGGTCGCGCCCGTATGGCTTCTCGATGACCAGGCGGGAGAAGGAGCCTTCCCGTGGTTGGTTGAGCCCGACACCGGCCAGTCCGTTGATCACCGGCTCGAAGGCCCCGGCCGGGGTGGACAGGTAGAAGAGCCGGTTGCCGGACGTGCCCCGTTGTGCGTCCAACTCGTCGAGGGTCTCCACGAGCCGCTTGTAGGTCTCCGGGTCGTCGTAGCCGCCGGCCACGTACCGTACGCCGCCCTGGAGCTGGCGCTTGGTGGCGAGGGTGCGTTCGCCGAGGGCGCTCTCGGCGAACTGCTCGTCGGTCATCGACGTGCGGGCGACGCCGACCAGCGCGAACTGGTCCGGGAGCCGTTCGTGCCGAGCCAGGCTCTCGATTGCGGGCAGCAGCTTACGCCGGGTCAGGTCACCGGAGGCACCGAAGATCACCAGTGTGGCCGGCGGGGCACTCCGCTCCTGGATGAGCTGAGATGCGTGGTCCATGGTCTGCGTTCCTCCGGGCACCAGGGGTGTGGGTTGGGGCTGTGCTGTCGTGCAGGGATTGTGCGGGCTGTGGCGGTGTTGTCCGGGGGCCACACGGCGTGGCCCGTTGGTCACGGAGCTTGAGCGTCGCATGCCGGGCTGACGGGTAGGCGATTCGGTGTGGACTGTCGGCGTACGCGGTGGTGGTACGAATGATCGTGGCCAGGCTGCCCGCGAAGGTCAACGGGCTCGCCGACGGCAACGCCGGGGACCGCCAGGGTGTCGGCTGCGGGAGCGGCCCATCGACGAGCAGGGCCGCCGGGGCGCTCGAGAGCTTGCCCGGACTACCCTCATCGGCGTGCCGGTCGATGATCTTCCGTTGCCTCCTGCGTTCGAAGCGGTGACGGCCTGGGCCGGTACCGGGCGGGTGGTGCGTGCTACCGAGCTGGACGTGGCGACGTGGCGGCTTCCTGAGCAGCAGAAGGCCGCGTTGGTCTGCTGTGGTGTGCCGTTGATCGATGACCTCGTCAGTGCGGTGTCATTCGACGCGAAGCCAACGATGTACCGGTTGGCGAACTCCGACGACGCGCGCTGGGTGTACGGTGCCGCGCCGGGGACAGGTGAGGTGCAGATATGGTCGCCGGACGGCAGCGCCGGGTTCGTCAACTCGACTATCATCCAGTGGCTGTGTTCGCTGCACCTGGTTGGTAGCTGGCTGACCAGCTCAACCGTCATCGACCGCTGGGACGAGGACGGACAGGCCGAGGAGCAAGCGCTCGCGGAGCTCGCCGACCTGTTGGGACGCATCAGGGACCTTGACCCGCCCGCGTTCGGGGACGGCGACCATACAACGCACTTCTGGCCCGGGGTGCTCGACCGGTGGCTCTACTGATTGTTGAGGCTGTGCGTCACATCCTGGACGACCCTTCGGGCTTGTCACCGAGAGCTGCCCATTTCCTCCGTCAAGCCGCGCAGCGAACGTCGTTCGAGCTTTCGGACGGGCCCACGACGGACGAGCTCCGGTCGCTGTTGAGCCGGCTGCCCGGCGTGGACGTCCAGGCAACGATGACCCTGTTTCGACGAGCTGCGGCTCGATACGGTGGTCTGCGTTATCGCAGCCTCGCCTGGTCGCTCGAGGAGACCGTCACGTTCGTACCGGTCCCGTGGGCGGCGGGCGACTACAGCCCCGTGGACCAGGACGCGATGGCCCACCTCATCGAGCACGACGTCGCGCACCCGTACGCGGTTTGGCTAGCCGGCGACGGCGCCGTGGTCTACTGCTTCACGGGCCCCGGCTCGCCGCCGGTGGTGCCCGTCTTCCCTGGCGTCGACGCACTGCTCGAAGCCGAGGCGCTCTACCAGGATTGCGCCACGTGGATTCCGGTATCGCTCGATGACGCGCCTGGCCTGGCGGCGGTCGAAGCACACGCGGCCCGCCTCACCTTGATACGGGAGGCGTGCGGGTACACCGAGCGCTGGTGGGAGCAGGACGGTTTCCGGCTGCACGTCTGGAAGACGTTCGCCGCCGTGTTCCCCGGCGCTGGTGCACGGTGGGCAGTTTGGGCCCGTGACCACGCCGGTGAGCTGGCGGCCCGATCCTTCCTAACCCAGGCGAGGACGTAGCCGCTCTTTCGGTGAAGCCAGGGCGTGACGCATCGTGCGGAGTACGACACGCCGGCCGAAGTGGACGCTCCTGTTGAGTGTCAAGCTCGCGACGGGGGACCGGGCGGGCTGAAACGGCGCTATCCGCGGCCCACCCAGGTAGATGGTGAGGCACCGCTGCTCGGTCTCGCTGGCCAGCTGACCGATCTCATCGACGAGCGCGATGCCTTCGGCCAGCGAACCGATCCGGAAATAGGCCGAGACCAGGTGGTACAGGGACCGCCAGTCCGCGACCGTCGAGGGTGGCAGCGACCGGCACGGTCATCCCACTGGAGTGAGGTCAGGCGACCCGATGGCCTGCCGGTGTTCGGCCGGGCTGAGGCCGCGTACCCGTTTGAAGGCCGCGCTGAGTGCGAATGAGCTGCCGTAGCCGACCTGGCGGGCCACCGCGGCGACGGTGGCGTCCGGCTCGCGCAACAGGTCGGCGGCCAGCGCGAGCCGCCAGTTGGTGAGGTACGCCATCGGTGGCTCGCCGACCAGTTCGGTGAACCGGCGGGCCAGCACCGCCCGCGAGGTACCGGTGTCGGCCGCGAGGGTGGCCACCGTCCAGGGCTTCGCCGGGTGGTCGTGCAGCAGCCGCAACGCCCTGCCGACCACCGGGTCGCCGTGCGCTCGGTACCAGGCGGGCGCCGCCGCGTCCGGCCGGGAGAACCAGGCCCGGAGCACGGCGATGAGCAGCAGGTCGAGCAGCCGGTCCAGGACCACGTCCTGCCCCGGCTCGTCCTTGGTCATCTCGTCGCCGAGCAACGGAATGAGCGGGCTGTCCAGTGCTCCGGCCGGCAGCACCAGAAGATGGGGCAGGACCCTCAGCAGCCGTTGGCTGACCTCGCCCTGCAACTGGTAGGTGCCACTGAGCAGCACCGCCGTCCCGTCAGCGCGTTCGCCCCAGGTCCGGATACCCAGGTCCATCACTTCGCACAACTCGTCCCCGGTGGGGGTGGTGCTGTGCTCACCGGGATGAATCACTGCCTGCGGCGCTGTGGCCGGGTCGTCGGCGATCGTGTACGGCTCCGGGCCACGGATGATCGCGACATCGCCGGGGCGTAGCGGCACCGGAGCATCCCGGTCCGGCACCACCCACGCTGTGCCGCGCAGCATGGTGACAAGGGTGAGGGGCGCGCGATCCTGGATCCGTACCGACCATGGCGGGTCGAACACCGACCGCATCAGGAACGCACCGCGCGCCCTGGGCCCGTCCAGCAGCCCCGCGAGCGCATCCATCCGCTCAGGCTAGCCCTGCCAGGTGGGCGGCCGAGACGCCGGGACATGCGATCGAGAGTCTCGCCCATTCCCGGTGCGCTCGCTCTCCACTTGACTGGCTGACATGACGAAGACCGTTGATGAGCAGCCAATCCTCGTACTGGGCGGCACCGGCAAGACCGGCCGCCGGGTGGTGGACCGGCTCGCCACACTCGACCGGCCGGTACGGGTCGGCTCCCGCTCCGGTGAGCCGCCGTTCGACTGGACCGACCAACGCAGCTGGGCACCCGTACTGAACGGGGTTTCGTCGGTCTACCTGGTGTACTACCCGGACCTGGCCGCGCCGGACGCCCCCGCGACGATCCGCTCGTTCACCGAACAGGCGGTGTCCGGCGGCATCGAACGGTTGGTTCTGCTTTCCGGCCGGGGCGAGGAGGAGGCCAAACTCAGCGAGCAGGTGGTCCAGGACTCCGGTGTGGCCTGGACGATCGTGCGGGCGAGCTGGTTCAGCCAGAACTTCAGCGAGGACTTCCTGACCGACTCGATACGCGGCGGCGAGGTAACCCTCCCGGCCGGGAACGTGCCGGAGCCGTTCGTCGACGCCCGCGACATCGCCGACATCGTGGTCGCGGCGCTGACCGACGACGGGCACGCGGGGCAGCTCTACGAGGTGACCGGCCCGCGGCTGCTCACCTTCGCCGAGGCGACCTCGGAGATCGGCGACGCGCTCGGGCGGGAGATCCGCTACCGATCGGTCTCGCCCGAGGAGTACGCCACCGTGATGGCCGGGTACGACGTGCCGGCGGAGCTTGCGGCGGTGCTGACCGAGCTGTTCGGCAAGGTGTTGGACGGCCGCAACGCGCAGCTCGCCGACGGTTTGCAACGGGCCCTGGGCCGCAGCCCACGCGACTTCACCGACTATGCCCGGGACGCCGCCGCCGCTGGTGCATGGGTCCGCTCACCCGGTGGAGACCGGGCATGAACGCCACAGTGGCTGCCTGGTCGGCGGCGGTGACCCTGGCGGTCACGGGCGCGATCACCGGTGTCTACTACGCATTTTCGGTGGCGGTGATGCCCGGTCTGAACGCCGCCGACGCCGGCACCGCGATCCGGGCCATGACGAGCATCAACCGGAGGATCCAGAATCCGCTGTTCTTCGTCACGTTCTTCGGCCCGCTCGTCGCCGCCACGGTGACCGGTGTGTTCCTGTTGATCCTCGGGAAGCGGTCGGCGGGTGCGCTGTTCCTGATGGCCGCGGCGGTGTACCTGGCGGGCGCGTTCATCCCGACGGTGGCCATCAACGTGCCGATGAACGGGAACCTCGACGCCGCAGGCGTGCCGACCGATCCTGCGGAGGCGGTCCGGGTGTGGGCTTCCTACTCGTCGGCCTGGACGTGGTGGAACTCGGTACGTGCCGGCGCCAGCCTGATCAGCCTGTTGCTGGCTGGTCTCGGGGTCTACCTCTCGGGCACGTCCCGATGACGTCGCCGTCCGGTGCTGGCAGGGTGGCCAGTTCTGAAAACGTGGTCAGCGTGCCCGAAGTGTTCATCGATGTTGGACAGGGCGGCCGGCGTCGACCCGCTGAGTGTCACGGTGGGCACCGGCGCGGTAATGGCGGGAATGTTCGACCTGGTGCTTCACACTCGACTGCGGGGGCTTTCCGGCCATGAGCACCTCGCTCGTGCGGCTCCGTACCTGCTGTTAGCGTCGCGGCATGTTTGCCACCGACCGGGTCCGACTGCGCCCGCCCACGCCCGACGACGCGCCGAGCATGTTCCTTCTGCTCGGTGACCCCGAGCTGCACCTGATCACAGACGGCGAGCCATTCCTGCCGCGTCACGTCGGCCAGGTCCGGGCCCGGCTGGAGAAGCAGGTCACCGAGCCGCCCGACGCCCAGACGATGGTGTCGCTGCTGGCCGAAACCGTGGCCGACGGCGTTTTCCTCGGTGGCGGCACGTTGTGGGGGATCAACGCGTTCAATCGGTACGCTCACCTCGGCGTCGCCCTGCTACCTGACGCGCGCGGCCAGGGGTATGGGGCCGAGGTGATCCGGCTGCTCTGCCGGTACGGCTTCCGTAACCGCAACCTACGCCGCCTGGAATTGGAGACGCTGGCCAGCAACACGGCCATGCGGCGGACCGCGGAGACGTGCGGCTTCACGCACGAAGGCACCCAGCGGGAGCGCGAGTACGACGGCGACGGCTTCGTGGACATGGTGAGCTACGGTCTGCTCCGGCGAGACTGGACGCTGTAGCCGGTCGGTTCAACATGGCCCGGAGCGCCCTGAAATTGATCGGCGCGAAACAGGTCTCCATCGTTCAGATGCTCCACGACATTACCGGCGTCATCCCGAAGCACGCTGTATCTGGTGCTTGATATCGAGCGGGTCGGGTGCCCGACAGGGGTCGATCTGTGGTGCCGTCGGGCGAAGCAAGTTGGCGAGTGGCGACCGGTAGGCACGTTCGCCGCGGTCATGGGCTTGACGCCCCAAGGAGGATGGACGCATGCCGCGCCGCCTTCAATCAAGACGTGTGCCCGTCGGGCAATCAAGACGTGTGCACGTCGGGGAAATCAGTCGCCCGGCTCAAGTGGAGCCCGAGCCCGTGCGGCATGAGTTCCTCGTGCAAGTGCTGGGACCGTTTCTTGCTGGAATCCCCATCTTGATGGCCGGAGCGAAAGTCCTGCTGGTAGCTAATGGGAATGACGCAACCCTGGGCGCCCTTCTCTCCACGCTGAATATTCCTGCCGTGCTCCTCTCTGTATACCTGTCGGTCATCCCGCTATTGCTTGTGGTTCTCCCGGGGGCGTTTTTGGTCTACAAGTATGGTCTTTCGGACGACCCGAGAACGGCCGAGGGGAGGCTTCGGACCGGCCTGGCGCTTCTCCCGTTAGTCGGGATCAGCTTCCTGCTGACGCCTGCGAATACTCGGGATATCCTGTCGCAGCTCGGTATCGCGGGCGTGTTTTGCGTGATAGCGTTCTCGCGCTTTTTGCCGAGTGTGGCTCAGGTGCGATTTCCTAGGGTATGGCAGTTGAATCGGTTGAAATCCTGGCTCGTGCAACACGTCAATGCGGTCGCGGTCGCCTACGCAATGTACGCAGTTGTGGCTTTCCCGCTCACAGGAGACCCGCTTCGGGGGATCTGGCTCCCCGCCGTTAGGATTGAGATCGAAGGACATACCGTAGGCACCGGCTGGGTCCTGGAAGAGAATGAGCAGACGACCCAACTGTTGTGGCCGGACAGCACAGTGGCGAGATTTCCATCAAGCCAAATTCAGCGGATCGAATTCTGCAACCTTCGGCGCAGCACTGGCGTCCCCGGGAACCGGCCTCTGGTGCTTCTGCTGTCGGCGAGGGACCCAGGAAGGCAGCCTGCCTGCCCATAGGCGACGCAGCGATCCTCCTGGTGGGGCGCTGGAGGGCAAGGTTGAGAGTGTCCATCGCGAAGAGAGGCGTTGGGGACGGTTGCACAGGCCGGCCCGGCAGCCTGTCCGAGAACGCTACCAACGTCAGCCGTGCGGATTTGGGATCAGTGCGTGAGGTGTCGCAGATCAGCTGGCGGACAGTCGCCGCGCATCAGTTGACGGAGGAATCAGGCACGCCCGGACGGTGCGAGTTCCGTTCTTCAGATCGAGGCGGCCCGCAATGCGAGCCGTGTCCGATGGGGGCAGGCTGGCGGCGAGCGCTGATACCGGTCGCCAGGACGAGCGGCCTGTTTCTGTGCACGAGCCGCCAGGGGCAGTGGCCGAGGAAGCGGTGGTGATGCCTCTCCACCTGTTGTTCATCGAGGTCCCTTCCCAGGCATCACCGTTGACCGAGGACCAGTCACCAGAAGGACCGGCCCCGCGATGTGACCGTGGAGGAACCCGCTAAAGGCCACCCGTGGGCCGGTAACTATGGTCGCAGGGGCAGGAGCGGGGAGACGCAATCGGACCCACCACCAGCCGCAGGCGTTCCGGGCATCTCGACCGACCGACTGGGGGCTTCGAGCCTGGCGCTCTGAGGCCGTCAATCAAAGAGCCTGCCGAGCAGGGCTGATTGGCCGGCGGACAGAACGTGCCCCTGGGCCAGGGGCAGCCAGTACAGCTCGAAGCGGATCGGGTTGCTGTCGCTGTCGCCGCGTTCCACCGCGACCCACCGATCCGGAACCTCGGCGTCCTCGACGGACAGGTGGAAGAAGTGCCGCACGTGCACCGCGTCGGCGTAGGGCCGCATGTCCCACTCGGCTGCACCGAGGTACCGCTCGATGCGTAGTCCATGGAGGGCGGTTTCCTCGAACGCCTCGCGCAGCACAGCCTGCTCCAGTAGTTCGCCCTCACGAACCGTGCCGGCAGGAACCTGCAGGCCCGACTGATCAAACCGTTCATCGTCGGCGTGGACGAACACCAGCAGCCGATCCTCGTGGACGATGTACGCCACAACCTTCTGCGGTCGCTTCACCGGCGGAGCCTACGACGACAGGTGCGCCAACTGCGTGCGGGTTGTCGACGTATCCAGTCACGGCCCGGTGCGTGCGCCGGCGATCCGGCGATCCGGCGATCCGGCGATCCGGCGATGCGCGCGGTGGGGGACGGCTGAGTCGGAGCCAGCGTTGGTATGCGACGGCCGGCGTCGTCCTCACCGGCATCCTCGGGGCCGTGGTGGCCCTGGACACCAGCGGGTTTGACGTGGCCGACCGGAGATGGTGGCTGACGGTCGCGGTGATGGTTCTTCTCGTGGTCTGGTGGCAGTCACCTACGTCCAAACTGATCCCGGCTCGCCAGCGGACTGGGAGAACGCGGTCGAGACGGAGGCCGTCCGGCTGGCCTCCGAGGTGAAGTGCAGGTGGAGCGGACGCAGGGTAACGACAAGCGGGAGGGGCGTCGTCCAGGGTCTGGTTCTTCGCCCGGACCTCGCGCCGGGTAGCGCAGGGGGACGGGCGCTCGGCCCGTTTCCGTCGGCCGGATGCCAGCGGCCTTTCTGCGCTCGTCTCTAATGTGCTTGTTGCGTCTGCATGTTGCTGTTCGCATGTTGAATATTGGCGGCAGGTGGCCGGCGCTGACGGTGGGGTTCCAGCCATTTTCCGCCGTGGGAATCCCTTGCCGTCGGCTCATCAGGTGGGATGAGTGTCGCGGCTGAAGGGTCAAGGTAGGAATATGACCGCTTAGGGCGATTCACTATAGACGGCCATAATCGGGGCGGTATTGGATTAGGTGCGGTCCTCCGATGTTTGTCCAGATGAGCTTGCCGTACGCCCTTGTCGGCAGTGGTCCGGGGCTCGTTGGCGATAGCAGGGTGCGGCAGGTAGCGAGTGATTTGTTGGGCTTCCGGGCATCATTACGCCCTTCTGGCTACCGGTCTTTTTCTGCGGGTTGTGGTGCGATGTCGGAAAGAACTACATCTCGACGCCACCTGTCAAATACGGGTTGGCCGCGCGGGTATGTTTCGACACTCGACAGTGCTCCGGTATAGTGCGACCAATTCCCATTGACTGTGCCGGAAGGCGTCTGGTCTGCGTGATGACACCTGGGCTGGAAAGCGCATCATCGAGCCTGCGCTTCGTTGGGCGACGACCACAGTTGGCACGTATCGGGAGGGCCCAGGCCACGGTGCTGAGCCGTGGCCGGCAAATGGTTTGCGAGGTGGTCGGAGAGCCGGGCATCGGCAAGACCCGGTTCGTCCGCGAGGCCCTGGCGCGGTGCGACTCCACAGTCCCCTGGGCCGTCGGGACCTGTTCGCCGGATGAGCGAGGAGTCCCCTTCCATGTGTTTCGACACGCCTTCACGAAGGGGCAGTCACTCCGACGCGGGGTGCGTACTGGACGGCCCACCCTGGAGAGTTGGGCGGAGTCCGTCGCCGCGGTGCCAGCGGCGCCGGCGCGGGCGTCGGACGCCCGACGGTTCCGGACCTACCAGTTGGCCCGCCGGCTGATCGGCCTGGCGGCCCGCGACGGTCTGGTGCTGGTCCTCGACGACCTGCACTGGGCGGATGCCTCCTCCACCGGCCTGATCGCCCACCTACTGCGCTATCCGCTGCCCGCCCCGCTGCTGCTCGTGCTCGTCTACCGCCCGCGGCAGATGGCGACCCCGATGCCGTTCGGGCTACCAGATGCCGACAAGCACGCCGATGCGGAGCCGACGTCACACGACCGGATCGAACTCGGCCCTCTCAGCCTTGCCGAGGTCGCGCTCCTGCACCCCGACACCGACCAGGTGGAGCTGCGCGCCCGGTACGACCTGACCGGCGGCAACCCCGGTTACCTGGCAGTGCTGCCGAGCGACAGCACCTCGAACCGCGCAGACCCGATCCGTGAGGCACCGGGTGGCCGGCTGTCCGACGCGGCGGTGGCCGTGCTTCGCCGCGAGTGGACGGACCTACCGCCCGTCGAGCTGGCCTGTCTGCGGGCCGGGGCCATCGTCGATGCACAGTTCACCGCGGACCTGCTCGCCGAGGTTGCGCAGGTCCCGACGTCACCGGCGGTCGAGGCCTGCTGGCGGCTGGCCCGTCTTGACCTGATCCGCCGCGTCCCCGGCACTGGACGTTTCGCCTTCCGGCACCCGGTGCTGCGGATGGCGGTCGCTCAGGACACCGACACGCAGTGGCAGGTGGAGGCGTGTGCGCGGGCGCTCACGGCGCTGGTCGATCTGGGCGCGCCACCGGCGGATCGGGCCCGCTACGCGGAGCGCCTGCTCACCCTGCCCAACGGCGGCTGGGCCGACCGCTGCGTCAACGTGCTCTGCCGGGCGGCGCAGGAGGTCCGACGCGAGACGCCGGACCTGGCCATCCGCTGGCTGCGGCTGGCGTTGCGTGCGCTGCGGCCGACGGCCGCTCTGACGCAACGTCGCCAGGACGTGTCGCTCGCGCTGGCCGAGATCACCGGCGAGACGGGGGATCTGGCCGAGAGCAGGGCCCTGCTCCAGGAGATCGTGCCGCTGTTCCCCGCCGACCCGGAGGGACGGCGGACGCAGGCAGTAGCTCTCTGGGCGCGCGTGGAACGTCTGCTCGGCAACTACGCGGAGGCGGCGGCCATCAGCCGGCGGGAGTTGTCCGTCCTGCCAGCCGATGCCGGGCCCAGCGACGGCTACCGCCTCGCCACCGAGATTGGCGTCGCCGGCATCCTGGCCGGCCGCCCCGTGACCGGGCTGCCCGACGTGCTCAGCGGAGATCTCGGCGGCTCCGGCGCGGACCGGGCCAGCCTGCTGGCGGTGCGTAGTCTGGCCGCCGCACTCGACGGCGCACTCGACGACGCCCGGGGCTTGCTCGATGCCGGCGCGCGGATCGTCGACTCGCTGCCGGACCGGGACCTGCGGGACCATCCCGACTGCTTCACCGCACTCGGCCTGAGCGAGCTGTACCTCGAACGGCAGGCCGACGCGGTGCGGCACCTCGACCGAGGGCTGACGCTCGGCCGTGCCGCACACCGCGACGACGGACTGTGCCAACTGCTGCTCGGTCGCAGTCAGGTGGCCTACCACGGGGGACAGTTGAACACCGCCATCGGGTTGGCCACCGAGGCGGGCATCGTCGCCCGGCGCATCGGCAGTCACCACCTGCTGAGCTTCGCCCTGGCGTTCGAGGCGGAGGCGACGGCGTGGCGTGGTGGCCTCCGCGACGACGACCGGGCGGTGGCGCTGGCCCGCAGCGCCGCCGGAATCGCCACCGACCTCGCCACCTGGTGCGGTCGTACCGCCGCGACGGCGCTGGCGACTGCGGCGCTGCTGTCGGGTGATCCGGCGACCTGCGCCGACCTGGTGCGCTCGGCCGGCGGTGACAGCCGGCTGAGCCGTCTTCAGGCGTCCCTCCGACCCAGGTGGTACGAGCTGCTCTGCGCCGCCGCGCTCGCCGCGGGCGACGTGGCCGACGCCGAGCGGCAGGCGCGACTGGCACTGGCCGAGGCGGATCAGGTCGGGCTGCCCGGGCAGCGGGGGTTCGCCGAGTCGGCGTACGGCGAGGTGCTGCTCGCCCGCGGCGAGGTCCGGGCGGCGCTGCCGCACCTGGAGTCCGCGGCCGACCTGTTCCGCGCCGGCGGGATGGTGCTGCGCCGCAGTCTTGTCCTGGCCTCCCTGGCTCGGGCGGCCGAAGCCGCCGACCAGGCCGGCCTGGCGGCACGGGCCCGCCGCCGGGCGCTGGAGCTGGCTGGGTGGTGCGGGACGGAGCGGGTCGGCCTGCGACTGGCCCGTCCGGTCGGCCCGCGCGGGGTCGCCGCCCTGACCGACCGGGAGTGGCACATCGCGCGGCTGGCGGCGACCGGGGCCACCAGCCGACTGATCGGGCGGCAGCTGAACATCAGCCCCCGGACTGTGGAAGCGCATCTGACCCGCCTCTACCGCAAGACGGGCGTTGCTTCCCGGTCGGGCCTGGTCGCCTGGGTGGCTCGGCTCGATGACACCGATCGATGACTGCGTTCCAGGCCGGATGACGTCGTTCGGTGCAAGGTCGACAGGCCGGGCAGCACGAGGCCGCGCCGCCACCGTCGTAGCCCGACAGCCGCTCACATACTCGACTGCGTCGGGCGCGATTCCCGCGCACCGGTGGTGGATGGAGGACGAGATGCTGGGCAGAAGATCCGTCAGGAGCCCGCGTACCCTCGCCGCGCCGGTGCCGGCCATGCCGTTCGCCGCCGCCACGGTGGCGCTGCTCATGCTGACCGGCTGTGCTGGTGAGCCGGTGGACGCGGCCACCCCGGCGCCCCCCGGTTCGGCCACTTTCGGTCGGGACCGGGCCGCGCTCGTGCTCACCGCCTTCGACCAGGCCGACTCGGCCGCCTCGGTGGCCGGCGACGTCGAGGCGCTGCGGGCGCAGGAGGTTTCGCCCTCGCTGGACCTCAGCATCGCCGCGGTGCGTCGGGCCGCGTACAACCAGCGTCCGCAACCGTCCTTCCAGCACATCAACCCGGTCTTCGCGGTGCCACCCGGGGAACCGTCCTGTTTCCTCGCCACGGCTACTCTCCGGCTGACCGGCTCGGAGCTGGCGCCCACCGACGTCAGCCAGTTCGTGCTGGGTGCCGACGGTCAGTGGAAGCTCAGCCACAACGTTCAGGTCACCCAACCGTCGCTGGTGGTCGCCCGCAGCATCGACGGCCGGCCGGCCACCGCGGGCGGCACCGCCCTGGACGAGACCAGCCGTCGGGCCCTCGCCGCCGAGGTGTTCTCCCGCAGCATCGGGTCCACGACGGGCAACCGGTCCCTCGTCGTGTCGAGCCCGCTGCTCGACGGCCAGTTCGCCGGCGGTTGGGAGGTCTACGGGCAGCAGCTCGCCGGCGTCGGCGGGGCGGTGCAA
Source organism: Micromonospora sp. NPDC048986 (assembly GCF_040649335.1). Taxonomy (NCBI): domain Bacteria; kingdom Bacillati; phylum Actinomycetota; class Actinomycetes; order Micromonosporales; family Micromonosporaceae; genus Micromonospora; species Micromonospora sp. NPDC048986. The sequence goes on from NZ_JBEZFJ010000005.1 coordinate 62,689, forward strand.
CGGACGATGGACCGGGCGGAATGGTCCGACTGCGCGGTCGCGGTGCCGACCGGCACGCTCACCTTTCTGACGATCCACGCCACCGACACGCTGCGCCCGGCGCCCGGCGGCCCGTCCACCGTCGGGTTGGAGCCGCAGAGCCCGGACCTGATCGCCACCGGTCACCTCAAGGCGGTCAGCGGAAAGTCGATCCGGGTCACCCGGGTGGAGACCTTCGTGCTGCTCGTGCCGGCACAGAGCGTCGGCACATCGGTGCTGGGACTCAACGACACCGCGCTGACGGTCACCGCCGACTGACCCTGCCGCCGAGCGTCCTCGGCGTCGGCGACGGCAGAAACCGGTGGCATCACTCGGATCGGACACCACCGGACCGCGACGATGACAGCAGCCGTGATCGCCGGCGGGGCCGGCGGTACCGCGGTCCGACCACGAAGCTCGGGAGGAACCCATGTGGCGTCCGCGCTTCCGATCGGACTACGTGCCGGTGCGGCTGCCCGACGGTCCGCTCGTGGTGCTGGGGGAGACCCGCAGCCTGCTCATCGACGACCCGGTCGCCGCGGACCTGGCCGACCAGCTCGACGGTGCCGCCCCGTTGGCCGACGTGGTGGCCCGGCTGGCCACCCGACACCCGGTCGCCGCCGTCGCCGCGGCCCTGGCCCGGCTGCGCGACCACGGCCTTCTGGTGTCCGGTCCGGCGCACACCTCGCCAGCCGAGGCTGCCGGCTGGGACGCCCGGGGTGTCCCGCCTGATGCCGGGCGGCGGTGGATGGCCGGGGGAGCCGTCACCATCGTGGACCTGGGGGCGCCCCGGGTGGCCGAGACCGCCGACGCGCTGCGCGCCCTCGGGCTCGCCCCGACAGTGGTCGGGCCGGACGCACCGGACCCCGACCCGGGCACCGCCCAGGTGCTGGTGCTGCCGTCGTCGATGCTCGACCCCCGGCTGGCCTTGCTCAACGACCGCCACCTGGCCGCCGGTCGCGCGTGGACGCTGGCCCGGCCACACGGCAACGTCGTCTTCCTCGGCCCACACCTCGTGCCGGGTCGCACCGGCTGCTGGGTCTGCCTGCGCCAACGCTGGCAGGAGAACGATCAGGTGAATGCCTTCCTCGACGGGCAGGACCTGGCCGGTCCGCTGCCGCAGCCCGGTCACGCGGTCCTGCCCGGACTGGCCACCATGGCGGCCGGGCTGCTGGCCGCGGAGCTCGCCGTGCTCGCCGTCCGGGGCGCGTCTCCCCGCCTCACCGGCCGGATGGTCGCCCTGGACACCAGGGACCTGAGCACGGAGAGCCACCAACTGGTACGACAGCCGCAGTGCCCCGCCTGCGGTGACCCGGACCTCGTCCGCAAGGCCGAGACCCGGATCGACCTGCCACCCAGCGGCAGCCAGCCCAGTCGGGCCGGCGACTCCCGCATCCGGGAACCCGCCGAGGCGTACGCCTCGCTCGTCCACCATGTCAGCCGGTATCTGGGCGTGGTGAGCCGGCTGACCCCGCTGGAGGCGACCGACAACGGCGTCACCCACACGTACTCGGCCGGGCACAACTTCGCCCAGCCCCGCCAGGTCGCCGCGCTGCGCCGCAATCTGCGCGGGCAGAGCGGCGGCAAGGGCCGGACCGACCTGCAGGCCCGGATGAGCGCGGTCGGGGAGGCGGTGGAACGCTACTGCGGGGTGTGGCGCGGCGACCGCCCGGTCCACCGGGCGAGCTACCGGCAGCTCGGTCCGGACCGCGCGGTACACCTGCGGGAGCTGCTGCTCTTCTCGGAACGCCAGTACGCCGACCGGCACCGGCTCAACCGCGACCTGGGCCACCTGCACCGCATTCCCCGCCCGCTGCCCGACGAGGTGGAGCTGGACTGGACCACGGGCTGGTCACTGACCCGGCAGACACCGCGTGAGCTGCCCGCCGCACACTGCTGGTACGGGCATCCGGAGCTGACCGGGCTCGGGGTGTGTTCGGCCGACTCGAACGGCTGCGCGGCCGGCGGCAACCTGTCCGAGGCGATCCTGCAGGGCTTCTGCGAACTCGTGGAGCGCGACAGCGTGGCCCTGTGGTGGTACCACCGGTCCCGGATGCCGGGGGTGGACCTCGCCTCGTTCGGCGAGCCGTGGACGTCCGCCTGCGTCGACCATCACGCCACCGCGCTGGGCCGTGAACTGTGGGCCCTCGACCTGACCGCCGACCTGGGTGTGCCCACGTTCGCGGCGGTGTCCCGGCGGGTCGACCGGGGGCCGGAGGACGTCCTGGTCGGTTTCGGCGCGCACCTGGACGCGCGGGTCGCGCTGACCCGGGCGCTCACCGAGGTGAACCAGTTCCTGCCCGCCGTCGCCGGTCCCACCTCCGCCGGCAACCGGTACGGGGTCGACGACCCGGACACGGCGCGCTGGTTCGGCACCGTGCGGGTGGCCGCTCAGCCCTGGCTGACCCCGGACCCCACCCGGCCGCCGCGCACCGCCACTGACCACCCGCCACTGACCACCGGCGACGTCGGGGACGACGTGCGCCGTTGCGTACACCGGGCCCAACGGGCCGGCCTGGAGGTGATCGTCGTCGACCAGTCCCGTCCGGATGTCGACCTGGCGGTGGTGAAGGTCGTCGTGCCGGGCCTGCGGCACTTCTGGCGCCGGCTCGGTCCCGGTCGACTGTGGGACGTGCCGGCCCGGCTCGGTCGGGACCCGCTGGCGGTCGACGAGATGTCGGCCAATCCGCTGAACGTCTTCTTCTAGCCGGCGCTCCCGGGGGCACCGGGACCGTGGGAAGGATGTGGGGATGACCACCGTGGTGGACCCGGTCGGTCGGCGGTCGTCGTGAGCGGCTCCGTCGGCGGTCCGCCGATGCAGGAGTCGTACCGACTGCGCCGTGACGCGGAGCTGCGGCTCGGCGAGGACGGCTCGCTGACGCTGCGGCAGACCCGCTTCCAGCTCACCCTGGAGCAACCTGGCATGGGCCGGCGGGCGCTGCTGCTGCGGCTCGCCGCCGACTGGGTCAACGACGTCGAGGTCGGCCGGCTGATCAGCGGCCTGGAGGGGGAGAACCGGGTGTTGCCCGCGCAGTTGCTGCTGCGCCGGCTGCTCGCCCACTCCTGGCTGGAGCGGCGCGTCCAGGTCGACGATCGGGCACTGCTCGACCTGGTGCCCACCGGCCTGGGGCGAGGCAGTCTGCCGGAGAGTCGCCTGCACACCCCCGGGGTCCGCTACCGGCTCTCCCGCTTCGCCGCCCTCCAGCACGAACGGGGCATGCTGGTGGCCGCATCACCACTGAGCACCCTCGTTGTCGGCTGCGCCGACGCCGCCCTCGGCGCGGTACTGGCCGCCTCCGCGCCGGGCGTCGGACCCGAGGCGGTGGCCCGCACGCTCGGCGTGCCGCCGGAAGTCGCCGGACGGGTGCTCGACGAGCTGGCCACCGCCCGGATCCTGGTCACCGACGCCGAGTTCGAGGCGGAGTGCGACGAGGCGCCGCTGGCCTACTGGTCACCGGAGGAGCTACGGCTGCATCATCGGTCCCGGGCCGGGCGACACGCGCTGCCGGTGGGCGGCACCTACCGGATGCGGGGGAGCTTCGCCCCGCAACCGCTGCGCCGCCCGTACGACGCGGGCCGGGCGGTGGACCTGCCACTGCCGGACCTGGCGACGATCGCCAAGGCGGATCCCGCGTTCGGCCAGGTCGTCTCGGACCGGCGCAGCGTGCGCGAACACGACGACGCCGCGCCGCTGCCGCTGGAGCGGCTGGCGGAGTTCCTGCACCGGTCGCAGCACACCAGCGCCGTCGGCGAGGCCGGCGGGCAGGAGATCGGCCACCGGCCCTACCCGGGCGGCGGCGGCGTCTACGAGCTGGAGATCTACCCACTGGTCGCGCGCTGCGTCGGGCTCGACCCCGGGCTGTACCACTACGACGCCGTCGGGCACCGGCTGGAACCGGTCGCCGGTTGGGGACCGGCCGCGGACCGACTGCTGGCGTACGCCCGGGCGGCCGGCGCTCTGCCTCGGCCGCCGCAGACGGTCCTGGTGGTCACCGCCCGGGTCCAGCGGCTCATGTGGAAGTACGAAGGGATGAGCTACGCCATGATTCTCAAGGACGCGGGTGTGCTGACCCAGCAGATGTACCTCGTCGCCACCGCCATGGGGTTGGCGCCGTGCGCCCTCGGCGCCGGGGACTCGCAGGCCTTCGCCGAACTGTCCGGGCTCGACCCGCTGGTCGAGCCGAGCGTGGCCGACTTCCTGCTCGGCTCGCGCCGCGCCGCCGGTCCGGCCGCAGCGGAGGCCCGGCCATGAAGTTCCGGCGGCAGGCGCTGCGCCAGTTGGAGGCGCCCGAGCAACTGGACCGGGCGGTCCGGCTGACCACAGTGCCGAACTGGCTGGCGACCACCGCGCTGGTCATCGTCGTCGTCGCCGCAGGTGTGTGGTCGGTGCGCACTGTGGTGCCCCGGACCGTCGAGGCTGCCGGGGTGCTGATCCACTCGAACGGGATCTCGGCTCTCGACGCGCTCGACAGCGGCCAGGTCACCAAGGTGTGGGCGTCACCGCACCAGCGGGTGCCGAAGGGAACCCCCCTCTACAGCCTTCGCACGACAGACGGCAAGGTACGGGTGGAGACCGCGCCGGGTGACGCGTACGTCGTCGCCTGGCTGGTCTCGGAGGGCGAGATCGTCACCCCGGGCACCCACCTGGCCGACCTGGAACGGCTCGACGCCGCGGGGGACGCGTTGCAGGCAGTCGTCTACGCCCCCGCCGTCGCCGCCCCGCTGCTGCAACCCGGCGTGTCCGTCGAGGTGGCCGCCGCGGCAGCGCCGCGCAACGTGTTCGGCACCCTGGCCGGCCAGGTGACCACAGTCGGCGCGTTCCCGGAGACCGAGGCGTCGCTGCGCGCCTTCCTGGGCACCGGGCCGGACGTCCGGCGACTGCTCGCCCGCGGCAGCGTGGTGCGGGTGACTGTCGCCCTGGAGCCCGACCCTGCCGCCCCGGGCGGCCTGCGCTGGACCAGGTCTCCGCCACCGTTCCAGCTCAACTCGGCCAGCGAGGTCACCGCCTGGTTCACGGTGGACCGGGAACACCCGATCGACTGGTTGCTGCGGCGATGAGCGCGCCGACGACCGCCGTCGGCGGCGCGCCGGAACTGCCCAGGATCCGGCGTCGACGGGTCCGTACGCCCACCCTGATCCAGATGGAGGCGGTGGAGTGCGGCGCCGCAGCGCTGGGAATCCTGCTCGCGCACCACGGTCGGCACGTGCCCCTTGAGGAGCTGCGCCGGGTGTGCGGAGTGAGCAGGGACGGCTCCACCGCGGCCACCGTGCTCAAGGGCGCCCGCCGCTACGGCATGGTGGCCAAGGGTTTCCAGATGGACCTGGCCGGCCTGGCCACCGTGGCGCTGCCGGCGGTGCTGTTCTGGCGGTTCGAGCACTTCGTGGTGCTGGAAGGGCTCGGGCGCAAGGTCTTCATCAACGACCCGGCCACCGGTCCCCGTGCGGTGAGCTGGGAGGAGTTCGACGGGGCCTTCACCGGCATCGTGCTCACCATGGAGCCCGGCCCGGAGTTCCGGCCCGGCGGCACCCGCTACCGGCTGGTGCGGGCGCTGGCCGAGCGGTGGCGCGGCCCGGGCTCGGCGATCGCGCAGATGTTGCTGCTCGGCCTGCTGATCGCCGTGGTCGGTCTGACCATTCCGGTGATGGCCAAGGTCTTCGTCGACCGGGTGCTGTTGCAGGAGGACCAGGCCGCGTTCGCCGGTCTGGTGGCGGCGGTGGCGGTCGCCACCGTGCTCACCTTCCTGGCCAGCCTGCTTCAGCAACGCCTGACGGTACGCGCGGAGACCGCGCTCGCCCTCGCCAGCGCCGCCAGGTTCTTCCGACACTTGCTGCGGCTGCCGCCGACCTTCTTCGACCAGCGGCAGGCCGCCGACCTCGGCCAGCGGGTCCGCGGCAACGAGGTGGTCGCCGAGGTGCTCACCCGCCGGACGGCCACCACGGTGGTGGACACCGGCCTCGTGCTGGCGTACGGGGCTCTGCTCTGCCATTACGACCTGCTGCTCGGACTGTGCGCGGTGCTCCTCGCCGGGCTGAACGTCAGCGTGCTGCGCTATGTCGCCTCGACCCGGTCCACCGCTGTCGCCGGTCTTCAGGCGGACCGCAGCAAGCTGGTGACAACTGTGTACACCACCGTCCAAATGATCGAGACGGTGAAGGCCGGCGGTGAGGAGGAACGCGCGGTGGCCCGGTTCGCGGCGCGCCACGCCACCGTCGCCAGCCGTCAGCAGCGGCTGGGGGTGCCCACCGCGGTGCTCTCCGTCCTGCCGGCGCTCCTCGCCTCAGGGACCACCGGGGTGCTGCTGTGGTTGGGTAGCCGGCAGGTCGTGGCGGAGGCGATGAGCGTCGGCGTGCTGGTCGGCATGCAGAGCCTGGCCGTCGCGATGAACCGCCCGCTGGGCAACCTGACCGCGCTGGGCTCGCGGTTGCAGGACATGAGCGCCGACCTCAACCGGCTGCGGGACGTGGAGCGGTACCCGTTGCCGTCGGCCCAGCACCGATCCTCCCGTCCGGTGACGCCGATTCAGGGGCACCTGCGCATCGAGGAGGTCACCTTCGGCTACAACCCGTTGGGCCGGCCACTGCTGGAGAACTTCAGCCTTGACCTGCCGCCGGGCGCCCGGGTGGCCCTGGTCGGTCGGTCGGGCAGTGGCAAGTCGACCGTCGGCCGGCTGGTCGCCGGGCTCTACCGTCCCTGGACCGGACAGGTCACAGTGGACGGGCTTGAGCGGGCCGCAGCCGACGACGGGCTCTGGGCGGCCACCGTCGCCATGGTGGACCAGGACCAACGGCTGTTCGAGGGGACGGTCCGGGACAACGTCACCATGTGGGACCTCACCGTCGCCGACGAGGACGTCGTCGGAGCGCTGACCGACGCATGCCTCTACGACGAGGTCGCGGCCCGTCCGGGTGGCCTCGGCAGCGTGGTGCGGGAGAACGCCCGCAACTTCTCCGGTGGGCAGCGGCAGCGGCTGGAGATCGCCCGAGCGCTCGTGCGCAACCCCCGGGTGTTGGTGCTGGACGAGGCCACCAGCGCGTTGGACGCCGAGACCGAACGTCGGATCGACAGGCACCTGCGCCGGCGCGGGGCCACCTGCCTGATCGTGGCCCACCGCCTGTCCACCGTCCGCGACTGCGACCTGATCGTCGTGCTGGACGGCGGCCGGGAGGTGGAGCGCGGCACCCACGAGCAGCTCGTCGCCCGGGACGGGGCGTACGCGCGCCTGGTCCGGGACCACTGACCACGACGATCCGAGGAGACGCTGATGAGTGGCGCGGTGGAGGATGCCCCGGCCGGCGGCCTGATCGACTTCTGCTCGGACGGCGTACGCCAGGTCTGTCGCCTGGACGGCCCGGCGGCCAGTTGGCTGGTGACCGGAGGCGAGGCCGACCTGTTCGCGGTGCGCCGGGCCGGGATGAGCCCCTCGCGTCGTCACCATGTGGCCCGGCTGCCTGCGGGTGGCCTGGTGCCGACGTCCACCGCGATCGGTGCGTGGCAGTTGATCCTGGTGCCGCTGCCCGGTACGGAGCTGCGCGGGCTGTCCCGGCGTCACCTGTCCCTGCTGGAGCGGCATGTTCGGCTCGGCCGTGTGGCGGACGACGGGGCGTCGCTGCGGGCACGGACTGCCGCGACGGAGCTGGTGGCGGCGCTTGACCTGGTGCTGGTCACCGTCGCCGACGCGCTGCGCCGCGGGCAGGCGCCCCGGGAGGCGTCCACCCTGCGCGGACGCGAGATCATTTCGCTGGTGCAGGGGAGCGCCCTCACCTCCACCGGCGGCGCGTGGTGGCTGCGCAGCGCCGGTGGACAACTGCGACGCAACGACGGTGGCCCGGCGGAGATGTCGGGGGAGCGGGAGCTGCTGCTGGTCGCCGAGCGGGACTGGGTGGTGGCCGAGTCGCCGTGCGCTGTGGAGAGCCACGGTAGCTGGGACCTGCTGGTCAACGATCAGCTCCGGTCGGCCGTCGACCAGCATGTGGCCCGGCTGCTGCGGATGGTGGAGACCCGGATCGAGGAGGCTGACGCGGCGTTGCTGAGCGCCGTACAGCGGCGCCGGGAGACCGACGCGGCGGTGCTCGCCGCGGCGGCCCGACGGTCGATCGGGGTGATCGGCGCGGGCGGTGCGGTTGCGGTTCCCGACGGCGAGCCCGGCTTCGACCGGTACGGGCGGGCGGCCTCGGTGGTCCGGGTGGTCACCGAGGGGATGGGCAGCCCGATCAACGAGCCGGCCGACCGCAGCCGCGCGCCGTTGGACGACCGGGCGGCGGTGCACGCGGTGACCCGGGCGTCCAGCCTCTTCCTGCGTGAGGTGCGGCTGCCCGACCGCTGGTGGCGGCGGGACCTGGGGCCACTGGTGGGGTGGCGGGCCGGCGATGGTCCGGAGCGCGCCGTCGCGGTGCCGCTGGTGTTCCGTCGAGGCCGCTACCACCACGTCGACCCGGACACCCGGGCGTACGGTCCGATCGACGCGACAGTGGCCGCGACGTTCGCTGCCGAGGCGACCGAGGTGCAGGCGCCGCTGCCGCCTACCGCTCGGATGCGCCACCTGCTGCGGGCCGGGCTGGTCGGTGCGTCCCGCGACGTGCGGGGGCTGCTGTTCGCCGCCACCTGCGTGGCACTGCTGGGCCTGGGCGTGCCGCTGGCCACCGGCGAGGTGCTCGGCCAACTGGCCCGGCAGGGCGAGGTGAACGGCCTTGGCGGTTTCCTCGCGCTGATGCTCAGCGCCGCCGTGGTCGCGGGTCTGGTGGGGGTGGTGCAGAACCTGCGTCTGCTGCGGTTGGACGGCCGGATGCAGTCCGGCGCGCAGCTGGCGATCTGGGATCGCCTGATGCGGTTGCCGGCCCGGTTCTTCGCCGGTCGCAGCAGCGGGGAGATCGCCAACTCGATGTTGGGGATCTCGTTCGTCGGTGAGGCGCTGAGCGCGCTGTTGCCGCAGCTCGTCTCGGCGGCCGCGACGGTCGCGGTGACCCTCGGCATGCTCCTGGTGGTCGAGCCCGTGCTCGGGCTGTGGGGAGTGGGGATCGTCGTCGTCACCATGTTGACCTTCGGCGCGTTCGCCGGGCTGATCGTCAGTCAGCAACGGGCCGCGCTGCCGGCCGAGCACCGGGCGGCTGCGATGACCAACCAACTGCTCGGCGGCATCGTCAAGATTAAACTGGCGGCCGCCGAAACCCGTGCCCACGCGCGCTGGTCGGAGGTCGCCGCGACGGCCCGAGCGGCGCTGCAACGGGTCCGGCAGAGTCAGGCGGGCCTGGTCGCCTTCGGCACCGTGCTGCCGGTCGCCGGCCAACTGGTCCTGTTCGCCGTGCTGATGGGGCCGATGGCCGGTCGGGTCGCACCGGCCGACTTCTTCATCCTCAACGTCGGTTTCGCGATGCTACTGGGCGCGCTGCTGGTGCTGGTGTCGGCCGGGGTCGAAGTGATCGCGGCGGTGCCCCGGCTGGGCAGCCTGCGGGAAATCCTGCGCGCCGACCCCGAGGCGCGGCCGGACCGGGTGGACCCGGGGGAGCTGCGCGGCGAGATCGCGCTGCACCGGCTCACCTTCGCCTACCAGCCGGACGAGCCGCCGGTGCTCGTCGACATCGACCTGCACGTCCGCCCGGGTGAGTTCGTCGCCATCGTCGGACCGAGCGGCTGCGGGAAGTCCACACTGCTGCGGATGCTGCTCGGCTTTGAACGCCAGCAGCAGGGCGCAGTGCTCTACGACGGCCAGGACCTCTCCGAACTTGACGTACACGCGGTCCGCCGGCAGTGCGGAGTGGTCCTGCAGGATGGTCAGCTCTTCGCCGGCTCGATCCGCGACAACATCTGCGGCGCCGGCAGCTTTCCACTGGACCAGGTCTGGGAGGCGGCGCGGATGGCCGGCCTCGCCGATGACCTGGAGGCGCTGCCGATGGGGATGAGCACGATGGTGCCGTTCGGCGGCGGGACGCTCTCCGTCGGACAGCGGCAGCGGGTGCTGATCGCCCGCGCGCTGGCCCCGCTACCCCGGATCATCTTCCTCGACGAGGCGACGAGCGCTCTGGACAACCGGACGCAGGAGGTGGTCAGCCGCAGCACCGCGGCCCTGGCCGCGACCCGGGTGGTCATCGCCCACCGGCTGTCCACGGTCCGTGCGGCGGACACCATCGTGGTCCTTGAGGCAGGGCGGATCGTCCAGCGGGGCAGCTTCGACGAGTTGATGGACGACACCGACGGGTTGTTCCACCGGTTGGCGCGGCGGCAACTGCTCACCGAACCGGAACGGTCCGACACCGTGCCGGAGAGCCGACAGGCGCACGGGCAGCCCGCGGCCGGCTGACGACCCGGTCACCCGTTGTCGATGACAGTGCTGTCCTCCAGGCACACGTCCGCGTCCAGGTGGTTCTCCAGCAGTTCGGCGATGTGCGCCTCCGACTGGTTCTCCACGGCGAGCCGGAACGCCTCGGTGAGCACGTTGACCACGCCCTGGGTCAGCAACAGGGTTTCCCGGTCGAGCTCGGCCCAGGACGACCGGGCGCCGCTGCGTACCAGCTCCGGAGCGAGGGTCAGCAGCCGGGCGGTGACGGCGGCGACCAGCTCGTCAGCCACCGGCCGGAGGCTGTCCAGCACCTCGCTGAGGGTCTGCAGTGCCGGCACCGTGCCCACTCGTACCCGATGCAGGTCCAGGGCGGCGCGCAGCGGGCGTGGCCGGACGGTGCGGACGGTGCCGTCGGTGGTCCGGCCGATCACGCCGTGGCGGGTCAGCGCGTGGGCCAGCGCCGGACGGTCGGCGGTCAGGCGTTGCAGCATCGCGGTGAGCCCGTCGGGCGCCTCGTCACTGGCCCGGACCCCGAGCATCGCCTCGATGGACACCAGGTTGAAACCCTGTCGTTGCAGGGCGAGGATCGCGTCCAGTCGGCGGACGTGGGAGTCGTCGTAGAGCGCGGCCCGACCGCGCCGCACCGGCGGGGGCAGCAGCCGCCGGGCCTGGTGGGCTCGGATGTTGCGCGGCGACATCCCCACCTTGCGCGCGAGCTCGTCCACGCTGTACCCGACCGGGGCACCGGGCGTCGTCGTCACCTCGTCGATGGTCACGGTGGCCTCCGGCAGCACTCGGTGGCGGAACACGGCAACCCCGTCGAACCGCTGTCACGCTGAACGGTCCGCCGATCGCAGCGTAGGTGTGCGGACCGGGCGGGTGACAGGCGGGGAATTGCTACTTGTCCACAGTGGTGAAACTGATTAAAATCGCGGTCCGCCGCAAGTCGCTGATTCCCAATTACCCGGCTTTCGCCGCAGCGCGACCTTTTCGCGGCCACATTCGATGAAATTCCCGCTCGCCGGGCGGACCGGATCCACCGGTGACCCACGATGAAGCGAAACCGGTGGCCCGGAACTCCCCGCGCTGCCTGTCGCCGCCGCCGGCGGCCGACCATCGAAGGGAGCAGGGTGTGACACCTGTCGATCGAGCGGTCTTCGTGGCCGCGTACAGCCGACTGGTCGCCGAAGTCTGGGCCGACCCGGCCAAGGAGCAGGCGCTCGACCGGGACCCGCGCGGGTTCCTCGCCGGCTACGGGCTCCAACTGTCCGAGGACGTGCAGGTCCGGGTGGTCCGGGACGTCGCCGACGCCGATCCGGATCTGGAGGCGCAGGTCGAGTCGTGGCAGCAGGCGGGCACCACCGGCACTTTCGTGCTCTTCGTGCCGTCGCTGCTGCCGGTGGCTCAGGCGGAACTGGCCGAGGACGAACTGGACAGCGTCGTCGCTGGTCTGGATCCCAGTTGCGCCTGCTGCTGCCCGTGCTGCTGCACCTGACACCGAAGTCAGCCGCCCATTAGCTGGCGCGGCAGATTCTGATGGCAGCCAGACGGAATCATTGATTGTCGAACCTCAATTTTCGTAGCGTTCTCGCCACGGCGATCACCCCCGTCTTGCACCGACCCCCGAGGAAAGGACCGAACGATGAGCAACGACGAACAGGAATATGGCGCGAGGTTCGTGACCAAGTACTCGGAACTGGTCACCGCGGTGTGGCGCAGCGACGAGGAACTGCAGCGCCTGCTCGCCGACCCGACCGGCTACGCGACGGCAGCCGGCCTGCCGGTCGCCCCCGGCGCCCGGGTCGAGGTCGACCGCGCCCAGCCCGCCACGCTCTACACCAAGGATCAGGTCGTCGCCGACTGGGCCGGCACGCCCGGCCTGCACGTGCTGCACGTGCCCGAGGTGCCGCTGGTCGACCTCAACGAGCTGACCGAGGCCGAGCTGGAGACGGTCGCCGGCGGTGTGGCCCCGATCGCCGACAACAACGTCAACATCATCGCCGTCCTCATCCTCTGAGTTCCCCACCCCCCGCCGGGAGCCTCGATGACTGACATGACCGAGACCATCGCGTTCCGATCCGGCACCTACCGGACGGCCACCGTGGAGCAGACCTGGGAGCGGATCGGGAGTCTGCTCGACCGGTTCCGGATCACCCGGGTCGCCGACATCACCCGGCTCGACGAGATCGGCCTGCCGGTGCACGTCGCCTACCGGCCGGTGGGAGCCACCATGGCGGTGAGCGTCGGCACCGGCGCCACGGCGACGCAGGCCCGGGTCAGCGCGGTCATGGAGAGCATCGAGTCCTGGCATGCCGAGAACCTCCGGCCGGGGACCGTGGTCCGGTCCCCGGCCGAGGCGCTCGACCTGCCGTACGACGTCCGGTGGCTGCACCTGGCGGAACGGTCACCACTGACCCCCGCCGTCGAGCTCGACTGGGTGGCTGGCCGTGGGCTGGTGACCGGTGCGGACTGTCTGGTGCCCCGCGCCACCATCGAACTCGACTTCACCATCCGGCGTGGCTGGGACCGCGCCCTGTTCACACCCAGCAGCAACGGGCTGGCCACCGGGAACACCTTCGCCGAGGCCAGCCTGCACGCTCTGCTGGAGGTCATCGAACGTGACTGCATCGCCCCGTACTGCACCTCACCGTTGGCCGAGCGCACCTACGCCGACCCGGGCACCGCCACCAACCTGATGACCCGCACTGTGTACGAGGCGCTGGTGCGGGCCGGTTGCTGGGTGGAGGTCTGCGACATCACCAACGCTGTCGACGTACCCTGCTACGCCGCCTCGATCTGGTCGGAGGACCTGCCGGTCACCTTCGGCGGCTTCGGCTGCCACGTGGACCCTGAGATCGCCGTCGGTCGCGCCATGGCGGAGGCAGCGCAATCGCGGCTGGTCATGGTCTCCGGAGCCCGGGACGACATCGACGCCACCGCGTACCAGGACGTGGGCGGACCGCCGGTGCCGCCGCCCACCGTCGACCGGCCCGTGCGGCCGGTCCGCCGGGATTCGCCACCGGCGGGTGACGTGACCCAGGTGCTGCGCGAGCTGGCGTCGCGGGTGCAGCGGGTCACCGGCGTCGAGCCGTTCAGCGTCGACCTGACGCACGACGACATCGGCATTGCGGTGAGCAAGGTGTTCGCCCCTGGCCTGCGGATGTTCGACGAGCGTGCCCTCAGTACCCGACCGGGAGTGCCCCGTGACTGACGTCGTCTTCATAGGTCCGAGCCTTTCGGCCGACGAGGTCGGTCGTCTGCTGCCTGACGCGCTGGTGTTGCCGCCTGTCGCGCACGGCGACCTGCTCCGCCTGGACGTCGTCCCCGGCGACCGGGTCCTCGTCATCGACGGGTTCTTCCTGCAACACCCGCCGGTCCGCCACCGGGAGATCCTCGACCTGCTCGACCGCGGCGTGACGGTGGCCGGCGCCGCCAGTATGGGCGCGCTGCGCGCCGCCGAGCTGTGGCCGTTCGGTATGCGTGGTGTGGGGGAGGTGTTCCAGCTCTACCGCGACGGGATCGTCACTGGCGACGACGAGGTGGCAGTAGTGCACGGGCCCGCCGAGGAAGACCACCGCGCGTTGAGCGTCCCGCTGGTGAACATCCGGGTCGCGCTGCGCCGCGCCGTAGCGGCCGGCGTGCTCAGCGACACCGAGGCTGCGCTGCTGCTGGACATCGGCCGGGACCTGCCCTTCCGGCGGCGGTCGTACCAGGCGTTGGAGCGCACCACGCCACCCGAGGCCGCGGCCTTGGTGGGCCGGTTCCTGACCTGGCACCGGCGGGACCCCTACGACGCCAAGAGCGCTGACGCGCGGCTGCTGCTGTCGATGGCGGCGGACAACGCGCCCGAGCTGTGCCCGGCGCACGCCGGCGACCAGCCGCTCGACAACCTGCACACCCGCTTCCTCGACAGCTGGCGCTCGCGGTTCGCCGGAGAGTCGGTCGGCGGGCACTGGGCCAGCGACCGGGAGGCCGCCTCGGTGCTGATGCTGCTGCATCCCGAGTCGCCAACCTGGCACCGGCGGTCGGTGCTGGCCGGGCTGGCCGAGGCCGACATCGACGACCCGATGGTCGAGGAGCGCGCCAGCGAGGTGGCCCGCCGACGCGGGCTGACCGGTGCGCCGCCGAGCGGGTGGGACTGGCTGACCGACCGGGAACGGGGTCTCGACGACCACGAGGCGGTGCTGCGGGTGTTGGTGCGGGCGTTCGGCACCACGCCGTACCGCAGCCTGGCGCTGTGGATGGTCGCGGCACCGCTGCGTACCCCCGCGTTACTCACCGCGGCACGGCAGGTCGCGGCGACCGCGGCGTCGCTGAACGAGACGCTCGTCCCGCGTACGACGGGGCGCCGCCGCCCGGGTGCCCGGCTGCACTTCCGCACCGAGATCGTCGACGCGTGCTTCGCCAGGCTGTGGGGCTGTGCCGCCGACGGGCTGGAAGCGGCGGCGTGGGACCGGGGCTTCGTCGACCTCGCGGCGTTCCGGTACGCCGCCGAACCGTTTGTCGCCTACGTCAAGGCGTTCGGCGCCCCGCGACTGCCCGCGGTGGGCACGCGGGCGCAGGAGGACACCCTGGCCGTTTCAGCGGCCCGGGTCGGCTGAGGAGGAGTCGATGAGCGGCACCGTGAAGGCAGCACTGATCTACCCCCCGCTGACCGATCCCACCTCGGGATACCACTCCCTGAACTACCTCGATTCGTACGCCCGGGCACAGGGGCACCGGCCGGCGGAGATCATCGACGCCAACATCGAGGCGTTCCACCACTCGTACACCCCGTCGGCGTACGAATGGCTGCGGCGGGAGCTGTCCCGGCTCTCGATCGAGGATCTCAGCGGCCCGGACGCGCTGATGGCCCGGGCGAACCAGCTCGGCGTGCCCGACCCGGATCCGGAGCGGCTGCGTCGGTCGATCGGGGTGCTGCAGGATCCGACCCTGTTCTACGACTACCGGCACTACCAGGACGCCGTCGAGGGCGTGATCTCCTGGATGGACGCGCTCGGCGGTGTCGGGTTCCCCGGGCAGTTCCACGCCGGCTTCCGGCTGCACCCGCCGCCGATGATCTCGATCGGCTCGGTGGCCGCGCTGACCGACGAGGCGCTGCTCGCTCGGCTCAACCGGCCTTTCCTGCCCTACTACGAGGATGTGCTGATTCCGCGGCTGGCCGCTGGCGGGCACCAGGTGATCGGCATCAGCGCCACCTACCAGTGGCAGTTGCCGTTCGCGCTCTGGATCGCCCGACTCGTCCGGAAGGCGTGCCCGGACGTCTTCCTCATCGCGGGTGGTACGGAGATCTCCGACGTCTGGAAGTGCGCCAGCAAACCCGAGTACGTCTTCCAGGTGCTGGCCGACTTCGACGCGATCGTGGTCGGGGAGGGGGAAAGCGCGTACACCGAGATCCTGGACGCGGTGGCGGCGGGCACGCTGCCGGCCGGGCATCCCAATGTCCGGCTGCACCCCAAGTACGGCCGCCAGCGTCAACTGCCCCTGCGCTACGAACGCCTGGCGCAGGTGCCGGTCCCGGACTTCTCCGGCCTGCCCTGGGATCTCTACCTCAGCCCTGAGCGGTTCGTCTACTATTCGCCGACCCGGGGCTGCTACTGGAACAAGTGCACGTTCTGCGACTACGGACTGAACACCGACGGTCCCACCAGCCCATGGCGGCAGGACACGGTGAGCACCATGATCGCGGACGTCACCGAGCTGTCGAAGTTCGCCAAGTTCATCTACTTCTCGGTCGACGTGCTCGCTCCCGCTACCATCCTGCGCTTCGCCGAGCAGGTCGTCGAGCGAGGGCTGGACTTCCGTTGGGGTGCCGAGATCCGACTGGAGAAGTACTGGTCGGACGAGCGCTGCGACTTGCTGAGGCGCAGCGGCTGCGTGGCCATCTCGGTCGGCTTCGAGTCCGGTAACCAGCGCGTCCTCGACCTGATCGACAAGGGCACGAAGCCGGAACAGGCACGACGCACCATGATGGCGATGACCAAGGCGAACATCGGTGTGCAGATGATGGGCTTCACCGGTTTCCCCACCGAGACCCGCGAAGAGGCGCTGGACAGCGTCAACTTCCTGCGTGACAACCCGGACCTGTGGACCCTCGGCGGGCTCGGCGACTTCATGCTGACACCGGGCGCCATCGTCGCCAAGGAGCCGGAGCGGTTCGGCATCACCAATGTGCGGCCGGTGCGGGGATCGGACATCGTCCGGATGCTCAAGTACGACGAGCCGGTCACCGAGGCGGCGCAGGCCGAGGTCGCCCAGGCCAAGGCCGGCCTGAACCCCGGGCATTACCACCGCCCGTGGTTGGGCGCCACCGACACCCCGCACACGTTCTTCTACCACGACCGTTACGGCACCGCTGTTCGCGGCGTCCTCGCCCACGACCGGTTACGACACGACACCGACGACCAGACCGAGTTCCTCGCCAACGGCTCCTTCGTGGACCGCGACGACGAGCAGGTCTGGCAGGCGTACCGGCGGATCCGCTCCGACGAGCAGGAGGGCGTCCCGGGCGACCTGCCGGCCGACCGGCACCTGTTCCGCCGAGTCGACGGTCAGGTGTTCGCCCTCAACCGCAGCAGCCGGCTGTTCCTGGATCTCTTCAGCGCGCCGCTCACCCTCGCCGAGGCGCAGCGCCGGCTCTGGATCGTCGAACCGACCGTCGCGGACCGGGTCTGGCGGACCTTCATCGGGCAGCGGCTGATCCGCCGGCATCGGCTGCCGGCCGGGCCGGCGCGGTGACCCGATCGCCGGTCGGGGCACGCGTCGGCCAACACCGATGGCGGCATCCCGGAACTCGCCGATCGGATCCCAACGCGGGCCGATTGCGTTGCGTGGCTCCGGATGCCACTGGTGGAAGTCCTGCGCGACCACCAGCCGGGCTCCGAGTGCGCTGGGCGTCCGGGGCGCGAGGTTACCGCCGGAGCCACAGTCGGCGTTGACGACGTAGCGGACGTACGCGTGATCGGAGTTCCCGCCGCGAACCTCGGCGTTGATGGTGTTGGTGCTCTGGTTGCCGGCATAGGCGGAGTCCAGCTCATGGCTGCCCGTCCGGGCCGAGGCGTCATCGGTTGTCGGTCGGCCCCAGTGCGCCGCGCCGCCAGGTGTGCCACCCCCGGCAGAGCAGGTAGGCGGCGACGGTGGTCAGCGACACGAATCCGTCGGCGAGCAGGGTCCGCGCCGCGTGCGGGATGTCGAGGACGAATGCGGCCTGCACGGTGACCACGATCTTGTGGAAGAGGAGGAGTTCCCACATGCCGCGCTGTTTCCGCGGCGCGATCGCCAGCATGGCCCACATACCGGCGAACACGATGTACGCACACGTCCGCCAGAACTCCGTCAGCACCATGTCGTCGGGGAGGCTGCCGAGGCGGGAGACGCCCTCGACGAACGGGACCAGGGTGGCCGCCGCGGTGATCGCCATCAGCACCCGCCCGGTGCGATCCTGCCAGCGGGTCGGGTTGGTGGCGGTCGTCGCGTCGGTGCGTAGGTCAACGTGGGCGGTCATTGATCTCTCCCTGCTCGATGTCGTGGCCAGCTGTCAGGCACTGAGATCATCCGATGGCAGGGCTCGGCATCGCATCGGTAAGAATTACGTAGCCGGCTGTCGGTCGCCGCGATCGTGTGGGTCGCCACAACGGTCTCGGCCAGCCGCGGGACCGCCCGGATTGCCGCCGTCACCTACGCCTACTGCCGAGCTGCATCCCACTGAGGACGCCGCGGCCAGGTCGGCGGCGCGATGCGGGCTGGCTGGGGGGAGCAGGTTGGGAGCAGCCGGGCGCCGATGCGGTCAAACCAGTCGATCCAGCCGGTCGCGGGCGGCGGTGTCAGGCCTAGGCGTGAGGATTACCAGGCGTAGGTCGGTGTTCTGGGTGGTCAGGACGTTGGCGTCCAGCGGGATGGCGCCCACGTCGGGGTGTACGGCGGTCTTGTGCGCGCTCTCGTGATTGGCCACCGCGCGGAGGGCCCAGAGTTGGCGGAATCTGTCGTTCCCGGTCATGCGTGAGACCAGTGCCGCCACGTCGGGGTCGTTGGGATAACGGGCGCTGGTGGCGCGCAGGTCGGCTACCAACGACTGCTCGAAGTAGGCGCGTTCGGTGTCGGTCTGGCGGACTCGGGGGTTTCGGGATTCGAACTGGACGATCAGGGCGTTGCGATCGTCGGCGGTGGCGCCCGCGGGGTCGCCGAAGACGGCCGCGAACAGGCGGTTCCAGTGCAGCAGCCGCCACAGGGCGTCATAGACGGCCGCGGGGGTGTCGCCGAGGTGGTCGATGACGCGGTGCAGGCTGCTGGGAATCAGCCGGGGGACCCGGTCCGGGGCCGCGGCGAAGCCGGCAAGGCGCATCAGGTGCGCCTCCTCGTCGTCGGAGAGTCGTAGCGCGCGGGCCAGGGACGCGCATACCTGTGCCGATGGTGTGGCGGCCCGGCCCTGTTCGAGGCGTGCTACGTATTCGGGGGAGATGCCGGCCAACGCTGCCAGTTCGCCGCGTCGTAGCCCGACGACGCGGCGCGGGGATGCGTTCGGGAGACCGACCGCGGCCGGGTCCGTGCGATCCCGCCAGGCCCGCAGCGCGGCTCCGAGGTCATTCATGAAACACATGATCCGCCATCGGTCTGGGACCTGGGTGGTACCAGCGGTACGCGGAACAGCTGTGCCTTCCCCAGTGGTGGCTCCGCCCTTGAGGATAGGGATCATGAGCAGAGTGACCAGGATGAATCACATCGGAGTGCCGGTCAGCGATTTGGCGCGCTCGGTGCGGTGGTACGAGGACGTCCTCGGCATCGCGCCGAACGGCGTGACGATCTCGGCGGCGAACCCGGCAATTGGTGCGGTTGTCGAGGTTGAGAACCCGTCGATGCGGGCCTCGTTCGCGCTGGCCGGAGACAACGTCCTCCTGGAACTCATCCAGTACGACAGCCCGCAGCCGAGGTCCTTCACCGGGCGCAACTGCGACGTCGGAGTGATGCACCTGTGTTTCGAGGTCGACGACCTCGACGCGGCGCACCGCGACCTGGTGGAGCGGGGCGTGCACGTCAACGCCGATCCGGTCGTGCTCCAGGACGGCGATGGCGTCGAAGCGGGGGCGCTGGCCGGTACGAAGATCCTTTATCTACGTGACCCCGACGGCATCCAGCTGGAACTGTTCGAGTTGCCCTCGTAGGAGCGTCGGCAGGAACCGGTGGCGGTCGAAGCGGTCGGTGTACCGCTGTGGATACCATCGGTCGCGCCGAACAGTCGGAGGGGAGCTGGCACCGTTACCCGCCATACGCTCGATATCAGGTCAGGGTCTTTCGTCGTCGCCCGAGCAACGGAGCTGGGCGAGATTGCTTCGGTGACGGCGCGTGCGGCACAAGGCCGTGGAGGGGCGATACTCGTTCTCGGTGAGGCGGGGATCGGCAAGTCGACGCTCATCGACCAGGCCGCCGCGAGGCTCGACGGATGGCAGGTGCTGCGCGCCGGTGGTATCGAGTTCGAGAGCGAACTGCCCTACTCGGCCCTGCACCAGTTGTGCGCGCCAGTGTTCGATCATCGCGCCGGGCTGCCCGCACCGCAGCGGCGCGCGCTCGACACGGTGTTCGGGCTCTACGCCGAGGTCACGCCGACCCCGATGCTGGTCGGCTTGGCGGTCCTGGGCCTGCTGAGTGCCGCAGGCCGTCGCCGGCCGGTGTTCTGCGTGATCGACGACGTGCAGTGGATCGACGCCGGCTCACGGCAGGTACTGGCCTTCGTCGCGGCACGCGTGGCGGCGGAGCGGGTCGCCATTGTCTTCGCTGCCCGCGACGTCGCCCCGGTGTCGGAACTCGGTCGCCTACCCGCCCTCACTCTCACCGGGCTCACCGACTCGGAGGCGCTCGCCCTGCTGCGGTTTCGGGCGCCGTTTGGGCACGAGGCGGCGATCGTGCAGCGGATCCTCGCCGAAGCTGCCGGTAATCCGCTCGCCCTGGTGGAGTTCGCCAACGATGCCGGACCGTTCGGACTACCCGGCGACGCCGGGCGCGGCACAGTGGAGCGCCGGTTCGCGAGCCGGTTCCTGCGGCTGCCGGCACCCACGCGCTCAGTGCTGGCGCTGGCCGCGGCGGAGCCGACCGGCGACCTCGTACTGCTGAGGCGCGCCATGACGATCCAGGGACTGGACGCCGCGGACCTGGCCGCGGCCGAGGACAGCGGCCTGTTGATCACCGGCCCCCGGGTGCACTTCCGACATCCGTTGGCGCGTTCCGCCGTGTACCGGTCGACCGGGGCCGGGGCGCGACGGCGGGCACACGCGGCGCTCGCCGCCGCTACGGACGTCGACGTCGAACCCGACCGGCGGGCCTGGCACCAGGCGAACGCGATCAACGGCCCGCACGAGGAGACCGCGGCAGAACTGGAGCGCTCGGCCGGACGGGCACAACGCCGCGGCGGACTCGCGGCCGTGGCCGCGTTCCTCGAACGCGCGGCCCGACTGACGCCAGGCCGGTCGCAGCAGGCACGCCGCCTGTTGGCCGCGGCCCGAGCACGGTTGGGTTCCGGCGCGCCTTGTGCCGCCCGTGAACTCGTGGACGAGGCCGAGCGTCTCCAGCCAGAGCCGGCCGACCGCTGCGCCGCGCGACTGCTGCGTGCGACGATCGACTATCACGTGACGCGCAGCATCCCGGCGACGATCGCCCTCATCGACGCGGCCGACGGCGTGGGGCCCGATGACGCTCGCGAGACCTACCTGGAAGCCTTCGCGTCGCTCATGTTCAGCGTCGACGAGCCTGGGAGGTTACGGCGGCTCGCCCTGCACATCCGGGAACGGGTACCCCCGCGTCAGCCGCCACGCCCGGCCGACCTGCTGTTGCAGGCGTTGGTCGAGCAGAACCTCCGCCCGGTGGACGAGGCGATGCCCCAGATGCGCCGTGCTGTCGACGCCTTTCGGGAGCACGCGCGCACGCCGGACGCGGATCCATGGTGGATGGAGCGCGCCTGCGTGTTGAGCGTCGACGTCGGTGACAGCGATGCCATGGATGAGATCGTCGACCGTCAGGTGGAACTCGCCCGGGAGCAGGGCGCCTACGCGATCCTTCCCCACGCGCTGCGTTTTCAGGCGGTCGCCCGGACGATTGTGGGCCGCTTCGCCGAAGCGCACGTCTGCATCACCGAGGCGCGTGCGGTCGACGAGGCCGCGGGGACCTCCAACCTTGTCGGGTCCGACCTGATGCTCGCCGCGTGGAGTGGCGATGCCGAGCGGTTCCGGGAGATCCGGGAGAAGCTGCGCGGCTGGGTCGGGGTGAACCCCACAGCGTTGCACTACGCGAACGGTGTGCTGTGCAACGGTAGCGGCGACCACGAGGCGGCGCTTGAGGCGATGCTGCTCGTGCGGGACCAGCACCGGCGCGGCGCGTACGTTGTCAGCGCCTTCCACCACGAGCTGGTCGAGGCCGCCGCGTACGTCGGACGTCCCGAAGAGGCCAAGGAATCGGCCGTCTGGATCGGGGATGTCGCACGGGCCAACCCGAACGCGTGGACGACTGGCGCGCATCTGCTGGCCTGTGCGCTGCTCGACGCGGGGCTCGGCGCGCAGGACCACTACCGAGCGGCGATCGGCCAGTTCGCTGGCAGCGGGATGCGAGTCCACTACGCGCGTGCCCGACTGCTCTACGGGCAGTGGCTGCGACGGGTCGGTCGTCGCGCCGACGCGCGGGAGGAGCTGCGTGCCGCGCACGACCTGCTCTCCACAATCGGCGCCCGCGGGTTCGCCGGCCGCGCCGCCCGCGAACTGGAAGCCATCGGCGAACCGACCCTGACCGACGACGCCGATCCGCTCGCTGGGCTGACCGCGCGGGAACTACTCGTCGCCCGCAAGGTCGCCTCCGGCGCGGGCACCAAGGAGGTTGCCGCGCTGCTCTTCGTCAGTCCGCGAACGATCGACGCCCACCTGCGCAACCTCTACCGCAAGCTGGGCATCACCTCACGCCGGCAGCTGCGCGAACTGCTCCGCTGACGGAGCCGGGCCGATCGTGCGACGAAGGGCCCCGCCGGCACGAGACCGGCGGGACCCTTGAGTCGCGTCAGCGCCGGGTCCGCTCACACTTCCGCTCGGCGCGCGTCTTCAGCTCCGTCAGCCACGTCTCCAGGCCCGTGCCGAGAGCCGCAGTGGAGAATTCGACGGCCTGCTCCACCTGCTCACCGCGCCACGTCTCCTCGGTACGCACCAGAACCCGGCCGTCGACCTCGGTGAACGTCCACACGTGAATGCCCTCGTCGATGGTCAGTCCCGCACCGACCGCCGGCCCGCTCCACCGAACGCACTTGTGGTGTTGGAGCTGCCGGACCGTCGACGTGACGACGAGGGTCGTGGCGGGATTCAGCGCGGTCTCGCGTACCGGTGTCGTCCATCGGAACGATGATCCGGGCCGCAGTGGGCCACGATCGAGCCGCTTGCTGGAGAGGACCGGCTCCTGCCACGACGGCCACCGTTCCACGTCGGTCTGGATCTCCCAGACCGTGCGCAGCGGGGCATCGATCACTGTCGCGGTCTTGTAGCGGATCTTCGCCGCGGTGTCGACACTTTCTCCCGCGCACCTCAGGGTTGCGCCGTCGGCGCTTCCATCATGGCGGGGACCGGCCTCAGCCGGCGCACCTGCGACGCCCACGAGGCCGGCCGCGATCACTGCCGCCACGACGGCAACCACATTCTTCTTCATGAGGCGGTCGACTCCTCGACGGTGCGCTTGAGTCGATCCAGCCACAAGGTGAGGGTCGTGTCGAGACCCTCCTGGAACGGCGCGGGGTCGGCCTCGACGGGCGGACCGGCGAAGGACTCCTCGGTGGACACCCGCACGCCGCCGCCGACCGGAGTGAGTGCCCAGACGTGGACGCCGAGGACGCCGTCCGGTCCGTCACCGTATCCCCGCCACACGAGGCGTTCCTGCGGCCGTACCTGAACGATCGTCGACTCGATCTCCATGCCCGCGGCGGACCAGCGGAACACGGAGCCCGCCGCGAGCGGCCCGGGTGTCTCGACGCGAGCGTAAGGGATTTCCGGCAGCCAGGTCGTCCACGCGTCGATGTCGGTGAGGATCCGCCACACGGTGTCCGCGGACGCGGTCACCGTGACGCTGTGGCGGCTGACGACCGGGGCCGACACGTCAATGCCGGCCTCGTCGGCGTCCGTAACGATCTTCATCAGAAAAACCCCTCTGCGGTCACTGACGTTCGAAGCGCCGGGCGTGAGCGAGCCGCTGAATGCACACCCGGCAGAAGCGATCGTGCCAAGACTGCCGCCGGTGCACATCGGCAAGAATCACCTAGCTCGACTACCGGACCGTCGACCTCTGCCGCTTGAACGATGCCGCCCCACGGATGGTCGTCAGCATCCCGGCTACACACGTTCGTGCCCCGGCATGTGATCTCCGCAGGGTGACCGGCCGGCCATCGCCTCGGACAACGTGCTGCTCGTGGTCAGCCCCGGTCGAGCGCGCCCGCACGACAGGCTGTCGTCAGGCGTCGGTCGCTCGGCGGTGTGGCTTCCTGTGGCTCATCTCTTGACTTCTCCTGCAACCGGGCGTAAACAAAGCACAAGCAAAACGAAACGGCGGTGAAACAACACCATGTACGCCGAAGAACGACAGCAGGAGATCCTCCGCATCGCCCGGGACGTGGGCCGCGTCGAGGTGGCCGGCTTGGCCGATGGGCTCAACGTGACGTCGGAGACCATCCGCCGCGATCTCACCATCCTGGAGCGGGCCGGGGTGTTGCGGCGGGTCCATGGTGGAGCGATTCCGGTTGAGCGGCTCGGCTTCGAGCCCGCGCTGGCGGCGCGGGACGCGGTGCTCATCGAGGAGAAGGAGCGCATCGCCAAGCTCGCCTTGAGTGAGGTGCCCGAGGAGGGCGCGATCATTCTCGACGCCGGCACCACCACCGCCCGGCTGGCCCGGTTGCTGCCGGTCGACCGGGAGCTGACCGTCGTGGTCAACTCGCCGGTCATCGCCACGACCCTCGGCACCTGTGCCAACCTCAACGTCCTGCTGCTGGGTGGACGCGTCCGTGGCAAGACCCTGGCGACCGTCGACGACTGGGCGCTGTCGCCGTTGGCGGACCTCTACGTCGACGTCGCGTTCGTCGGGACCAACGGCATCTCGGTCGAACGTGGACTGACCACCCCGGACCCGTCCGAGGCGGCGGTGAAGCGGGCGATGGTCCGTGCGGCCCGCCGCACTGTGGTGCTCGCCGATCACACCAAGCTCGGCAACGACTATCTGGCCCGGTTCGCAGAGCTTGTCGACGTCGACCTGCTCATCACCGACAGCCGTGCCGACCTCGACCTGGTCGGTGACCTGGAGTCCGCAGGCGTTCGGGTGGCACGCGCATGAGAGCGGTCCGGGCATGATCGTCACTGTCACTCTCAATCCCAGCCTGGACCGGGCCGTGGAGGTCGACTCGCTCACCCGGGGCGAGGTCATCCGCGCTGCCACCGCGCACCTCGACCCGGGCGGCAAGGGCGTCAACGTATCCCGTGCCCTGCTGGCCAACGGGGTGCCGTCGGTGGCGGTGGTGCCGTCCGGCGGTGACGAGGGCAACCAGCTCATCCGCCTCCTTGAGGCGGAGGGTGTGGAGGTCCTGGCCGTGTCGATCTCCGGACGGACCCGTTCCAACATCACCCTGGCCGAGCCCGACGGCACCGTCACCAAGATCAACGAGCCTGGTCCGACAATGGGCCGCGCCGAGTTCGACGAGGTGGCCGACAGCGTGCTTGCCCGCGCCAGCGGTGCCGACTGGGTCGTGCTGTGCGGCAGCGTCCCGCCCGGCCTGCCCGCCGACGCCTACGCCCAGTTGTGCCGGAAGCTGCGCGCTGCCGACGTCAGGGTCGCCGTCGATACCAGCGGTCCCGCCCTGCGCGAGGCCGCCCTGGCCGGGGCGACAGTGCTCAAGCCCAACCGCGACGAACTGGCCGACGTGGTCGGCACCCCGCTGAAGGACCTCGCCGACGTGGTCGATGCCGCTCAGTGCCTGCGGGCCTGGGGGGCCGACACCGTCGTGGCCAGCCTCGGCGCTGACGGCGCCGTCCTGGTCGACGCCGAAGGAGTGCGCACCGGCACCTGTCCGGTGGCCCGACCCCGTAGCACCGTCGGTGCCGGCGATGCGCTGCTCGCCGGGTTCCTCGCCGCGGGCGCGCAGGGTGCCGCGGCCCTCGCCGAGGGCCTGGCCTGGGGCGCCGCCGCGGTGAGCCTGCCCGGCAGCCGGATGCCCGGCCCGGCGGACCTGTTCCGCCACGACGTCACCATCCACCCCTAGCCGGACGAGCTTTCCCCCGCGGCCGTCTGGACCGCCCCTCGATGAAGGAGATACCCCCCGTGACCTCCTCTTCCTACACACCAGAGGTGAAGGGCCAGGGCCTCAGAGCCACTGTGCAACGCCTCGGCGGCTACCTGGCCGCGATGGTCATGCCCAACATCGGCGCGTTCATCGCCTGGGGCCTGATCACCGCACTGTTCATCCCGACCGGCTGGATCCCCAACGCGACACTGGCCGAACTGGTCGGCCCGATGATCAGCATCCTGCTACCGGTGCTCATCGGCTACACCGGCGGCCGGCTGGTCCACGGCCAACGCGGCGCCGTCGTGGGCGCGGTAGCGACAATGGGCCTCGTCGTCGGCGCGGACGTGCCGATGATCCTCGGCGCGATGATCATCGGGCCGCTCACGGCCTATGTCCTCAAGCTCTTCGACGGCCTGGTCGAAAACAAGGTCCGTCCCGGTTTCGAGATGCTGGTCGACAACTTCAGCGCCGGCATCATCGGCGCCGCGATGGCCATCGGAGGCGTCTACGGCATCGGCCCGGTGGTCGAGTGGCTCACCAAACAGGCCGGCGCGGGCGTCGACTGGCTCGTCGGCAAGGACCTGCTGCCGCTGACCTCGGTGCTCGTCGAACCCGCCAAGGTGCTCTTCCTCAACAACGCCATCAACCACGGCGTGTTCGGCCCGCTGGGCATCGCCGAGGCGGCCGACAAGGGCAAGTCGATCCTGTTCATGATCGAGTCGAACCCCGGTCCCGGCCTCGGTCTGCTGCTCGCCTTCATGGTCTTCGGCCCCCGCGCGCTGCGCCCCAGCGCCCCTGCCGCGATCATCGTGCAGTTCCTCGGCGGCATTCACGAGATCTACTTCCCGTACGTGCTGATGAAGCCGAAGCTGATCCTCGCCATGATCGCCGGGGGCGCGGCCGGCGTCGGCACCTTCGTGATCACCGGTGCGGGCCTGGTCGCCACCCCCTCGCCGGGCAGCATCTTCGCCTACCTCGCGGTCACCCCCAAGGGCGGGCACTTCGGGGTCATTCTCGGCGTCGTGGTCGCCGCCGCGGTCACCTTCGCGGTCGCCTCGGCCCTGCTCGGCTTCGGGCGCGGCGAGCCCGCCGCGGACGCTGTCGGCCCTGACGAGGAGACGGCTGTCCGCCCAGAGCAAGAAGGGGCTGTCGAGCCCGACGAGACCCTCGACAAGTCGGCGAAGCAGGAGGTCTGAACAGATGCCCACGATCAACGGCACCGAGATCAGGAAAGTCGTCGTCGCCTGCGACGCCGGCATGGGCAGCAGCGTGATGCTGGCCAGCCAACTACGGCGGCAACTGTCAAAGAACGCCGTGACCGTCGAGCACACGCCGGTCAACTCGATCCCGGCGGACGCGGACGTGGTCATCTGCCACCAGGGTCTCGCCGCGCGGGCCAGGGTCAGCGCACCCGACACGGTGATCGTGCCGATCCAGGTGTTCATCGGCGACCCTGCCGTCACCACCGTCGTGAACGCGGTGCAGCGCGGTGGTGAGCTGAGTGGCTGAGCTGCTGGCCCGTGACGCGATCCGGCTCGACGAGCGGGCCGGATCGCGGGACGAGGCGATCCGCCGCTGCGGCGCGGTACTCGTCGAGGTCGACGCGGTCGCCCCGGCGTACGTGGACGCGATGCTCGCCCGCGAGCAGAGCGTCTCCACGTACATCGGGGAGGGCGTCGCCATCCCGCACGGCACGCTGCACAGCAAGGAGTCGATCCGGCGCGACGCCCTCGCGGTACTGCGCTTCCCGGACGGCGTCGACTGGGGCGGGTCCGACGTGCGGGTCTGCGTGGCCATCGCCGCGGCCGGCGACGGGCACGTGGACATTCTGGCCCAGCTCGCCTCGGTGCTGATGGACCCGGCGCAGGCGCAGCGGCTACGAGAGTCGACGAGCGTCGACGACGTGATCACCATCCTCGAAGGGAAGCCATCGTGAAGGTTGTCCGGTTCCACGCACCCGGTGACGTCCGCATCGAGGACGCGCCCGAGCCCACCCCGGGCCGCGCCGACGTGAAGATCCGCGTCCGGGCCTGCTCCACCTGCGGCACCGACGTGAAGATCTCCCGCTTCGGGCACCACCACATCGCCCCGCCGCGCGTCATGGGCCACGAGATCGCCGGCGAGATCGTCGAGGTCGGCGGCGACGTCACGGGCTGGCAGCCGGGGGACCGGGTCCAGGTCATCGCCGCCATCCCGTGCGGTGCCTGCGCCGAGTGCCGGCGCGGCCGGATGACCGTGTGTCCCAACCAGGTGTCGATGGGATACCACTTCGACGGCGGGTTCGCCGAGTACCTGGTCGTGCCGCACAACGTCCTCGCCGTTGACGGGCTCAACCGGATCCCCGAGGGACTCAGCTTCGCCGAGGCGTCAGTCGCCGAACCCCTCGCCTGCGTCCTCAACGGCCAGAACCTCGCCGGTGTGGGGGAGGGCGACGACGTGGTCGTCGTGGGCTCCGGGCCGATCGGCTGCCTGCATGTCCGCCTGGCCCGGGCGCGCGGCGCGGCCCGGGTGTTCCTCGTCGACCTCAACCGCGAACGCCTCGATCTGGCCGCCAACCTGGTACAGCCGGATGCGGCGATCTGCGGCGCCGAGACCGACGTCGTCGACGCGGTACTCAAGCTCACCGAGGGGCGCGGCGCCGACGTCGTCATCACCGCCACGGCCGCTGGCGCCGCCCAGGAGCAGGCGGTGCAGATGTCCGCGCGGCAGGGCCGGATCAGCTTCTTCGGCGGCCTGCCGAAGGACAAGCCGGTCATCTCCCTGGACTCCAACCTCGTGCACTACCGCGAACTGACCATCGTCGGTGCCAACGGCTCCAGCCCTCAGCACAACAAGGAAGCGCTGCGACTCATCGCCGACGGCTCCGTCCCGGTCGCCGATCTCATCACCCACCGCCTGCCGCTCGACCGCGCCCTCGACGCCTTCGGCATCGTGGCGCGCGGCGAAGCGATCAAGGTGACGATCGAACCGTAGGAGGATCCGTTGCCCACCAGAACAGTCCTCGTCGGCTCCGCCAGCGGGCTGCACGCCCGTCCGGCGGCGCTGTTCGTCGCCGAAGCGGCGAAGCAGCCGATGCTGGTCACCATCCGCACCGGCGACAAGAAACCCGTGCCGGCCCGCAGCATGCTCGCCGTGCTGTCGCTCGGCGCCAAGAAGGGCACCGAGGTCATCCTGGAGGCCGACGGCGACGGCGCGCAGGACGCCGTCGACACCCTGGCTGACCTCCTGGAACGTGATCTGGACGCCGCCGATGCGTGAACTTCGGGGGATCGGGGCCAGCCCCGGCGGCGCGGCGGGGCCGGTCTACCGGCTGGCCCCGCCTCCGGCCCTGCCGCCGTTGGCGCAGACCGTTGATCCCGAGGCCGAGAAGGCGACCGTGCGGGCGGCCGTCCTCGCCGTCGCCGCCGACCTGACCCGTCGCGCCGACACCGCCCTGGACCCGACCGCCGCCGAGGTCCTGCGCGCTCAGGTGATGATGGCGCAGGACGAGACGCTCATCGACGCGGCCGACATCGCCATCGACGGCGGTGTGGACGCGCCGCACGCGATCACCGACGTGCTCGCCGTACATCGGGCTGCCTTCGAGGCGGCGGGCGGGTACCTCGCCGAGCGGGTCAGCGACCTGGACGACCTGCGGGACCGCCTGGTCGCCGCGTGCCTGGGGCTGCCGATGCCGGGCGTGCCGAACCCTGGTCACCCGTACCTGCTCATCGCCCGCGACCTGGCGCCCGCCGACACCGCCGGCCTCGAACCGGCCCTGGTGCTGGGTCTGGTCACGGCCGAGGGCGGCCCGACCAGCCACACCGCGATCCTGGCGCGGACACTCGGAATCCCGGCCGTGGTCCGCTGCACGGGCATCCTGGACGTGCCCGACGGCGCGCTGGCCACTCTCGACGGCGCGAGCGGCGTCGTGGTGGCCGGCGTCTCGGCCGAGACGGTGACCACTGTCAACGCGGACCGACTCGCGGAGATCGAACGCCGCGCCCGCTCCCGAGGCCCGGGGCGGACCGCAGACGGCCATCCCATCGCGCTACTGGCCAACATCGGATCCGCCCGCGACCTCACCGGCGAGGTTGAAGGCGTCGGCCTGTTCCGCACCGAGCTGCTCTACCTCGACCGCAGCGACCCGCCGTCGCACGAAGAGCAGGTCGCTGCGTACCGCGAGGTCTTCGCCGCGCTGCCCGGCCGCAAGATCGTCGTGCGCACCCTCGACGCCGGCGCCGACAAGCCGCTGCCGTTCCTGCGTCTGGCCGATGAACCCAACCCCGCGCTGGGCATCCGCGGTCTGCGGGTCGCGCGGCAGACACCCGCCGTGCTCACCACGCAGCTGGCCGCGATCGCGACGGCGGCTGCGGCGGCGGACGCCGACGTTTGGGTGATGGCGCCGATGGTCGCCACGGCGGCGGAGGCGGCCGCGTTCGCTGAGTCCTGCCGCGAGCACGGCCTGCCAACCGCCGGTGTGATGATCGAGGTGCCGGCCGCGGCCCTGCGCGCCAGCCAGGTGCTGCGCCAGGTGGACTTCCTCAGCGTCGGCACCAACGACCTCAGCCAGTACACGTTCGCCGCCGACCGCATGTGTGGCGACCTCGCTGACCTGCTCGACCCGTGGCAGCCCGCGCTGATCGCGCTCCTGGCCTCCTGCGCGGCAGCCGGCGTCGAGGCGGGCAAGCCAGTTGGCGTGTGCGGAGAGTCCGCAGCGGATCCCGATTTCGCACTGGTATTGGCAGGCCTGGGCATCACCAGCCTGTCCATGGCACCCCGCAGCATCCCGGCGGTGCGCGAGTCCCTGGCCGCGCACACCCTCGACGAGTGCCGCCAGATCGCCGAGGCGGCCCTGGCCGCCCCCAGCCCGGAGGCAGCCCGGGCGGCGGCGGCCGGCGCTTCGCGTCAGCTCCGGAGCGGCGACGGCGTGTCCGTGCGGTGAGCCGGAGGGCCCGCTTCACAAGAGCTGACCGGCGCGGCGGTGGCTGTGGTGACCTTTGCCGGGTCGGGGCTGCGCGGCGCGGGATCGCTACGGTGCAGTCCCCGGTTGTTCGCCGATGTTGGCCGCGTACCACTGGACGGGGTGGCACGCTGAGTCGGTGGACTGGGCAGGGAGCCGCGGGAAGCTGACATCGGGCATTACGGTGAACAACCTCTGATGCGTACCGCGTTGATCGTAGTAGCCGTGCTGGTTGCGGCGGTGGTTGTGGACCTGGTCTTCGGCGTGCTGATCCGCCGCATAGCCCACGGCCGTTACCGATGGCTGCTGGAGCCGCTGCGGCTGGCCTGCCGCCGCCCGGCGGCGGCGTGCCTCCTGGCCGGAGTGCTGTACTACGCGCTGCCGGCGGGGCCGGCCGGGTGGCAACGTACTCTGCGGCACACCGCCGCGATAGCCCTGGTCGCATCCGGGGCGTGGCTGGTAATCAGGGCACTGCACGTCGCCGAGTCGATAGTGTTCAACCGGCTACCGGGCGACGGGGTCGTCAGCCGGCGGATCCGGCGAGCCCGCACCCAGATCCGTCCCGTGCGGCGACTCACCGTCGCCGTGGTCACGATTGTCGCGATCGGCCTGATCCTGATCACCTTCCGGCCGGTACGCCTTTTCGGCGTCTCCGTGCTGACGTCGGCGGGAGTGGTTGGCGCATTGATCGGCCTGTCCGCCCGAACCGCGCTCGGCAACGCGTTCGCCGGTGTCCAGGTCGCCTTCGCCGACGGTCTGCACGTCGGCGACGTGCTGGTGGTGGACGGCGAGTGGGGCCGGGTCGAGGAGGTGAAGCTGACCAACGTGGTGATTCGGCTGTGGGACGAGCGGATGCTCATCCTGCCCACCACGTACTTCACCGAACGGCCGTTTCAGAACTGGACCCGCAACGAGTCCCGGGTGGTCGGCAAGGTCCAGATCCATGTCGACCACACCGCCGACCTCGACGACCTGCGCTGGGAGGCGCGTCGGCTGGTCGAGTCCTCACCGCTGTGGGATCGCCACCAGTGGGTGCTCCAGATGGTCGACTCCACCCCGCAGACGGTGGTCATCCAGGTACAGGCCTCGGCCGCCGACGGTGCCAGCGCCTGGGACCTACGCTGCGACCTGCGCGAGGGACTCGTCAGCTACCTGCGCGACCATCATCCCCAGTGGCTGCCCCGCACCCGCGGTCAGTACCAACCCTGACCACGCTGGCCCGCGCTCACATCAGCTGGTCAGCTTCGTGCGGGTGATGGCCAGTTCGCCTTCCGCGAGCCTCTACGATTCCGGATATCGACAACCTGATCCGGTAATCGCTTCGGGTATTCCCTAGATGATCCGTTCGAGCTGAAACGCTGAACGCATGGAGCAGCAATCGGGACCAGCGGCGCGGGGACGACTGCTGTCGGTCAGGCGTGCCCTGGGGTCGTTAGCCGTCGGTGTCGTCGCAGGGACCGCCACCGCACTGGCCGGGGCGCCGGAACTGACGCCGCTGGTGATCTGGACGATCGCGGCGGGCACGATCCTCGTCTGGGTGTGGCGGGCCTGCTGGTCGGCGAGCCCAGGGCGTACCGAGCAGCTTGCCGAGGCGGAGCGGCAGTCCCGGTCCACCGATGTGGCGATCCTGATCGCGTCCGGCATCAGCCTTGTCGCCGTGGCCGAGGCGCTCATCCGCGCCTCGAACCAGCAGGACACCGAGGCTGTCACGCTGGTGATCCTCAGCGTCGTCGCGGTGGTCCTGGCGTGGGCACTCGTGAATACGGTCTTCGCATTGAAGTACGCGCGGCTCTACTACCGCTACGACGGCGGCATCGACTTCAAGCAGGAAGATCCACCGGCGTACGCCGACTTCGCGTACGTCGCCTTCACGGTCGGCATGTCCTACGCCCCGGGCGAGAACGAACCGACAAGCAACCCCGTGCGCCGGGTCGCGCTCGGGCATGCGCTGCTCTCCTACACCTTCGGAACTGGCATCCTGGCCGTCGCCGTCAACCTGGTCACCAATCTGGGCCAATCGTGACCCCCGCCCAGCACGCGGTTGCGTGACCTGGCGAACCGCCATGCCACCACGACGGACGTCATCAGCTCTGCGGCTGCTGCCCCTGCGGTCCTGCCAGCCACGTCGTGACCTGCCTCAGTGGCTGGCTGCTGTTGACGATTCTCTTCATCCGTTGCCATGCGGCGTGGGCCGGAGAAAGGCCCAGCACGCCGCCGAGGCCGTTTCCGCTGCCGCCAGCAGCCGTTCCGGTGCTCTGAGCCAGTTGCTGAGTGGTCTGTCCGAGCTGCTGGGTGGCCTGTCCGAGTTGTTGACCGACCTGCTGGGTCGCCTGCTGCAGCGTCTGCGACAGCGGCCCATTGGGCCCCAGCGCCTCCTGCGCCGTCTGCCCGACCTGGTCCACGGCCGTGTTCACCGTCTTCACCACCGACTCGACGATCTGGGGGTTGCGCTCGATTGTGCGGAGGGCGCTGTCGAGAATGCCCCGCAGCTCATCGAGCCGAACCTCGAGCATGGCCTCGGCCTCGACGCCCTTGACGTCGATCTTCACCGTGCCGAGATGGGCCTGAACTCCCACGTCCAACTGGAGTAGGCTGCCCAGCCGCGCTCGCAGAGAAACAGAGGCGTCCAGATCGTCGACCTCGACGTAGATCTGTTCGACCTTGACCTGCGGGATTTGAAGGACGACGTGCGGGTCCGACATGGTTTTGCTGCTGCGCCCGCCGGCCGGCTGAGGAAGGCCGGGCCCACTACTCGTCGGGACGACAGGGCGTTCGCCGGGCTTGGCACCTTTCGGTCCGTCGGCGGCGTCGAGGTTCTGGCCCCGACCGGCGGATTCCGCGCCTTCCTGGGCGTCGCACTGCCGATCAGCCTCCTCACGCGGATGGGTGCGCGACTCCCGTGCGCCCGTGTACCGGCTCTCCGTTTCGGCCATCCCGCACTCCTCGGGCCTCGCCTAGCATGCGGACCGGATCGAGCGCACCATCGATATGGGGCTCCGATCCTCGGCCCATCCCCTCGGACCCGGTCGCGGTCTACCCGTGCCCCGACGCACAAAACGGAGTGTGGCCTAGGTACCGATCCGGCGGGGCTGGAGCTGTCCCGACCCTGGCCCGGTCAACTGCCAGAACTCCTGCGGCAACTGGTCGACAAAGTCCCCGTACTCCTTCGCGCTGGCAGCCTCACGGAGGGTGTCCAACACGGCTCGCGCTCCGTCGGTGGCCACCTGGCGATCCACCCCTGCCCGGGACTGCACCCGTTCCAAGAATTCGGTGAGGCCGAACCGTTCCGGATCTTCGGTGGGCCTGGACACCAGGCCGCGTAGCTCCTCGGGGAGTTGCGAGGCGAGGTCCCTTGCCTGGCCGCCGGTGACCCGTCTTGCCACGGTCTCAAGCGTGGCGCGGGTGATCGGTTCCGCCTGCCCCGGCGGAACCTTGGGTCGTGCTGCCACAGACTGAATGAACTCGCTGTAGTTCACCTCGGATCCCCTCTCGAACCGGATTGCGGCGGGTACCCGCCGCCGTCGGGGTGAAACGGCGGTTCGTCCGCCCTCAGGGTGGTGGCGGAGGACGGTGGGTGATATCTCGGGTCACGCGCAACTGGTACAGGCCGGCGCTGGTGATGGCGTAGAAGACGGGCAGAAGGAGGAAGATGGCCAGGCCGATCAACGGCGCGACCAGGTAGCCGACCAAACCCGCGAGGATGTACAGGACGACCCCGGTGAGGGCACGGACCCGCTCGACGCGAAAGAAGGCGTCCTTGACCTGTTCCTTCAGCAGGTCGGGGTTCCGGGCCAGATAGTGGAAGAACGCCAGCCACGCCGCGCACAGCATCGCGCCGATCAACGCGTAGAAGGCAACGGCCACCCGCTGGTCCGTGTTGTTGTGTTCCTGCAGCGCGTCCGACACGACGATGGTCGGAAACGGCAGCAGCGCCGTGCTGAACAGCACCAAGAGGTTCACCCAGTGAAGGCCGCGATCGGCCTGCTTGATGCGGTTGAACGCCGCCTTGTGGTTGAGCCAGACGACGGCCACATACGAGTAGGACGCGAGATAGGCGATGTACGAGGGCCACTGCTCCAGAAGGCCGGACAGGAGGTGGCCAGGGGGCACGTCCGGTACCCGGAGGTCCAGGACCAGCAACGTGATGATGATGGCGAAGATGGCGTCGCTGAACGCCACCGCCCGGCTGGTGTCTGACCGGGTGCCTAGGTCTGCGTCTGGCCCGCTCATCGACTGCGCCTACCCAGGGTCGTCTGTGGCAAACGAACGGACATCCGGATCGGGAATGTCGGGCGTCCTGGGGACCGGGCGCATCCGGACCGGACGACGCATCCGGCCACCGGGCGCGTCCCGGTGGCCGGATGCGGATCGTGGTCAGGGTTTGAGGACGACCTTCTCGCAGTTGTCCTGCTTGTTCTTGAAGATCTCGTAGCCGCGCTCGGCCTGGTCGAGCGGCAGGGTGTGGGTGATGACCCGGGTCGGGTCGATCTCCCCGCGTTCGATGCGCTGCAGCAGCGGCTTCATGTAACGCTGCACGTGGCATTGACCGGTACGCAGGGTCAGCGCCCGGTTCATCCAGGCGCCCGCGGGGAACTTGTCCAGCAGACCGCCGTACACGCCGATCACCGACACGATGCCACCGCTGCGGCACGACAGGATCGCCTGCCGCAGCGCGTGCGGGCGCTCGGTCTCCGAGCGGACCGCCTGCTTGACCCGGTCGTAGGCGTGCAGGGGCGCGCTGCCGTGGGTGGCCTCCATGCCGACCGCGTCGATGCACTTGTCCGGTCCTCGCCCACCGGTCAGTTCCAGCAGCCGGGACCGCACGTCCACGTCCTCGAAGTTGACCGTTGTGTGGCCCGCCCGTTCGGCCATCTGCAGCCGGTACGGCTCCTTGTCGATGGCGATGACCTTCGCGGCACCGAGGGCTCGGGCGCTGTCCATCGCGAACTGGCCGACCGGGCCGGCGCCCCACACCGCCACCACGTCGGTGGACTGGATGTCGCACATCTCGGCACCCATGTAGCCGGTGGGCAGGATGTCGGAGAGGAACAGCACCTGCTCATCGGTCAGGTCGGACTCGATCTTCAGCGGACCGACATCGGCGAACGGCACCCGCGCGTACTGCGCTTGACCGCCCGCGAAGCCGCCGGTCAGATGCGAATAGCCGAAGATTCCGGCGACCGGGTGGCCGAACATCTTCTCCGCGATCCCGGCGTTGGGGTTGGAGTTCTCGCAGCAGGAGTACAGCTCGGCGGCGCAGGCCCCGCACGCGCCACAGGCGATCGGGAACGGCACGACGACCCGGTCCCCGACGCGCAGCCGGCCTGGGTCGACGCCCCGGCCAACCTCGATCACTTCGCCCATGAACTCGTGGCCCATGACATCGCCGTCCTGCATCGTGGGTATGTACCCGTCGACCAGGTGCAGGTCCGAGCCGCAGATGGCGGTGGAGGTGATCCGTACGATGGCGTCCCGGTCGTTGAGGATCTTCGGGTCTGGCACGTCACGGACCTTGACCTTGTTGCGGCCGGCCCAGGTGTTCGCCCTCATGCCTTCGCTCCCTTGGCCAGCTCGGAATCCGACAGCGGTTGCGCCGGACGCTGCGGGAACTCCTTGCGGGCCCGCTTGCCCCACGGGGCGCCGTCGGATCGGACCACCTGACCGGTCTCCAGCACCTGCTTGAGCCGGCGCAGGTCGTCGTCGAGCTGCTGGTGCGGTTCCTCGCCGAAATACCGGGCGACCGCCTTGCCGACCGCGCCGCCCGGGACGTCGTACGACATGACGACGTGCACCTCGGTGCTCACACCGTCCGGAGCGGGCACGAACCGGACCGTACCGGCGTTCGGCACGTCCGCGTTTCCGGTCGACCGCCACGAGATCTTCTCGCCGGGTGTCTCGTCGACGATTTCCGCATCCCACTCGACGTTCTTGCCGAACGGAGCGCTGGCGGACCAGTGGCTCGTACGGTCACCGGTGGCGCGGATCTCCTCAAGGTGTGCCATAAACGTGGGGAGGTTGTTCAGGTCGCGCCAGTACGCGTAGACCTTGGGCGGGGGTTTGCGGATGGTCGTCGTGGCGGTCAGCTCCATGGGTCCTCCTTCGCGGACACCTCGTAGCGCCCCGGCCCTCTTCGCCCGGGTCGCCTGAACGGCGGTCAGCAGGTCCACCACCGTGATCCCGACGATGGCGCTGGTGACACCGACCAGGCGACGCCGGCGATGCCCGCTCCGGCGGGCGATGGCCACCCCGAGCGAGGCCAGGTCCATCGCGTCGCCCGCGACCCGGGTCCACGCCCAGATGCTTTTTCGTCGGCTGGTCAGGAGGCCGGCCGCGTGTACCAACTCGCGCGCCCCGACCAGCGGCACCACCCTCCGCGACGTCGGGGAGTCGTCCACTCCGCTGATCCGGCGCACTGTGTCCGGTGCCGCCAGCTGTGCCACGCCCAGACCGAGGCTCACCCAGCCGAGCGATCGGCCCCGCCGCTGAATCTCGTCCTGCCTTGCCTTTACTGCCTCTCGGGTTGCTAGTTGAGTCACGGGTAGCCTCCGTATCCGGTCGCACCGTCCGCGCATTCCGGTTCACCACGGTCCGGGCGCGACCCGTAGGCGTCCGGATACCCCTCGAAAACCACCTCAACCCGCCCACCGGCCGCAGTGTGGGGGCGATTCCTGTCCCACTGCTCGGCACAACGTCACGGACGATCACCGGGCGGCGGGACAACGCCTACGCGGGCTCAGGACCGGCCTGATGCTCCCGCCCTGAGCCCGCGGTTGGTCAGGCCGTCGCCATCTGGCGGACGTTTTCGCCCTGGGCGAACACCTCGACCATCTTGGCGCAGAAAGCCGGAAGGTCGTTGGGGTTGCGGCTGGTGACCAGGCCGTTGTCGACCTGTACCTGTTGGTCCACCCAGTTCCCGCCCGCGTTGCGGATGTCGGTGCGCAGGCTCGGGAACGAGGTGACGGTCCGGCCGTTCACCATGCCGGTCTCGACCAACGACCAGGGGCCGTGGCAGATCGCCGCCACCGGCTTCTGTTGCTGGAAGAACGCGCGGACGAAGTCCATCGCCTGTGGGTTCATCCGGAGCCGGTCGGGGTTGACCGTTCCGCCCGGCAACAGGAGGGCGTCGTAGTCGGCCGCATTGGCCTCGGTCACGGTCCGGTCCACCCGATAGTGGTTGGCCGGATTGATGTCCTGGTTCATGGACTGGATCTCGCCGGAATTCAACGAGATCAGGTGGACCTCGGCGCCCGCCTGCTCCGCGGCGGCCCGGGACTGGGTGTACTCGACGTCCTCCACCCCGTCGGCGGCGAG
Source organism: Micromonospora sp. NPDC048986 (assembly GCF_040649335.1). Classification (NCBI taxonomy): domain Bacteria; kingdom Bacillati; phylum Actinomycetota; class Actinomycetes; order Micromonosporales; family Micromonosporaceae; genus Micromonospora; species Micromonospora sp. NPDC048986. Next base: position 100,514 of record NZ_JBEZFJ010000005.1, read on the forward strand.
GCAAGCGATTCTTTTGCCGGTCAGTGGCTGTTGGCTCTGCGCCATTGTGGGCGGCCTTCCCTTCGCGGCGCCGCCCCGTCGGCGGCGCATCGTTCGCTTGCGGTCGCCTTCCCGGTGTCGGGACCGGGAAACAGGTCGCCGAACGCCACTCGAGGGCGGACAAGCCCGCCGGTGCGCCCGCCGCTCAGAAGAGCCCGCGCGGAGAAAGGTCGCGCCGCGAGTGCTTCCTGTCACAGCGGGTAACGCACTCAACCCACTGGTATCCAGGTTCCCGGAAAGGTCGCCATGACTGCCCCTACCGCTTCGATCGAACTGCCGTCCGGCCAGACCATGCCCGTGCTCGGCCAGGGCACGTGGTACCTGGGTGAGCACCCCGGAAGGCGGCGGGACGAGATCGCCGCCCTACGCACCGGGCTCGACCTGGGCATGTCCATGATCGACACTGCGGAGATGTACGGTGACGGCGCCTCCGAGGAACTCGTCGGCGAGGCGATCGTCGGACGACGCGACGACGTCTTTCTGGTCGACAAGGTGCTGCCGTCCAACGCCAGCCGACAGGGAACCGTGCAGGCGTGTCGCCGCAGCCTGCAGCGACTCGGCGTCGACCACATCGACCTCTACCTCCTGCACTGGCGCGGCTCGCATCCACTCGCCGAGACGATCGAGGCGTTCGCCGAGCTCGTCGACGCCGGCGACATCGGGCAGTGGGGCGTGAGCAACTTCGATCTTTCCGACATGACCGAGCTGATGGAGGCGGGCGGGAACGACTGCGCGACCAACCAGATCCTGTACAACCTCACCCGCCGGGGTCCCGAGTACGACCTGCTGCCGTGGCTACGTGAACACCGGATCCCGGTGATGGCGTACTCGCCGATCGAGCAGGGCCGACTGCTCGGCCACCCTCAGGTCGCGGAGGTCGCCGCCCGGCACGGGGTCACGCCCGCTCAGGTGGCGCTGGCCTGGCTGCTACGGCAGGAGATGGTCGCGGCGATCCCCCGATCGTCGAGGTCGGAACACGTCCGGGAGAACGCGGAAGCGCGAGACCTGCGGCTGACCGACGAGGACGTGGCGGAACTCGACACCGCGTTCCCACCGCCGACCGGCCCGCAGCCGCTGGAGATGTTGTAGGTCCAGCGGCCGCTACCTACCGTTGTGGCTGCCGTCCTTCTCGTCCCGCCAGCCGCCTGGTTCGGGATGGTAGCCGTAAGCGGCAGCTCGGACCGTCTCCTCGTTCTCCAGCCCGGAGCCGATCGCACCGCCGACCGTGGCAAGCGAGCTGGTGATCCATGCCAGCGTCAGATAGTCGGTGACATTGACCGGCCGCCCCAGGACCTGTTCCAGCACGGATGTGTCGATCAGCAACGATCCGACGAGCACCGTTCCCACGAACAGCACCACGTAGGACACCGCAGTGGCCAAAGTGAGGGTGAGGATCGTACCCAGGTTGAACAGCCGTGCCAGCTCAGCCGGTGTCTCGCGGCTTGGTTTCTCCCACAGGTCGTGCGCGACGATCAGCCAGACCACCAATGCGGTCAGCCCGAGCAGCATGATCACGGCGAGTCGGAGTCCGCCGAGCGCATCGCCCATCTGCCAGATGGTGTCCGTCGTGAGCGCAAACGCGGCCGTGCCGAACGCGCCGACCAGCAGCTTGGACAGGCCCAGCAGGGCGCGTCCCGGGCGGTTGGCTCGCACCATTCCGGCCAACAGCCGCACCCGGCCAATCAGCCCCGAGGCGACGTAGCGCCGCTCACCGGCGTCGGCCTCGCCGACCACTCGGTGGGTGGCGGGAACGCGGCGTGTCATCTCGGCCGGTGCCCAGCCGGCCGGCGGCACCCGCTGGTCGGGAGCGTCGGTCAGCAGCCGCCTCACCAGATCCGGAACGGCCGTGCGGGCCGCGCGCAGTTGTGCCAGTCCCAGCGCGGGCAGGGAAATCATCGCAACTTGGCGCCGGACGGAGATCTGCGCGACCAGCGGCACCCGCTCGGCATGCAGCGGCAGGTCGGTCAGGCAGATTGCGAGATCCCACTGGTCGACGGTGCGCCGTCTAGCAAGATCGTCGAGCAGGGCCTCGGCGCCGCCGTCGCGGCGCGGTGCCACGTCTCCCCAGCCTTCCCGGACGGTCCACCGCACGTCCGCGCTCACCCGCTCGGTCAGCCGGTCGGCCAACTCGGTGACGAGTTGCGCGGCCACGCGGGCCGGGTGGTCCGGCGGGGTCGCCACCAGTCCGACGACGATCTCCGGATGGTGCTGTTCGCGCTGCGCCATTGGTGCTCCTCACCGGTAGCCGGGCTCGGCCGCTGACCGCGAACGGAGCGCGGCGTCACGCGCCATCGCGACAGCTCCACGGCCACCGAGGTAGTGGGAGAGTCGCCCGCCGAGAGGAGCGCCCGACGACCGGCCCGCGCAGTGCCACCGTGACGCTCTCATCGAACTGAGCGCTCGCCCCGCAGCCTAAGAGACCACCCGCCGGCGTGTAGCGGATTCATGGGAAGGCGCTCCGGTAGCTCAGCCGGTTCATCGAGACGGAGAGCGACCGCCACCATCTCCGCTCGGAGTCAGGACGTGTCGGGTCCGGTCCCCGGCCCAGGCCGCTTCGAGGATCGCGGTCAGGCTGGCGGTGTCGGTCGGGCCTGGATGGTTCTGGATCAGGCGGGTGACTCCACCGGCCATCTCCGCGAAGCGCGGGAGGTCGGCGCGTGCCACGCCGATGTCCGCCAAGGTGGGAGGGATACCGATGTCGGCAAGGAGCCCGTCGAGCCAGGTGAGGAACGTATCCGCGGCCTCGGCATCCGATGCGTCCGTCACGTCGAGCCCGCACACCCCGGCGAGGATGGCCAACCGGTCGCTGATGGCGTCCTTGGCCGCCGCCAGGGCATGGGGCAGTAGCAGCCCGACGCCCAGGCCGTGCGGCGTGTGCGTGGCCGCGCCGATGGGGTATTGGAGAGCGTGCGGGGCAGCGTTGCCCGCGTGGGAGAAGGCGAGCCCGGCCAGCATCGACCCATAGGACATGTCCGCGCGCGCGTCCGTGTCGCCTCCGTCTCGGACAGCACGACGCAAGCTACGGGCGATCCGCTCCGCGGCCAGGAGCGCGTAGTGGTCGGTGATCGGGTTGCGGCCGAGGAAGACCTGCTCCACCGGGTCGCGCGGCCCGTGGGCCCGGGGTCGCGCGGTGTAGCTCTCCACCGCGTGACACAACGCGTCGATGCCGGAGTGGGCGGTGACGCTCGCAGGACAGGTGTAGGTGAGTTCGGGGTCGACGATGGCGAAGTCGGGCACGATGTGGACGCTGGAGACCCCCACCTTCAGCTCGCGGTCCGGGTCGGTCAACACCGAGACGGGTGTGAGCTCCGAGCCGGTGCCTGATGTCGTCGGGACCGCGACGAGAGGAATCGTCGGCCCCGGCACCTTCGACTCGCCGTAGAAGTCGCGCGGCGTCCCACCGTGGCGGCGGATGACGCCGACGATCTTGGCGAGGTCGATCACCGTGCCACCCCCGATGGCGAGGATCACGTCGGCATCCACCTCGGCGGCCACCGAGACGGCCAGGGCGACATCGGAGAGTGGCACGTCTGGAGTCGCGTCGGAGAAGACCTCGACGGCCTCGACCCTCTCCCGCACGGCGGCCACGATCTCGGCCACGCCGGGCTGCCCCAGCAGAACCTTGTCGGTCACGATGAGGACTCGCGAGCCGCTCTCGGCCACCACTCGTGGAATGTTCTGCGCGACCCCTTCGCCCACTATCAGCTGGCGTGGTCCGCGGACGGTCTCAAGCATGTCAGTGCCTCTCCGGAACGTCGGCGGCGATGTGCTGGTCGGCGGGCGCCCGGGGCAGCAGGCCGGTCATGGTAGGTCGATCGCCACGTAGGTGAGGTCGAGGTACTCGAGGATGCCCTCGTGCGACCCCTCCTTGCCGATCCCGGACTGCTTCACGCCACCGAACGGAGCCGACGGATCCGAGATCAGGCCACGGTTGATGCCGAGCATTCCCGTATCCAGCCCCTCGCTGAACCGGAGTGCCCGCTGGAGGTCGCGGGTGAAGACGTATCCGGCCAGGCCGTGCTCGGTGTCGTTGGCCTTCGCCATCACCTCGTCGTCGGACGTGAACGAGATGATCGGCGCCACCGGGCCGAAGATCTCCGCCTTCAGCATCTGCGCGTCTTCGGGTACGTCGACGAGGACGGTGGGCGGGTAGAAGTGGCCCGGCCCGTCCGGACGTTCGCCGCCCACCAGGACCCGGGCCCCGCGATCGACAGCGTCGGCGACGAGCCCATCGATTGTGGTCACCGAGGCCTCGTCGATCAACGCCCCGACGTCCACGCCGTCGTCGAGACCATGGCCCACCGACAGTGCGCCCATCCGCTCGGCGAAGCGCGTGGTGAACTCCTCGCGCACCGGCTCCTCGACGTAGATCCGGTTGGCCGCGATGCAGGACTCCCCGATGTTGCGCATCTTGGCCACCATCACGCCGTCGAGCGCGACGTCGAGGTCGGCGTCGGCACACACGATCAGGGCCGCGTTGCCGCCCAGTTCCATCGAGGTACGCAGCACGTTGTCCGCGGCCTGTCGGAGCAGCACGCGCCCGACCTCTGTCGACCCGGTGAACGAGAGCTTGCGGGTCCGACCGTCGGCCAGCAGTGCCGAGACCACCGCGCCGGAGCGTTTTGTGGTCACCACGTTGACGACGCCGGGGGGAACGCCGACCTCCTCCATGATGCGGGCCAGCAGCAGCATGGTGAGTGGCGTCTGACCTGCTGGCTTGGTGATCGTCGTGCAGCCCGCCGCCAGCGCGGGAGCGATCTTGCGGGCACCCATCGCCAACGGGAAGTTCCAGGGCGTCACGAAGACGCACGGTCCGACCGGCTTCGGCACGGTGAGGATGCGATACCCGCCAGCGGGAGCGACGCTGTAGCGCCCCTCGACGCGCACCGCCTCCTCGGCGAACCAACGGAAGAACTCGGCGCCGTATGCCACCTCACCCCGAGCCTCGGCGAGCGGCTTGCCCATCTCGAGCGTTATCAGCCGGGCGACCTCCTCGGATCGCTCGGTCAGTGCCCGGGACGTCGCTGTCAACAACTCTGACCGTTTCCGCGGCGGGGTAGCCGCCCACTGCGCCATTGCCGTGCTCGCCGCGTCCAGGGCGGCGAGCCCGTCAACGACATCGGCGTCGGCCACCTCGGCGATGGTCTTGCCGGTGGCCGGGTCCTCGACGGCAAAGGTGGCTCCGCTTGCGGCGTCGCGCCAGGCGTCGCCGATCCGGAGCCGCCGATGCTCGGGAGCCAGCACGTTCATCGGGTCACTCATCGCGTCGCCTCCTGTGATCTTCTTCGTGATGTCCGGCGTGCGTCAGCGATCGCTGCGTGCGTAGACGGACGGGTCACCCGCCCTCGTCGGGGCGAGGTTGCCGAGCGGGTCGAATGCGGCCTCGCCCCGCGCCGCCGATCGCCTGCGCGGACCATGGCCGTCGCAGCGCCGTCAGGCCGTTCGCGCTGACGGCGGGCCGCTGAGGCTCGAATGCCACGTGTCGGCGCATGTCGCCGTCGCCGCCCGTCGCCGTTACCGCCCCGCCTCGGACAGCGACAACCCGGTGCCCGCATCGAACAGGTGCGCACGGTCCAGGTCGACAGTGACCTGCAGGCGCTCGCCCGGCGTCCCGGTGACTGTGGGTCGCGCCTTGACCTTGAGGATCTCCGTCCCCACCCGGACGTCGACCACCGTTCGGTCACCGAGCGGCTCAAGCCCGTAAAGCTCGCCCGACAACGACACGTCCCCACGTCGCTCGACTGACAGGTCCTCCGCGCGCAGGCCCAACAGCAGCTCACGACCGTCCTCAGCCGTGGTCCAGCGGGGCCGTGGCAGCGTCCAGCCGTCCGCACCGACCAGGCGATCTCCCTCGGCGCGGCAGGCGAGCAGGCTGATCGGTGGGCTCCCGACGAATCCGGCGACCCACTGGTTGGCGGGACGCTCGTACACCTCGGTCGGCGTTCCGACCTGTTGCACCTTGCCCTCCTTGAGGACCGCGACCTGATCGGCCATGGACAGGGCCTCGACCTGGTCGTTCGTCACGTAGACGAAGGTCGCTCCGAGGCTCCGGTGGATGCGGGTGAGCTCGGTGCGCATCTCGACGCGGAGCTTGAGGTCGAGGTTGGTGAGCGGTTCGTCCATGAGGAACGCGCGCGGGCTACGGACCAGCGCCCGGGCCAGGGCGACACGCTGCATCTCACCGCCCGACAACTGCGCGGGCCGACGTTGCAGCAGACGTTCGATGTGCAGCAGGCTGGACATCTGCTCGACGGCGGCCGCGATCTCGCCCGACGAACAGCGCCGGGCCCGCAGCGGCGAAGCGATGTTCTCGTACACGGTGTGGCGCGGGTAGAGGGCGTAGCTCTGGAAGACCATGGCCAGGTCGCGTTCGGCCGGGGCGTCGCGGGTCGCGTCCCGCCCGTCCAGGTGCACCGACCCGGCGTCGAGCTTCTCCAGGCCGGCGATCGCCCGTAGGGTCGTCGTCTTACCCGCCCCGGAAGGCCCGAGCACGACGAAGAACGAGCCGTCCGGCACGTCCAGCGTCACCCCGTCCAGCGCCTGGACCTTGCCGAAGGACTTGCGCAGCCCGTGTGCTGCAACGGTTCCCATCAGGCCACCAGCTCTTCCGTGCTCACGTCGTAGACCGTCGGGGTTCCGCCGGTGTGCCGCAGCCCGACCTTTGCTTCAGCGGCGAAACGAACAGTCGGTGGCATCCGGACCCGAACGTCACGTTGGCCGCCGTGGTCGACCACGTAGATGACTTCGTCGCCCAGCCACTCCACCGAGACCACCCGGGCCGGGATCGAGCCTTCCGCCTCGGGTGCGGTGACTTCCAGCGCCTCCGGCCGGACGCCTGCGACCAGGCGGCGGTCGCGTGGCAGGCCGGGCGGTGGCGGGAGAACCAGTCCACCCTGACTGTGCAGCTTCCCGTCGACCACCTCCACCTCGATCAGGTTCATCGGCGGAGAGCCGATGAACGCGGCGCAGAAAAGACTCGCCGGACGGTCGTAGACCTCCAGCGGGGTGCCGATCTGCTCCACGCGGCCCTTGTTGAGGATGGCGATCCGGTGACCGAGCGACATCGCCTCGACCTGGTCGTGGGTGACGTAGACCATCGTCGCGCCCAGTTCCCCCTGCAGGTGCTTGATCTCCGTGCGCATGTCGGCCCGCAGCTCCGCGTCCAGGTTGGTGAGCGGTTCGTCCATGAGGAAGGCACGCGGTCGTCGCACCAGGGCGCGGGCGAGCGCGACACGCTGCTGCTCCCCGCCGGACAGCTGGCGCGGTCGCCGGTCCAGGAGCGGGCCGAGCCGCATCAGCCGGGCGGCCTCGGTGACCCGCGCGTGCACCTCCGGCTTGGGCAGTCCCTCGGCCCGCAGGGGGAACGCCAGGTTGTCGCGGGTTCGCAGATGCGGGTAGAGAGCGTAGAACTGGAACACCATGGCGATGTCGCGTTCCGCCGGCGGCAGGTCGTTGACAAGCGTGTCGCCGATGCGGATGTCGCCCGCGGTCTGCCTCTCCAGGCCGGCGATGGCCCGCAGCGTCGTCGTCTTGCCGCAACCCGAAGGGCCGAGCATCACGAACAGCTCGCCGTGGCCGATGGACAGGTCCACGTGATCAACCGCGACCGTCCCGTCCGGGTAGCGCTTGTGCAGCGCTGTCACCTCGATGCCCGCCATCAGCGTCGCACCGCCCCGAGCGTCACACCGGCGATGAGGTGTTTGCGCACCAGGTACGCGAAGACCAGCACCGGTAGGGCGAACACCACGGAGGCGGCGGCCACGAGACCCCAGTCCGTGGTGGTGCCGCCGATCAGGCCGGCGATGGCCGGTGGGGCCGTCCGCACGCTGTCGCTGGAGGTGAGGAAGGTGGCGAACACGAACTCGTTCCACGAGAAGATGAGTGCGAACACCGCCGTCGCGGCGATGCCGGGCACGAGCAGCGGCAGGGTGTATCGCCAGAACGCCTGCAGACGGGTGTAGCCGTCGAGCATGGCGGCATCCTCGTACTCGGCGGGCACCTCGTCGACGAACCCCTTCATCATCCAGATCGTGAACGGGACGTTGAAGGCGGCGTAGATGAGGATCAGGCCGAGCTTGTTGTCGATGAGTCCGAACTCGCGGTACATCAGGAAGATCGGGATCACGACCACCACCGGCGGCATGAAGCGGGTGGACAGGATGAAGAACAGCTGGTCCTTCTTGGCTCTCACGGCGAAGCGTGAGTAGGCCCAGGCCGCCGGGACCCCCAGCACGGTGGCCAGCAACGTGGAGACACCGGCGACCACCACCGAGTTGAAGAACGAGACGGACAAGGCGGTGCGACCACCGTCGGGGGCGACGAACACGTCCTTGAAGTGGGCCATGGTGACGTCGAAGTCGAAGAACTTGGCCGGGATGGCGTAGACGTCCCGGTTCTCCTTGATCGACGTCTCGAGCATCCACAGCACTGGAAAGAGCATCACCACGGCCAGCACGGTCAGCAGCACGACCTCCAGCACGGAGCGCCCGCGACCGCCAAGGCGGCGCGCCGGGGGAGCGTGATCCCGGGCCGGGCCTGTGGACACGGCCTCGTCGACGGAGACGGCCATCAGTCCTCCTTGAGCTTGTTCAGGTAGCGCAGGTAGAGCTGCGTGAGGACGATGACGACGAGGACCATGAGGATCCCGTACGCCGAGGCGGTTCCGGTGTTGAAGCCCAGGAACGCGACCTTGTAGATGTGGAACGACAACGTCTCGGTGGAGACGCCGGGGCCTCCGTTGGTGAGGATGTAGACGAGGTCGAACAGCCGGAAGGCCTCGATGGCCCTGAACATCACGGCAATGAGAAGCAGCGGCCACACCAGCGGAAGAGTGATGGTGCGGAATCGGAACCACTCGGACGCCCGGTCGATCGAGGCCGCCTCGTACAGGTACTTGGGAACCGCGCTGAGGCCGGCGAGCGCGATGAGCATGATGAACGGCGTCCACTGCCAGGTGTCGACAACGATCAGGGAGATCAGTGCGGTCCGCTGACGGGTGAGCCACTCCACCTGCCCCAGACCGACCGAGCCGAGCATGCTGTTGACCACGCCGAACTGCGCGTCGAGCATGAACCGCCAGAACAGCCCGACCACGACCGGCGACAGCATCATCGGAACCAGGAACAGCGTGGTCAGCACTCCTCTCCCGTGCGTGCGCCGGGAGATCAGGTAGGCGATGCCGAAACCGAGCACGGTCTGCAGGCCGACCGCGCCGACCACGTAGACCAAGGTCGTCAGGGCCCTCGTGTGGACCTGCGCCGACGTCAGGATCGCTGTGTAGTTCCCGAACCCGATGAAATGGGCCGGCCCGCCGCGGGTGGCCGAGTAGTCGGTGAAGGACAGGTACAACGACCACAGCAACGGGAACACCGACATGGCGAGCAACAGCAGCATCGCGGGGGAGATGAACGTGACGGCGAGCCAGCGGTCGCTCAGCCGGCGGGACCGCCCCGGGGCAGGTGGCGTCACAGACACCACCTGCCCGGGGTGGTCGGTGGTCAGCGGGGCGGGGTCTTTCACAGTCCGCCGCCACCCTTGCGGTTGCTGGAGTCGAGCACGCCCTGCTGCTCCTTGGCGATGTCGTCGAGCGCGTCCTTCGGCTTCTTCGCCCCGTTGAGTGCCGCGTTCACGTTGGTGTTCTCGATGTCGACGAGGCGCGCGTACTCCGGTACGTTCCACATGTCCCGCATCCGCGGCACCGAGTCGGCGTACACCTTGTTGAACGGCCCGGCATTGAGGAACTCGGGCGACTGCAGGGCGTCGGTACGCGCTGGCACGCCGCCGGCCGCAGCCCACTTCTTCTGGACGTCAGCCTGCTCGAACCACTTCATGAAGTTCAGGGCCTCGGCCTGGTTCGCGCTGGCGGAGTAGGCCGAGACGTGCATCCCCATACCGCCGAGCGGGACCAGGTTGGTCTTCTGGCTCGGCAGGGTGGCGAAGCCCAGCTTGTCGAGAATCTGCTCCCGCGTGGTGCCGAGCGTCGACTGCTTCGGATCGAGCAGGCCGCCGCTCGCGGCGATCCAGTTGAACGCGATGCAGGCCTTGCCCTGGGCGACAGCCGCGTTGACCTCGTCGATGAACCAGTTGCCGGAGCCCTTGGCGGTCAGCGGCTTCATCTTGTTGACCAGGACGTCCATCGCCTCCTGGCCAGCGGCGTCGTTGAGGACGCCGTCGATCTTGCGGGCCTTGGGGTCCCAGAGGTTGCCGCCGTAGACGCCGTTGACCGTGTTGTAGGTTACGGCCGCGGCGTCGGAGCCGTTTGCCTGGTGGAAGGCCAGCCCGCTGATGCCGGGGTTGTCCGCCTGGCACTTCTCGGCGGCCGAGATCATCTGGTCCCAGGTCTGCGGTGGCTTGTCGCCGATCAGGTCCTTGCGGTAGATCATCGTCCAGGTGTCGCCGAGCAGCGGCAGTCCGTACAGGCTGGCGTTCTCGTCGCGTTTGCCGGTCTCCGCCTGGGGGAACTGGCCGTAGGCGGCCAGGAGGTACGGGTTGTAGGCATTGACGTCGATGTTCGACTTGACGAAGTCGGTGAGGTCGAGGATGTTGCCGTTGGTCACGGCCTCACCGATGTGCTGCGAGTCCAGGATCGCGATGTCGAAGTCGGTCTTGCGCGCGGCGAACTGGGTGAACATCGCGTCGTGCCAGTTCGCGTTCGGCACGGTGTTGACCTTGATGGTCGCGTTCGGCCGTTCCTTCTTGTACTCCGCGTTCGCGAAGTCTTCGAGTGCCTTCGCAGGGGGCCAGTCGAACCAGATGAAGCTGAGGGTCAGCGGATCCTTGGTGAGCTCCGGGATGGTCGCCGGTGCCTTCGGGGCGCTCGTCTTCGCGCCGTCGTCCTTGCTGTCGCCGCAGGCCGTCACGGTGGTGGCCACCAGCAGCATGGCCGCCGTCGCCAGCCGCACCCTTCGCCCGGGATTGGACGTTTGTCCTATTCGCTTCGGAAACCGCATCTTCTTGCCTGCTTTCTGGGTGGGGACTTCTAAGGCCTCGCTATGTGCTTCGCCGAGCAGTTGCTGGGTTGTTCAGACACGTCGCCGGGCTGTCGCGGGGACCGACCCCGCGGACCGGCGTCCCGAGTACGCCGCGACGTACCGGATCTTCACGCCGTCGAGAAGTGCTTCGGTCCAGCTGCGACCCGGTGACGAACCGAGCAGGACGTCGAGCATGCTCGTGGAGTTCCAGGTGATCGAAGTAGAGCCGTGACGGGCGGTGCCGCGAGGTGCAGGATGGCGGGCGACAGTCACTTTTCCTATACGATCGAGTTGGGGCGTCAGCATGCCGCAGCGTTGTGACTGGTGTCAATAGGCTCGCGAAGGCGTAAGAAGGGACCTCACGTCACGATGGACGACGAAGCGATGATCGTGCGGGGCCGCAGGTCCGTGACGGGCGGAACGCCGCCGGGAAGATCTGGCGGCCGGCTTGCCGACGAGGTGTACGACACGCTGCTCGGACAGCTGATGTCGCTACGGATCGAGCCTGGCTCCCGCGTCACGATCGACGTCCTGGCGCGGGAGCTGGGGGTCTCACAGACACCGATCCGGGACGCTCTCAACCGGATGGAGGCAGAGGGCCTGGTCGTGCGGGTACCCCATGCCGGCTACCGCATCCCCCCGCAGATCACCCGGCACCGATTCGAGGACATGCTCGAGGTCCGCCTGCTCCTTGAGCCGGCGGCGGCCCGTAGGTCCGCCGAACGCGCATCCTCGCAGCAGGTGGCCGGACTGCGACGGATGCTGGAGGAGATGGCCGAGCTGGAGGGGGGCAGCGGGCCGATGGCCTACGGCGCCTTCGGACTACGCGACGCCGCCTTTCACGATCTCGTCGCCCTGAGCGCGGAGAACCAGGTCATCCGCGAAGCGCTCGCTCGCCTGCACAGCCACGTGCACCTCTTCCGGCTTCACCACGACACCCAGGTCACGCACCTGGCCATGGCCGAGCACGAGGAGGTTGTGGCCGCGATCGCCGCGCGTGACCCCGACGCCGCCGCCTACGCGATGCGTCGCCACATCTTGCGATCCGGCGAACGTTTCAGACGAGTGTTCGACGAGATCGAGGACGCCGGCGCAATGTCGGTAGAGGCTTGACGAGCGCGCTGGGCCCAGGAATGCTAACCCAATCCTGATCGGATCGGATTGGATCCACCTCACCCGCCCCCAGATGCGAGGAGAAGCAGGTGCCCAGAGCGCTGCTCCTGACCGGCGACGCCGCCGAGGAGCTCGACACCATGTATCCCTACTACCGCGTGCAGGAGGGCGGCTGGGACGTCGACGTCTCGTCACGGACGATGCGTGACGTGCAACTGGTCATCCACGAGTTCGACCCCAACTCCGACGCCTACGTGGAGAAGAACGGCCGCAAGCTGCCGGTCGACGTGCCCTGGGCCCAGGTCGACGTCGAGCGCTATGACGCCCTCATCATTCCCGGGGGACGTGCTCCCGAGTGGATCCGGGTCGACGCCGACGTCAGGCGCATCACCGAGCACTTCTTCGCGCGCAACCTTCCCATCGCGCTGGTGTGCCACGGCGCGCAGGTGCCAGCGGTGTACGGGCTGCTGAAGGGTCGGAAGACGGCGTGCTTTCCCCCCATCACCGGTGACATGGAGAACGCGGGCGCGACGGTCATCGACGCTCCCGACGTCGTGGACGGCAACCTCGTCTCCTGCCGGGGATGGCCCGACATGCCGCAGTTCGGCAGGGCGATGATGGAGCTCTTCTCGAAGTCCGTCGACCCCGCCTCGGCATGAGCACACCTGGCCTGCCCTGGTGACCGCACTTCGGACCGTCACAGTGGACGGTTCCCCCGTCCACGTCCTGGAGAGCGGCGCGGGGCCCGCGGTGTTGATGCTGCACGGCTCCGGACCCGGCACCACCGGGTCCGGAGCCTGGGCAACGACGGCGCAGGCGCTGGGCGCGTCCTGGCACCTGGTGGCGCCGGACCAGGCGGGGTTCGGCCGTACACCCATCCCGGCGGGCTCCAGGGGTGGGCTCCGGCTGTGGACGGAGCAGGCCGCGGGCCTGATGGATGCTCTCGGTATCGAGTACTACGCCGTGGTGGGTCACTCCATGGGCGGCGCCGTGGCGCTGGCGTTGGCGGCCACGCGCCCCCAGCAGGTCACCCGTGTCGTGGCGGTCTCGACGATGGGCGCCCCCGGGGCGCCGCTCTCCGCCGACCTCGACGCGGTCTGGGCCGCCCCCGCCGGCCCGCTCGGGGCACGCGACATGCTCAGTCGCCTCGTCCTCGACCAAGCGCTCGTGACCGATTCGGCCGTCGACGCTCGTGCGGCCGCGATGCGAACGGGGGAGGCCGCATTCGCGTCGTTGTTCCCTCCACCAAGGGCACGGTGGGTCGACGACCTCACCCTCTCGGCGCAAACGCTGGCAGCGGTGCGCGCGCCAGTGCTGCTCGTTCACGGCGCCGAGGACCGGATCACCCCGATCGAGACGGCAGCCCAGCCCCTGCTCGAATACCTGAACGATGCCCGTCTGCACGTGCTCGACCGATGCGGGCACGTGCCGGCGATCGAGCACCCGCACGAGTTCAGGCAACTGCTGTCGCGCTTCCTCCGCCTCGACCGAGATCACTAGCTGCTGCGGCATGCCAGGGCGACGACCGTGCAGAGTCACGGCAGGTCATGAGACGCACAGCGGTGCCCCGACGACCTGAGGTCGACGGGGCACCGCTGGTGCAGCGAGTAGATCAGGCGACGAAGCGGTTCCTGCGGCGGCGGGTCGCCACGAAGCCCGCAGCGCCGGCGGCGAGCAGTACGCCACCGATGGCGGCGGTCAGGCCGGCCTTGGCACCCGTGATCGGCAGCGAGCCATCGGTGTCCCCGCCCCCCTGGCCGTCATCCCCGCCGGGGTTCTCGCTCCCGCCGTCAGCGCTCGCGATGATGGTGACCTTCGCGCTGTCGTTGGCAGGGTTGAGGTCCACGCCCGCGTCGAAGGTCAGCTGCACCTGGGCGGCCCGGGTCCCGGCCTCGTCGAGGCGCACTCCGAACTCGTACCCCATCTTCTCGCCCTGCGCCAGGCGCTTGTGCTCGATGCAGTGGTACACCTTGGCGCCAAGCTTTCCAGGCACCCAGTCGCCGTGGCTCGAGCAGGTCATCGGAACGCGTACGGCCGTGACGCCACTCGGCAGCGAGAGCACGGTACGGGCCCGGAGATCCTTGGCTCCGTCAACGTTGACAGCCGCCGGGCCGTTGTTGACGTAGCCGACCTTCAACGCCACCGTGGCACCGACCTCTCCGGTCGCGGTCGTCGGCGTCACGAGCGCCGCCACCTCAGCCCCCTGGTCACCGCTGACCTGGAGTCTCATCCCCGTACCGTTGTTCTGGTCGTTGACGTCTGTCTGCCGCGACCTGCTTTGCAGACCAACCGGCTCAAGCCTCAGCTCCCCCTCGGTGCCCTGCTGGCCAAGTCGCGCCGGGTTGAAGGACTGGAACTCCTCCCAGTCTGCCGGCGTGAACCAGCGCGCCACGCCGGTGTGACCGTTCGGGGCCGGATCGTCGGTCGGCACTGTGAAACCGAAGCTGGAGTCCAGCCGTGCGGCGCCGCCCGGCTCGATGGGGTTGGGGAACCGGCAGGCGAAGGCGTGGCGGAAGGCGTCGGCGGGGCTGTACTCACAGTTCTTGTACCGCTTCGACGGGCCGTAACCGTAGCCGCCTTCGAAGAACAGCACCACGCTGTTGACGGCCTTCTCGCCGCGGTTCGCCACCGTGAGCGGGACGTCGAGCGTGCCGCCGAGGGGGCCTGTCAGCTCGAGCCTTTGCTCGATGCCGGCGAGATCCACGCCCTCACCGATACTGACGCTCGAGTGGTAGGTGGCCGAACCGCCGCCGCCATCGGTGATGGTGAACTTGATTTCGCCCTGCTGGTCGAGCATGGCGCTCTTCTTCGCCCGCACGACCAGGTTGACCATGGTGATGTACGTGTAGTAGTCGTTTTCCTCCGCCACCACCTTGCAGGTGAGGATCGCACCCGACTCGGTGCAGGGGGCAGCACTGTTGGCGTCCCGCACGTCGGCGAAGCCAGCGACCTTGCTCCGGTCCACCGTCACGGTGTATTCGCCCCACTCCGAGTTGCTGGCGCGGGGGCGGGCAAAGAGGTTCGATCCTTTTGCAGGGCCGCCGGGGGCGACAACCACATCATGGGCGAAGAAATCGAGGTCCCCGGCGGCAGGGGCGGCGAAGGCGGGGATGGCGGAGGCGGCGAGGAGCACGCCTACGACGACGAACCCGGCAAGCCAGCGTCGGGCGAGTTGCTTGGGCATTACCGGGTTCCTCCGTGGGGTTGATCAATAGGGCCCGTGGAGCTTATGAGGCCGTCAGGGGCTGGTGCCGCCCCACTCGGGCGCCAGCGGCGGATATCGGCCGAACGGAGGGCCAGCATCGTCGTACGGCCGACCGCCGCACCATGGCGATCGTCATTTTTCTGATCTTCCCGGGCCGGGCACCTAGCATGGCGTCATGACCGTAGATCTGTTCGCGGGCATTCCCGTTCGCGACTACGCCGCCGCGGCGGCCTGGTACGAGCGACTCCTCGGCGCCCCGCCATCGTTCCTACCGAACGACACCGAGGCGGTGTGGGAACTCGCCGAGCACCGGTATCTGTTCATCGAGGTGCGGCCCGACCATGCCGGGCACGCCATGCACACCGTCTTCGTCAGCGACTTCGACGCCCGTATCGCCCAGATCGCCGAGCGCGGCCTGGAGCCGGCCGGGCGCGAGACCTACGACAACGGCGTCCGCAAGGCCACCTTCCGCGACCCGGACGGCAACGAGATCGGCATCGGCGGCGAGCCGGTCTGACGAAGGTCGGCGACGTCCGCAGACCCCCGTAGGGGCGACGGACACGCAGAATGCCCCGACCGGAAATCGGTCGGGGCAGTGGCGTTCGTATGATTCCAGCGCCTAGGGGACTTCGATACAGTGCCGTTCATGGTGTGCGATGGCTAGCGTCAGAGGCCGGTTCGAGTATCCCGATGGGCTGATCCCAGGAGTGTCCAAAGCGGGCGGACTTCACCAAAATCTATACAATGACGCCGGGAAGCTCGTTGACCACGGCACGTTCATCCCGGACGGTGACAGCACGGGTTCGGCAGGGCCGGGGCGAGAGTCGTCGGAATTCAAGGATCTGGTCAAGACGCTCGCCCTGGAAGCCGCCGCGAGGGCTGCCATGGCGGCCGCGCCGCATGTCGAGCGGTGGCTGGTGCAGCAGGCGCTGCCTGCTGCGAAGACCGCGTTGACCCAGCAGGCGGTGCCAGCGGTGAAGTCGACATGGAACAACCAGGCGCTCCCCGCCATGCGGTCGACGTGGAACTTTGTGTCGGGAAAACGAACCTCTCGTGGTGCCATCGCCGCCGAATCGGCCCCGGAGGCGGGTCCGATCTGGGTTACCTCGACTGTGGGCGGGGAACCGTCGCCAGAACTGGTTGCGGCGCTTGAGAGCTTCAGCGCCGGGGGCAGCGAGGCGGAAGCGAGGGAGCGTTTCGTCGCGGCGATGATGGCGCAACTGCTCACCGAGGACGGACGACTGTTCAACGAGGTACAGGCGAGGGTGCTGCTCAACGTCGGGGCCGAGGAACTGAACTCGGAGAGCGCGCTCGGCCCGGAGCAGGTGAGCGACAGCATCAGGCGGATGCTGGAGGAGGACCCGGCGTTGATCGATGAATTGGTGCGGGCTCTGGGATCGCGCCGAATCGAGGGGTGAGCGACTGCACTCCGCCCGGGCGATGGCGGTGCGGCCAGCTACCCGGCCCGACCGCTGTGGCTTCGAAGGCGGTCAGCGTTGTGTGAGCGGTTCAGGCAGTGGCTTGCTGTGCACCACGACGAGTTCGCGGTTCGCCCTGGTCAGGCTCGTGTACAGGGTCCCGGCGAACTCCTCCTGTCGTACGAAGTAGCGCGGCTCCACGACCACTACCCCGTCGAACTCGACACCCCTCGCCGAATCGGGGGTGCGGACGGCAAGCCGGCGTCCCTCGCTGGTCCAGTCACCCGAACCCGTTGTCGTGTCTGTCCGCCGCCACCTGTTGGCGAGGAGCAGTTTCTCGATGGCGTCCGGATCGGTGGTGATGATCGCTGCCGTACCGCCGGGATACGCGTCGAGTAGCCTGCTCGCCTCACCGACGGCCCGAAGGTCGCGCTTGCCGGGCGTGCTGGCTCGGATGACGGATGGTTCCGGCCCGTCGGTCTGGAGCGAACAGGGTTGGTTCTCGTCGGGTGGCAGCAGGCGGTTGGCGTAGTCGAGGATCGGCTGGGTGGACCGATATCCCCGTTCCACAACCTCAGGTTGGAACAGTTGGGCATCGGGAAGTATGTGAAGTCGCTTCGCCAGGTCGTGCCAGTCGAGGTGGTTGATGTCCAATCGGCGGCGTTGGTTCAGGTCTCCGACGATCGTCCATCGTCCGCCGGCGTTGTGAGCCTGGATGATCTCCCATTCGAGTTCCGAGACATCCTGGGCCTCGTCGACGACGATGTGTTCGTACCTGGACCGTTTGTCGCTGAGCAGCAGACCCAGTTGCGCGAAGAGTGGAAGGTAGCGACGTTTCCCCCACGCCTTCGGGAACGGTGGGAGCGCCTCGATCCACCGCTGCTCGGTCTGGCTGGTCGGCGGCGCCCTGTGTGGGTCGCTGCTGCGGATGACCTCGTAGGTCATCTTGACCTTGTCGGCCAGCCGGCTCGCCCGCCATTCCGGCTGGTCTCGGCACTCCAGTACCGCCTTCTTCGCCAACGCCACGATGAAGCCGCCGACGTCCTCGGCCGTTCCCTCACCCAGCTGGACTGTGGTGCTGCCCAAGCCGGCGAGATCGGTGAGCCATTCAGGAAGAGACCTCACCGTAATGGCTCCGGTCGGGTCAAGTTCCCGGACTGTCCGTGACACGTGGCGAACGTACTGTTCAGTGGGTCCAAGCAGGAGCAACCGTGGGATGGGGCCCCTCCTTGTCGTCTCCTCGTTGACCAGATAGCCCGCGCGGTGCACAGCGATAATTGTCTTCCCGGTACCCGGGTGCCCCTGGATGATCAGCGGCATCGTCGGTGGTTGGGTGACCAGGCGGTACTGGTCGGGTTGGAGAGTGGCGAGTACGGAGGTCATCGCCTCCGTACGAGGGGCGTGCAGTGCGTAACGCACCGCGTCGACGGCACGCATGCCGTTCTCCAGGTCAGCCGCCGCTGATACGGACCGCTGTCGCCGCTCAGTCGGCTGGGGCCGCCGCTCGGGTGCCCGGTCGTGGACTCGGGGTGGTGCGGCGGGAGCGGCTTTCGGCCTGGGCAGGGCGACAGTGTGTCTGCTTAGTCTGGTGCCATGGACGGTGATCGCGTCGACTTCTCCGCGGCTGTCCTGGACGCCGAGGCGTTCAACGATCTGAAGCGTGCGGCGTCTATCGATGGCCGAAGACCCGGGGCTGATCAGCTCGGTGAGGATCGTCCACTGGGCGGTGGGGTTGTTCGCCCGCAGGACGGCACAGGACAGGCTCGACAGCTCGTGTTCACCGTGGACGATGACGTGGCCGTAGGGCCTCTGGCTGTCAGGGCCCCGGATCGACGTGACCAACTGGGCGAACAGCGCGAGATATCGCAGTTGCCCCCAGGCCGCTCCGAAAGGCGGTAGCGTCCCGATCCATTCTGAGGAGTACTGACCGAGCTTCAATGGTTCGGTGGGCACTCCGCCCATTCGGATCACCTCGTAGGTGACCTCAAGCTTCGCCGAGAGGTGTACGTCGCGCTGCGCCCACCCCAGGCGTCGGCGACACAGTCCTACGGCCTGCTCCACGATGTCCTTGACGTAGAGGCCCACGTCGAGGGCGTCCGGCTCCCGGGTGTCCGTGAAGCCGGTATATCCGGCGACTTTCACCAGCCATTCGGTGTCCTGAACGACGGTTATTATCTTGGATACGTTCGAGGTGGCCAGTCCGACGAGCGCCGCCGCGGTGTCGATCCTGCCGAGGATCTTCGGCAGCGGGGTGGTCCATGCCGACACGACAAGCACGCGCCGTTGTTTGCGGGCCAGGTGCCGCACCATCTCGACCGCCCGCACGGCCGCGATGCCTTCGGGATCGGCCCGGGAGTCCCCCGAGAAGGCGACGACGAGCGGTGCGTGTGGTTGCCATGTTGCCAAGTCCCCCGGTCTGGCCGGCAGCGGCAGCCGGACTGCGGGGCCCTTTCCCGCCACTGCGGCCCGAGGCGGTGCGAGGGCAGCCGGTGGCTTCTCCTGTCTTGGTGTGCTTGGTCCGGGCACCGGAGCGGGTGTCGTGGCCTGCCGGGTTCGGGGCACCTGCCCGGCGGGGTCGTCTGTCGACGTGGCGGTTCGGGCAGGTGACGACGTCGAGCCAGTGGGACGCCCGGCCTGCCGGCGCGGCGGTGCCGCAGGGACCTGCAGCTTGCCTGGCTTGAACGGCGACTGGTCGGCCGGCATCGCAACCGCCCAGTCGTCGGAGGCGTGCACCACCTCTGCCCCACGCGCCGTCAGTGTTCGGCGCACCACCACGTCCGTGTCGAGTTCATGGGTGGCGTGGGGGTCGAAGAACACCTTGGCTGTCCGTGCGGCCCAGTTGATGACTGGATAGTCCCAGTCCGTGCTGTTGAGGTACCGCGTACCGATGTAGAAGGCGTGCCCGAGATCTCTGTCTGGACCAGCAAGGCCGACCCTGCCGTAGAGGGGGCCGACGCTTGCTCGCTCCCCTCGCGGGACGTTGTCGACGTAGCGCTCGTTCGCGGTGACGGAGATTTCCGGGTTCTTGCGGGAAAGCCGTCGCTCCAACGCCCGCAGGTAGCTTCGGTTGGTGGCGATCTCGTACGCAAGCTCCTCGTCACTGATCTTGGCCACCTACTGCACCTCCACTACGCAGACGGCCAGGTCCTCGGTACTGAGCATGGCCGTCGATCGTGCCGATATGTCCTGCAGAAGGCCCGCGTAGCGGTTGTCTTCCCGCTGCCGCTGGGCCTCGAAGAGCGGCACCATGCGCTGCCTGCCGCGGGCCCGAAGGGTGGCGATGCGTGCCTCCAACGCCTGTGTCCGCCGTTGATGGACCTGCTCGACGCTGAGCCGCCGCGAGGCGAGGAACGCCTCGTTCTCGGCGGCCAAGGTGATCCGGCTCTGGATCTGCCGTCGGACCAGCAGGTCACTGCTCACGTCGAGCGCGGGGAGCAGGTCGATCGAACCGTCGAACCACGCGGGTTGCAGGCTTCCGGCTGCCACAGCCGCCATCAGCCGGTCACCCAGGTCGGCGGCGACCTTCAGGGTCCGGGCGTCTACGGTGACGGTCCATATCTCGTGCAACGGCCGGACACCGTTCCAGTTGGCGATGCGTAGATGGACGAGGTAGGTGCCCGGGGCCACCTCTGCGTCGCGCGCCGGCATCGTGATCGCGGAGAATCTGGTCTGCCGGTGCCCCGGTACGCCCAACGCCGCCCGTACCAACGGGTGGTTGGCCGCCAGGAGCGGCACCCCGCTTGTGCGGGACGCCTCCTGCTCCAAGGACAGTTGAATCGGCAACTGGTGTGTCAAATCGCTGACGACGCGGTCCACTTCGGACCTGGTCTTTTCGCCCCGTTGTGCCAGGTCACGGACGTGGCCGGCGAGTTCGCTGTTGCCGATCACGGTCACCTGGTCACCAATGATCTGGCAGCGTCCGTCGTAGCTACCCACCCAGTCGCTCACGAGCAGGGCCAGTTCATGTTGGCCGACATACCGGCCGGATGCGAGCAGGTCGGGCTCCAGGCCCTCGATGTCGACGCCGTCACTCGAGATGAGGTGGGGTGCCGCCGACTCGATCTCGTCAGCGGCCCGTTTCTGTTCGGCGACGGCCGCCAGGAACTCCTGGGTGCGCTGCGTGCGTTGGGCTGGGGTCAGCGCGAAGTCGAGCAGGGAGGACTCGACGTCGGGCCACATGCTCTCGATGATCGGTTCCAGTGCCCCGATGGCGTGTTCGAAGATGCCGATCCTGGTGAGTACCCGCTCGAGGATGTCCGACTCGATCGTCCCCGGAGTCGTGAAGTTGATGATCACGACCTTCTGCTCGGCCTGGCCGATCCGGTCGATCCGACCGATACGTTGCTCGATCTCCATGGGGTTCCACGGCAGGTCGTAGTTGACCAGGACAGAGCAGAACTCGAAGTCCAGGCCTTCACTCGCGACCTTGGTAGCCACGACGATGTCGTAACCACCCGCCCGGAAATCAGCCATGACCCTGGCCCGGTCGTCCCTGCTCACCCCACCGTGCAGGACCGCGGTCCTGCACCGGCCTCGGAGGTGGCGCTCGAGGTAGGACAACGTCCTACGGGAAAATGTGAAGACGAGTCCCTGCTTGCCCTGGCTGATCAGATCGTCGATCACCTGTAGGAGCCGCTCGAGCTTCGTGTCCACGTCGATGCCGGCGGCAAGCTCCAGCAGCCGCGGCGACGGTGGCAGGTCCGGACCGCGCACGGCGGCCGACGGCCTGGCCGTGGCGTTTACCTCATCGTGCACGGCTGGTGTCTGCCACGAGGTCAGAACAAGCGCAGCCGCCTCGGGGAGACAGCTGCCCGCGAGGCGGAGCGGCATCTGCATGCCGAAGTGCAGCGGGGTGTCCTTGACTCTCGCCCTCTCGATGCACCACTGCAGGTATGCCTGATAGAAGTCGCGCTCAGGCTGGGTCCAACGCACCTGGACGGGGCGCGGCTCCCGCACCGCCTTGTCCTCCTGGACCTCGACCTTGCGGGTGCGGGTCACCTGGGCCGAGAGCCCGCCCAACTCGCTGCAGATCCGTTTCACCTGGACCACGTCGGTCGGCGACAGGTGTGGTCCCTTCAGGATCTCGCACAGCAGAGCGAAATCGGGTCGCATGGCGATGACCCGGCCGAACGTGCTGTCGGACAGGTCCGACAGCCAGCGGCGGCGTGTGGCGTTGCTGATCGAGGCGTCGAGCAGTGAACCTGTGATCCGGTTGAGGACCCTGTTGGGTTCGATCCGTTCCTGCAGGTCCGCCAAATCCTGGAACTCGCCGGGCACCAACAGCTCAAGAAGGTTGTACAGATCGTTGTTGCGCAGGTTCACCGGAGTAGCAGAAAGGAAGACGTACGCGTCCGCCCAGCGTGACAACAGCTCACCCAGCGCGTGGCTCTTGGTGCTCGAGTTACGAAAGACGTGGGCCTCGTCCACGATCACCAGGTCCAGCTGGAACCCCAGCTGCTCGATGTCGGCCAACCCTTTCCACGCCCGTAGCCGCTCCACCGAGCAGATCCAGGCCATCCTCCTGGGCACGCGATCCGACTCGAGTTGGTCCTTGAGGTCGGCCAGCCCCGCGCTGGTGAGCTCGGTCAACTCGAAGCCGAACCTCTCGCGCATCTCATGCTGCCATTTGCTCAGCAGTACGGAGGGACACACGACGAGCACCCGGTTCGCGTGCCTGCGGGCATCGAGTTCAGTCCACAGCAGTCCGGCTTCGATGGTCTTGCCGAGACCGACCTCGTCCGCGATGAGCAACCGCAGTGAGCCGGTGCTCAGCAACTTCATCACCGGCTTGAACTGGTACGGCCGGAAAATGGTCCGCGTCGCCCGGAACGAGAAGACCGTATCGGTGAACTGCTTCTCCAGCTTCGCCCTTGTCAGGGTGGCGGCGAGACGCTCGGCGGGGGCGGGCTCGGTGCGCACCCATGCGTCGGGGGAGTCGACCGTCGGCCTCGGCAGCAGCGCACCCTCTTCGACACGCTGGACGCGACTGCCGGCGAAGACCTGGTAGATCCAGCGACCGAGCGCGAACAGACGGGACTTGATCATGCCGTCCTGGCCGGCTCGGGTGATCACCTCGTCGGTGACGTCGAACTGGGGCAGCGGTACCTCGTCGGCGCTGTCCCAGAGGTGATCGAACCAGCCCAGCGCGGACGCCACGGGCGAGTCCTCGGCCACCTCGGTAGCCGGCTCGTGGATCCCCGCACCGGGCATCGCACCCGAGGTGACCACGAGCATCGGAGCCGGATCCAGGCCCCCGAACCAGTAGACACCCTCAGGCAGGCTGACCGTCGGAGCGGCGATCTGCCTGACCCGCTCGACTGCTCCCGCAGGATCGGGCAGATCGGCGCCGAGAGTAAGTACGTCAGTGAAGAGCCCGGTGGCGAGCATGGCGGTCGCATCCGAAACCAGCGGGTGGTACCCATGCGTGACCGCGAGGACACCCGGATCCGGAAACATCCGACGGCCTGCTCCAACGAGCGCGCGCACTGTCATCCTCCGTGGTCGACGCGGACTGGTCCGTAGCCCTGTCCGTCCTGCGGCAACGCCGTCACGCGTTCTGCTCCGAACGTTCGGACCGGCGGAGGGCTGCCACCGTGCCGGGCCCCCGACCAGTGGCGACCGCCGTCACGGGGACCGGAACGACGGCGCCGGCGAACGTGGCGAAGGGCCGAGGGGCGGACCTGGTGGGCAGGATCGCGGTCCGGCCGGGGCCACAGCCCGGACTGTCCTGAGGGCGGGTGCCGCCGAGGCCCGGCCGAGTCCGTGGCGTCGTCGCGCGGTTGAGCCGTACGAAGGCGTATCTGTGCCTGTGGCCGGGAGATTGAGAAATTGGCAGGCACCGCACCAATCTAGGTGCGTTCCGGATCGCCGAAAAGGGCTTGATCGACGGGGGTTGGACGACGTTCAGGTGTGTCCGACTGACCGATCTGGTGGGGGCGGAAGGGTCATCATGTGGATGGTTCTGGCGGTCAGATGACCTGACTGAGCGGCATTGATCAGCTGTGCTTGCGCGGACGCCAGCGCTTCGATTTCAGAGGACGCCAAGCCCGCAGATCCTCCTCAGTGACAACCCACCGGACCATCACGTCGTCCAGCAGTGTGCGGTGGTTCCGTACCGCTGGTCGTTACACCATTGCTTCGCACAGGTCTCCTGCGGAAGGCTGGCTCACGGACGTCGCTGCGCCCAGAAGAGGGCGACCAGGTCACGCTCGTCGCTTCTGCTCATTCCGGGGACGCTACGAGGCTTGGAGCCGCTTGCCGATCCACTGCTCGCGGTGCAGCTTCCTCCCGCCAGCGGTAGAGGTCGCGCAGCAGGGAGATCTCGGCACCGTGATGGATCAGCTCCCTGTTGACGTGCAGGATGATGCTCTCCATGGGAAACCGCTCCGGACCCACGGTGGGCGGATTCTCCAGGTCGGCGTCGGAGAGCTCGCGGGCCCCCGCGTTCCATCTCCCATACATCTCGTCGAGCTGTCTCAGCGCCTCGTCAGCGGTCCCCGCGTAGGTGAACGTCTGGGAGTCGACGTCCTGGCCGCCAAAGTGCCACCCGACCCGGTAACCCAGGCAGGAAACGATGATGTGCGCCAGTCGCCAGGCGATCGTGGTCACCGGCGCCGGCGCCGGGGCAGGGGAGGCGAAGTCCATCGTCCATTCTCCTGAACCTGCCGACATCGGTGCGGTCGACGTGCCACGTGGGCGGATGCTCCAGCAGCCACGCACCGGCTCCCAGAAGTACTCCTCATCGGCAAGACCGTGCAGCCGCGGTCGCAGGTTCTTGTGCCAGTGGCGGTCCAGCTGGTCGGCGATTCGTTGGCTCCTTGTCATTCCCGCACGTTACCTACAGCGCCGACGCGGCTGCGCCCCTGTCGGACGCCGTCGCCGGCCGTGGGCCGCGAGTGCCTACCGCACCGGTCGGCCTCGGCCTGCTGGCGGCCTGCGGCGGGCATCTCCCGGGCCGGCCGGCGAACGATACTGGGCGGATGCGCGAAGACGAGGTATTTCAGCGCATCGCCGCTCGCGTGGCAGCTCGCGACTACAGCGATGACGTGTACATCCGCCCTGGCTGCCATGACGCGAACGGCAGGTGGATGGTGAATCCCATCCCCGAGAGCACCCGGTGGCTGGTGGCACGTGGATCGCGGGAACACCTTGCCGCACTGGCAGCCGACGCCGTCGACCCACTGCCTCCCCTTGAACCTGCCTCTGTTCAAGCTGTCGACGACGCCGAACGGGTGCTCGGGTATCCGCTGCCGCCGCTGCTGCGACGCATCTACGTGGAGGTCGCCAATGGCGGCTTCGGTCCCGTGCTGGGCGTTGCGGGTGGTTGCACTGACGACCTCGGACGTACGGCGATCGATAGGCTTCATCCACGAGAACCCGCCGGCTTGCTGCCGATCGCCTACTGGGGATGTGCGATCTACTCGTATGTCGATTGCGCGGGCCAGAGAGCGGTGATGTGGGGCTTCGACCCGAACTCGGGCCTTGGCGAGCACGCGTTCTACCCGGAGGGGATCTCTCTTGTGGACTGGCTCGACGGGTGGCTCAACGGAAGCCTTGAGCCGCCACACCTTGATCCCGATCGTACGAGCTGGTGGGGCGCGACCGACTCCGAGCGGGGGCGCCGCCAGCCTGATCAAGAGGCCGGCGATCCGTCACAGCGGACCCTTTTCCAGAGTGAGGCCGGGCCGAACGCGTGGTGGTAGCCCGCCGTCGGAGTGGGCCGGGGACGGCCGCCGAACGCGGCCGTCCCCGGAGGTAGCGCGGGTGTCAAGGGCATGTCCCGAGGTTCAGCGGATCGTCGCCCCGCCGGTGGGGGTCGGCTGGACCCGCTCGAACCGCACCTTGCTCAGCCATCCCGGGAGGTCACTGAGCACGTACAGTTCGCCGTTCACATCGGCGCCGAACGCCGTCGGCTGGGTGGGGAAGGTGCCGATCTCAGCGGACTCGTAGCCACCCGTGGACTTGGGACGCACGGCGAAAGCACGGGTCGAGCAGTAGTCGCTGGCGATGTAGGTGCCCCGCGCCTCCGGGGTGACGGACCCCCGGTACACCAGGCCGCCGATGATGGAGCAGTTCTCCGTCATGTAGTGGTCGTACTCGACGATCGGGTCGGTGAGCCGCACGCCCGGCCGGCACTGCGTCTCGTCGAAGACCGGCGTGCCCTCTCGACAGGACCAGCCGAGGTTCGCGCCACGCTGCGACGGGCGGACGTGGTTGATCTCCTCGATCAGACCCTGGCCGACGTCACCGATCCACAGCGAGTTGTCGGCCGGGTCGATGGAGAACTTCCACGGGTTGCGCAGCCCGTAGACCCAGATTTCCGGTCGCGCCCCCGAGGTGCGGACGAACGGGTTGTCGTAGGGCACGCAGTAGGGCTTTCCCCCGCAGCTGCGGTTGACGTCGATCCGCAGAATCTTGCCGAGCAGGGTGCCGAGGTTCTGGCCACTCTTGAACGGGTCGTTCGCGTAGCCACCGTCGCCGAGGGACCAGTAGAGGTAGCCGTCGCGGCCGAAGGCCACCTGTCCGCCGTTGTGGTTGCCGTACTCGGCGTGCTCCTGGGTGAGCAGCACCTGCAGCCGGTCGGGAGCGTTGATGGGCACCCGCGCCAGGGTCAGCGCGCCGGCCGGCAAGCTCGTGTAGGCCACGTAGAGCATCCCGGTCCGCGCGAAGTTCGGCGCCGGAGTGATGCCGAGCAGGCCGCGCTCGTTGTCCGACGTGTCGATCCGGGCGGTCAGGTCGAGCACCGGGTCGGGTGCCAGGCCGGTGTCGGGGTGGTAGGCACGGACGGTGCCGTCCTTCTCCGCGATCAGCATCCGGCCGTCCGGCAGACCGGTGATCGCGATCGGACGCTGGAGACCGAAAGCCACCCGTTCGGATACCACGGTCAGCTCGGTGAGTGCGACAGCACGGGGTTTGGATGGGCCGGCCGCGGCGGTGCCGGCGATCGGCGTTGGTGGCGACAGGGACGCAGCCAGGGCCAGAGCGAGCAACCCGGCCAGCATGGCGGCCGGGCGACGACGTCGTCGTGACATGTTCAGCTCCTCGAGCAGGTGAAGTGGTGGACGCGGTCTGGGAGCGTTCCCACGATACATTGGTTGAAATCGATATCCAACCGATGGCTGCGCGTTCCGTTCGAGGCTGCGACCGCTTCCCGCACTGCTGCCTGGCAAGCGGCGAGCGGAGGACGGCGCGGATTCCCTTCGCCGCTGCACGCCGCAGCGAGTCGTGGCGGCACCGGTCACTCCTGTCCGTGGTGCGGTGCCGGGCCAGACTCCAGGCGGGCGTTGACGCAACTCCGCTGGTGGCCGGCTCGTTGGTAGCGAGGGGCGGACGGAGGCGGACGATGGCGGCGGGGCGGGGTGCCGAGCTGCTGCGTCCCCCGGTGAGTTCGGGTCGGGCGACGTTCCTGGAGCTGTTCTTCGATCTGGCTTTCGTTGTGGCCCTCACCCGGGTCTCGCAGCGATTCGCGGGGTTGGCCGATGACACCGGTTGGCAGCTCGTCACAGGGTTCGGGCGTACCCTGCTGCTCTTTCTGGCCCTCTGGTTGATCTGGTCGCACACCGCCTGGATCACCAGCCGGTACGAGCCGGAGCAGCCGGTCATTCAGGCCGTCGTGGTCGGCACCATGTTCGCCGGCCTGATCATGGCGGTGACGCTGCCCCGCGCCATGGAGGAGCGAGCGCTGCCGTTCGCGGTCGCGTACCTGATGGTGATGGTGGTGCGGCCGCTCGTGGTCGCCGTCGCGCTGCGTGGCCATCCGCGACGGCTGGTGCCGTTCCGGCTTGTCGTGTGGGCTCTGGTGAGCGCCCCGCTGTGGCTGGCCGGCGCGTTGGGCCCGGATCACCTCCGCCTGCCGCTGTGGGTCGTCGCGCTTGCTGTCGACTACCTCGCCTGGACATTCGGCTGGCCGCTGCCGTGGCTCGGGGTCTCGAAGGTAGGACGGTGGCGGATCGCGGGGACCCATCTCGCGGACCGCTACCAGCAGATGTTCCTCATCGCGCTCGGTGAGTCGATTCTGGTTGTCGGCGTGGTCTTCAGCGGCGCGGACTACTCCGCCGAGCGGGCAGCCGCCTTCACTGTCGCGTTCGCCACCAGCGCGCTGCTCTGGCGGATCTACTTCTACCGTGCCGGTCTGCTGCTGACGGAGGCGTTCGACCGGGCGGGTATGCCCGGCCGGCTGGGCGCGGTGTCGGAACGGACGCATCTGTTGATCGTGCTCAGCGTGCTCGTCACGGCGGTCGGATACGAGCTGGTGATCGATCATCCGTTCGGGCAGCCTCGACCCGGTTGGCTGCCGTTCGTGGTGGGCGGTCCGATGCTCTTCCTGGTCGCCCGTACGCGGCTGGAGTACGAGACCTTCGACCATGCGTCCCGACCCCAGATCATCGGCCTGGCTGCCCTGCTGCTGGTCACGCCGTTGCTGGCCCGTTGGGCGCCGATGGCAGGGCTGAGCGTGGTGGCCGGAGTGCTGGCCCTGGTCGCGTTCCTGGACGCGCTGCGCGGGCGCGGTCGGCCGCAGGAGGTTTCCGCCTCGCCGATCGGACGAGAGACGTCCGAAGATCGCGACTCCGAAGCGTGACGCGGAGTTCGGTCGCCGCGATAGCCCGTTTCGTCGCGTAACCGCCCGACCAGGCACGCACCGCGCATTCATGTCGAACCGTGCTGGTGGTGGAGAGCGAGACAACGCCACCGCAGCGCCCTAGATAGAACGGTCGGTATTGACGGCGGGGCCCGAGGTCGGTACTGTTCTCACAGACAGAACGTTCGTTCTACCTGGCGCTGGCCGGGTGTACGGCTGCACCTGAAGGAGACCGCCATGCCCACCAAGATCACCGTCATCATCGGTAACCCCACCGACCCGGACGAGTTCGAGAAGGTCTACGCCGACGTACGCCGGGCCGCGGAGACGTTCCCGAAGCTTCAGCGGGTCGAGTCGGCCAAGGTGTGGCCGAAGGAGGACGGCACGCCCACTCCCGCGTACCGGACGCTCGACCTGTACTTCGCCAGCTACGAGGACGCCGCTGCCGCAGTCGCGACGCCCGCTGCCGGTGCCGTCTTCGGTCGGCTGCAGGGCGCTCAGGTGGAGATCACGGGGCTGTTCTCAGACATCGAGTAGCACGCCGCCCTGCCCCTCCCGGCGGCGGTCAGCCCCCGCTGGGCGTCCCCTTCGCTCCGGAATCACCGAAAGGATGACCATGACCACCGTTGCCCCTCCCGGCATCTCGACAACGGCCGCCGCCCTGCGGCGGTTGTACTTCGGTCGCTTCGCCTTCGCCGTCGTCTGGGCTGCCGTGACGTTCCCACTCGCCACGCACCTCAACCCCCTCACCGCCGCGCTGCTCGTGATCTACCCGCTGTTCGACGTGGCCGCCGCCATCGTCGATGTCCGCGCGTCGCGGGCCACCGGATCGCCCACCCTGCTGTACGTGAACGTCGCGATCAGCCTGCTCGCCGCGGTGGGCCTGGGCGTCGCCGGCGCGTCCGGCATCCCCGCGGTCCTGCGCGTCTGGGGTGCCTGGGCGGTAGTGGCCGGGCTGGTTCAGTTGATCGTGGGCGTCACCCGCCGCAAGATGGGTGGCCAGTGGCCGATGATCATCAGCGGTGGCATCTCCGTCATCGCCGGTGGATCGTTCGTCGCGGCAGCCTCGGCGGACAACCCGGCGCTGACCAACGCGATCGGCTACGCCATCCCCGGCGCCATCTTCTTCCTCATCGCGGCCATCCGCCTCGGCCGCGCCGCGAAGGGACACTGACGTGCAGAAGGCCACGTACGACGTCGTTGTCATCGGCGCGGGGCCGGTGGGGGAGAACGTCGCCGACCGCGTCGTGCAGGGCGGCCTGACCGCCGCGATCGTCGAGCGGGAACTGGTGGGTGGCGAGTGCTCGTACTGGGCCTGCATGCCGACCAAGGCATTGCTGCGCAGCCAGGCCGCGCTCCGGGCGGCTCGCCAGCTGCCCGGGGCGCGCGAGGCGGTGACCGGCGAGCTGGACGCGAAGGCCGTGCTGCGCCGCCGGGACGCCGTCGCCTCGCACTGGAAGGACGACGGGCAGGTGTCCTGGCTGGACTCCGCGGGGATCGCCCTGTATCGGGGCCAGGGGCGGATCGGCTCCGACCGGATCGTCGAGGTGACCGACGCGGACGGCGCCACCACCTCGCTCACCGCCCGACACGCGGTCGTCATCGCAACCGGAACCAGCGCACTGGTGCCGGACATCGCCGGTCTGCGCGGATCGGCGCCGTGGACCAGCCGTGAGGCAGCCGCCGCGAGCGAGGTGCCCGGCCGGCTCGCCATCATCGGTGGTGGCGTGGTGGCCACGGAGATGGCGACCGCGTACGCCGGCCTCGGATCGGCGGTGACGATGCTCGTCCGCGACGGAGTGCTCACTGCGGCGGAGCCGTTCGTCGGCGAGCGGGTCACGCAGTCCCTGCGGGAAGCTGGCGTGTCGGTCCAACTCGGCGCCGAGGCCACGTCGGTGAACCGCGACGACGACGGCACGGCGCACATCACGCTCACCGACGGCAAACAGGTCGAGGCCGACGAGATCCTCGTCGCGATCGGCCGTACGCCGAACACGCACGACATCGGCCTCGACCGGATCGGCCTGCAGCCGGGCGCCTGGCTCACTGTCGACGACACCCTGCGGGTGGTCGACGGTGCCGGCGCGTTGGTCGGCGACGGCTGGCTGTACGCGGCCGGGGACGTCAACCGGCGTGTGCTCCTGACCCACCAGGGCAAGTACCAGGCTCGCGCGGCGGGCGACGCGATCGTGGCGCGGGCCACTGGCGAAGCGACAGACGACCGCCCGTGGGGTCGGCACGTCGCCACCGCTGACGAGCGTGCCGTGCCACAGGTCGTCTTCACCGACCCGGAGATCGCGTCGGTGGGGCTGACCGCCGCCGCCGCCGAGGCTGCCGGACTGCGGATCCGGGTCGTCGACTACGACCTGGCCGCCGTCGCCGGGGCCGCGCTGCACGCCGACGGCTACCAGGGGCATGCCCGGATGGTCGTGGACGAGGACCGACGGGTGATCGTCGGCCTCACCCTCGTCGGCCCGGACGTCGCGGAACTGATCCATGCCGCGACCATCGCCATCGTCGGTGAGGTCCCACTGGAGCGGCTGTGGCACGCGGTGCCCGCGTACCCGACGGTCAGCGAGGTCTGGCTGCGCCTGCTGGAGGCGTACGGCCGCTGACCTGGGCGTCCGCCGTCGCCGGCCGGGCACCCCGGTGCGACGAGAGGGAGACGAAGCCCGCCGAACGGGGGCGGGTTCAACCGGTGGCGGCATCATCGAGGAGCTGGGTCATCCCCACCCGGGGTGGCCCAGCCCGAGGCCGTGCGGGGCTAACGGACCGACTCGGTCGACTGTCGCTCCGAGTTGATCCTGAGAAGTCCTTCGACACCGCGCAGGAAGGTCTCGGACACCAACGTGGGGTCGGAGAGACATCCGGCAGCCATCGCGCCGTCGCGAAGCATGACGAAGTGGCGCGCTGCGGGATCCGCCGTTTCTTCGTGGACCTGTGCCATGAGTGCGGTGATGGTGTCCAGGAACCATTGCCGGTGGGCGGTGAGTTCCTGGTGCACGGGATGGTTCGTGTCGGGATACTCCGCTGCGGCGTTCAGGAACGCGCACCCACGGAAGCCGGGGGACTGGATGTTCTGGGCGATGGAATTGGCGATGGCAAGGAGCGGCTCGACCGGCGATCGGTTGGCGGCGAGAGCATCGTCGACCATCCCGCGCTCCAGCTGATGCACCTCGCGCAGATAGGCCAGGATGAGGTCGTCCTTGCTGGGGAAGTGCCGGTAGAAGGTAGCCCGGGTCACCTTCGCCTCGGCAATGATCCGGTCGACGCCGACGGAGTGAATGCCCTCCGCGTAGAAGATCCTGGTCGCCGTGCGGAGAAGCTTGAGACGTGCCTCGGAGGGCCGGGCAGTGGGTTCGTCGCTCGCCATCCACCCATCTTAGCGACAGAACGTTCGGTCTTATCTGTACCTGAGGGCATTGGGGCGCGGCACCCGATGGCCGCACAGCCTGCGCCATCTCGTGTCCGAGTCGCGCGCCGGCCACATGTTTGACGTGGCACCCCGTGGAAATGCCCCGCCGACCGTCCTCGCCGGGTCCGGTCTGCGTACCGCAGGCAGCGGGAGGCGAGCCCCTCGGAAGGAACTCAGATGAGCGCTGCTTCTGACATGTCTGCCCAGGAAATGCCGACAGTTGTGCTGGTCCACGGGGCGTTCGCCGGCTGTTCGAGTTGGAATGGGGTGATCGCCAACCTCAAACGTCGGGGGTACCCGGTCATCGCCGTCGCCAACCCGCTGCGCGGTGTGCAGAAGGACGCCGCTTACGTGCGGGCGCTACTGGACAGCTTGCCCGGACCGGTAGTGATGGCCGCCCACTCCTACGGCGGGCTGGTCATGACCGAGGCCGCGGATGGCGCAGCCAACGTCAAAGCCCTGGTGTACGTCGCCAGCGTGAGCCCGGACGTGGGCGAAAGTGTGATCGGGCTGCTCACCAAGTACCCCGGAAGTCAGCTCGCCACCAGCATCAACATGGTGCCCGTCCCCTCCGACGACGGCGGCATGACCATGGACCAGTACATCTTGCAGGACAAGTTCCCCGAGGTCTTCGCCGGCGATGTCGACCCCGGCACCGCCGAAATCATGGCCGCAGCGCAACGGCCCGCCTCGGCGAGCGCCCAGGAGGAGGGCGTGACGAAGGCCGCCTGGAAGACGATCCCGTCCTGGACCCTGATCACCACCCAGGACCTGGGCATTCCGCCAGACCTGCAGCGCTTCCTGGCCGACAGGGCGGGGTCCACGGCGGTGGAGATCGCCGCCTCCCACGCGGTGGCAGTCTCGCAACCCGGCCCGGTCGCAGACCTCATCGACACCGCCGCCCGCGCCACCAAGAGCTAGGTGCTCTCACTGGCTGTTCGGCCGGCGTCACCGCGGCTCGCCGTGGGCAGCGACGTCACGCAGACCCGCCAGGTCGAGCACCGTGATGCGCCGGTAGCCGGTGCGGATCAGCCGCTTCGCGCGGAGCGTGCGCAGCGCCCGCTGGATGGTGTCCGTCGCCGCGCCGACAAGGGTGGCGAGTTCCGCGTGGTTCAACTCGACGCCGATGACGACCTCGTCGTCGTTGGCCCACCCGCAGCTCGCCGCGATCTCGGCCAGCACCCTGGCCAGCCGTACGTGCACCGGAAAGGCGGCGAACTCGGCCCGGCGATCGTTCGCCCACCGCAGGCGCTGACCGACCGTCGCGGTCACCTGCGCGGCGACCGCGGAGCGACGTTCGAGGAAGTGGAGGAAATCCACCTGCCGGATGACGGTGCACACCACCGCCCCGCAGGTGGTCACGGTCGCGGAACGACTCTGACCGCTGATCGCCGCGAACTCTCCCACGAGATCGCCAGGCAGGCGGATCGCCAGCAGCCGGTCCGCGCCGTCCGCACTCGTCGTGATCTTCACAAAGCCGCGCCGGATCACCTCGACGTGGGTGTCCCGAGCTCCTTCGGTCAGCAGGCGCCGGCCAGGCGACACCGTACGTGTCACGCCGAGGGCCAGCAGGTCCCTGCGGTCGGCGGGTGCGATCCGGTCCAGGAACGACCCCTCCGCCCAGACCGCGTCGACGCCCAGCGGTACGGCAGCCATGACCGGGCCTCCTCGGGGGTGGGGCCGGACGAGATCCCGTCCTTCCCCGGAATACCGCTCACGGGGTCGGGATGCAATACCCACGAAGGACCGGATCCGCCACCTGCCGAGGGGAGTTGCCGTGGAATCCCACCGATAACAGTCGTACCGCTGCCCCGCACGATGAATCGGTGGCCCACCGGGCGTGCGCCCGGCGGGCCACCGATCCGTGCGTCTGTCCGTCAGATGTTTGACAGATGACCCGTAGGGCGGTGCGGCACGGATCGGAGGGGACATGGCTACCTGCGAGCCGTCAGCCGGGCGCCTTCGGGCGGTGATGCAGCCGTGAGTGAGCCGCCGCCGGCCGGGGAGCCCCTGCCCCCGGGGCTGTCGCCCGAGCAACGCGTGCGCCTCCGACGGCTCTTCGAACGGGAGTTCGGCAGGGCGTGGCGGGCCGCCGCCGCGGCTGGAGCCGATCCGGCCGCTTTCGCGGACGCCGCCGCCCACCGGGTACGGAAGATGGTGTCACTTGCCGCCGTCGGCGACGATGCGGAGCACCTCGTCGACGATCCGCCGGACGGTCCGGTCATCGGCGAGCAGGACTGACAGCCGCTCCTCCGGTGCCGGCCCACCGTCCGGCGTACGGTCCATCCGCTCGCTACCGGTGCCAGCGCCGAAGACGACGCCGAGCACCTCCACCACCGCGTCGGCCGGGTCCGCCCCGCGGCCAAGACGCTGGCTGATCAGCTCCACCGCGGCGGCGGCGAGATCGGCGAGCCGGGCCTCGTCACGCTCGTGCGAGCCGATCACGACCAACGGTCGGGGTCCGGCCGCATCGTCGGCAGCGACGGTGAGCACTGGGGCGCACTTGTGGCCGAGCGGCCGCTCCACGTAGTCCGCGTACCACTGGGGTCGCCGCCGCATCGCGGTGAGCACCCGCTCGATCTCCACGGACAGCACCGGGCTGTCGCTGCCGGTCAGGTCCCCGGTGGCGGCCTCCCGTCGGAGCGCCCAACTGTCCAGCGGCCACACCTGCGTCCCGGCGGTGGTGGGCACGCCGACCCAGGTGAGGATCTGCACGGCAAGCTCGGTCAGCCAGGGATCACCACCGAGTTCCGCGGCGAGCCAGGCCGGAACCCGGGGCCGTTGCAACGCGCCCCGCCGACCGCGTCGACGGCGGTGACCGTCTACGGTGGCCGCGGTGACCCGGGCCGACGACCACCGCTCGACGTCGACGATCGGCACCTTGGCGTTGGTCAGCAGGTCGGACACGACGGACTCGACGTCGTCGTGGTGTCGGTCGAGGCAGTCGTCGGCAAGCTGCTCCACCGAGTTCGCGCAGAGCCAGTGCCCGCGCCGGCGCTCCATCGGGCGGGTCACCCGGGCGAAGACGACCGGCCAGACGATCGCGTACGCGGCGCCGCTGAGCCGGGCGCGGATCTCGGGCGTCGCAGACGCGACAGCCTTCGCCAACTCCCCGCGACGGGCCAGGTCGCGCAGCTCGTCCACGGCGCGACGGGCGCAGGGCTTCCCTGTCGTGCGCGCTGCCGGCCACGGGGCGGTGGCCTCGACGGCCCCACCCGAAGGGCGTCGCACCGTCGGATCATCCACGTTCGTCATCACGCCCCCTTCAGAAATGCGGAATGCGTCACGTCGCCTGCGATCTGCAAATTGCGCCGAAAAAGATTCCGGTAGCTGTCAACAACAATGTGGCGGTTGGGTCGTGAAGGCGAGCCTTGACTCAGCGAAGAGGCGGTTCGTCGCACATCGGTGACGATTCCGCCGAGTCGCGTCTGCCCTCCCGTCGACCCGGGCACGTCCGTCAGGGCGACCGACGCCCGTTCGCAACCCGGCCGATCGGCGGCTCGGCACCTGGATCGAAATGTGCTATGACCATCCATTGTGTTCACCCGCATGGCGGGAATCGATCCCTTGTTTCTCTGAGACGGCGACGGGACGCGTCCATCCTCGTGCGCAGGAGGCATCGACACTGGCCAGAAGGTGGCCCTTCTCATGGCCAGATAATGGTCGTGCGCGGCTCTACAGGACCACGGGACCGCTGAAGTACCGGTAGCCTCCGCACGGTCCTGACGGACCGCCCAGAGAAGAGGAGAGGGCCCTGCGTTCCGGGAACGACACCCATGCCGCCGACGGGCTCCGACAGGAGTTGCTGGACCTCCGCCGGGGTCCGGGCCTGCACAGCAGCCCGCTGCACCGACGGCTGGGGCCGCGGCTGGCCGAACTCTGCGACGTCTCGCCGGTCGACTCGGAAGCAGCGGTACGGGCGAAGGTGCGCGCCACCCTGCTCGCCCTCTCCGCCGACCTGCCCGGTGACCTGCGCCGGGCCGTCGTCCTCGGGTACGGCCTCGATCCCGCCCACGCCTATCTCCGGCTGGACCGCCGCACCGACCAACTCGCCCGTGAGCTGTCGGTCCAGCAGCGCACGGCCCGTCGCCGGATCGACGAGGCAGTCGCCCGGCTGGTCCGCGCCGCCGCACCGAACATCCCCACCGGGTCGACCGACACCGGCCCCGGCTGGCACCTGCGTGCGATCAACGCGTTGCTGCGGCTCGACACGTCGACACCGGAGCTCTACGAGACGCGCAGCGTCGTGGCCATCCGCCCGATCGACGAGCTGACCGTGCAGTTCAGCCTGCCACGCCAGCCCGACGACGATGATCGCGACCACGGCGTGCACGCGGACGTGCTGTTCGGCGCACGCATCCGCGAGCTGACTCGGCACAACTCGGGCCAGTACGTCCGGCTCACCCTCACCCTGCCCAGGACGCTGGAACCGGGCGAGCGGCACGACATCTGCCTGCACTACCGGCTTCCCGAAGGCCAACCGATGCGGGAGCACTACGTCTTCCAACCGCTGGTGCCGTGCGCGCACTGCACCGTCCGGCTGCGGTTCCGGACGGACGGTGGGCCGGTGACGGCCTGGCGCCTCAATGGCGTCCCGCCCCGCGCGGTGGACGAACGGACGCCGGGCCCGGACCGGCTGCGACCCGACGCCGTCGGCGAGGTGACGTCGGCCTTCGACGGGTTGCAGCAGGGCTACGCGTACGGGATCGCGTGGACCTTCGCCGGTGGCCCGCGCACCTGAGCCGTTCGGCCGCGTACCGTGCGCCGCAGCGGCCCGTCTCCACCCCGGTCCGTCAGATCAGAACGTGGCGAGTTTCTCCGCCCGGCTCCGGGCCGGCAGGTTCCGCGGCCGACACCTCATCCGGCGTTCGCCGCCGCGACCCGATCCGGAGCTGGGCACTGTGCACGCGACGTTGCAGCCGCGGGGGCTCGTCGAGACCGGCGGGGTCATCGTCGCGGCCTGGTGGGTCGGCGACGGGCCACCACCGGCGGTCGGTGCCCGCGTCCGCCGGCGACCCGACCCGGGCGGGCGCTGGCTGGCAGAGGCGGTGGTGGAAAGATGAACCCGTTCGCGCTGTTCGAAGAGGACACCGACGGACCGGACGAGGTCCCCTTCATCACCGACACCCACCGACGTCGCTTCGTGGCGCTCCTGATCGACACCTCCTGGTCGATGGCGGCCACCCAGAGCAATGGCGTACGCGCTATCGACGCGCTCAACCGGGAGCTGGCCCGTTGGCTGCCGAGCGTGCGTGCGGAAGGCCGCGGACCACTCCGCGACGTCGAGTTCCTGGTGATCACCTTCGGCGCGGGTGGGGTCGGTGTGGTCTCCGGCAACGGGACACCGTCGGCCGAGGACGACGGCGCCTTCGTACCGGCGTCGCG
The DNA here is from genome assembly GCF_040649335.1 of Micromonospora sp. NPDC048986. Taxonomy (NCBI): domain Bacteria; kingdom Bacillati; phylum Actinomycetota; class Actinomycetes; order Micromonosporales; family Micromonosporaceae; genus Micromonospora; species Micromonospora sp. NPDC048986. Next base: position 137,637 of record NZ_JBEZFJ010000005.1, read on the forward strand.
GCTGGAGCTGCCGACCCTGGTCGCGGGAGGCGCCTCGCCGATGGTGGCGGCGGTGGACCTGGCCCTCACCCTCGTCGAGCAGCGCCGCCAGCACGTTCAGACGGTGCACGCCCAACAGACCGGCGGGCCCCGGCTGATCCTGGTCAGCGACGGCGCGCCCACCGACGAGGAGGGCAACCCCACCGACGACTGGCGGCCTCTCGCCCGAAGGTTGGAGCAGTGGCGCTCGACGCGGCGGTTGCAGCTGTTCGCGTTCGGCGTGCCCGGGGTCGACGACGAGGTGATGCGGGCTCTCGCCACCCCGAGCGGCTACTTCCCGCTCGATGACCTCGACCTGCGCAAACTGCTCGACCTGATCCTGGTGGCCACCTCCGACCACGTCGACTTCGAGCGGGTGCGCAACCAGGTGTACGGAGACGACCTCCGATGACGGCGCGGTGGTCGGTGCTGGGCGGCAGCGCGACAGGCGGAGCGCACGCCCGGGCTGGGATCAGCGGTCAGGACGCGTACGCGGTCCACGAGGTCGACGGCAGCCTGCTGTTGGTGACGGCCGACGGTGCGGGCAGCCGCCGCTGCGCCGCAACCGGCGCGTCCCTGGTCGTCACCCTGGCCGTGCAGGTGCTCGTCCCGCTCCTCGGCGAGAGGCCGCCGACCTCCGCCGCCGGCTGGTCCGGGTGGCTCGACCTGGCGGGTGCGCGGCTGTTCCGCCGGTTCCGCCGGGCGGCGCGAGCCCTGGCCAGAGCCGTCGGCGAGTTCGAGCCGGACGACCTGGGCACCACCGTGACCGTCGTGGTCGCCCGCCCGCCGTGGGTGGCCGTACTCGCCGTGGGCGACGGCCTCGTGGTGGTCCGGGCCGCCGACGGCAACCTCGACCTGCTGCTCGCCCCACCCGGCGGCGCCGACCGGCACCCCGGCGCGACGACGCTCCTGCCCAACGCCCGCGCCGGGAAGCAGGCTCGTCGGCTCGTCGCCCGACTGCCCGATCTCACCGGGCTCGCCGTCTGCACCGACGGTCTCGACAGCCTCCTCGTCGAGTACGACGGCAGCCGACCGCGCCAACCGGGCGCGGCGGTCTTCGCGCAGCTGTTCACGCTCGTCGAGGGCGCCGAGACCGACCCGTCGTCGCTCGTCCGGCTGCTCAACGGTCGGCGGGTCGGCACCCTCACCGACGACGACCGAACCCTCCTGCTGGCGGTGCCCCGATGAGCCTCGACGTCTGGCTGACCGGCCCGCAGGGCCAGCGGACTGCCGACACCCTCGACACTCCGGTTGGCTCGGTCGGGTCGCAGGGGCAGGTCTTTCGGCTGCGGCAGCGGCCGGACACCGTGGTGAAGGTCTTGCACCGCGCGGACCCGGAGGAGTTGGCCGCCCGTACCCGGGTCATGCTCGCCGAACCGACCGGCTGGACCGTCCGGTCGGGGTGGCCCATGGTGGCCTGGCCGACCGCCGCTGTGCACCGGCGTGCCGACGGGCGGCTCCTCGGCTACGCCTCCCCGCTGCTCGCGCCGCCCCGGTTCGCGCCGCTGCCGCTGCTCTTCAACCCCGCCGTCCGGGCCCGGATGCTGCCCGGCGCCACCTGGGCCTGGTGGTTGACCCTGGCGGAGGAGCTCGCCCGGCTCGTCCATTCCGTGCACGCGCGTGGGCACCTGATCGGCGACCTGGCGCCCGCCAACATATTCGTCTCCGCCGGCGGGGGCGTCTGCCTCATCGACGTCGACGGTTGGCAGTTGCACGACCGGACGACCGGGCAGGACCTGCCGTGCCCGTTCTCGCGCCCCGAGTACACCGCGCCCGAGGACCTCGGACGTTCGGGCCAGCGGCGGGAGGCGGCCAGTGACAACTGGGCGCTGGCCGTGCTGACCGCCCAACTGGTCTGCATCGGCTTCCACCCCTACGGCGGCGTGCGGCCCGAGGCGACCGGCCCGGTCGAGGAGGTCGACAACGTCCGGCTGCGCTGTTGCCGGCTGCTCGGGGCGGACGTCCGGTCACCGGTCACCGCGGTGCCGCCGCAGGCGCTGCCGTCCGTGCTGCTCCGCCGGCTCAGCGAGGCGCTCGACATTGGGTACGACGAGCCGGCCGCACGGCCCGGACCGCAGTCCTGGGCCGCCGTGCTGGCGTACCAGCGGAATCAGCTCGTCGGCTGTTCCACCAGGCCGACCCACGTGTTCGCGCGCGAGCACCGCGACTGTCCCTGGTGCCGGATGATGGCCGCTGGCGCACCCGACCCGTTTCCCGGGAACGGACGATGACCACCACCATCGAGATCAGCCGGGTCGCCGACCGGACCGCCGTGCTCGGACCCGGTCTACGCGCGGTGATCTGGGTACGGGGATGTCCGTTGCGCTGTCCCGGCTGCGTCGCGCCGGAGGACCTACCCTTCGCCGGAGGGGTCACGCGCACCGTCGACGACCTGGCCGGGTGGCTCGGCGATCTGCCGTCCGACATCACCGGGGTGACCTTCTCCGGCGGCGAGCCGATGGCCCAGGCGGCCGGGCTCAGCGCTCTCGTCGAGCGGATCCGCGCCGACCGCGACTGGTCGGTGATGTCGTTCACCGGGTGGACCATCGAACACCTGCGTCGGCGGCACGACGCCGATCAGCTCCGGCTCCTGGGCCAGCTCGACATCCTGGTCGACGGCCCGTACGTGGCCGCCCGGCACGCCGACCTGCTCTGGCGCGGCTCGGCGAACCAGCGGCTGCACTTGCTCACCGACCGGCACGCGCCGTCGGCGCAGGACACGTCCGCCGGCATCGAGCTGCAACTGGCGGAGGGCGGCGTCCAGTGGGTCGGGGTCCCTCCGGTGCCCGACTTCCGGGCCGGGTTCGAGACCGCCATGCGAGCTCAGGGCGTCGAGATCGCGCCGTGCACGCCCACCAGACCCGCCGACGAGGGAGACCGATGATGTCCGGCAGTCCGAAATACACGACCGTCGCGTTCGACAATGCCCGCCGTGAACAGTTGGCGGCCGCCCGGCGGCGGCGGGAGGAAGAGCGCCGCCGGCGGCGGGAGGAGCACCGCCAGCGACGTCTCGCCGCCGGCATCCGGGCCGCCGACGTACGTCGTGACGCGCTGACCGCACGACTGGGCGAGCTGGTGGACACGTCGCGTGGGCTGCCCCAGCATGCCCAGGTGACTGCGGCGGCCGACCAGGTCGCCGGCCTGCGCCGCCCTGCCGACGAGGCCGGGCTGAGCCGGATCGGCCGGGAGCTGCGCGGCGCCGAACGACGCGTCGACGAACTCACCGTCGCGGTGTCCCGGGAGCTGACCCGCCAGGAGCAGGGCCGGGCTGTCGAACTGACCGTCGCGCCGCTGCGCGGGCTGACCGACGCGGCACAGTTCGACCCGGTGGGTCACCGGAGCATCGCGGCGCTGGTGGACGAGACCACACGGCGCGCGGGGGACCCGCGAGGCTTCGCCGACCTGCACGAGCGGCTCGGCGAGGCGGTCGGCGCACACCTGGAGACGGTCCGCGACCGGCAGGCGCAGCTGCTGCGCCTCGCCACGCAGACCGACGAGCTCTCCGCCCAGTTGGTCGACGTGCTGGCCGACGCGGCGGCGGCGGGCCTCGCGGTAAGCGAGGAATCCGCGCTGCGCGCCGAGCTGACCGCGCTGCGTCAGGAGGCGGCCAGCGGCAACGTCGACCGGTGGGAGCGGCGCGTCGCCGGCCTGCGCGATCGGGTCGAGGCGGTGACCGCGGCGACCGACAACCGACTCGACCAGCTCGACCGGATGGCCCTGATCGTGGAGGCGGCCAGCGCCGCGCTGCCGGCAGCCGGTCTGCGGGTCGTGCCGGAGAGTCTGGCGGAGCGCCCCGACGCCGTGGTCTTCGTCGCCGAACGCGCCGACGGCTCACCCGTGGAGATGACCGTCCACGCGGGCGACGCCGACGGCAACCGGTTGGAGTACCGTACCGCCGGCTCGGACATCGTCGTGGAGAACGCGGTCGACGGGGCGATCTCCCGCTGTGACCTGACCGAGGAACTGCTCGAACGCTTCCACGCCGAGCTCGCCGACCAGGGAGTGGAGACCGACGGCCTGCACTGGGAGGGCAAATCCGGCCAGCCCCGGCCACCGGCTGTGGAGGCGCTGCGCCGGCCGGCACGCGACGACCGGAGTCGCTCGTGACCGGCCCGGCGCCGGGCCGGCCCACCGCACCACCGGCGGCGGCCTGGCTGGAACGGGTCACCGCCGAAATCGCCCGGGGTCGGCACATCGTGATCCACGGCAACGTGCGCGACCTGGTCCGCTGGGACCGCTCGTTCCACCCGCTGCGCACCGCCGTCTCCGGCCTACTATCGATCTTCGGCTACCAGCTGACCGGCTACTTCGACCCGATCGACGGGCTCAGCTTCACCAACGTGGACGACCAGCGGGAGTTCCACCGACTGCTGACCGGGCCGGACGTCACCCGGCCGGGCGCGGCCGAGCCGCCCGCCGGCACCGACCGGACCGGGACGGCACGGAGCCGGTTCTCCACAGCGCTGCGGGACGCGCCCGCGCCTGCTCTGACCAACCCGTACGACTCGCTGGCGGCGATCCGGCGGGTGCTGCGGCAGGCCGGCACCTCCTCGGCGTTCCTCATCGACCAGGCCGACCTGATGCTCTCCCCGCCCGAGCGGGGCGGCGACGCCGAGCGACGGCTGCTTGGCACAACGGCCAAGGCGATGACCGAGGCCGCCCAGACCGGCAAGCTGCGCAACCTGCTCGTGCTGGTCGCCGACGACCTCACCGCCCTGCCGGCCTGGCTCTACCGGGACCGCCCGTACGTGCAGGTGGTCGAGGCGGCCCTGCCGACCTTCGACGAGCGGCACGTCTACCTGCACCAGCAGGCCCGCCATTTCCACCAGGCGGCCACCGCCCGGAAGGCCCCGGAGGACCTGCGGGTGCTGGCCAACCTGAGCGAAGGTATGGCGATCAGCGAGCTGGACGGGCTGTGGCGGATGAGCAACCTGCAGGAGATCCCGCTCGACGAACCTCGGACGCTGATGAAGCGCACCCTGTTCGGCCCGCGCCAGGACCCGTGGCGCCGGGTCCGCGACCGGCTCGCCCGGTTCGGCCCGATGGCCGCTGAACGGGTCATCGGCCAGCCCGTCGCTGTCGACCGGGTCCGCCGGGCGCTGACCTCGGCCACCGTCGGCATCGACTTCGTCGCCGACCCGCACAACGCCGAATCCCGACCCAAGGGCATCTTCTTCTTCGTCGGGCCGACCGGGGTGGGCAAGACGGAGCTGGCCCGGACGCTCAGCGAGTTCGTCTTCGACGACGAGACCGCGCTGGCCCGTTTCGACATGTCCACTTTCGCCGAGGCGCACTCCGCGGAGCGGCTCACCGGCGCGCCACCTGGCTACGTCGGCCACGAACGCGGTGGTGAACTGACCAACCGGGTGAATCAGCGCCCGTTCAGCGTGCTGCTCTTCGACGAGATCGAGAAGGCGCACGCGTCGGTGTTCGACAAGTTCCTCCAGGTCCTCGACGACGGTCGGCTCACCGACGCGCTCGGCAACACGGCCTACTTCTCCGAGACCGTCATCATCTTCACCTCGAATCTGGGCGCCGCCGAGACGTACGACTGGCTCGACGGCGGTGAACTGCCCGACTACGAGAAGGTCAGCGCCCACTTCGAACGCGCCGTACGTAACCACTTCACCACCACCCTGGGCCGGCCGGAGTTGCTCGGCCGCCTCGGCGGAGGCATCACCGTCTTCGACATCCTGCGGCCGGAGTTCGTCGATCAGATCGTCGGTAAGCTGCTCGCCCAACTGGTCGCCAGCGCCCACCGGCAAGGGGTCCGACTGACCCTGGACGAGCAGAGCGTCGTTGCGCGGGTGCAGGAGGTGATGCGCCGGCCGGAGGCGCTGCGGCTGGGGGTACGCAGCATCCGTGACGTGCTGGACCGCCTGGTTCGAGAGCCCCTGGTCGAGCACGTCTTCGCCAGTCCCGGGCAGGCCGCCCTGCGGCTGTCGGTGCAACCGCACGGCACGGTGATCCGCGCCGGGTGAGTTCAGCCGTCCTGGCTCTTGGTCGGCTTGGGCTTGGGCTTGGGTTTCGGCTTGGCCGGGGTGGGCGACGGTGTGGGCGGGGGCGGCGGTGTGGCCTGCTCCCGCAGCGGCGCCAGGAAATACCCGACGACCTGCCCGGCCTGCTCCCAGGCGCCCCTGGTGAACCCGTCCGCGGCGGGCGACGCGCCGCCGCCGGCGCACGCGGCCAACAGCGCGCCGAAAAGCACCAGCCGTGCCGCCCGGTGACCGGGCGGCATCCCTGCCTGCCCCTGCTCAGCCAAGACCACTCCACTCTCTGGTGAGAATCCAGTTCGCCGGCCCGAACCCGCCGTCCGGGCCGGCGTCGCGCCCGTCCACCAGGAAGTAGCGCACCTCCCGGAAGTCCCGTTCGACCGCCAGCACGAGGTTGTTCAGCCCGTTCTCCCGCAACCAGGTCCGTACCTCGCCGGGATCGTCGGGACCGGCGGACATCTTCTCAAGCAGGTCCGCCTTGGACACCACGAAGGCGAGCCGCCGACGGCCGGTGGGGACGCCGAACTCCTGCAACCGCTGCGCTGTCGCGTTGTAGGCGTCCTCCGGGTCGTAGGTCGCCGGGTTCGCGGCCGCGAAGACCTCGGGCGCGCCGGCCGCGAACTCGTCGCGCACCCGACGGACCGAGAACGGGTCGAGTACGTAGATCAGGGAACGCGCGTGGTCGAGGTAGGTGAGCCTGGCGTTCTGCTCGCGGTCGACCAGGTTCTCGCCGGCCGCGTCGAAGAGGTGTACCAGCGCCACCCGCGGCCCTCTGGCCAACCGGAGGGTGACGGCCACCGGCGGGCCGGCCGCCTCGGTCTTGGCCGGCGACGCCCCCTCGCGCATCAGCCTCGCGTACACCTCGTGTTGTTGCCGGCTGTGCTCGTCCGGCAGGGCCACCGCGACGTTGACCCGCTTCGCGACCTGCTCCAGGCCCGCCAGGGCCGACATGATCAGCTGGGTCTTGCCCGCCGAGGCGGCCCCGAACACCGGCATCCGTACGTCGGTGACCACCCCGGCGCCCGGCAGCAGCGCGCCGGTGCAGCTGGGGCAGCAGGCATCGAGCCGGCTGCTGAACGCGGCGCGCAGCACGGTGGTGGGCAGCAGGGCGCCGCAGCAGCAGCGCCGCCAGAGCACGCCCAGCCGCCCGGGACGCAGATCCCGGTGCAGGTCCGCGCCGGTCAGCCGGTCGCCAGGTGGGTGCGGCCCATGGCAGCGGTACGCCGGGACCGCCGCGAGCTGATGGCAGTGTTGGCAGCTCGCCCGCGCGCCGAACACCGTCTGCCAGCCCGCGTCCAGACCGCGCAGCAGCAAGACCACCGGCACGCCGACCAGCCAGGCGGCCGCCGAGACGCCGGCGGTCACCAGCCCGGCGCCCAGCACCGCGGCCACCACGCCCACCGTCACGCCGGCCTGGGCGGCAACGACCGGCGCGTAGAAGGGCCACCACCACTTCAATCGGTGGGTGCGGGCCCACCGGTAGGGCCGTACCCAGAACGCACGGGTGATCAGCCGCACGCGTTCCACCAACGCCCGGGCGTCGAGCAGCACCTGAGCGGCGAAGTACTGCGGCCAGGCCCGGTCCCGTCGGACGAATGCCGGTGCCACCCGCCCCGCCAGCGTGCCGCCGTGCACGTCGTCGGGTGTGCGTACCCGAACCCAGGATGCGCGTCCGAGCAGGACGACACCGGCGACCCCGAGGACCACGACGGCCCCTGCGGCCAGGCCACCGAGCGCGGCGAGGTTGGCCAACGGCAGGGCGACGCTGAACAGCAGGCTGAAGCAGAGCGCGAAATGCAGGAGACGCCCGAGGAGTCGCACGGCTCACCGGTCCCGGAAGGGGTGGGAGAGACGGTACATGCGGCGGCGACTGCTGTAGTTGTCGACGTACCGTTGCCAACTCTCGCGCCAGGCGCTGCTGAGTGGGGCGAAGTGACGACCGGCCCGTGCGAGCTGCCCACCCGAGGACCGGGTCAGCCACCGTCCGAGCGCCTGTTCGAGGCGCGCGACCTGCTGTGCGGCGGGCGCACCCGATCCGGCGGCCAGGTAGAAGGCGAGCACCGCGGGCGCCTCACCGTCCTCCGTCGTCAACGCCTCGACGAGCCGGTCGACGAAGGGGGCTGTCAGGCCCGGATGCCGGTTGAGGAGACCGTCGAGGCTGAGGAAGGCCACCACCCCGCTCATCGCCGTGACCACCTCGGCCTGCCGCATCTCGATCAGCCGTGCCGGGCAGTCGCGCAGCCGGCGCAGCAGAGCCGGACTGCGACCGTCGTCGGGGCGTCGCCGCAGTTCGGTGAGGGCGCCGGTCAGCTCCTCGTCCTCCGCCAGCGCGGCGGCGACCCGGGCGCTCGGTGTCATCAGGCCGGAGACGACGAGCCGGTGACAGAGGTCGAAAAGACCCAGGTCCGCCACCGCCGCGCGGCTCACCCCTTCGGTGACCTTCGAGAAGACCCGGTCGGGCAGGCGAGCGCCCCTCGGCGCGAGGTCGAGCAGCAGTTCCAGCTCCGCTGTCGTCGGTGGGGACTGGCTCCACAGCGCCCCCACCATTCGGGAGAAGTCAGCGGGATCGTTCCGGGACCCGGTCAGGTACCGCTTGACCACGGCGTCCCGCTCGTCGCCGTGCCGCACCGCCGCGCCGAGCACCGCCTCCGCCAACGGAAAGTCCAGCGTCTCCAGCCGGGGCAGCAGCGACCGCCACCAACCGTCGCCGACCTCCGCCCGGCTTTTCGGACCGAGCCGAGCGCGATCCTCCAGCACCGTCTGGAGCCGGTCCGCCAACAGGTCGCGGCAGGCGAGCCCGCGGGGCCGCACATCCCGGGGGTGGTCCGCCCAGTACCTGACGAAGTCATCGGCCGCCTCGGCGATGTCGGACCACCGCACGTCCACCTCGAACCGGGTCGCCACCCGCAGCAGCGCCTCGAACCGCCGCGGCGGGACGCCGGAGGTGAGGGCTTCGGTGAGGAGCTGCCGTGCCTGGTCGCTGTGGTCGGGGTGCCACTCGCCGGCCGGCAACGGGGGCAGCCGACGGTCGGTCACCGCGCCGCGTTCGCGGGCCTCCGTCAGCTCACTGATGATCAGGGCGAGTCGGACATCGGCCGCCCGGCCGGGCACCAGGCCGTCACAGCCGACCTCGTCGAGCAGCACCAGCACCCGCTGTGGCCAGCGCTCGGGTGTCTCGGCGAAGAGGTCCGCCACGTCGGGGCCGTACGCGTGGCGTAACCCCTCCGGCCCGGTGCGCAACCACCCCACGATGGCCTCGGCGTGCCGGGGCTCGGGAAGGCGGTGCAGGATGGCGGCCAGCCCGAGCGCGGCGGACGCCTCCTCGTCGCCGTCGTCGCCGGTCAGCCCGGACGCCGCCGCGACACCCAGGGCGTCCACCACGTCCCGGGGATCTTCGGTCAGGAAGAGATCGACCCACCGGCGGACCGACGCGGTCGGTTCGATCGGCGTGTGCTGATGCTGGTGCAGATCGAACACGGCGTAGCCGAGCGGGTTGTCGATCCGGCCGGCCGGGCCCGCGAACTCCGGCCGGACCGCGACGACCGGCAGGGCCGAGCGTGCCGGGTCGGTCGAGAAGATTTTGAAGCCCAGCTCCAACGCCCGCTCACGGGGCAGCAGGAGGGTGCCGGCGACGAGCCATCCCACGATCGAGGCGATGTCGTCACCGACGAAGAGCACCCGCGAACGCCCAGGACGACCGGCGTCGGCGAGCGCGGAGACCAGCGCCAGCAACGTCTCCCGTCCGTGTGGCTGGTCGAGGACGAAGGCCTGTGCCTGGGTGGGGGAGTGGTCACTCCCCACACCGTCGCCGATGCGCACCGGGTCCGACTGGGTGGTCGGTGCCGGCGCGCTCGACCAGAACCCGGCCTGGAACAACTGCGCCGGACGCAGGTCGGCGTAACTGGCCGGATCGGTGGTGACTATGGCGTGGGTCAGCTGGTTGCCCTCCCGGGTGCCGTTGGCCTCCCGGCCGAGGTAGAGCCCGGCCGCCGTGGCCAGGATGCCATTCGAGCTGATGTGCCCGAACGAGGGCGGGTACTGCTCGACCGGCCGTCGGTCGGCCATCCACCGCGACGGCGGCTCATAGAGCAGGTTGTCCCGGACGAGTGTCTCCGCCGCCGTGGCGGACTCCGCCGACCGGGCCTGGAACTGCAGGCCCGCGCTGCCGTTGAGCCCCTGCCCCGGCCGGCAGTCGGTGTAGACCAACGTCTCGAAGCGACCGTTCATCGGGCCGCCTGGCGGCGCGGCACCACGTTGAACTCGCTGAGCAGCCAGAGCAACGGCTCGTCCACCCGGAACGGTTGGACCCCTCGGGCGTCGACCCTGTTCGCGTCATAGTCGGGCTCGGTGCCCAGGGAGGAGACGGCGAAGTAGCGGAATTTTCGATAGTTGTGCATGAGGTGGCTGTCGATGTCGTCGGCGTCCCAGTCGTACAGCAGTGCCCGGACGTGCTCGTGGGTCTCCCGCCCGGCCTGCTCGTCGTAGTAGGGCCCGGGCTCGGGGCGGCGCACCAGCGGATGGTCGGCGCCGAGCACGTCGAAGAACGCGTCGATCTTCGCGAACACCACCGCCACCGGGATCGGGATGTTCTTGCGGTCACCCAGGCGGTGGCTGATCCGCAGGTTCTCGGTCACCCGGTTGACCACGTCGATGGGGTTGGCACTCGTGTCGATTGCGGAGTCGGGAAGGTGGATCCGGTCCCGCGCCTGACGGATCGCGAACGGATCGAGGATCAGGATGAGCGCGTCAGCCGCGCCGAGGTAACCGAGATTGTCGACGGTCTCCTGGTCGAGCAGGTCTTCGCCGGCGGTGTCGAAGAACGACAGGAAAGTCGTCTGATAGCCCTTCACCCGCCGGGTCTGGCGCCAGGCGAACACGATCGGTTCACGCCGCCCGCCCGAGGCCTGCATCGTCCTCTGGTAAAGCCCGCCGTCCGGGAACAGCTCGCCGGCCGGGTCGAGAAAGTCCGTGCCGCCGCCTGTCTCGGGCCGAAACTGACCGTCGCCGGCGAGCCGCACGTCGGCACCGAACCGTTGCCCCATGCCCCGGCGGAGCTGATGCGACAACACCTTGAGGTAGACGCTCTTGCCGGTGTGGCGGGCACCGGCCATGGCGATCAGCGGGCTACGCCCCTCGCCGAACGCCGCCGGTAGTCGGCTGTGGCAGTGCGGGCAGACCTTGACCGCGGACTCGCTGCCGCAGTGCGGGCAGGGGGCGGCGAGCACCGGGCGCAGGGCGCGTCGAGGCCCGGCGAACGACGGCAGCACCAGCTCCTTGATGCGGAGCTCCTGCTCGCGCGCCTCGTCCCACTGCGGCTTGCAGGGCTCCTTGCCCGGCGACCGCCGCCCGGTGCACCGGAACCACGGCCCACGAGGGTCGATCTTCCCGTAGCAGTACGGGCAGGAGAGGGTCGTCATCTCAGGACACCTTCATTTCGTCGATGGGATCGGTGACTCGCACGTCCGGCGGTCGGATGACGAAGCAGCGCAGCCAGTACGGCTTGGCCAGCCCGGTGGGCAGCGTGAAGGGCAACTGCCACGGCGTGTCCGGGTGCAGCGAGAGCCCGGTCACCCGGCTCACCACAGTGCCCCGCTCCGGCCGGGCCGGCATCGCCACTCCGGACGCGGCCACCAGGAGCAGTTCCACCCCCTCGCACGGCTGGTCGACGTCGACGCTGAGCAGTCGCTTGCGGCTGAACAGGCCGCCGTCGCGCCGGATTCGGTAGCCGAACGCGACGGGCACCCCGGCCACCGGCACCGACTCGGCGGCGGAGTACGCCTCGCCGCCGGAGCCGCGCTCCACCGTCCGGACCGAGACCCGGCCACCGGCGGGACCCACCCGCAGGCGACACCCCGACTCGGTGATCTGACCCCGGGTCAGTCGCCGCACCGTCGGCGGGCCGTGCGGCGGAGTGAACGTGACCTCGACCAGGTTGATCGAGGGCGGCCATACCCACGCCACGTTCACCTCGTCACCCGTGCGGCGGGCGATGAGCTGCTGGACCGGCTCGGTCACCCCGAGCGCGAGAGGCTCACCCACCACGGCGGTGTCCGTTGCCGGGTCCACGGTGAACGGGACGTACACGAAGCGTCCACTCGGCACTGTAACTTCCAGCAGGGTCTCCGCCTCCTGCACGATCCGGTCGCTGACCAGCGCCTCGCCGTACCCCTCCATCTCCTCGCGACGGATCCGGGCGCCCGCCGCCCAGGTCGGGCGTAGCTCCGACCGACGGATCGACACGGTTCCGTCGACCGGCGTGAGCCAGGCGATGTGCGCCGTCGCGGTCCGGGCGTCGAGGGCCGTGACGTGGGCGCGTAACCGCTCCACGTGCGAGGGCGCCGCGTCCCGCAGGACGGCGCGCGCCACCACCAACGGTCCTTCCACCTCGGTGCCGCTCTCGTCGCGGTAGACCGGGACGATGCCGTAGTACCGGTCGGTGACGCCGTCCCCGGTGTCGTCCGACAACCCGGCGCGGCTCGCGGGCACCGGCTCCCCGTCTGCCGCCGAGGCTGGCGGCCGACCGAGGGTGCGACGCACCCGGACGCCCTCCGCGGCCGGGTGCGCTCGCCAGGAGCAGGCCAACTCGCCGGGGCGGACCGACACCCGCACGGCGGTGACGGGCGGGACGATGCGCGTCACCACCGTGGCGGGACGCGACCAGTCCCCGCCGAGGCCGGCGAAAACGCCGTAGTGCAGGGACCGGGCGGGCGGCGCTGCCGGGTCCGTTGTCTCGGCCAGCGGGCCCTCGCTGACCGTCTCGCCGTCAGTGGCCGAGTGGGGTGGCCGGTCGGAACGGACGACCCGGTAGCGCACCTCGGCAAACTGGCCCGGCGGGGCCGTCCAGGTCAGCCGAACGCCGGTCTCCGTCGCCCGCGCCGCCAGGCCACGTGGAGGTGGCGGCGCGAGCACGGCGAGCCGATGAACGAGGTCGTCGTCGTCCCCGGCGATCCGTAACGCCGACCGGAGCAGCCGGGCCGCCTCTTCCTCGCGCTCCGAGTGGGCGGCCTCGTCGGCGGCATGCCGCAGCGATTCCACCTCGCCCAGCAGGGCGTCGACCTGGCCGCGCAGCTCATCCCGGTGCGGGTCGTCCACGGGCAGCACCGCGACGGCCTGCCGCGCCGCGAGCAGCTGCCCGTCGGCGACCAGGTCGCGGATCCGGTCTGCCGGACCGGCGTCCTGGCCGGTGTCGAGCGGCAGGTTGGCCACCACCGACCGAGCATCGGATTGCTCCAGCCCGGCGTCGGTGGCGATCCGCACCAGCATCCCGTCGGCGAGCCCTTTGGCCCGCCCCGACCGGAGCCAGTCGACCACCTGGAACAGGGCCACCAGACGGAGGTCCACGCCGTCGGCGGCGGCCCGCTCCAGGAGCCCGAGCGCCTCCTTGCGGTTGCGCACCGCGACCCCGTCGGCGAGCCGGTTCGCCTCTTCCGTCCGGGCTCGCACTGTGGCGACGTCGAGCGGCACCGCCTCCGCGCCGAGCAGTCGGAACGGCGCACCGTCGGGATGCAGCACCTGGAGCACTGTGGGCGCGCCGAGCAGGTCCTGTAGCCGCAGCAGCGATCGGTAGGCGGTGCGCGCCATCCCCGACTCGGTCGGCAGCTCCACCGGGTCGACCACGGCCAGGCCGGCGCGCCGGACCGCCTGGTCGATCTGGTCGGCGTCCAGGCCCGGCCAGTGCCCGGCGATCTCCTTGAGCTGCGCCTGGGTGATCCGGCCGAGGGCGCCGTACGACTGGGCCAGATCCCGGGCGAACCGCTCGGACTCCGCCCGCGCCCCGCGACCGTGTTCCTCGATCCGTTCCCGCCACCAGGACGGCTCGAACATGGCCGCTCCGTGTACGGCGCGCAGCTGTTCGTCCCGGCTGAACAGCTGGGCGCAGACCCGGGCGGCGGAGTCGACGCCGCTGGAGCGCTGGTTCCACAGCCGCCGGACCGCCGTCAGCTGCTCGCGCAGCTCGGCCGCGGACATCTCCGCCGTCACCGCGTAGTGGCGGGCGAGATCGGTGGGCGACAGGCCGCTCGGCCGATCCCGCAGTGGACCGATCACCTCGCGTAGGTAGGCACGCTGGTCGAACGCCATGGTGGTCAGCCCCGCACCGTGATCCCCGCGACGACGTCCCGAGCCTCCTGCACTTCCTCCTCGCTGAGCAGGCTGACCTGCACCTCGATCAGAAGCTCCTTGCCGTGGCTCAGCTCGACCGCGTGCAGCTCCAGCTTGCCGCCGTCGCTGACATCCATCTTGATGCTGATCGGCGAGTGCCGGGGCAGCGGGGGCAACCCGCTGATCTGGCCCTTGCCCTTGTCGACCGGCTTGTTCGCGGACAGCTCGGGGCTCTCCTCGGCGCCGGCCTGCTCGTAGAGCTCGATCTCGATCGCGGTCTGGCCCTCGACCACCGTGCGGGCGCTCAGCTCCCGCTGCTCGATGGGTAACGACTCGTTCGCGTGCACCAGGTGCTCGATGTAGTACCTGTCCGGCTGGGATGCCCAGTCGCTCGCGCTGGTGTCCTGGAGCCTGACCCCGAACGACTTCGGCAGCACCGTGATGATCCGCTTGTTGGCGCTGGCGGTCAGCGCCTCCTCGTCGACCCCGGTCGCCAGCGCCAGCGCCTGGACCCGCGAACGCTTCTCGTCGTCGGTGGGTGCGGCACCCTCGTCGTCCCATGCCCACACCGCGCGGCTGAGCGCGTAACGGGCCGCGCCCTTCGCCACCGCGAGGTCCGGGTCGTGCAGACGTGGCGTCCATCCCCACTTCTCGGTCAGCTGCCGCTCCACGGCGGGCATCTTGCTGGACCCGCCGACGAGCAGCACCTCGTCGATGGCGGCGGCCGGGTCGTCGACCCCGAGCTTCTCGCCGAGTGCCCGCAGTGTCCGCTCGGTGTACTCCATCGTCCGGTTGAGCAGGTCGCCGGTGATCTCCTCGAACGTCTCCCGGCTGACCTCCACCGAGGCGGACGCGCCCGCGTAGCGCATCGGCACCTTGCGCGACGTCACCGTCGACAGCTGCCGCTTGACCTCCTCGGCGGTCAGCGCGAGGTCCTGCATGAACTCCTCGTCGAGCGCCGGGTCCTCGGCCGGCTGCGCGCGGGCGACGAACTCGTCCACCAGGTACCGCACCAGGCGGTCGTCCCAGTCGGCGCCGCCGAGCTTCTGGTCGCCGCCGGTGCAGAGCACCTCGACCACGTCCGCGCCGATGCGGATGACGGTGGTGTCGAAGGTGCCGCCACCGAGGTCGTAGACGAGCACCGTCCGGGTGGTGTCCTTGCCGGGGTCGTACTGCAGGGCGGCGGCGACCGGCTCCGGCACCACCTCGACGACGTCCAGGCCGGCGATCCGTCCGGCATTGCGGGTGGCGTCGCGCTCCAACAGACCGAAGTACGCGGGAACGGTGATCACGACCTTGCTGACCGGGCGGCTGGTGTAGTACTCGGCGTCCTGCGCCAACTGCTTGAGGATCAGCGCGGAGATCGACTCAGGAGTGTACGTCGTCCCGTCGAACTCCCACTGCGCCTCCTTGCCCATGCTCCGCTTGACCCGATCGACCACCCGGGTCGGGTAGAGCCGGGACACGTTCTTGGCGGCCTCGCCGACCACCACCTCACCGGTGTCCTGCTCGAAGTAAACAACCGAGGGGGTGGTCTCGTTGTTGGTGATGACGTTGCGGACGACCGCGGGCCGCCCGGTGTCGTCGATGTACGACACGACCGAGTAGGTGGTCCCCAGGTCGATTCCGAAGAACGTCAGGTTCTCGTCCGACATCCTGCTCCTGTCCGCCGATGGATCGGCTGTCACGGTGTGGGCGCGTGTTGGTTGTCGCTCGTCGACTCCGGACTGGGCTCGCCCGCCGAGGGCTCCGGGTCGGGGATCCAGCGGTGCACGCGGACCGCGGCGGGCACGGCCGTGCGGCCCGTCTCGACGTCGTGGTAGCCGTCCAGAACCACGGCGGCGACGGTGCCGTCCTGAGCGGGGTCGCTCGCGGGGTCGGTCGCGGTGGCCCGCTGCGTCGACGGGTCGAAGGTGGCGCCGACAGCCGGCGTCAGCACGCCGATGCCGCCCCGCTCCAACGTCAGTTCGAGGTTCGCGGCGTAGCTGTGCAGCATCTGCGCGGCGGCCGTGGCGTCGAACGTCGGGGGCAGCCCGGCGGCGGTGCGCAGCAGGTCGTGACGCAGCTTCTGGAGGTCGGTCAGGAGCGGGCGGAGCAGGTGCCGTCTCTCACCGGCCCGCAGCCGCTGGTTCTCCTCGTGGAGCCGGTCGATGACCTGCTCGCGGGCCGCTGCGCGGTCCTGCGTGCGGGCGATCTCGGCCCGCAGCCCGACCAGCTCGCCGGTGAGCCGGTCCGCCAGCCCGGCCAACTCGGTTCCCAGCCGTTCGGTCAGGCTGTCCAGCCGGTGCGGCGCGTCACTCGTCGGCTCGGCGGATACCTCGCTCGCTGGCTCGGTGTGAACCTCGCCCGACGACTGGGCGGAGACCCCGCTCGACGGTTCGGCAAGGACCTCGCTCGTCGGCTCCGCGAGAGCCTCGGCGGCCGGCTCCGGCCGCTCGGCCGTCAGCTCCGGCGGCGGCTCGGCCACCGGCCCGGTCGCGACGACGCTGGCCTGCTCCGCGGGACCGTGCGCTTGCTCGTGCACCGGTGCTCCCTCCCCTGGTCCGTCCACCGCCACGGTGGGCGTCTGGTCGTCTGTCCCTGACGGACAGCCCGGCCGTCCGTCAGGGACAGACGACAGACAGCGGGGGCGGAGGGCGATCAACATGATTCGGCGTACGGTGGCAGCCGCCGCGGCGGCACTGACGGCGGTGGCGACGGTCTGCCTACCCGTCGCGCCGGCGGTGGCGGCGCCGAACAGCGACGAGGTGTACGCGGCGCTCGGCGTCAACCAGGTCGCGGCCGACTACGTGGTGATGGTCGACGTGTCCCGGTCGATGCGCGACGGCGGCCGGTACGAGCAGGTGCGGCGGTCGCTGCGATCCTTCCTGGCCGCGCTCGCGCCGGACGACCGGGTTGCGCTGGTCACCTTCGCCGATTCGGCGCGGGTGGTGTACGACGGGCCGGTCGGGCGTGCCCCCGACCAACTGGTGGCGAAGCTGCCCAGGACCGCGGACGGGCGGTACACGGACATCGGCGCGGCCATCGAGACCAGTCTCCGGCTGTTGGCCCGCAAGGGCATGCCGCCGATCGCCACCGTCGTCCTCCTCACCGACGGGCGGCACGACCCGCCTGTGGGCAGCGCGTACCCGTTCGAGCAGGGCTACGCCTGGAACGAACTCGTCCGCTCCGGCCGGTCGCTGAAGAAGACCTCCCTGACGGCGTACGCCGTGCCGCTGACCGGCTCGACGGGTGCGCCGCTGCTCGCCCGGGTCTATCCCGGCGCCAAGCTGCTCGCTCCCACGTCGATCGACCGGCTGGGCAGCCAACTCGAACAGCCGAAGGCGTCGGCCCGTGCGGCGAAGGCCCGCAGCGTCCTCGGCGCCGACGTGACCCACGGGGTGCAGGTCGTCTGGCCGGCCGGCGCGGCCCGCCTGGGGGCCGGCCGGACCCGGCTGGAGGTCCGGCTCCGGTCGACCACCACAAAAATTCCGCTGGTCGTCGACAACCTCGTTGTTCGTAGTGACCGGCCCGACGTGCGGTTGTCAGTGCCGAGCGGGCCGGTGGAGCTGCCGGCCGGCGGCACCGCGATCGTTGCGGTGACTGTCGACTGGGACGCCGGCCCTCGGCGGGTGGCGCCGCTGGCCCGGGTCACTGCCGACGGGGCGTTGACGCTTGACGGCGAGGTCGACTCCGCGTGGGCCAAGGTTCTCAACGATGAGCTAGGCGTCAGCTTCGCCCCGCGGCTGGACGGCGGCTCCACCCGCGGCACCCTCTCGGCCCAACGCGGCAGCATCTGGTGGTGGTCCCTGGGTGCGGTGCTGTTGACGGCGTTGGCAATTGCCGGCTGGTGGGGCCGCGGGCGGCGACGGCAGCCGGCCCTCACCGGCACGTTGCGCTTCCACGACGCCTCGGGCGGTGAACGTGACCTGGTGCTCAGCGGCCGCCGGACCGCCATCACCGCGGACTCGACCGGGCTGCCCGGGTACGGCGAGGTGACAGCACGTCGGCCTTCCGTCGGCGCATCCGAGGTCCGGTTGATGATCGGCTACTCCCGGGATGGCTCGGCCGCCGCCCGGGAGGTCGGCACCTGTGGCCCGGAGGAGACGGTCGAACTGGGCGGAGTCGACTTCACCTGGCGCACCGCGACAGCGGCGGCCACCGCCGCCGCGAGAAGCGGACTGATCGGTCCGTCGCGGTGATCGGCGGCCCGGCAGCTACCGCCTCAGGCCCGAGTGCTGCGGTTCCGCTTGGCGACAACGACCTCCTCGCCCTCGGCGAGCTGGTGTCGACCGACGGCCGCCACCCCGGGGACGACGGGTCGACCGAGCCGATCCGCGTACGGTGCGGGCGACCGCTGCTGTACCCCGTGCCCGGCGAGGACCTGCCCGCGCACCTGCGTCGCCGTGCCGAGGCCACCGGGCGGCGGTACGTGGGGGCGCTGTTCGCTTTCGACCTCGACGCTCTGCCGCGGCGGCGGCGGTACTCGGCCGCCCGGTTCGAGGTGAACCTGACCGATCCGGCGGCCCTCGCGGTACGGCTTGACGGCGACGGTGGCACGCTCGGGTTGAGCTGGCCGGCGGCGCTCGCCGAACCGGCCTCGACGACGGCGGTGCACGCGGTGGCGGCGGCCCGGGCCCGACCGGGCTGGTTGGCCCGACTGGCGACCCGGGCCGGTTCGCCGCGCGCCCATGTCTTCGGCATCCACCGCCACGACTTCGGCTGGGTGTACGAGGACCCCCGAGGGGACCTGCTGGTGCCCCGCGTACATGGCATGCACGCGCTGCTGGAGCTGCCGTACGGCGTGACCCGGGTCGCCGGGTCACTCGACGTGCGGGTGCGGGTGACGGGTGGGCGCGATCCGTACAGCGCGGGGCTGCGCGAGTCGGTGACGTTCGACGAGGCGTTCGAGACCGGCGGGGCGGCCGAGGGTGCGGCGGTCCGGCTCTGCGTGGCCGTTGACGTCACCGGCTACAGCCGGCGCAGCACCGCCGGTCACGAGCAGGTTCAGCGCGATCTGGTCGAGCTGCTGGCCGAGGTCCGGCAGGGCGCCGGCGTACCGGAGTCGGCCGTCCGGCCCCAGCCGCAGGGCGACGGCCAGTTCACCGTGCTGCCGGCAGGGATCGACGAATCGGTGGTGATTCCTCGCCTGGTCGCTGGCCTGGGCCAACGGTTGCGCGCGCTCAACGCCGGCCGGTCGGCGGCGGAGCGGCTGCGGTTACGGGTGGCACTGCACCGGGGTCTGGTGAAGCCCGCCTCGAACGGGTGGGTCGGGGTGGCGGCGATCGCCGTGCACCGGATCCTCGACAGCTCACCCCTGCGCGACGCCTTGACAGCCCATCCGGCAGTCGACTTCGTCCTCGGCGTTCCCGACGTGCTGTTTGAGGACGTCATCCGGCACGCCACCGAACCCCCGCTGCCGGCGGACTTCGCCCCGGTCACCGTCGAGTTGCCGGCGAAGGGGTTCGTTGAGCACTGCTGGCTGCACCTCGGGCCCGAGGAGTCAGCGTGAGCACGCTCTACGCCCTGCTGGTCGGCATCAACTCGTACCGTGCTTCGACGGTGCCCGACCTGCGCGGCTGCCGTACCGACGTGATGGAGGCGCGGGCCTTCCTGGAAACCCGGCTGGCGCCCGGCGTCAGCCTCGAACCCCTGTCGCTGTACGACGGCCAGGCGACTCGGGCGGCGGTGATCGAGGCGTTCCGGTCCCACCTGGGCCTGGCCGGCCCGGCGGATTCCGTCCTGTTCTGGTTCAGCGGTCACGGTTCCGAGGCGCCCGCCCCGGCGTGGTGGTTCGAGGAGTCGACGCTCATGCTCCAGACCCTCGTCTGCGCGGACAGCAGAGACGGCGAGGTGCCCGACCTGCTGGACAAGGAACTGTCGGTGCTGCTCGACGAGGTCGCCGGGCGGGCCGGGCACGTGGCGGTGGTCCTCGACTGCTGCCACTCGGCGGGTGGCACCAGGGAGCTGCCGGGCGCCCACGCCCGGACGGTGGTGCCGATGGCTACCGCGCCGGACCGGGAGTTGCTGCTGCCGGAACTGGCGGTCGCGGTGCCCGGGCGGACGCCCGATCAGGAGCACATCACGCTGGCCGCCTGCCGCTCGGACGAGCTGGCTGGGGAGATGAGCCTGGGCGGCCGGCGGCGGGGTTTGTTCAGCTGGGCTCTGCTCAACGCCCTCGGCCGGTTGGGTCCGGCGGCAACCTACCGGGATCTGCTGGTCGCCGCGCAGACGGAGGTGGAGCAGACCGTCTACCGGCAGGTGCCGCAACTGTTGCCGGCACACCGGGGCATCGCCGACCGGCCCTTCCTCGGCGGTCGGTTGGCACCACCCGCCTCCGGCCTGCTGCTGCGCTACGTCCGCCAGGGCTGGGAGGTCGACGCGGGCAGTTGTCACGGGCTGGTCGGTGCCGGCACCACCGACGAGATCCGGCTGGCCGTGGTGGGTGACGTCCCGGTGCGGGAGGTCCGCGTGGTCCAGGTGCTTGCCGAACGGAGCCTGGTCGAGCCGATCGGCTGGCAGCCCGACCGGGACCGGCAGTACCGGATGGTGCTCAGCCAGGTGCCGCTGCCGGTCACCACCGTCCTGGTGGGTGGGCCCGGCCAGGACGGGCCCACCGTCGCGGCGGTCCGCGCGGCGCTGCGCTGCGCCGGCCCTGGAGGTGGGCCTTCACCGCACCTGCGTCCAGTCGACCGGTTGGACGTCGACACCGTGCCGGAAATGGTGGTGCGGGCTCCGCGGCGCGGAGTGGCCGTCGTGGTGGACCGGTCCGGCGCCCCGCTCACGGGGGAGCTGACCGACGTCGGCTCGGACGGGGCGCGGCAGACCGTCCACACCCTGGAGCACATCGCCCGATGGCGGCAGATCCGCGAGCTGAACAATCCGGTGACCGGCCTGGCCGGCGCGGTGACGGTGGAGATGGTCGCGGCGCTACCGGGCGAACACATCGCGCCGTTCGACCGGCCGCCCATCGCCGCCGACGCCGACGGTGTGGTACGGCTCCGCTACCAGCGTGGGCCGGGCGGCTGGACGCCGCAGACCGTCTTCGTCCGCCTGCACAACCACAGTGACCGGAAGCTGTTCTGTGTCCTGCTGGATCTGACCGAACGGTTCCGGGTACACGCCGAGCTTTTTCCAGGGAACTTCGTCGCCCCGCACGGGCGGGCGGCGGCCCTGCGGGGACGTCGGGTCGTGGCGGCCCTACCGGCGGGGGAGGCACCCGAGCCGGGCGCCCGGGTGCGGGACTGGCTCAAGCTGGTGGTGGCCGAGGAACAGTTCGGCCCGGCACCGTTCGAGCTGCCGGCACTCGGTGCGCCGCGCGGTGTCGACCGGGGGCCGCTGGCAGTGTTGGGGTTCCTCGACCGGATCGGGCGCGCGGTGCAGCACCGCGACCTAGTGGCCTCCGCCGAGGACGGCGCTTACGACTGGACGACTGTCACAGTTCCTCTCGAGGTGGAGGTGCCCGGAGCTGAACGGTCGGTCTAGAGTCCCCGCAGAACCATCGCGGTCCGGTACGCCGGCTCGGTGAGGTCCACGGTGCGCCCCGCGAGGGTCGCCGGCAGCAGTGTGGGGGCGATCCGTTCCGGAGCCTGAAGCCGTCGGCCGACCGCCCGCACGGCCGCTGCGGGGCGCAGCCCACCGCGGACCAGTTCGGTGTGCAAAATGTTCAGCATCAGTGTGGAGACCGGGCGGGGCAACGGCCGGACCCAGTCGACCACGGCGGTGAACCCGGCGGTGAGCAACGCTTCGGCGAGCGGTGCCGTTGTCGCGTCGACGGGTGGCAGGACGGCCAACCCGCCCTCCCTCTCGGCGTGGCCCGCCCGCGCGGTGATGGCGTCCGGTGTCAGCGCGGCTGGCCCGGCGAGGGCGAGCGCGCCGTCGCTGTCGACACCGCAGTCGAAATGCAGCATCGACGCGTCGAGGTGAGCGAGGACCTCGTCGGGCGTGCCGGCGCCGTCGGCGCCCGAGCCGACCCGGCCGAGGACGACCGACCGGGGGTAGAGCCGCCGATACCGCTCCACCTCGGCCGGGCCGCGGTCACCGCGCGGGTCGCTGACAAGCACCGGCGCCTCGGTGACCCGCATCGGCACCCGGCGGGCCAGCTCGCCCGCCTGCCGGGCCGAGGTGACTGTGGAGACCACCGCCTGGTCGTCGTCCGGCATGCGGCCGCCGCCGACGACGGCGACCCGGTTGGGTAGGGCGTGACCGGGAGGGACGTGGTCGAACCGGCCGCTCTCGGTGTGCAGCAGCAACATCCCGTCGGCAAGCGGCCAGGCCAGCGCCGCGACCCGGACGTCGTGCAGCGCCGCGGCCACCGGGGCGAAGCTCGCTCGCAGGGTCTCGCCCAGATGTCCGGCGGGGTGGCGCTCGTCGAGCAACCCGGCCAGGGTCAGGGCGAGCGGGACGACGCCGGCCGGTTCGCCGGGAAGGGTGTCGGTGACCGCCAGCAGGTGCGCGGCGGCGGACCGGACGTCGTCGTCGGTGTCGCCCCAGCCGCCGCCGGTGTCGGCCCTGCCGCGCAGGTACAGCGCCACCGCCAGGGTGATCCGGTCCACGGGGGTGGCCGCGCCGCCCGCCGCGTGGGCGACCGAGCTGGCCAACCCCACCAGGTCGTCCACCAGATCGGCCGGCGGCGTCGGAGCGCCGGGGCGCAGCAGAGCCGCGAGGGCGGCATCGGGTTCAGCGCCGCCGAGCCGCTCGCTGAGGGCGTGGCGCAGCGTCACCGGGTCGGGCGGTGTCACCGGCGGCCGGGGAGTGGGTAGGGATGCCTCCTCGGTGCGGTCCGGCACGGTCACGACGGCGACGGGGCGGTCCAACGGGTCAGCGGTCGCCTGGGCGGACAGGTCGAACAGCGAGGGCATCGGGACTCCGGTGACGGTGGCACTCCCCATCCGTTTCTGCATCTCCTGAAGGGTGGTCATCATCCGCATCATGGGCGCGAGATCGAACGGCATGGTGCCGGATCTAGGCGCCCGGAAGAAGTCCCGCACCGCCTCGGCCATCTCCAGCATGGCTTTCGTGGCCTCGGCTACCTCGGCGCCCAGATGATCGTCGGCGGTCACCTGGCGAAAGCACTCCACCGCTCGCTCAACCTCGGCCAGCGTGGCGGGGTTGGCCGGGACGCCGCTGAGCCGCCCCGCCAGGTCCTCGTTGCCGAGGCGGCGCACGACTCCGACCACGTAGAGCTGACCGAGGGTGAAGCGAGCGATGGCCGCGATGGCGGGTGGTAGCCCGACGGCGGCAACCGCCTCCTCCAGCAGCTCGATCGCCCGGTCCCGGTCCTCGTTCGGGCCGCCGTGGGCGACGTGCCGTGTGCTCAGCAGCCAGCCCAGCTGGGCGGCGATCTGCGCGCGCAGCGGGTCACCCGGACCGAACGTATCGTGCGCCTGCCCCAGGCAGTCGATCGCGTCGTCGAGCGCCGGCCGCCCGGCCGCCTGGCCGGGGCCGATGCGCCAGTAGCGGTCGCTCAGGATCTGGGAGAGTTCCATCAGGGGGCGGACGCGGGCGGGCCCGTTCAGCCGGGCCAGTTGAGCCCGCAGCCGTTCTTCCTTCTCCTCGTTCACCATCGGCCCCTCTCGTCCTCACGCATCAGTGTCCCCAGTGGACAAAACCGGCCCAGGCCGTGACATGGGAGAGTTCGTCATGGGCCAGGTTGCGGCGTAGTAGCGCCGGCATACCCTCCGGGATGGACCGGTCCGGGTCGAGCATCCAGCCCTGCGCCCGCCGCAGCGCTTCCCACGCGGGCAGCCCCATCGTGATCAGGTGGTGGTGGAACATGTACATCAGCACCGAGGTGGCCCGGTCGGGGATGGCCCACTGGGTCGAGAGCACCGACCGGACGCCGCCAGCAAGAAAGGCGGTGCCCAAGCTGTATGCCTCGTCGTAGCCACTGATCGCCTGACCCGTCCGGCACGCGGCGAGCACGATCAGGCCGATGGCGCGCTCCGGCGAGCGCGATAGCAGCTCGACCAGCTCCTCCGCGGTCAGCCGGCCACCGTCGGCCAGCAGCAGGTAGGAGGTGGCCGTCGCCGGGTCGGTGTTGATGACGCCGTGACAGGCGAGGTGCAGCATCCCGCCGGCGCCGGGGTTTCTGCCGGTCAGCCAGGCTCGCACTTCGTCGACGCTGCCCGGGCCGGACCGGCTCGGCGACCCGTCGGCCCGCCGACCCACGTACCGGCCACCGGGGTAGAACGACCGGTGGATGGCGTACGCCTCCACCCGGGCCGCGGCCAGGTCCGGCGCTTCGCCGCCCGGGTCCGGATCCCCGACGACCAGGCCGACCGGTGTCGGCGCGACCGGAGCAAGCGCCGCCGAGTGGCAGAGCATCCGGGCCGAAGCGGCCTGCGAGATGGCGACCAGCCGCACCGCGTACGTGCCGTCCGGCCGGCGGGCCGCCTGCCACGGGATCCGGGCGAGTTCCCCCATTGGCACCAGGACCATCCGGGGCGGTCGATCGGTGATCGGGCGGGGCAGTGAGGGTAGGTACCGCTGCACGAGTGGGCCGATCGCCGCCCGCCAGGCCCAGTCGCACATGGCATCGAGGCTGCCGGCGAAGTCGGCGGGGTCGTCGAGCGCGGTCAGGTCCCGCTCCGGGTCCGCGATCACCGCGTCGCGTCGGACAAGGGCCGTCAGGTAACGCTCCACGTCAAGGTCGTCGAACAGATGCAGGTTGGGCAGGGCCAGGTAGGCGGGGGGACCCTGCGCGGCCGCGATGACCGCGTAGCCGGGCACCGGTGCCGCGCCCGGCACCAGGTAGACGAGCGCGTCCGCGTCGACGGTGTGCAGCGCGGCCCGGATCTCGCCGAGCGTCGGCGCGTCCAGCAGGGCCCCCGCGTTGCTCTGCTCGGTGAGCACGGTGAGCACCTCGCGGCGCAGGTCGATCGGGACTTCCTCAGCCGCGGCGGACGCCGCTGTGCTACGCCACCGAGACGCGAGGTCGGGTCGGCCCGCGTCCTCGAGCCGACCGGGGATCTGCCGGTTCTCCGTCGCCGCGTAGAGGGCCAGGCCCCGGCCGGCGTCGAGCGCGCGGATCGCGCGGGCCGGATCGTGGAACACCAGGCACTGGCCCGCCACCTGGACGGCCTCCTGGGCGGCTCGGCGGGCGGCGGAGTTGGCCGCCCGCAGGTCGGTCTGGAGCAGCACCCGCCAGACGTGTTCGCGCAGGCCCTCCAGGGCGACGACGTGTGGGTCCGCCACCCCAGCGTGCCGCCGCCGCACCTGTGACAGCAGTTCGTTGATGACCGACCACATGGGGTGTGCCGGCCCGCCGGCCAGCCGTTTCGCCCGTTCCAGCACCTCGTCGGCCTCAACCGCGTCCGCCACCGAGCCGGTTACGTCGCCCTGAGTGGTCAGCCCGAGCGCCAAGCCGACCAGGTGCGAGGTGAGGCGTGTGTCGTCGGGCGGGGCCAGGTCCACCGCCGTGCGGAAGTGCGCGACGGCCTGTCTGACACGGGCCGGATCGCTCTCCTCGCCGAGGCCGAGCATCGCACCGCCCATCCCGGCGTAGTGCATCGCCCGGTCGCCGGGGGAGAGGTCAGGCCGTTGGGCCATGGCCGCCATCGCAGCGAGCTGTTCGGCAGTGGCGCCGGGGACCGAGCCGGTCTCGTCGGCATCCGCGCGAATGGCCGCCAGCGGTGTCACCATCGGCTCCAGGGACAGCACCGACGCCCGAAGCGGATCCTCGGGCGGCAACCGCTCCACCGTCTCGCGGAGTTGGTCGAGGGCCGGCCGAAAGTCGCCACCACTGTGGTGCACAGTGAGCATGTCGGTCAGGTTGGCGAAGGCGTCGCCGAAGGTCGCCAGCGCCGGGTTGGCGGCCAGCGTCTCGCGAACCCGACGGGCCTCCTCGGGCAGCCGCTCCATCGCGGCCTCGTCACCGTTCTCCATCGCCCGCAGCGCACCGATCATGGTCTTCATCGCGTCCCACAGCGGAGCCAACCTCGCGTCGTCGCCGCTCGGCGTCGTCTTGAGGAGGGTCTCCGCCTCGGCGAGCACGATCAGCGGGTCTGCGGCGTACCCCTCCGCCCCGGCGTGCAGCATCGGCGCCATCCGGGCCGCGGCGTGCACCATCGGCCACTCCGGGGTGTCGGGTGGAGCCGCCTCGGCGATCTCGAGAAGGCTGTCGAGTTGCCGCAGCCGGTGAGGATTCGCCGTCGGAACGCTACCGATCAGGGCACCCAGCAGGTCGGCCGCCAGGACGCCCCGGATGGTCAGGTCGGCCGGCAGCCGGTGCAGGTCCTCGACCGCCGCGTCGAGATCGCCCCGGCCGAAGGCCGCCCGACTGATCGCCACACACCGCCTGGTGATGTCCGCTGCCCCGTCCAACCGTGTCCCTCCCGCGTGCCACCGTCCGACTACTCCACCTGACGGACAGCGGCCGTGGAGCGGGTGCCCAGCTGCCAGGCTGACGGCACCACCGACGACGCGGCTAGGTGACGGGAACGGGGGGAGGGGCGAGCAGGGGTGCGGTCCTCCGCCGGAAGCACCGAGCGGGGCCTGCGAGGGTCATGGTCCGGGGGATGTCAGTGCCGTGTGCGAGGCTGCGACGCGATAAATGCGATCACGGTGGAAGGGTGCGGAATGAGTACGAAGGCTGGCGGGACCTTTGACGTCACATCATTCGAGCCGGAGGTGCTCGACGAAGGCTCGGGGGCCGCGCTTGGCCGGGCCCGGCTCACCAAGACCTTCCAGGGCGGCCTGGCCGGCATCAGTACGGTGAACATGCTGTCGGTGGTCGATGTCGAGGGCACCCCCGCTGCTTATGTCGCCGTGGAGCGATTCACTGGCGAACTCGACGGCCTCAAGGGCTCGTTCGTCCTCCAACACAGCGCACCCGGCAGCCACGGTGAGCAACTCGCGATCCGCGTCGTCCCGGGAACGGGCTCCGGTGAACTGACAGGGATCGTGGGGGCTTTCGAGATCGTCCAGTCCGACGACGGCAGCCACTCCTATGTCTTGGAGTACACCCTGGCCTGACGCATCCCCGCCACCGTCCAGAACCGCATTTCCACACATGCGGTTCATGCGGGTGCCGATTGTTGCGTGAGGGTCAGCTGTCCGAGTTCCTGGGTGCATCGGGTGAGCGCCACGTAGAGGCCGTTCCAGCCGCGCGGTTCGGCGGCGATGCCCTGCCTGTCGATGAGGAGCGTCGCGTCCCATTCCAGTCCCTTGGACTGGGTTGCGGTGAGCACCGGCACATCGCTCAGCACGGCTTGCAGTGTGGCGATGCGCTCCGCCGGGGCTATGACGCCGACAGTGCCGCCGTGCCACCGTTGCCGCAACTGCCGCACTGCTTCGACGGCGACGCCGGCAAGCTCAGCGGGCGTGACTGTGCGCTCCCAGGGGGCGATGCCGGCGGAGCGTACCGCTCGTGGCGGCGTGTTGTGACTGCCTGCCTTCTTCAAGACCGGTTCGGTGAGGTCCATGACCTCGCGGGGGGTCCGGTAGCAGATGGTGAGTTCCGCTGCGGTCCAGCGGTCTCCGAAGGCAGCCCGTACCGCCTGCGCCCAGCTGGTGTGCCGGTGGGCTGCCTCGGCCTGGTCGATGTCGCCGACGGCGGTGATGGAGCGACTGGGACAGCGCCGCAGGACCATCTGCCACTGCATCTCGGACAGCTCCTGCGCCTCGTCGATGACGACGTGGCCGTACACCCAGCCGCGCATGCGGCGAGCACGTTCGGCGAGGAACTCGCCCTGTGGTTGCGGGGCGCCGACCTCGCCGAGCAGGTCGGCGAGGGCGTCGAGCAGCGGGATGTCGCTTGATGCCCATGGGGCGGGCTCGGCCGCGACGGCGGTGATCTCCTCGGGGGACAGTTGCGGGGCGAACCGGGTCAGCAGGGTGCGGTCGGTCAGGAGGTCACCCAGCAGGGTCTCGGGGTCGAGAGTGGGCCACCATGCCTCGATGAACCGGGCGATGGTGGCGTTCTCGGCGATACGACAACGAAGCTGCTCGACCTCCTCATCGGAGAGCAACCCGTCGATGTCGCTGCCGGTGGACGTCGGGGTGGCGGAGTGGTCATGCGCCATACCGTTGTCCACGCGGGCGAGGATGTCCTCGAAGCCTTCCTCCATCTCCTCCATCAGCGTCTCGCGCTGCTCGGCGACGACATCGGCCAGGAGGTGGTGCAACTGCTCGGCGAACACCGCGCGGGCGCTGTGGTACGGGCGTCCCTGCGCCGCCGAGGCGAGCGCCTGCGCCACAGTTGCGGTGGGAATGACGTAGAAGTCGCCCTCCCAGCGCAGCTTCAGCTCGCGAGGCCGGGGGAGCAGCGACGCGACATAGCCTTCGAGCGCGGGCTGCCAGAGAGCGCGGCCCTTGATCTCGGCGAGTAGTCGGCTCTCGTCGCGGCCTACCTGGATGTCGGCCAGCAGGGTGTCGCAGGTCGCCGAGACGACGGCGGTTTCACCGAGCGCGGGCAGCACCTGGGCGATGTACTGGAGGAACCGCGGCGACGGGCCCAGGACCAGGACGGCCTGGTCGGCCATCTTCCGGTGGGTGAACAGCAGGTACGCGACGCGGTGCAGGGCAACCACTGTCTTGCCCGTGCCGGGACCGCCCTGGACGATCAGCGGGCCGGTCGCCTCCGCCCGGATGATGTCGTCCTGTTCGCGTTGCAGGGTGGAGATCGCCGTCGACATGCGACCGGTGCGGCGCTGGTCGAGGGCGGCCAGTAGCGCACCTTCGCCGACGAGTTCCGCGGTCGCGCTGCCGTCCAGGGGTTCGTCGTCCACGCCGACGACGGCCGATCCGGTGGTACGGATGTGCCGGCGCCGCGCCTGACCCTGTGGGTCGACGGCCGTCGCCGTGTAGAACGGCCGAGCTGCGGGAGCGCGCCAGTCCACCAGCAGTGGCTCAGTGTCCTCGCCGTCGTTACGGAGACCGACACGGCCCACGTGGCGCACTGTGCCGTCAAGGCCGTCGAGGCGGCCGAAGACCAGCGCCTCCTCCGCTCGCCGTAGCTCGTCGTACTGCTGGCGGAGCATGCGCTGCCGGGCCTGTTCCAACGCGTCCAGGGGCTCTGACGAAAGCTCGACCTGTAGGTGATCGGCCAGCCTGTCGCGCTGGGCGGTGGCCAGGTCCAGAAACGCCTGTTCCTCGGCGACCGCGGATCGGCGCGCGGCGCCCTCTGCGGCCGAGGCCGGCAGGTGGCCGTCAGGTGCTACTTCGCTGACGCCAGCGGTGCCGTTGCCCAGAACAGACTTCCGGTGCATTCGCAAATCCTTGTATCGGGGTGACCCTCGGCCCGGATGAGCCGCAGCCTATTCGGCGGCAAGCATAGAGTTGGTTTCCCTCACCGGCCAGGAAATCCGCCGGCAGAGATCGGAATCTCAATGCCTTGCAGTTCCGGGGTTGTTTGTGGCCTCACCAATCTCGATTCGCTATTGACAGTGCGGTCGTCATCTGTTCTGCGGCGCGTTCCGAGCAGGAGAGCGTTGATGCCCTACTGAACGCCCCTGGGTCGTTACTCGGTCGACGGCTCAGGGACCGACTGGGTCGCCTTCCACGCATTCTTGCCGGCCGCCGACTTCGACAGCCCTCATGTGTGGCGGGGCCCCTGTCGGCCGTTTCCGAACTGTTCGAAGAACGTGGAGGGTGTTACCCGTTCTCACCGACCATGGACGTCCTGATCCGTCTGGACGGACCACGACCTGGTCGGCACGAAGGTCAGTGGGTCCAGGCAACTGGTCGAGCCGGTCAGGGAGTCACCCCGCTCTGGAGGCGGTGCAGTGGCGCGGCCAGGTCAGCTCAACGTGAAGGACACGTCGTCGACGTCGAAGGTCGTGGCGCCGTTGCCGGCTGTCTCGCTGGCGAGGAAGCTGGCCGTCGCGGTGCGTTCGGTGGTGGCGGTTCCGCTCGACATGACGTACTGCCGCCACTGCGCCCCGCCGTCGAAGGCCAGCGAGAACCTCGTCTTCGGGGGTATCCCGGTGACCGCCAGTCCGACGTTCAGGTAGTCGCCGCGGCTGGTCTCCGTGGTGGTGGTCCGCACCCAGAAGCGGACCGTCAGGTCGCAGTTGGCCGGCACCGTGACGGTGCTGCGCAGCAGGTCACCACGTGTCACGTCCAGTCCGGCGAAGGTGGCGTACGCGCGGCCGGTGTGTGCGGGCCGGGTCGCGTCGCCGAGCACGACGATGCGGGGGCCGGCCGTCCACTCGGCGGTGCCGCGCTCGAACCCCGGGTTCGGGTGGATCTGCCCGGTGCAGGGCGGGTCGGCCGCTGGCTGGCCGTGGGACGCGCTGCCCGTGGCCAGGAGCAGCAGGGCCGCAACCGAGACGGTGGTGACGAGTGCCTTCATCGGTTCCCCCAGGTCAAATATTCGAGATGGTCGATGTCTTTCGACCATGCGCGATGGACGTGGGCGCGTCAAGCCCTTCCCGCCGTCGGCTCCGCGTGGGCGGCGGCCGGCCGGAGCATGCTGCCGCTACCGCCTGCGGCGGGAGTCGGCCTCGCTGTCGAGCAGATCGTTGAGGGTCAACGCGGAATTGATCAATGAGAGGTGGCTGAACGCCTGGGGATAGTTGCCGATCTGTTCTCCGGTCGCGGCGATCTCCTCGGCGTAGAGGCCGAGGTGGTTGCTGAAGGTGAACATCTTCTCGAACGTGAGTCGGGCGTCGTCGAGGCGGCCGGAACGGGCCAGCGCCTCGACGTACCAGAAGGTGCACATGTTGAAGGTGCCCTCGTGGCCCGGGAGGCCGTCGGGGGAGTGGACCGGGTCGTACCGGTGGACCAGGCTGTCGGAGACCAGTTCACGCTCGATCGCCTGCAGGGTGGACTGCCACAGCGGATCGCTCGGCGTGACAAAACCGACCGCCGGCATGGCGAGTAGCGCCGCGTCCAGCACGTTCTCGTCGTACGCCTGCACGAAGGTGCCGCGGGCCCGGTCGTATCCGCGCTCCATGACCTGGTTGTAGATGCGGTTGCGCTGCTCGGTCCAGCAGGTCATGTCCCCGGGGCGGCCGGTGCGGGTGGCCAGCCGGATGGCCCGGTCCAGCGCGACCCAGGACATCACCCGACCGAAGGTGTAGTTGCGGGGGTGGTGACGGCTCTCCCAGATGCCGGCGTCGGGTTGGTCCCAGTTGTGGCAGAGCCAGTCGACCAACCGGACGGTGCTCTTCCACACCTGGTGCGAGACGCGGATGCCCTGCTCGTCGGCGAGGTGCATGGCGTAGAGGGCCTCACCGTGGATGTCGAGCTGGAGCTGGTCGGCGGCGCCGTTGCCGATCCGCACCGGCCGGGAGCCGCGGTAGCCCTCCAGATGGTCCAGCACCTCCTCGTGCAGGTCGGAGGAGCCGTCCACCCGGTACATGATCTTCAGCGGGTCCTGGTGGTCGCCGGCCTCGCGGATCCGCTCGTCCAGCCAGTTCATGTACTGGCTGACCTCCTCGGTGAAGCCGAGGCCGAGCAGCGCGTGCACCGAGAACGACGTGTCGCGTACCCAGGTGTAGCGGTAGTCCCAGTTGCGGGTTCCGCCGACCAGTTCGGGCAGCGCGGTGGTGGGTGCGGCGATCATCGCGCCGGTCGGCGCGTACGTCATGAGTTTGAGCGTGATGGCTGAGCGCTCGACCATCTCCCGCCAGCGGCCGGTGTAGCTGGAACGTTCGAGCCAGCGCCGCCAGTAGTCCCGGGTCCACTCGAACATGCCCTGGATCTCTTCCGGCGCGAAGATGCGCGGTTCGGCGCCGCCCGTCTCCAGGACCACGCCGCCGGTGTCGCCCTCGTTCAGCGTGCCGTACGCGACCAGGTCGCCGCCCTCAAGGTGGACGTCACCCTGTTCGGAGATCAACCGCCGCACCGGGTCGACCGGATTGAACGTCAGCGTCGCCGACCGGCTGCGGAAGACGTAACCGTTGTGGTGGCGCTCCAGCTGATGCTCTTCGCGGGCGTAGTCGAAGCGCGGCCGGCACTCCACCCGGAAGCGCATGCTGCCGCGGACCATGGTGACGGTGCGGACCAGCCGATGCGTGTCGGTGGCCCGCTCGCCGGTGACCGGCATGAAGTCCATC
Organism: Micromonospora sp. NPDC048986; assembly: GCF_040649335.1. Taxonomy (NCBI): domain Bacteria; kingdom Bacillati; phylum Actinomycetota; class Actinomycetes; order Micromonosporales; family Micromonosporaceae; genus Micromonospora; species Micromonospora sp. NPDC048986. Next base: position 169,729 of record NZ_JBEZFJ010000005.1, read on the forward strand.
ACCTCGGCCACCCCGTCGGCGCTGATGAACCGGGTGATCAGGATGGGTGTGCCGGGCAGGTAGAGCTGCTTGGTCACGTACCGCACGTCGTGCGGCGAGATCTGGAAGTAGCCGCCCTTCTCCTTGTCGAGCAGGGCGGCGAAGATGCTCGGCGAGTCGAACCGCGGCGCGCAGAACCAGTCGACGGTGCCGTCGCACGTCACCAGCGCGGCGGTCTGCAGGTCGCCGATGAGCCCGTGATCCTCGATCGCCGGATAGCTGTCCACGTCTCTCCCCGGTTCGGCTGCGTCCTGCGCACCGAACCTAGGGGAGGAATTGTCGCCTTAGGTGAGATTCACGTTCCGCCACCCTGTCGCGTACCTCCCACCTGCCACGGCGACGGCCGGGGTCCCTGCGCCGCCTGGCCCGGGTGTCAGTGCAGCGGGCGGCAGGAGGACCGGATGACCAGCTCGGTGGGGAGCCGGATGTGGGTGTCGCGTTCGACGCCGGCGATCAGGTCGACGAGCAGGCGCAACGCCTCGGCGCCCATCCGTTGCAGCGGCTGCATGATGGTCGTCAGCGGGGGGTTGACCAGCGCCGACTCCGGTACGTTGTCGAAGCCGATCACCGACAGGTCGTCGGGCACCGACAGGCCCATGTCGCGGGCCACGGTCATCGTGGAGATCGCGGAGAGGTCGTTACCCGCGAAGATCGCGCTCGGCCGGTCGGTGAGGGCGAGAAGCTCCGCGGCCGTGCCGGCGGCGCTCTCGATCCGGAATCCGCCGACGCGCACGAGCCGCTCGTCCACCGGCACGTCGGCGTCGGCCATCGCACTGCGGAAGCCGGCCTCGCGCAGCTGCGCCGACTTCAGGTCCGTGCGTCCACTGATGTGCCCGATCCGCCTGTGGCCGAGCGACAGCAGGTAGTTGGTCGCCAGCACGGCGCCGGCGAAGTTGTCCGAGTCGACGGTGGGCAGGTCGGAAGGGCCGGTGTGTGGGTCGACGGCCACGACGTGGAAGCTGTGTTCGGTCTCGACCACCGTCGGCGTGACGATCACGGCGCCGTCGATGAGTGTGCCGGAGAGTCGGGCGAGCGAGCGCCGCTCCCACCCCACCGCGGCGCCCTCGCCGTCCCCGCTGGAGTAGGCCAGTAGCTGGTATCCGCTCCCGGCTACCTCCTGCGACGCTCCCTTGAGCAGTTCGGTCGAGAACGGCTCGAACTCGGCGACCAGGATGCCGAGCACGTTGGTGCGGTGGCTGCGCAGGCTCTGCGCCCCCAGGCTCGCCTCGTAGCCGAGCTCGTGGATGACCTGCTGGACGCGCTCCACGGTTGCCTGGGCCACGCCGTAGCGGCCGTTGACGACCTTCGACACTGTCGCGACCGAGACGCCGGCGGTACGTGCCACATCCGACATCTTGACGCGCTGCTGAAACACCACGTCGATGATGATAGGGCCCCGCGGCGGGTGCGTCGCCACCGACTCGAAAACGTTATCGATACCGATTGACATCAAGTTACATGACTGTAAAACTTCGCCGCAGGCCGAGTACCGCGACTGACTAGTCGAGGAGACATCGATGGCAACGAAGCGGCGTGCGAGTGCCGTCCTGGCACTGTTAATGACAAGTGTTCTCGTTACCGCCGGCTGTAGCGGCGGCGGCGAAGAGGCGGCCCCTCAGAGCGAGCTGTACAAGGACCCGGTGACCCTTACCTGGTGGCACAACGCCTCACAGGACGGGCCGGGCAAGACCTACTGGGAGAAGGTCGCCAAGGACTTCTCCGCACTTCACCCCACCGTCAAGATCGAGATTGAGGCGATCGAGACGAACCAGCTCCAGCGCACCCGGCTCCCTGCCGCGCTGCTGAGCAGCGACCCGCCGGACATCTTCCAGGCCTGGGGCGGCGGCGAGATGACCGAACAGGTCGAGGCCGACTACCTCAAGGAGATCACCGACCAGGTCAAGACCGAGGTAGGCAACATCGGCAGCGCCGCGGAGATCTGGCAGGTCAAGGGCAAGCAGTACGGCCTGCCGTTCCGGATGGGCATCGAGGGCATCTGGTACAACAAGGACATGTTCGCCGCGGCGGGCATCTCGGCTCCGCCGACCACCTTCGAGGAGCTCAACACCGCGGTCACCAAGCTCAAGGCGACCAACGTCATTCCGATCGCCGTGGGCGCCGGTGACAAGTGGCCGGCCGCGCACTGGTGGTACAACATGGCGCTGCGCGCCTGCTCGGTCGACACCCTCAAGAAGGCATCGGCGGAGAAGAACTTCGACGATCCGTGCTTCGTGAAGGCCGGCCAGGACCTGAAGGCGTTCATCGACACCAAGCCGTTCCAGCCCAACTTCATTGCCACGCCGGGCCAGAACGACCCGACCAGCGCCAACGGCATGCTCGCCAACGGCAAGGCCGCGATGGAGCTCATGGGTGACTGGAACCGCGGCACGCTGGACACCGTCACCACTGACAAGGCGAAGCTCGCGTCGTTCCTCGGCTGGTTCCCGGTGCCGGCGATCTCCGGTTCCCCGGGCGACCCGAAGGCGGCTCTCGGCGGTGGCGACGGGTTCTCCTGCGCCAAGAACGCCCCGGCCGAGTGCGTCGAGTTCCTCAAGTACCTCGTGAGCCCCGAGGTGCAGAAGGGCTACGCCGAGACCGGCACCGGCCTGCCTGTCGCCAAGGGTGCGGCGGACGCCGTGAAGGACCCCGCGCTGAAGTCCATCCTGGATGCCACCTCCGGAGCGAGCTACGTCCAGCTCTGGCTGGACACGGCGTACGGCAGCACCGTCGGCAACGCGATGAACGACGCGATCGTCGCCATCTTCGCCGGCAACGGGACGCCTGAGAAGGTCGTCTCGGCAATGAAGGCGGCCGCAAGCAAGTGACCTCCGCCAACCAGATCAGTATGCCCGCCGGCGGCGCTTCCGCGTCGCCGGCGGGCCCCCACAGGGCCGGGCGCGACGCCGCCCGCCGAGCCGACAACCGCCGCAAGTGGTACGAGATCATCGGGCTCACCACGCCGGCCGTCCTGATCTATGTGATGTTCGTGCTGGTGCCGATGGGCTTCGCGGTCTACTACAGCCTGTTCCGGTGGCGCGGGGTCGGGCCTCCCACCGAGTTCGTCGGTCTGCGGAACTACACCCTCGCCTTCCAGGATCCGATCTTCCTCGACGCCTTGCGCAACAACGCGCTCATCGTGTTCGGGTCGCTGCTGATCCAGGGCCCGATCGCCCTGGGCGTCGCCCTGCTGCTCAACCGTCGCTTCCGTGGGCGGGCCGTGTTCCGCCTGCTGGTGTTCGTGCCGTACGTGCTGGCCGAGGTCACCGTCGGCATCATGTGGAAGCTGCTGCTGACCGGCGACGGCACTGTCGACGCGCTGCTGCGGTCGCTGGGAATGGGCGGCCTGGTGCAGGCCTGGCTGGCGGACCTGGATGTCGTCATCTGGACCCTGCTGGCCATCCTGACCTGGAAATACGTCGGCTTCGCCATCATCCTGCTCCTCGCCGGGCTGTCCAATGTGCCCGACGAGCTGACCGAGGCGGCGGCCATCGACGGCGCGAGCTGGTGGCAGATTCAACGGCACGTCACGATCCCGCTGCTCGGCCCGACGATCCGGATCTGGATGTTCCTGTCCATGATCGGCTCACTGCAGATCTTCGACATGATCTGGGTGACCTCGGTGCCAGCGGTGCGGTCCCTCGGCGCATCGGCCACCATGGCGACATACATGGTGGACAACGGGTTCTTCGCCCGGCTGTGGGGCTACGGCAACGCTGTGGCGGTAATCCTGTTCGTCATCTCCTTCGTCGCGGCGCTGCTGTTCCAGCGGTTCCTGCTCCGCCGCGACATCGAGGGCGCCATCACCGGAAGGGCGAAGTGACGATGGCCGTGAACTCGGTTCTCCCCAAGTCCACCGGACGCCGTCAGGTCTCCTGGGGCACGCCGCTCACCTACGCGCTCGCCCTCGCGATCGCTGCGGTGTCGATCGCCCCGGTCATCTACGTGGTCATCGGCGGTTTCCGCACCACCCCGCAGATCGTCGCTGACCCGGCCGGCCTGCCCGACCCGTTCGTCTGGGACAACTACGCCAGGGTGCTGACCCAGAGCAACTTCTGGCAACAGGCGTTCAACAGTGCGGTCATCGCCCTGGGCACCACGCTGGCGGTGGTCGTGCTCGGACTGGCCGCCGCGTTCGTGCTCGCCCGCTACCGCTTCCGCGGGCGGGAAGGGCTCTACACCTTCTTCACCCTCGGTCTGCTGTTTCCGGCCGGGGCGGCGATCCTGCCGCTCTACCTCATGCTGCGTGACCTGAACCTGATCAACTCCTACTACGCGGTGATCCTGCCGCAGGTCGCCTTCTCACTGCCACTGACGATCGTGATCCTGCGTCCCTTCCTCTCGGCCATCCCGAGAGAGTTGGAGGACGCCGCCGCCATCGATGGTGCGAGTCGGCTCGGCTTCCTCTGGCGCGTCGCGATGCCGCTGTCGCGGCCCGCGCTCGTCACCGTCGGCGTCCTGGCGTTCGTGGCGAGCTGGAACTCGTTCCTGCTGCCGCTGCTCGTCCTCAGCGACGTCAACCTGCACACCCTGCCGCTGGGCGTGCAGAACTTCTCCAGCCAGTACACCACCGACACGGCAGGCGTACTGGCCTTCACCTCGCTGGCGATGCTGCCGGCGCTGCTCTTCTTCACACTCGCGGAGAAGCAGATCGTCGGTGGTCTGCAGGGTGCGGTCAAGGGCTGAGCGGCAGCGGTACGAGCACAACCACAGGAAGGCACAGCATGACTGAGGTCCACGCGGTAGTGGGCGGGCCGGTGCCGGCTCAGGCAGGTCCGGAGCACGGCCGACCGGATGGGCGCGACGGCGAGGCCCGCCTTCGCGATCTCCTCGGCCGGATGACGATCGAGGAGAAGATCGCTCAGCTCGTCGGCTTCTGGGAGAAGGAGGACGGCGAGGCCGTCGCACCGTTGCAGGGGGAGTTCGGCGACGCCTTCAAGCTCGAAGACTTCTCCCGGCACGGGCTCGGTCACCTCACCCGCACCTACGGCACCCGCCCTGTGGACGCGGTCGAACACGCGGCCTGGTTGTGGAAGTTCCAGCGCGACCTGGTCACCGGCACCCGGCTCGGCATCCCAGCGATCGTCCACGAGGAGTGCCTCACCGGGCTGTCCGCGTGGAGGGCGGCCACCTTCCCCACCCCACTGGCCTGGGGTGCCGCGTTCGACCCCGACCTGGTCACCGAGATGGCCGCGGCGATCGGCTCCTCGATGCGGGCCCTGGGCGTACACCAGGGGCTCTCACCGGTGCTCGACGTGATCCGTGACCCCCGCTGGGGCCGAGTGGACGAGTGCATCGCCGAAGACCCGTACCTGGTCGGCACCATCGGCACGTCGTACGTGCGAGGCCTCCAGTCGCAAGGGGTGCACGCCACCCTCAAGCACTTCGCCGGCTACTCCGCCTCGCGCGCCGGGCGCAACTTCGGCCCGGTGCACATCGGCCGCCGGGAACTGGCCGACGTGCTGCTCCCCCCGTTCGAGATGGCCATCATCGACGGCGACGCCCGCAGTGTCATGCACTCGTACACCGAGATCGACGGGGTGCCCGTCGCCGCCGACCCGACGATGCTGACCGGCATCCTGCGTGACCAGTGGGGCTTCGACGGCACAGTGGTGGCCGACTACTACGGTGTCGCGTTCCTGAACCTGCTGCACCACGTGGCGAGCGATCACGCGGACGCGGCCGGGCAGGCGTTGACCGCCGGCCTCGACGTCGAACTGCCGACCGGCGACGCCTACCTGACCCTGGGGGAGTCGGTGCGGGCGGGCAAGCTCGACGAGGCGCTCATCGACCGCGCGGTGCTGCGGGTGCTGCGCCAGAAGCAGGACCTGGGTCTGCTCGACGCGACCTTCAGCGACGAGCCGCCCCAGGCGATCGACCTCGACTCGCCCGAGCACCGGTCGATCGCCCGCCGGCTCGCCGAGGAATCGATCGTGCTGGTCGCGAACCGGGACGCGCTGCCGCTGCCCACCGGGCAACGGGTGGCAGTCGTCGGCCCGAACGCCGACCGGCAGAGCGCGCTCTTCGGGTGCTACTCATTCCTCAACCACGTCCTCGTCCAGCACCCCGGCGCGGAGGCCGGCATCGACGTGCCGACAGTGCTCGACGCCGTGCGGGCCGAGTTCGGCGGCGACCTCGTCACCTGGGCACGCGGCTGCGACGTGGACACCGACGATCGGTCCGGCTTCGACGAGGCCGTCGCCACGGCCTCCGGCGCGGACGTGGCCGTCCTGGTCGTCGGCGACCACGCCGGCCTCTTCGGACGCGGCACTGTGGGCGAGGGCTGCGACCGGGACGACCTGGAGCTGCCCGGCGTCCAGCGCGAACTGGTCGAGTCGGTGCTGGCGACCGGCACACCTGTCGTCCTCGTGCTGGTCACCGGCCGGCCGTACGCGATCGGCTGGGCGCTCGCGCGCTGCGCGGCGGTGGTGCAGGCGTTCTTCCCGGGTGAGGAGGGCGCCGGGGCGATCGCGGGGGTGCTCTCCGGGCGGGTCAATCCGTCGGGCCGGCTGCCCGTGACCCTGCCCGGGTCGGCCGGCGCGCAGCCGTACTCCTACCTGCACCCCACTCTCGGTGCGGGCAACGCGGGGACCAACCTGCTGGCGACGCCCGTGGCGCCGTTCGGCCACGGCCTGTCCTACACGACATTCGCCTACGACGAGCTCACAGTGCCCAGCACGGCGCCGACCAGCGGGGCGGTAGGGGTGACGGTGCGGGTGACGAACACCGGCGCGGTCGCCGGCGACGATGTGGTCCAGCTCTACGGTCGTGACGTGGTCGCCTCGGTGACCCGGCCGGTGGCGCAGCTGCTCGGCTACCGGCGGGTCCACCTGGAACCGGGCCAGTCCGTCACCGTCGAGCTGACGGTGCCCACCACCCGGCTGGCCTTCTCCGACCGCACGTTCACCCGCGTCGTGGAGCCCGGAGACATCGAGCTCTGGGTCGGCACCAGCGCGCGGCGGGACACCCAGGCGCTGACCACGCTGGTTGGTGACACCGTCGCGGTCACCAACGCCTCTGCACGCTGGACCAGCACCAACGTCCGCTGAGAACCGGTCCGTCGCCGTCCCAACGGACGTTCGGCGGGCCGGCTCCACTGGCGTCCCGGTGCCCATTCCGTCCCCGCCAGGAGTGCCAATACGGCCAGGCGGGTCGGATCGAGCAGGGCCTGAATCGTCAGGCGTTCATGACCCTTAATGCGATGGCAAAGACGGATATCTATGTCAAGCGTATTTCAGAAACCTCTGAAATGCGGCTGTCGCACTGGTCAACGGCCACCTACCGGGCTAGCCTCCCGTCGAGGCGGGCTGCCGGATCGGCGGTCGGCTCCGCTGTTCCGCGGATCAGCAGGTCGGGGTTCGGCGTGTCCCGCCGACCTCGTGCGGCGCTCGCCAGTTCCTGCCGCTCAGAGCTGAGGAGTCGATGGTGAAGTTCACTCACACGGCATCACGGATCGCTGTCGCCGCGGTGGCGACAACACTGCTCGCCCTCTCCGGCGGCACGCCCGGCTCGGCGGCGCCCGGCACGACAACCACGCACACCCCGTCGACCTGGACCCTCGTCGACCTGCCGCAGCGGCTCTGCGCAACCCCCGACGACCCGCGCGCTCTGTACTTCTTCGTCGTGCTCGACGGTACGTGGTCGGCACCGGTCACCGCTGACTACACGGGCATGCCGGTCGGCGTCGAGGTGTACAGCCCGTTGACCGCCCTACCCGGTTCCGGGGACGGGCACGTCGTTCAGATCCTGGCCGCGTTCCGGCTGAGCGGCGTCGCGCCCGGACGGTACGTCCCCCAGCTCCGGGTCACCGACGGCGCTGTCACGCAGAGCGCCCCGGTCGTCCTCGACGTTCGTTCGTCCTGCTAGCGGGCGGCGCGCGTCCGAGCCGACGACGCGAGCAGCACCGACGAGCTACTCGCGCACACCGTCCTGCTGGGGGCCGAGCTGGCTGATCTCGTACCCGTCGGGGTAGCTCCTGGCCGTGATCCCGTCGGCGAACAACGCGGTCGTCAGTGGTGCCCCGAACCACCGCTGCAACCGCGAGCGCGTCCGTAGGGCCAGGTGCAACCCCGCCCGGACCGGCCAGGCTGGCGTGTCGACCCGCGTCGCGCGCCGCAGCGGCGCGTCGTACAGGGCGCTGACCAGCGCGTTTCCCAGCGGGGTGAACATCCGGGGGATCCGGGTGAGCATCAGCATGCGGGTGGCGCGTTCGATGGCCGCCGCGTCGTCGTTGGGCTGCAGGTGAGCCGCGTCGTGCGCGTCGAACCAGGTCTCGAACTCGTCGTACGACCCGGGGATGGCGGTGATGCCCATCCGTCGACCCAGCTCGCGGTAGAACAGGTATGTGGCGTGCCGTTCGTGGCAGCAGGGCGGGCGCCAGCCGTACTCCTGCAACCACCGGGTGGGGATCACCACCAGGCAGCCGAGGACGTAGCGGAAGTCGTCGTTGCTGATGTCGTACCGACCGTGGATCTGGTTGACGCGCCGCAACGCGTCACGGCCCCGAGGCTGGTCGAAGCCGTTGAGCACCATTTCGTACATCAGCAGGCCGGTGTCGTCGATCCGCTTCTGGGTGCGTTCGGTCAGCTCGCCCGTGGCGGTGTGCACGGCGGCGATGGCGGGGATGGAGAACGACCGGTTGAAGGCGAGGTTGAGCCCGAGCTTCATGTCCCACGGAAACTCGTAGCGCAGCATGGTCTGGTAGATGACCAGGTAGTCGCGCTCCGGGTCGAGAGCACGGGTGCGGGTCAGGTTGTCGTAGCGGCCTCTCATCGGCGGACCTCCGGACCCTGGCCACCCGACCAGGTGACGGTGGTCAGCCGGGCGCCGAGCAACCGGCGCGCCCGGGCGACCTGACGCGCGTTCGCGTTGACCAGCACCGGCTGGTCGGCGGCGCCGAGGATGGGCAGATCCGACAGCGAGTCGCTGTAGGCCACCCGCCATGGTGGCGTCACCCCCTGGCCGGCGAGCTGCGCCATCTTGGTCGCCCCGTGGTTGTGCACTATCAGCCTCGGCCCGCGAATGTGCGAGGCCACCAGCTCGACACCGGCGAGGCCGATCGCGTCGAGCACCGCGCGCGCCAGGGTGTGCTCGCAGGCGGTCACCACGATGACCCGGTCGCCGGCGGCGAGGTGGGTACGGATCATCCGCAGACCGGGCGCGATCATCCGCCCTGGCTCCGCGCCGAGGTCCGCGCCGAAGCGTTCCAGCTCTGCCCGCAACTCGTCGGCGTTCCGGCCCCACAAGCCGATCCGGCTCACCCACCGTGCCGCCCACGGACGGAGGGCGGGAACGGTGGCGACGGGCGCGAGGAGAACGAGCACTGCGACGGCGAGCGGCAGCCGGGCACCCGCGAAAGCAGTGCGTCGCAGGAACAGCCCAAATGCGTCGCCGCGCAGCAGTACGCCGTCGAAATCGAAGATCACGGTGTCTGCGGTCGACGCCCTCATCGGTCTATCGCCCCCGGTGCCACGGGCGGTTCGCCATGAGCCGAGTGTACGGGTGCCCGGGTGGGTCAGGTCGGCTCGGCCGCGGCCGGTAGCACCGCGATCAGGTCGAGCACCGCGACGGCGCGGGCCGGGCCGAAGGCGTCGGTGAGGATGGCAGTGAACTCCTCGTCGCCGAGCCGGGCCCGCAGTTCGCGCAGCGCGTTGAGGTCGAGCGCGGCGTTCGTCGAGCCGATCTGCCGGTCGATGTTCAGTGCCTCGACGATCAGCGGGATGCCCTCCGCGGGGTGGCCCTGCTCGACGCGCAGCTGCCCGAGCGCCACCTGATCGAGCGCCACCTCCTCCCAGTTGCCCTGCTCGCTGTCGATCCGCAGGCAGGTCCGGTAGCACCGCTCGGCCAGGGCCCGGTCGCCGCGCAGGCCGGCCACCCGGCCGAGGTGGAAGGTGCTGTTGGAGACGCCCGACAGGTTCCCGAGCCGCTTCTTGATCGCTATGGAGCGGCGGTAGAACCCATCCGCGCCGGCGAGATCCTCCTGCTCCTCGCAGACCCGGCCGAGCTGGTGCAGGACGATGGCCTGGTTGGGCTCGTGGCGCAGCACCCGGTAGACCTCCAGCGCCTGCTCGTAGCGCGACCGGGCCTCGGCCAGCCGGCGGGTCTCCAGCGCCACCATGCCGAGGTCCTCGTGGCACTTGGCGACCCCCGCCTGATAACCAGCGGCGGCACAGATCGGCAACGCCCGTAGCAGGCACATCCGGGCGGTGCCGAACTCACCCGCCCGGGCGGCGGCGATGGCGAGCAGGACGTACCCGCTGCCGAGCGGCGTCGGGTGGGAGCCGTCGAACCGGAACCGCAGGTACGCCTCGACCCACTCGGCCCGCTGCGCCGCGTGTCGCGGATCGAGGTGCCGGGCCAGTACCGCGGAGAAGGCCTGCCGGCCCAGCTCCAGGCGCTGCACGGCCAGCCATTCCAGGGCCGCCTGGAGCGGCGGCTCGTCGTCCCCGCCGATCGCGTTCACTGTGTGCGGCACCGCCTCGGCAGCCCGGCCGAGGACAGTTCGGACGCCGCCGAGCAGTTCGTCGCAGCGGCGCAGCAGCCGGTCCTCGCCGAGGGCCGCGACGATCGTCCGGGCGCTGTCGAAGCAGCTCTCGGCGAATGCGAGGTCGTCGAGGTCGCGGGAGAGGTGACCGAGCAGCAGCGAGCACTCCGCGATGTGACCGTTGCTGCCGACCTCCTCGAAGATCGTCAGGGCGGCACGGACCCGCTCCTCGGCGATCTCGTACGCGAACTGGGCGAGCGCGATCCGCCCGAGCATCACCAGCCCGCTGCCCTGCCGGACCCGCGCGCCCAACCGTCCGTAGGTGGTGATCGCCACCTGGATGCACTGCTCCGCCTTCACGAAGTCCCGGGCCTCGAAGGCGAGTACGCCGATCTGGTGGTGGCTCGCCGCGATCCCGTCCAGGTCGTCGAGTTCCCGGGCGATCGCCAGCTCCTGCAGGTAACGCGACATGGCCAGTTCGCCGTCGCCGTCGCCGCGGGCGATCCCGGCGAGCTGGTGCAGGGTCCGGGAGACCGCCGAGCGGTCGTCGAGCCGGCTCAGGATCGTCAACGCCTCCTGGAACAGCCGCCCCGCTGTCTCCCGGTCGCCCCGGTTGTCGGCGACCAGGCCCAACTGGTGCAGGAGTTTGCCGACCCCGCTGTCGTCGCCGAGATCCCGGTAGACGGTGAGCGCCGCCTCGTAGCGCTCCGTCGCCTGCGGGTACTCGCCACGGCTGAGGTGCACGTCGCCGAGTCCCTTCAGGAAGCTCGCCCGGCGCGCCGAGCCCGGGGGCGCCAGCGGCAGTAGCTCGCGCCAGATCTTCTCCTCCCAGGCCCAGTGCCCGGCCGTGTGCAACTCCTGGCAGGCCAGCTCGGAGTAGGTGACTACCTCGTCGGTGTCGCCCGCGGCCAGGTGGTGGTACCGCGCCTCGACGGCCCGGCGGATGAAGTCGTGCTGGTCGGTGCTGGAGCGGGCCCGCCAGCCCCAGTAACGGCCCGCCCGGCGGTGCGCGTCGAGCACCGCGTCGCGGCCGGCGATCCGCAGCAGGCTCGCCGCCGTCCACCGGTGCACCAGGTGACCCCCGGTCACCGGGGCGAGCAGCCCCAGCTGTGACAGCGTCTCGACCGACTCGTCCAGCCCCGCCGGTGCCGGCGGTGGGTCGTCGCCGTCCGCCGGGTCGGCGAGCTGCCAGGCGAGGCCGGTCCGGTCCGCCGGGGTGCGGTACACCGCCGCGCCGAGCAGCAACCGGCGTGCCGCCGGGACGGCTTCCAGGCGGGCGAGCAGCCGGGGCAGCAGCACATCCTCGGCGGCCAGCGCGCCGGCCTCGGCCAGCGGCGTGCCGACCCCGGCCAGCCCGGTGTCCCGGCCACCGCCGGCCGCGGCCAGTCGGCCGGCGACCTCGTCGGATCGGTGGGTGCCGCCGCGCAGCAGGCCGTCGAGGTATTCCAGCGCGCGCGGGTGACCACCCAGCCGGTGCCACATCCGTTGCTGTTCCGCCGGCGCCAGCTGACCCACCCCTGGCAGCCGCCAGAGCAGCTTGCGGGTCTCCTGCCAGGAGAGCGGACCGAGGTGACAGGTTTCCAGACCGGTGACCGGGAACGGGTGCCGGCTGGTCACCACCAGCTCGTGGCGGGACGCCCAGGCGGTGAGGAACGCGGCCAGATCCGCGTCGGCCAACAGGTGCTCGGCGTCCAGCGCGTCCTCGGCGTTGTCGAGGACGAGCAGAAGCGGCGGGCCGTCGGTGCCGATCGCGTCCCACCGTCGCCGCCAGTCCTGGCCCGGCTCGGCGAGGGCGACGAGCCAGCGCCGCAGCGGGTCGTCCGGGGTCGCTGCGGCGCACCGGCTCTGCACCTGGCGGCGCAGCTCGTCGAGGATCCCGTCGACGGTGCCGTCGCCGTGGGTCGCGACGACGATGCCACCCGCGTCGTGGAACCGCCGCGCGAGTTCCGCGGCGAGGCTCGTCTTGCCGATCCCGCCGATGCCGTGGACGAGAACCCGCAGCTTCCCCCGGGACAGCCGGCGCAGGATCTCCCGGCGGCCCACGAAGTCCGTGGGTGCGCGCACCACACCGTCCCCGACGAGCGACTGGCCGGGCGGTGTGGCGACGGCAGCGTCGTCCCGTCCGCCGGCCAACCGCAGCCCGGGGTCGGCCAGGAACAGCGTCGGCATCCACCACTCGGCGGCGGTCGGGGCCAGCTCGCGGCGTACGGCGGAGACCTCCGCCAACAGCTCCGGTTCGCTGCGGGCGGCCAATCGCTCGTAGAGCCGAGCGCAGAACTCGATGGTGTACCAGTCGCTGACCGTCCCGTTCATCGCCAGCACTCCCGGCGCGCCGTGGGTCAGCAGCGCGCCGGCCAGCCCGGGCAGCTCCCGTTGATCCGGGCGCGCGGTGGAGCAGCCGGCCAGCACGATCAACGGCACGGTCCGGCCCGGCGGCAGCACCTCGGCCAGCAACCGCGCGGCGTCCACGCGGTCCTCCGTGCCGGTGGGGGTCTCCAGCAGCAGTGCGCCGGGGCGCGCGTGACTGGAGATGTGCAGGACGTGAAACGGCTCCTCGGCGAGGGCGGCCCGGATCGCTGCGGCGCTGCCCCACTCCAGGACGCGCACCCGCACCCCGTGCCGATGCCCGGGTTCCACAGCGCCGAGGATCCGACCGAGTTCCCGCTCGTGGTCCAGCAGCGGGTGGGTCGAGTCGTCAGGGCTCGCGATCGCCGCGAGCATCCGCAGTGGGCCGTCCACCCGGACCGTGGGTGCCGGTGTGTCGGGGCCGGTGCGGCAGACGTCGACGTCGGGGTGCAGGGCCAGCGGCGTTTCCTCGCCGGGCAGCACCAGGGTCTCCCAGGGCAGGTCCGCCAGGGTCGGGTCGACGACCTCGATGCCGAGCCGGTGCCGGCCGGGGCGGTCGAGTTCAGCGCGCAGGACCGGGCCGGCGGCGTCGAGGAAGCGGCGGCCGAGTGCTACACCGACCTCGTACGACAGCTGCACCGAGGGGCCGCCGCGCAGCCGCCAGAGCAGGTCGGCGCTGCGTTGATCGGCTGGGCCCACCGGGTGTCGGCGCCGGTCGCCCCGAACGGCCAGGACCACGTCGGTCGCGCTGACTGTCAACCGGATCAAGAAGGCCCCCTGCGGTCACCCGGCGGACGACCCGACGCCGAAGTGGATTGCCGGGCTGACCGATACTGTATCCATGGCTGACGATCCTGAGGAGCTCGCGCAGGTCAACGCCGTGCGCATCAACGACAGCGGCGAGCTGGAGTTCTTCGACGGCCAGCGCTGGCTGCCGTACACCGATCTGCCCGACGACGAGACCGGCCCGTTGGGTGTCGTCTTCCGCGACGACAGTCGATGACCGGGGAAGCGCCGACGAGCGGCGCGGGGTTGGACGCGCTGCCGTCCCCGTTGGACTCGGTAGCGGACAGTCGGGCGGCGGCACGGTGGATCATCTCCTCGGCCGGCGCGGTGGGCGCGCTGCTGCTCGGCGGCGGCCCGCTGATCGCCGCCGGCACTGTCACCGACTGGGCCCATGCGGCGTGGGCGGGTGGCGGTCTGCTGGTGACACTGCTCGGCGTGGCCTGGGCGATCTGGCGGACCAGCGAGGTGCTCGTCCCGCCGATGACCACGCCGGCGACGCTCACCGGGCCGGAGCTGCGCGGCCTGCGCGAGCGGCTGGAGGCCGAGCCGTGGTACCACTTTGGCGGGTACGCCGGTGACGTCGACTCGCTGCTGCGTCATCGCCGGATCGCCGCGGAGATCACCTGCCGCCTGTCGACGGCCCCGCCGCAGGAGCGGGCCGCCCTGCGGGCAGGGCTCGCCACCGCGCGCCGCAACATCGCCCGGACCGACCCGTACCTGCGCTGGCTGCTCGCCACGGCGCACGCCTGGCAGGTCCGGGAGGCGTTGCGTCGGGCCCGCCGGCAGACCTTCCTGGCCGCCGCGCTGGTGGTGGTCGGGGCGGTGGTGTTCATCGCCGCGACCGCCGGATAGCGCGCCGCCTCGTCGGGCTACGACGGAGGCGGCGCGCCGATCAGCCGTCGGTCAGTACGGATATCCGGGGACGTTGAGCCGCACGCTGTAGAGCCCGGAGTCGCCCCACCGGCCCGACGTGACGAAGAGGGTCTGCCGGTCGGGGCCGCCGAACGCCACGTTTGTCGTGCCGGAGTTGCCCGACCGGATCGTGCCGAGTTGGGCGCCAGCGGGGGAGTAGACGTGGACCAGGGAGTCCCCGCCCGAGGTCCAGTACACGTTGCCGGCGCAGTCGATGGTGCCGCCGTCCGGGCCGCCGATGTAGTTCACGAAGACGCTGCGGGCGCCGATGCTGCCGTCGGGCTGGACCGCGTACTTGTAGATCTTGTTCTCGGAGTAGGCGCCGACGTACAGCGCGGTCCCGTCCGGCGAGAGCGAGATGCCGTTGGGTTGGCGCAGCCGATCGTCGACAAGCGACACCTGCCCGTTGGAGACGCGGAAGACGCTGGTACGACCGCTCATCTGGTCGGGGCGGTTGCCGCGCTGGAAGTTGGGGTCGGTGAAGTAGACGACACCGTCGGAACGGACCGCGACGTCGTTCGGCGAGTTGAACGCCCGGCCCTGGTAGTTCGCCGCCACGGTGCTGCGGGTCCGGTCGCTCAACCGGTACGCGGACACGCTCCGCTGGTCGTGGGTGGCCGCGACGAGTTGCTGGCCGTCGGCGCTGAGGGCCAGGCCGTTGCTGCCGGCGTCGGCGATGAACGTGTCGAAGCCCGCCTGCGGGGTGAACCGGCGGATCGTCGACGGCTGCACGTTGTACGGCCCGGTGCCGGCGGCCATGTCGGAGAACAACAGGTAGCCGCCGTCGGCGACCCAGACCGGCCCTTCGAGGAACGTGAAGCCGCCCTGGATCCGCGGGGCCGTCACGGTGCTGGCCGGCAGCGGTGGGCCGTAGCTGGCCCCCGTCGGGCAGGCGCCGGGCGGTGCGCCGGGCGGACCGGCGAGCGCGGCGTGAGCGCTGACATGGGCAGCGTCGGCGGCAGCACCGGCGGGCAATGGGGTGGCGCTGACCGCCAGGCACAGGCCGGCCAGCGCGGCAATGGTTGGACGCCAGGTCATCGAGTACTCCAATCGGCGTCGAGGGTGGCGATGGCCGGCGTGCGAGGTCGGTGGCTGGCACGGCGTGAGGGCGGGCCGTCGATGTGGATATTCGGGAGCCTAGGTTATGAACCGGCAACCCGCAGCAATCTTTCGCCGTTGATTCCGAGCGGGACGAGGGTGGCAAATACAAAGACGCTGGTCAATGGCATAACCATCTCCGTAAATCCTTCCGGTACGACCACAGTGGACGAATCAGTGGTGACCTGAGGCGTCTGCCGGCGGCAGGGAATAGGGTTGGGTCATGAGTGGCCTGCTCGGTGGTGCCCGAACCGCGGTCAATCCCCTCCGCCAGCTCACGATCGACCAGCTCCGGCAGCGGACGAGCCTCAAGTGGCGGGAGTACCCCGACGACGTGCTGCCGCTCTGGGTGGCCGAGATGGACGTGCCCCTGGCCGAGCCGGTCGCACGGGCGATCACCGATGCCGTCGCGCGCGGAGACACCGGCTACACCGCAGGAACGGCGTACCCGCAGGCGGTGGCCGAGTTCGCCGCGCAGCGGTGGGGTTGGGACGGGCTGGCCGTGGAGCGCACCGCGGTGGTGCCCGACGTCATGCACGGCGTCGTCGAGGCGGTGCGGCTGGTCACCGAGCCGGGGGACGCGGTGGTCGTCAACTGCCCGGTCTATCCGCCGTTCTACGAGTCGGTGGCGCACGCCGAGCGCCGGATCGTGGAGGCACCGCTCGGCGAGGACCGGCGGATCGACCTCGGCGCGCTGGAGGATGCGTTCCGGCGGGCTCGCGCCGGTGGACGGCAGGCCGCGTATCTGCTCTGCAGCCCGCACAACCCGACCGGCGTCGTGCACAACGCGGCCGAGTTGACCGCCGTCGCCGGACTGGCCCAGCGGCACGGGGTGCGGGTGGTCGCCGACGAGATCCACGCTCCGGTGGTGGCTGGGGGCGCGCGGTTCGTGCCGTACCTCTCGGTGCCCGGCGCGGAGAACGGCCTGTCGCTGATGTCCGCCTCCAAGGGGTGGAATCTGGCCGGCCTACGCGGCGGGCTTCTGGTCGCCGGCCCGGCCGCGGCCGGGGACCTCGCCCGTGTCCCGTTCGGGGTCAGCGTCAGCACCAGCCACCTCGGCGTGATCGCCCACACCGCCGCCTTCCGCGACGGCGGCGAGTGGCTCGACGCCCTGCTGGCCGGCCTGGACGACAACCGTCGGCTCCTGACCGCGCTGCTCGCCGAGCACCTGCCGGCCGTCCGCTACCAGCCCGGCCAGGCCACCTATCTGGCCTGGCTGGACTGCCGCGCCCTGGGCCTCGACGACGACCCGGCCACCGTGTTCCTCGACCGTGGCCGGGTGGCGCTGAACTCCGGACTGGCGTTCGGCACCGGCGGTGTGGGGCATGTCCGATTGAACCTGGCCACCGCGCCGGAGCTCATCATCGAGGCGGTACGCCGGATGACCAGCGCCGTTGGCTGAGACCGGGCGGCCGGCAGCAGCTGTGTTTCGACTCCTTCCCCGGCTGTTGCGCCGGGAGGCCCTACTGGCGCTGGCGGCACCGACCCGCCTCGCGGCACGCCTGACCCGCTGATCCGTCCGCCGCCGGGTCCGGGCGGGACCCCGGCCGATCGGTAGGGCTTCCGACAGTTCTTCGACGGGGACGCAACCTGATGATCGTCCGGTCCCGTCGAGCTTGCGGAGGAGGGAGCCTCGATGGTGGATGCCGAGGGTGAGTTCGTGGAGTACGTCTCCGCGCGACTGCCGAGCCTGCACAGGACCGCGTTCCTGATGTGCGGCGACGCCCATCTGGCCGACGACGTGGTGCAGCAGACGGTCACGGCGCTCTACGTGAACTGGCGCCGGGTCAGCCGGGCCGACAACGTCGACGCGTACGTACATCGGATGCTGGTGCACAAGCTCGTCGATGAGAAACGGTTGAGCTGGGCGAAGGTTCGCCTACTGGGGTCGGTGCCGGAGCCGGAGCGCTCGCCGGTGACACCGCACGACGACCTGGCCGAGCGGGGCAGCCTGCTCGCCGCGCTCGCCCGCCTGCCGCGCGGCCAGCGCACGGTGCTGGTCCTGCGGTTTCTGTGCGACCTGTCGCTGGCCGACACGGCCGCCGCGATGGGCTGCTCCGAAGGCAACGTGAAGTCGCAGACGGCTCGGGCGTTGGCGGCCGTCCGCCTGGTGCTCGACGTCACCGAGATGGCAGTGAGGAGTCCGAGATGACCACGGTGGACGAGCAGCGGATCGCCGAGCTGCTGCGGTCGGCGCCGGCGCCGGAGCCGCGGGTCGACCTGAGCCGGGCGGTACGCGACGGTCGGCGGCGCCGTCAGCGTCGCCGATTCGGCGGGATCGCCGCGCTGACGGTGCTGGCCGGGGTCGGTGTCGTGGGTGCCGTCCAGGTCGGCGGGACCACCAGCCCACCGGCTCCCACCACGCCGGCGCTCGCTGTGTCACCGGCGGGAACCGGGTCGGCCACCTCCCGCCCGCCGGTCACCTGCCAGGCGTCGTGGTTGCCGCAGCCGGTCGGTGGTCCGGTCGCGGTGGCCAACAGAGTCGACAGCACCGGACGGCACATCGTCGGCGACATCGGCACCGGGCAGGAGGACGGCCGGGTCGTGCTGTGGACCGACGACCGGCCGGTAGTCCTGCCGGCCACCGCGCGACACGCGGCCGCTGTCAACACCCGCGGCGATGTGGTCGGCACCAACGGCGACGGCATTGGCTGGCTGTACCGGGACGGGAAGCTGCGTTTCCTGGCCACCCCGCCCGGCTACGACGCGGTGCTCGTGCACGCCGTCAACGGTCGGGGCGACATCGTCGGCACCGCCCGCAGGTCCGACGACTCGCACCAGGCTGTGACGTGGTCGACCGACACCCCCCAGAAGTACCGGCTGGTCGGAAAGCGAGGGTCGTCAGCGACCGGGATCACCGAGGACGGCACGATCGTCGGCACGGTGGGCGATCTGCCCTACCGGTGGACGCCGCAGGGCGTCGGGGCGGCGCTGGCGCTGCCCGACGGCTATTCGCGTGCGTCGGTCGGGTCGGCGCGCGGCGAATGGGCGATCGGCATGGTTCCGGGCGGCCAACGCAGCGGCGCCGTGCAGATGCTGCCGGTGCTGTGGAACCTCGCCAGCGGAGCGGTGAGCCTGTTGCCCTTCCCGGGGGCGAGCGGCATCGCCGGCAGTGGTGACGTGCTGGTCGCCGACGGTGCGCCGCTGGTAGTGGCCTCGGACGGGACCTCCCGCCGGTTGCCGGGCCGACCGGAGGTCCGGGCGACCGAGGCGGGCACGTACACGGCGGAGGGGATCAGCGACGACGGTCTGACCGTGGTCGGGGCCGTCTACGAGAACCAGGCGTACCGGCCGCTGGTGTGGCGGTGCACGCGGTGAGGGGTTGAGCGGCCCAGCCCGAACTCCGTGGTGGGGGCGTGCCGTCCGGACCGTTTCAACCGACCGGTTCCGTGGGTACGCTCCCACC
This sequence comes from Micromonospora sp. NPDC048986, assembly GCF_040649335.1. Taxonomy (NCBI): domain Bacteria; kingdom Bacillati; phylum Actinomycetota; class Actinomycetes; order Micromonosporales; family Micromonosporaceae; genus Micromonospora; species Micromonospora sp. NPDC048986. The sequence continues at coordinate 188,796 of NZ_JBEZFJ010000005.1, forward strand.
GGCTGATCACCCGATCGACGGAGACTCCCAGTGATTATGGCTCTGCTGCTCGACCTCGCCAACATCGTCGGTGGCTTTCTGCTCGCCGTGGCGGTGCTGCGGCTGCTGCCACGAGTCGGCGATGACCTGGGCCGCCTCGCCGGTCGGGCCGCCCCGATCGGGTGGGTGGTCGGCCTCGTGGCTCTGGTGACCGGCGGCTACTACCTCATCGTCCACCTGGTGTCCGGGCCCCGGGTGTTCCACTTCGAAGTGGTGGGGATCGGGGTGGGGCTCGCCCTGCTGTGGGGCCGGTTGACCGGGCGGTCGACGCCGCGCGACGAGCAGTCGGACGGCGCCACCGGCGTCCGGCTGTTGCTGGCGATCTTTGGCCTCATCGCGATCGTCGTCGGCGTCCAGGGGCTGTTCACCCCGGACGGCTGACCGCGAGTTCCCGGGTCACGTGGTGGACGGTCGCGGCGCCCGAGTGCCCGCAGCGCTGGCGATCAGGAGTATCACCGCTGGTAGGAACGCGACACCGATGCCCAGCCCGAGCAGCAGCCCCCAGCCGGTGAGGACGAGCGCGGCCACCACATCGGCGACCACTGTCAGTCGACCGACCCGCTGCGCGACAACGGGCAGCAGCGCCGCGACAACGGGAACACCGAGCAGATAGCTGGCCGCGGTGCCCGAGTCGTCCACTGTGAAGGGAACCAGCACGGCGGCCACCAGCGCGGTGATCGCCAGGGCCGACCATCTGAGCACCGACCGGGTGTTGGTCGGCTTACGGACCAGGACCACGAGACCAGTGAGCACGACACCCACTATTGCGCCGACGGTCGCCAGACCAGTCATAAATGCCCTCCTCGACCGCAGCGGGTGGCGTTTAATCGAAGACGGCGGATCGTCGCCCCCGTGTCTCACGATACGGCTGGTCGGCCAGCTGCACGAGATCCGACGTCGAGCAAGGAGGTCCCGGCATGCCTCTCCTACGAATCCACCTCGGCACCGACCGGGGCACCGCCCGCCGGGTGCTGCAACTGCATCAGGAGGGCAGGGTCCATCACGAGTCGCGGGAGGCGGCCCGGGAACAGGTGTGGCGTCAGGGCCACACCCCGTGCGGCGACCCGGTCTTCGTCGGCGTCACCAACGGCCGCCGCGACGTGCAGTTGCTCTACGACGTCGATGTCTACTCCGACGCCACCGGCTGAGCAGAGGTCAGCCGGCGTCCAGCACCTCGCGCAGTCGAGCGGCGAACTCCGCGGGCTTGCCCGCGTAGCCGAACTCGCCGCCGAGGAACCCGCCGTGGTGGCTCGGGAAGACCACGGCCTCCTGGCCGAGCAGCGCCGCGAGGCCCAGCGCCGTGCGGGCGGTGTACGTGCCGGCGGACTCCTCACCGACAGCGACCACGATCCGGGTGGGCGCGGCGGTGAGCACGTTCGCGTCGGGACGGTAGTCGGTGACCGCCCACGAGCTCTGCGACAGCAGCGGATCGTCGCGGCTGCCGTCGTCGTCGGCGGCCATGCCGAACATCGCCGGGTCGGGGGTTGGCTGGGCGAAGTAGGCATCGGTGAACTCGCCCTGCCAGGACGTCATGGCGATGAACGCGGCCATCCCCGCACCCGCGCCGTTCGCCTGGTACGCCTCGTAGAAGCCGGCTCGGGCGCGCTCGGCGGCAGTGGCGTCGGGGAGCACGGCGTTGATCGGTGGTTCGTGCGCCACCAGGGTGGCGACGTCGTCCGGGTGGGTGGCGACCAGTTCGAGCGCTGTCACCGCGCCACCGCTGCTGGCCAACACGTCGACCGGACCGACGTCGAGCGCCTGCACGAGCGCGTGCAGGTCGGCGGCCTGCTGCTGCGGCGTGTGGTCGGACCGACCGTCCTTGCGGACGCTGCGGCCCAGGCCACGCGGGTCGTAGGTGAGGACCGTGCGGTCCGCGAAGTGCGGGGCGAGCGCGGTGAAGCCCTCCGCCGTCATCGGCTGGCCGATCATGAGCAGCGCACGATGGCCGCCAGTGGGAGGTAGCGGGCCGCGGACGTCGTAGACCAGGTCGACGCCGGGAATGACCAGGGTGTGCGTCTGGATGTCCTGCATCCGATGAGACTACGGTCGGCTGACCTGTGTCGGGTGTCATGCGGCCGGCGAGCCATCGGGTTCTTCGGGGCGACGCGCGTGCGTCGACAGTGACGGTCGAGGGTCTGGTGCTACCGATCGGTGGCGCGGCGGATGGTCGCGGCCAACTGCGACGAGTCGTGGCCGGGCTCGACTCCGTCGACGAGAATCACCTCGCCGGTGAGGTGCCTCGTCCGCAAGGGCTTGATTTCCTGGTAGTCGCTGGACTGGTACCAGGAGCGGGCCTGGTTGAGGTCGGGAAACTCAATGACGATCACATCGCCGGTCCAGTCGCCCTCCAGGACGTCGATCGCACCGCCGTGGACGAGGAACCGGCCCGCGAAGGGCGCGAGGGTGGCGTCGATTCGTTCCAGGTACGTCAGCACCTCGGCGTGGACGGGTGCCTTGCGGAGGTGCGCGAGCGCGTATGCGGCCATGAGTGCCTGTCCTTTGCGGCTGGTCTGCTGGCTGTGGTGGCGGTCGGCGTGGGCTGCCACGCCCCGGGATCGGATCGGTCGTGCCGGGAGAACTATCTCCGCTCTCCGGTCGGGCTGTCGATTACCTCGCAGGTAATGGCCCGTCTGTCGGTGCGGAACTAGGGTCGGTGGGTGACGATCTCGACCCGCCACGGGCGACCGGTGGGGGAGTTGCTGCGCGACTGGCGCCGGACTCGCGGAATGAGCCAGCTCGACCTGTCGATCGAGGCGGGAGTGTCGGCCCGGCACCTGAGCTTCGTCGAGACCGGACGATCCCGGCCGAGCCCCGACCTCATCCTGCGGCTGGCCGAACACCTGCAGATGCCGCTGGCCGAGCGCAACAGGATGCTGCTGGCCGGAGGCTTCGCGCCCGCCTACCCCCGCCACCAGTTGAGCGACCCCGAGCTGGCACCGGTACGGGCCGCGGTGCGGCAGATCCTCGACGGTCACAGCCCGTACCCCGCGCTGCTCGTCGACGAGCACTGGCACCTCGTCGACGCCAACCCTGCCGTCGCCCTGTTCACAATGGACGCGCAGCCACACCTGCTCGCCCCACCCGTCAACGTGCTGCGCCTCAGCCTGCACCCCGACGGTCTGGCGCCGCGCATCGTCAACCTGCCCGAGTGGCGGGCCCACCTGCTGAAACGGTTGCACCAGCAGGCGACGACGACAAACGACCCGATCCTGTACGACCTGCACGAGGAGCTTCGCGGCTATCCCGGTGGCGACGTCGACACGACACCGACGAGCGATGCCGTGTCACGTGTCCTCGTCCCACTGCGCTACCGGCATGGTGATCAGGAGTTGTCCTTCGTCAGCACCACCACCCTCTTCGGTACGCCGCGGGAGGTCACCGTCGCCGGGTTGGCCGTCGAGGCGTTCTTTCCCGCTGACCCGGCGACCACGCAGACCCTCCGAGCCCGTGCCGCGTCGTGACTCGGCCGCTGCCCGTCACCCAGGGGGAGCGGGCGGCGGCTGACGGAGCGTGTCGTCGATGATGCCGGGCATCCGCCGGGCCACTCCCGCGAGGAGATCCGCCACCTGCACGCGCGGATCGTCGCGGGAGTCCACCATCACCAGCCCCGCCAGGGGCGACGCCCCGGTCGGCAACGCCAAGACCCGGTGCACACCGGCCGACTGTGGCTGGCCCTCGTCGGCCAACACCCGCTGGAGGCGGGTCAGCCGGTCGGCCGTCAGGGCGCTCTGCTCGTCGTGGGTCACCAACACCTGCCGCCGGCCGTCGCTCCAGGACAGGACCGTCTCCGCAAGCGCGGGCAGCAGCGGTTCCAGTGGTGGAGGGACAGTGCGGTCGTCGACGTCGAGCCTGGCCACCACGGCCCGCACGTGCCTCGGGCTGAGCCCGTCGAGGACGGCGTCGGCCACAGTGCCGAGGCCGTGGCGCCGCAGCGTGTCCCGGGCCTGGAAGAACCGCCGTACGGTCTGGTCGACCGGAAGTCGCCGCTTCATCCGGACCAGGTCGACGAACGCCGACAGGAATGCGTCCCAGTCGCCTCCGGCCGAGCGTCCGGCCTCGTGCAGGGCGAGAGCGGCCGGATGGTGCTCGCGAGCCAGCCGGGTGCCCGCCGCGTACGACGGCTCGGTCAGCAGGAAGTCCACGATTCGGGTGACGAGGAAGAACTCCTTGTCGATGAGGTGGACGTGCGCGCGGCCGGTCAGCGCCGCCAGGAACCACTCCAGTGCCTCGTGCGCACCCGAGCCGCGCAGGAACCGGCCGGACTTGAGCTCGTGCGGCGCGAACCGGAACCCGGACCGCAGGGCGGTGATGAGCGCGACCGCCTCGTCGACGGCCAGGTCGACGCTCGCGTGCGTGATCACCGGGGCGGCCGAGTGCAGCAGGTTCGTGCCCGAGAATCCCGACTCGTCGCAGGCGATCTCCACGACGGCCCCGACCACCACCGCGCCGCCGGGCGGTAGTCCACCTTGAAGAGGCGATCTCACCGCCGAGCTCCCGCCATGCCGCCATGGTCACCCGTGCGCCGGCAGAGAACAACCCGATTGCGGACGGGGACCGCTGCTCAGTGGTCGCGACAGCCGACCTGGTCGCCGATCTCCGGCGGAATGCCGAACGGGGTGCATTCGAGTGCGCTGCCTTCGCCCAGCTTCTGCCACCCGCCGTCCGAGTGCTTGAACAGCAGCACACCGTCACCCTGCATCCCCGGGTCGACGGCGAGCACGCCGGCCGTGGCCCACTGCCTCGCGCACCTGATCTGATCCGGATCGATCCGGTGGGTGCTGCTCAGTCCCGATGCGGCCTGCAGGGTGGCTGCGGTCACCGGGCAGGCGGCCGGGGTGGTGCCGGGCGACGTGCTGCGGGTCGGTGAGGCGCTGACGGCGGTGGGCGCCGTAGCGGGCGAGGCGGGTGTGGAGCTGGCCGGTGGCGTGGTGCTCGTCCCGGCGGCGGGAGTGGGCGCGGCGGTGGTGCAGGCCGCCAGGCCGGTCAGCGCGGCGACGGGCAGGAAGGCGCGGAGCGCGGTCAGGGTCATCGTTTCTCCGGGGGAAGCATCGATTCGGATTTCTCAGTACACGTCCTTGGCCCCACCGGGGTTGCACTGTCGCGTCGGGGTGCACGTCGGAGGGGATGTACGGCCAGCTCGGTCGTCTGCCTGCGTACATCTGATGTATGGCCGTCGGGTTGGGTGGTCGTCGGCGTGATCCTGGCCGATCGCCGTGTGGTGCCGTGTCAGCGCGGCGCTGCTCATCCACCCGTGCATCTTGCTGACCGGCCAGTGCGGCGCTGTGGGTGCCCATCGATCGACCGTTGCCTATTCTGTGGTGCCGGAGTAACCTTCCCGAAACACATCAGATGTCTGGCTCGCCAAGGCCCGGCGTCGGCCTGCTCAGGCAGGGTCCCGGTTGGCGCACCCAAGCGGATCCCCATGTCGAGTCCCATAGTTGTCACGCTTCGGGGTGGCCGGACTGGTCACCGTTTGGAGGATCGATGTCAGACCTGACCCGACGGCAGGCACTCAAGATCGGCGCAGCCGGCGCGGGCGGTGCTCTCCTGCCGGCTCCCTGGACCGCCGTGGCCAAGGCCGACTCGGCGGCCCCGCCGCAGGTGTTGGCCGCCGGGGACCTCGCCCTCTGGTACGACGAAGGGGCCGGCACCGACTGGCTGCGGGCGCTGCCGATCGGCAACGGCCGGCTCGGCGCGATGGTCTTCGGCAACGTCGACACCGAGCGGCTTCAGCTCAACGAGGACACCGTCTGGGCCGGTGGGCCGCACGATCCCAGCAACACCCGAGGCGCGGCGGCGCTGCCGGAGATCCGGCGGCTGGTGAACGCGAACCAGTGGACCCAGGCCCAGGATCTGATCAACCAGACCATGATGGGCAACCCCGGCGGCCAGTTGGCCTACCAGACCGTCGGCAACCTGCGGCTCGCCTTCGGTTCCGCCAGCGGAGCGTCACAGTACGACCGGACGCTCGACCTCACCACCGCCACCGTCACCACGTCGTACGTGCTCAACGGCGTTCGCCACCAGCGGGAGGTGTTCGCGAGCGCGCCGGATCAGGTCATCGCCATGCGACTGACCGCCGACCGGACCGGCTCGATCAGCTTCACCGCCACCTTCGACAGCCCGCAGCGGACGTCGGTGTCCAGCCCCGACGGCACCACCATCGGCCTCGACGGCATCTCCGGAAACATGGAGGGCGTCAACGGCCAGGTCCGCTTCCTCGCGCTCGCCAACGCGACAGTCAGCGGCGGCAGCGTGTCCAGCTCCGGCGGCACCCTGCGGGTGACGAACGCGAACAGCGTGGTCCTGCTGATCTCCATCGGCTCCAGCTACGTCAACTACCGCAACGTCGGCGGCGACTACCAGGGCATCGCCCGGCAGCGCCTCACCGCCGCGCGGGCCAGCAGCTACGACCAGCTGCGCAGCCGGCACGTGGCCGACTACCAGGCGCTGTTCGGCAGGGTCACCCTGGACCTGGGCCGCACGTCCGCGGCCGACCAGACCACTGATGTCCGGATCGCCCAGCACAACAGCGTCAACGACCCGCAGTTCTCCACGTTGCTGTTCCAGTACGGCCGCTACCTGCTGATCTCGTCCTCGCGGCCCGGCACCCAGCCGGCCAACCTCCAGGGCATCTGGAACGACTCGCTGGCCCCGGCATGGGACTCGAAATACACGATCAACGCCAACCTGCCGATGAACTACTGGCCGGCCAACACCACGAACCTGGCCGAGTGCCACAACCCGGTCTTCGACATGGTCAGAGACCTCGCCGTCGCCGGAGCGCGGACCGCGCAGGTGCAGTACGGCTCCGCCAGTGGCTGGGTCACCCACCACAACACGGACGCGTGGCGGGCCACAGCTGTGGTGGACGGCGCGTTCTGGGGGATGTGGCAGACCGGTGGCGCCTGGCTGTCCACGCTGATCTGGGACCACTACCTGTTCAACGGCGACATCGAGTTCCTGCGGACGAACTACCCGGCCATGAAGGGCGCCGCGCAGTTCTTCCTCAACACCCTGGTGACCGAGCCGACCCTCGGTTACCTGGTGACCAACCCGTCGAACTCGCCGGAGCTGAGCCACCACTCGAACGCCAGCGTGTGCGCCGGCCCCACGATGGACAACCAGATCCTGCGGGACCTGTTCGACGCGTGCGCCCGGGCCAGCGAGATCCTCAACGTGGACAGCACCTTCCGGGCGCAGGTTCGCGCCACCCGGGACCGGCTCCCACCCATGAAGGTCGGCTCGCGCGGCAACATCATGGAGTGGCTCTACGACTGGGTGGAGACCGAACCCAACCACCGGCACATCTCGCACCTCTACGGGCTGGCACCCAGCAACCAGATCACCAAGCGCGGTACCCCGCAGCTGTTCGAGGCGGCCCGGCGGACCCTGGCGCTGCGCGGCGACGACGGCACGGGCTGGTCGCTGGCCTGGAAAATCAACTTCTGGGCGCGGATGGAGGAAGGCAAGCGGGCCCACGACCTGATCCGCTACCTCGCCACCACCGCGCGGCTCGCGCCCAACATGTTCGACCTGCATCCGCCGTTCCAGATCGATGGCAACTTCGGCGCCACCGCCGGCATCGCCGAAATGCTGTTGCAGAGCCACACCGGCGAGCTGCACGTCCTGCCCGCGCTGCCGCCGGCCTGGCCGAGCGGGCGGGTGACCGGCCTGCGCGGTCGGGGCGGGCACACGGTCGCCATCACCTGGGCGAGCGGTCTGGCCACCGAGATCCTCATCCGACCGGACCTGGCCGGCACCGTCCGCCTGCGCTCCCGGATCCTGACCGGCACCGTCACCGTGGTCGACACCGCCGACGGTACGGCGGCAAGGACCACCCGGATCGAGTCCGACCTGATCGAGGTCACAGTGCAGGCCGGACGCACCTACCGGGTCACCAGTTCCGGGGTCGCCACGCCGACGCTGGAGCAGAGCTTCAGCAACGTCGGCATCACCAGCGACAGCAACACCAACGTCGGGAACTTCGACGGCGGTGGGGCCTCGCTCTCCGCGCAGGCCCTGGCTCAGGCCGGGGCCAGCCCGGGCGGCACGATCAGCCGCAACGGGGTCAACTTCCGCTGGCCCAACGTCAGCTCCGGGGCCGCCGACAACGCCATCGCGTCGGGCCAGACCATCGGCGTGACCGGCACCGGCAGCACGCTCGGCTTCCTGCTGACCGGCACCTACGGCGCGGTGTCGGGGACCGGCACCGTGGTCTACGCCGACGGCACCCGGCAGACGTTCACGTTGAGCACGCCCGACTGGTACGGAGGGCCGAACTCTGCCGGAACGGCGGCGATCGTGTCGGCGTACCAGAACCGGCCCAACAACCAGCGGCAGAACACCGCCGCCTGCGTCTACTACGTGGGCGTCGGGTTGCAGAACAAGGCAGTGGCCTCGGTGGTGTTGCCGAACATCAGCGCCCGGCCGGCCACGAACGTGCCGACCATGCACATCTTCGCCATCGCGATCGGGGGCTGACGGCAACGATTCCTGCTCGGGGGAGCACGACCGGGCCCGTCCCCACTGTGGGGGCGGGCCCGGTCGCGGCTTTCGGTGCCGCGGTGGCTAGGGCGGATCGCGCCGGTACGAGAGTCGTGGCGTCGGGGCGCCATCGCGTAGAGCTGGTCGCTCGGATCGACGATGACGTTGAGTCGTGTCCCGACTGTCAGGGCTGTGGTTTCTGCACCGCACGTCGGCCGGGTCCGGCGTGGCACCGGACCCGGCCAACGGGCGGGCTAGCGGATGCGCTCGCCGCGGCTCTCGATCCGGAAGTAGTCGAAGGCGACGTCGAGGTCGGTGGAGGTGCCGGCCCTGTTGAAGGCCAGCAGCCCGGCCTTCGTCGGCTCGACGTTCAGCGTGGTGGAGCCGATGTAGCGGTAGACGCTCCCGTCGGTGGAGTAGTAGGCGCGGTAGCTGTCCCCGATCTTGGTCAGTCGCAGCCAGATCGCGCCGTCGGCCCCGACGATGCGCTGGGCGTCGGCTCCGGTGATCTCCAGTGTGGACGCCGTGCCGTTCTGCTCGCGCAGGAAGACGATCCGGGTCTTGTTGACGGCGGCTGTCGCGTTGCCCATCTCCCAGGCGAGCTTCACGTAGTTGTTGTCGTCCGCGTACCCGAGCACACCGCCCTGCTCGTTGTTGCTGGCGAGAGGGCGTGAGAAGACGACTCTGGACTCGGCGGTCCAGTCACCGTCGACGTCCTGCAGGGCCAGGTTCCTCGCGGTGTTGGTGTTGCCCTGAAGGTCGCCCTGCTGGGCGGTGATGACCATTGACCCGTCGGCCAGACGCCGGTTGCCCTCGTCCGGGCGGACCCACTGCCACTGCGGGCCGAGCTGGGCCGAGTCGAACTCGTCGCTGCCGGTGATCGTGGTGTTCAGGTCAACCGTGTAGACCGACGAGGCTCCGCCGTTGGTGACGGTGACCCGAGCCTGCCCGGTGGGGCTGGTCGCCTGCTCGACGGCGACAGTGGCGGCGGGGTCGGCGGCGCTGGCGGTGACGGCCGGCACGGTGGTGGTGCCGGCCGGCACGAGGGCGTTGTAGCGCGGCACCGTCGGCGCGAGGGACGTCAGGCGCTTGCCGCCGACGCGCAGGGCCGTCAGCGTCGTGTCGGGCACCAGGTTGAAGACGTAGTTCTTCACCAGGGGGCCGAAGAAGCTCTCCGTCGTGACCTTGACGACCGCCTGACCGGGCACGCTGGCCGCCTGGGAGATGATCTCGTAGCGGGCCTTCCGGTCGGCCGTCCGCACCTTGGTGATCGTCGGCGACGCCCCGGCCGGCACCGGGATGGTGTACGAGGTGTCCGACAGGTTGAAGCCGCCGAACTTCTTGCCGTTGACGACGATCGTCGCCGACAGTGGCGCGTCGTCGACCGGGATGTCCCGCCCGCTGAACTCCTTCCAGTAGTTCACCGAGGTGTCCCGCCAATCGGCGGCGTCCGCCTCGTGCACGGCCAGCTTGTCGCGTACCTCGGCGAACCGGCGTGCGTCGATGTCGGGTTGCAGCGTGGCCCAGGTCTCCCGCATCCAGGTCACGTACTGCACGCCCATCTGGTAGCGGTAGACCAACTCGTCCCAGAACGTCCGGCCGCTGTCCAGGCGATGGCCCCACGGCACGTGGTGGAACCACATCAGCAGGTTCTCCGGGACCGAGTTGATGTTCCCGTAGCGCTGCTGCAACCGGGGGAAGTACTGGGCGGCCAGGTTGCTGCCGGTGGGAGAGCGGTCGAAGCCCAGACCGACGCTGTCGGCCTTGTTGTAGTAGATCGGGCTCCAGTCGTCGCGGCCAGCCCAGTCGGCGGGGTCGGGACGGTAGTGGGCGCCCTCGGCGAACTGGTGGCCGATGCCCAGCGGCGTCTGGTAGCTGACCAGCGACTCCCACGAGCCCATCATCATCTCGTGGATGGTGTCGACGACGCGCCGGTCGTTGCTCCAGGTCATCCGCGTCCAGTCGGTCGCGATGTCCGCCGAGTCGAGCGTCCAGTCCCACGCCTGACGTCCGAAGGCGAACAGGTTCGCCTGGGCGAAGTGGTGCCCGGTCAGGTTGTCCGCGTTGCCGAGGTTGGCCACACCCACGATGGCGGTGTCCGGGTGGTGCTGGGCGGTCCCGTCGACGATGTTGCCGACCAGGCGCTTCTTGAGCAGCTTTCCGTTCGCGTCGGTGGCGTACGTGTCGGTCTTGAGGATCTCCTCGTACATCGGGCCGAGGTAGGCCAGCATCCAGTTCTGGCCGGTGTACTCCTGCGTGATCTGGAGTTCCAGGGCCTGGTTGGTGTTCTCCATCCGGCCGAACATCGGGTGGATGGGCTCGCGCGCCTGGAAGTCCAGTGGCCCGTTCTTCGTCTGAAGGAACACGTTGTCGGCGAAGCGTCCCCGGCTGCCGTCCGGCTGGACCTCGTCGTCGATCGGCCCGAACTCCAGGTAGGCCCGCTTGAGCCGGTCGTTGTCGACCTCGGCGTTGTAGACGAACGTCCGCCAGTGCACCGTCATCCCGAGCGGCGCCACAGCGGCGGCGATGGCGTTCGCGCCGTCACCGTGGTCGTACCCGAAGTCCTGTGGCCCCGGCTGGCCCTCGGAGTTGGCCTTGACGGTGAGGCCCATGAAATCCGGGATCGCGGCCTGGATCTGCTGGGCCCGGCGGTGCCACCAGCCCCGGAAATCCGCGCCGTACGGATCGAGCTGGCTGTTGGTCAGGGTGTCCGGCGCGAACCGGCTGTCGGTGGGCGCTGTGTAGCGGATCGACAGGCCCAGTTTGATGCCGTACGGACGTAGCGCGTCGGCGAGGGCCGCCTCCTGCGCGATGCGGGTGCTCGTCAGGTACGCGTTGTCGGCGTTGACGTTGTTGATGGTGATGCCGTTGATGCCCAGCGACGCCAACGCGCGGGCCATGACGAGGTAGCGGTCGAGGATGACGGGCAGGTTCCGGCCGGCGCTGGCGCCGGTCGCGGCGAAGTTGAAGATCGCCCCGCTCTCCCCGTTCAGCCCGCCCAGCCCGGAGGCGTTGTTGCCCGCGTAGAGACGCTCGGTCTCCCAGTTGTTCAGCAACCGATGTTTGATCTTCGGTGACTCCGCGACGCGGAGATGGTCGACGGGTTTCTGGGTCTGGAGCAGCCGGAGGAAGGCGAAGGTGCCGTACAGCGCGCCGAGGTCGGTGTTGCCGGCGATGACGGTGAACCGTGCCCTGCCCTTCGCCACCGACCGGACGAGGTAGCCCTCGTCGCCCACAGTGGCCAGGTCGCGGGTCGTGATGGTGCGGCCCACCAGCGGCGAACTCGTCGGCGTGCCCACCACCACCGCGCCGTCCGGGACCGTTCCGTCGTCGACCGACGCCACGGGTGTCGGTCGACCGAGCAGCCCGCCCAGGCCGCGGACCAGTTCGTCCCGGGCTGCGCCCAGCGTGGTCTCGACGAGTTTCTCGCTCGAACCGGGGGCCATGGCGAGGTCCGTCGTGTGCCGGTGGACCTTCGTGGCGTCGGCGTTCTCGACCACGATGGCGGTGGCCGCGCGGCGGTAGTCACGCAGCAGCTTCGCGTCGTCGACCGGTACGTACCGCAGCCACAGGTCGGAGCCGTTGTAGTCGTCCGGCGACGGGGCCGCGGCGACCGGCGTGGCGGTGGCGACGGTGAGGGTGGCCGCGACGGTGGCCAGTGCCGTGCCCAGCACGATGAGGGTTCGCCGTAGCCGGGGCACCGAAGCTCGGTTCATCGCCATCTCCTCGTTCGTTCGCTGGGGACGCCGTTCGGCCCGTCCCGCGAGCGCAACGACGTTGCTGGATGGATGCGCGTCGATCCTTCCCGGCCTGGCTCCGGGTCGGCAACGAGTTGTCGTTTCTTGTCGCGGGGCCGCCCGGCCCTCACGGCCTGTGGGCCGCCGGGCCGGGAACGGGCCGCTGCCGTACCCACGCAGGTCGGGCCCGACCGGGGGCCGGGTTGCGCGCTGCCGTCGAGTCGCGGACCACGAGGCGTACCGGCAGGACCATGGGTCGGCCGGTGTGCCCGGGTGCCCCGTCGATCATCGTGAGCAGGTGCCGGGTCGCGGCCGAGCCCTCCGCGTAGAGCGGAGCCGCGACGGTGGTGAGCCCGGGTGTGACGATGTCGGCGGCGAGGATGTTGTCGAAACCGACGACGCTGACGTCGCCCGGAACGTTGACGCCCATCCGGCTGAGACCGCGGATGATCCCGATGGCCATCTGGTCGTTGAACGCGAGGACCGCCGTCGCGGGACGCGCTAACAGCTCCTGCGCGGCCCGCTCACCGCCCGCCAGGGTGGGACTGAACGGCCCGATCTGGCGAACCTTGATCTCCAGCTCCATGCCCGCTTCGAGCAGCGACCGCCAGCGGATGCCATTGGGCCAGGACGCCTGCGGCCCCGCGACGTAGGTGATGTGGTCGTGCCCCAGCTCACCGAGGTGCTCCGCGGCCCGCCGCACCCCACGACTGTCGTCCGTGACGACGCAGGGCACGTCGGCCAGAGCGCGGTTGAGGACCACCACCGGTCGCTGCTTGGCGACCATCCGGATGGCGGAGTCGGACATCCGGCTGCTCGCCAGCACGATTCCGTCGACTGTCGACAAGGTGCGCTCGACGGCCGCTCGTTCCAGCCGGTCGGACTCCTGGGCGTCGATCAGCACTGTCGTGTACTCGCCGTCGGTCGCCGCGTCCTGCGCGCCGCGCACGATCTCGGCGTACACCGGGTTGGTGATGTCGGCGATGACCAGCGCGATCATCTGCGTACGCGACGTGGTGAGGGCGCGAGCGAGGGGGTTGGTCCGGTAGCCCAACCGCTCGGCGACCTGCCGGATCCGTTCGGCGGTCTCGGAGTTGACGCGACTGGGTCGGGAGAAGGCGCGGGACACCGTGGACGGTGAGACGTCCGCCTCGAGGGCGACGTCGTAGATCGTGACTCGCTGTCCCGGCGGGCTGATGTGGTCGGGCATCTGCATGCTCCTCCCGGCTACGCGCCGTGATCATGGTATGGCGGCGGTGAATACTCGGCAATGCCCCCGCAACAATCCAGCAGCCCGATCACATTCGCGCGAGGCAATACATGGCAACCCGTTGCCGCCGCGGCGCGCCGACTGCCTGAATCAGCACTGATGACACCTGGCGGAGGGAACGGCTCATGGGTATCTCGCGGCGCGGCGCTCTCCTGGTCACGGCATCGTCGCTCCTGGTGGGCGCGGTCGGGTGCGGGGCACCCGAGGCCCCCGGCGACAACACTGGCGACAGCACCGGTGAGGTGCCACAGCGGCCCGGTAAGGCCGTCACGCTCAACGTCCTCGACGTGGCGGGCAACCTCCAACTGACCCAGGGGATGATCGACGAGTTCGTCTCGAAGAACCCCGACGTGATCTCCCGGGTGACCTATTCGAAGGCCCCGGCGCCCGAACTGGCCGGGAAGATCAAGGCCCAGCAGGGGGCGGACCGGGTGGACATCGGTCTCGTGCTGACCGGCGTCGACGGCCTGGCCGCCGGGATCGAGCAGGGGCTCTGGATCGACGTGTTGCCGACCTTCCAGGACCGCCTCGGCGGCATGGGCAACTACCTGGAGCCGGCCGCCGCGATGCAGAAGCTCGCCGGCAACGCGGGCGTCACCGTCACCTACTACCCGTCCGGTCCGCTGCTCGAATATCTGCCGTCCCGCCTGGCGACGCCACCCACCAGCGCGGACGCGCTGCTGGCCTGGGCGAAGGCCAACCCCAAGAAGTTCCAGTACGCCCGACCGGCCAACTCCGGCCCGGGCCGGACGTTCCTGATGGGCCTGCCCTACATCCTCGGCGACTCGAACCCCAAGGACCCCACGGCGGGCTGGGACAAGACGTGGGCCTTCCTCAAGGAGTTGGGCCAGTACGTCGACTACTACCCGTCCGGCACCACCGAGACGATGAAGAACCTCGCCAACGGCACCGCGCACCTGATCGTCAGCACGACCGGTTGGGACATCAACCCGCGGGTGCTCGGCACGGTGCCCAAGGAAGCCAGGATCACCCCTATCGACGGCTTCCACTGGGTCACCGACGCGCACTACGCCGTCCTGCCCAAGGGCGTGTCGACCGACACCCAGGCCGCAGTGCTGGCCCTGCTGGCGTTCATGCTCACCCCCGAACAGCAGGCGAAGGCGTACGACGAGGGCTACTTCTACCCGGGACCGGCGATCAAGGAGGTCCAGCTCTCGTCGGCGCCGCAGAAGAGCCAGGACGCGATCCGGGAGTTCGGTCGCCCCGAGTACGACGCGCTGATCGCCGGGAACCCGACCGAGGTCCCGCTCGACGCGAAGGGCCTGGTGGCGGCGTTCAGCCGCTGGGACCGCGAGATCGGCGGCGGCAAGGTCAAGCAGGGATGAGCGCCTTCACCCAGCTGCGGCTGGACGGGGTGTCCCGCCGGTTCGGTGGCCAGGCCGCGCTCAGCGAGCTGGACCTGACGATCGAGGCGGGGGAGTTCATCGCCCTGCTCGGCCCCTCCGGCTGCGGCAAGTCGACGGCGTTGAACTGCCTGGCCGGGCTGCTGCCGTTGACGGAGGGGAGCATCTGGCAGGACGAGCGCCGCATCGACACGCTCCCGCCGGAGCGGCGCGGCTTCGGCATGGTGTTCCAGAGCTACGCCCTCTTTCCGCATCTGACGGTCCGGGCGAACATCGCCTTCGGGCTACGGATGCGGCGGCTGCCCAAGGAGGAGACGCGCCGGCGTACGGCGGAGGCGGTGCGGTTGGTGCGACTGGAGGACCACGTCGACAAGCTGCCCGGTCAGCTCTCGGGTGGCCAGCAGCAACGCGTCGCGATCGCCCGCGCCGTGGTGTTCGAACCGTCGCTGGTGTTGATGGACGAGCCGTTGAGCAACCTCGACGCCAAACTGCGCCTGGAGATGCGGACCGAGATCCGCCGGCTGCACCAGTCGTTGGGGCTCACCACCGTCTACGTGACCCACGACCAGGAGGAGGCGCTCTCCCTGGCCGACCGGCTGGTGGTGCTGCGGGAGGGGCGGGTGCAGCAGATCGGCTCGCCGCGTGAGCTGCACACCCGACCGGCGAACTGGCACGTCGCCGACTTCATGGGCTACCGCAACCTGTGGCGGGGGCGGGTGGAACAGTCCGAGGGCGCCCGGGCCACCGTCGAGGCGTCCGGCCTGCGCCTGCTCGGCGAGGTGGTGGGGGGTCTCCAGACCGGGGCGGACGTGGTGGTCGCGGTACGCCCCGAGGACATCCGTGTCGACGGGCCCGGCGAGACCCGCAACGCCATGTCGGCGACGGTCGAGGTGGTGGAGTACCAGGGCCGCGAGTTGGCGGCCGAGGCCCGCACCGACACCGGCCTGCTGCTGCACCTGCGGACCGAGCAGCGGATCGCGCCGGGCGACCAGGTCAAGCTCGCCGTCGACCCGCAGCGGCTGCTCGTCTATCAGGCCGACGCGCAGACGCAGCCCAAGCGCCTCGCGGACGCTCCGGGGGCGACTCGGTGAGCGGCGCCGGGCCCGGGAGGCCGCTGGCGCACTGGCAGCACCGTCTCGCCGAGCGGGGCGTCGACCGTCAGCTCTGGTTGCTGGTCCCGGCCCTGGTCTTCGTCATCGCCCTGTTCCTCTACCCGTTCTTCTACGGGCTGACGCTCTCGTTCCAGCCAACCACCGGCGGGCCGTTCAGCGACTACGCCCGGTTCTTCTCCGACTCCTACGAGCGGGGCACGATCTGGATCACGCTACGGATCGCGTTGCCAGCCGCGCTCCTGAACGTCCTCGCCGCGGTGCCGATCGCCTACCGGATGCGTGGCCGGTTCCGGGGCAAGCGGCTGGTCACCACGCTGTTGGTAGTCCCGATCACGCTCGGCACTGTCCTCACCGCACAGGGGTTGCTGAACTTCCTCGGCCCGACCGGCTGGTTCAACCGGATCCTGTTGGCCAGCAACCTCGTCGACGAGCCGGTCCGGCTGACCCACAACTACTGGGGCGTGTTCTTCTCGCTGGTGATCACCGGCTTTCCGTTCGCGTTCCTGCTGGTGCTGTCGTACCTCTCCGGCATCGACCCGACCCTGGAACGGGCGGCCGCGACGCTGGGCGCGGACTGGCGTCGTCGGTTCACCCGGATCACCCTGCCGCTGCTGATGCCCGGCCTCGCCACGACCTTCTGCCTGACGTTCGTCCTGGCGTTCAGCGTGTTCCCGTCGGCCGTTCTGGTCGGCAACCCGGCCGGGGAGACCCGGGTCATCTCCCTCGCCGCCTACCAGGCGGCCTACGAGCAGTACGACTACCCGTACGCGTCGGCGATCGCCATGATCATGGGCTTCGTCGAGCTGGTCATCATCGCTGTGGTGCTGGCCGCTCGTAGCCGCTTCTACACCGGCTCCACCGGAGGCAAGGGCTGATGGCAACGACCACCCAGGCCCCACCAGCGCGGACCCCCGCCACCGGCACCGACCGACGACGGCGCATCACCGCGCGCCCGGCCGCCTGGATCGTGTGGGGCATCGTCATCTTCTTCTTCCTCAACCTGCTGGGCGTCGTGGCGTCCGTGCTGGTCAGCTCGTTCGGCCAGCGCTGGTTCGACACCTGGCTGCCGGACGGCTACACCACCAGTTGGTACGCCCGAGCCTGGGACGAGTTCGCGCTCCTGTCGGTCATCGTCGTGACGCTGGAGGTCTCCGTACTCGTCGTGGGCCTCTCACTGGTGATCGGCGTGCCGGCCGCCTACGCCCTCGCGCGGCGCTCGTTCCCGGGCAAACGACTGATCTTCCTGGTGTTCCTGCTGCCCATCCTGATGCCCCCGATCACGTACGGCATCCCGCTGGCGACCGTCCTCTACAAGTTCGGCCTGGCCGGGCACATGTCCGGGGTGGTGCTCGCCAACCTCGTGCCGTCGGTGCCCTTCGTCATCCTGACCATGACCCCGTTCATCGAGCAGATCGACCCGAGGATCGAGAGCGCCGCGCGCATGTGCGGCGCGGGGCTGCGGACGGTGTTCCTCCGGGTCCTCACGCCGTTGCTCGTGCCGGGCATCCTCGCCTCCGCGATCCTCGTCCTCGTCCGGACCGTCGGCATGTTCGAGCTGACCTTCCTGACCGCGGGCCCCGACTCGCAGACCCTCGTCGTGGCGCTCTACTACTCGATGTCCGCGTCCGGCATCAGGGCGCAGCAGTCGGTCGACGCCATGGCGGTCATCTACACGTCGATGATGCTGGTCCTCCTCGTCGTCGCGCTGCGCTATGTCAACCCGACCCAGCTGGTGGCGCAGGTCAAGGACGAGCCGGAGCACTGATGCCCGGGCCGGCCGCCTCGTCGAGGATCTCACCCAGGTGGCCCGCGACAGCGATGAGCGCGGGCAACCTCGTGCGCAGGCCACGGTAGGTAGCGGCGAGAGCGGGGTCGACGGCGACGGGTTCGGTGCCGGCCACCAGAGGGTCGAGCTGGGTGACGGCGTGCGTGAGGTCACCCGCACCGCCGATCGCGAAGAGCCCGAGCGCCGCCGCCCCGAGGGTGACCCCGTCGGCCGTCCCCGCGACCTGGACCGGACAGTCCAGGACCGCGGCCATCACCTCGCGCCACAGCGGCGAGTGGAAGGCGCCGCCGGCCAACCGCACGCTGCCGATCGGCGTCAGCTCGGCCAGCCGGTCGCGGACACCACCGAGTTGCAGGCAGACGCCCTCCACGGCGGCCCGGACCAGGTGCCCGCGCGAGTGCTCGCTGCGCAACCCCAGGAACGCGCCAGGCGGGCTCCAGCCCTCGGCCGCAGCCGCGTCGGCCAGCAGATAGGGCAGCATCACGAGACCATCGCTGCCCGGTGCGATCCGCTCGGCGAGATCCAGCAGCGCGGGCGCGGCACTGTCGTCACCGAGGACACGTCCCGCCCACCGTACGACGTTGCCGCCGTTGCTGAGCGCGCCGCCGACAACCCACGCGTCGTCGGTCAACGCGCCGCAGGAGAACGTCTCCGCCGGGTCGGTGAGGGGAGCCGCGACGACGGTCCGCAGGGCCCCGGTGGCCCCGAGCGTCAGACCAGCGACTGTGGGGTCGATCGCCGCCGCGCCCAGACTCCGCAACGGGCCGTCTCCCGCGCCGACGACGACCGGTGTGCCCGACGGCAGGCCGACCGCTCGCCCGGCCATCGGCGACAACCGCAACACCGCCGTCGTGGGCAGCACCGGGGGGAGCTGACCATCGGACACCCCGGCGAGATCGAGCACGGCGGAACTCCACAGCCGACGGTGCACGTCGAACATTCCGGTGCCGGAGGCCGATGACAACTCGGTCACCAGCATCCCGGTGAGCCGATGGACCACGTAGTCCTTGAGGCCGATCCACCACCGCGTCGCCGTGCAGAGGTACGGCTCGTGGCGGGCGAACCACAGGAGCTTGCAGAGCGGGTTCATCGGGTGCACGGGTGTGCCCGTCAACCGGTGCAGCTCCCGGCTCTGGCCGGACAACCGCAACTCACGGGCCGCCTCCGACGACCGCGTGTCGCGCCGGGTCAGCAGCGGCGTCACCGGCGTCATCGTCGCGTCCAGCCCGATCAGGCCGTACCTGGCGGAGCTGAGCGCGACGGCGACCACCTCCGCCCCGGCGGTGCCGGCCACACACGCGGACAACGCCGCCACTGTGGCCGCCATGACCACGTCGGGATCCTGTACCTGCCAACCGGGCATCGGCTCACGCAGTGGGTACTCCCGCGTCGAGACGTGTCGTGCGGCGCCGTCCAGGGCGAACGCGGCAGCCCGCACAGCAGTGGTGCCCACGTCGACTCCGACGATCACCCGACGCTCCGGCCCCATCCGCACATGGTCGAGCGGTCCTCGGCGGGCCGGCAAGCGGTTGCGCGCAGTTGTCGTCACGGTGGCGCGTAGCCGACCCGGTTGCGTGAAAGATCGGGCAGCACCGACGCGGCTGGTGACAGGATTGTCGGCATGCCTGCTCGCGCACTGAGCTTCGGAATGGTGGCGCAACAGTACGAACGGTACCGACCGGGATACCCCGCCGAGCTTGTCGACCTGGTGCTGACGTACGCGGGTCGGCCCGTCCGAACGGCGCTGGAGATCGGTGCCGGAACCGGCAAGGCGACCCGGCTGTTCGCCGGAGCGGGCATCACTGTGACCGCGACCGAGCCGGACGGGGCCATGCTCGCCGAGCTGCGCAAGCACGTGCCAGCAGGTGTCCAGACCGTGCGGGCCGCGTTCGAGGACCTGCGTCCGGGCGAGACGTACCACCTGGTCTACGCGGCGGCGGCACTGCACTGGACCGCACCGGAGGGTCGGTGGTCACGGGTGGCCGCGCTGCTGGAACCAGGCGGTGTGTTCGCCTCGTTCGGCGGACCTACCCAGCTGGCCGACCCGGCGGTGGCGGACGCCGTCCGCGCCGCCCGGGCACCGTTCTTGGAGAGCGACGAGATCGCCTCTCCCGACGGCACGCCCCCCGGGCAGGCCATGCAGTGGCCCGGCACGGAACTGCAACGCTGCGTCTGGTTCACCGATGTGCGGCAGACCGTCGTCGAGCGTCGGCTGACGATGAGTGCGCGCGACTACGTCGGTCACCTGTCGACGATCTCGGCGTATCTCACGCTGCCGACCTCGCAGCAGGAGCAGGTCTTCAGCCAGATCGAGCGGATCCTGCCCGAGCGGGTCGAGCTTTCCGCAGACATCGTCGTGCATCTCGCCCGTCGGCGCTCCGATCGGTAGCGCCCGAGGGCGCTCAGACCAGGAACTCCTCCCGCATCCGCGCGCCCAGGTTGATCCCGCCGACCGCCCGGGGGCCGGCCGGGTCGTGCACGGCGACTGTGTTGTTGCGGCGCATCAGCTCCCGGACCGCGGGCGGCAGTCGCGGCGGGTCGTCCATTGCCGCGAGGACCTGCCCGGCACTGACGATCAGTCGATCAGCCAGGGTGGCGGCGTCGGTGTCCACCCGCACCCGGCCGTACTCCCAGCCGGAGGTGGTCAGGTCGAGCACCTCGAACACGCGGGTCACCACCGGGTTCGGGTCGGTCACCCGGTCGAGCCGGGGCGCCCGGTTGCCGAGCACCGTGACGGCGGCGGCCACCTGCGCGTACGGGTGGAAGCCACACGGCAACGCGAACAGCGGCCAGCGCAGGGCCGGGCCCGCCTCCTTCCACAGCGGCCGGTAGTTACGGCGGTGCACCAGCAGCCGTCGGCCCGTGCGCCGGTGGATCTCCTGGGCCTGGGCCTGCAGGTCCACGTGGGCCTCGTCGGCGACCTGACTCACGATCCGGGTCGCCACCACCAGGCCGTCGTCACTGTCGAGCGAACCGGTGAGCGCGTCGACCTGTTCGTTGAACCGGATCCGCGCGTGGGGGCCGTACCGGGACTGGACGTCGTGCAGCAGCGCCTGCTGGCGTCCCGGGTCGAGCTGGACTCGCCTACCGCCCAGCAATCGACGGAGCCAACGCATGTCGCCTCGATTCAGCAGAGCCGTCGCGGACGGCGGCAATGTTAGTGCGTCGACCCTTCCTCATGTTCCCAAGGGGGTTGATCGACTCCGCTCTCGGAGACGGCGATCACCGCCGCCGCGGCGTGATCAGCCCCGACTCGTACGCCCACACGACCAACTGGGCCCGGTCGCGGCAGTGCAGCTTCGTCATCGCCCGGTTGACGTGTGTCTTGGCGGTCAGCGGGCTGATCACCATGCGCGCGGCGATCTCGTCGTTGGTCAGCCCACGGGCGACCAGCTCGACGATCTCCTGCTCCCGGGCGGTCAGCACGTCGCGTCCGGCCGTCGGCACGGCCGGCGGCGGGCCGGCCACGAACTCACTGATCAGTGTGCGGGTGACGGTCGGCGCGAGCAGCGCGTCACCGCGCGCGACGACGGCGACGGCGTGCAGCAGGTCGGCGGGGTCCGCGTCCTTGAGGAGGAAGCCGCTGGCGCCCGCGCGGAGGGCGGCGAACACATAGGAGTCGAGCCCGTAGTTGGTGAGGATCAGAACGCGGATCGCGGTGAGGTCGGGATCGGCGGCGATGCGCCGGGTGGCCTCGATGCCGTCGAGGCCCGGCATCTGCACGTCCATCAGGACGACGTCCGGGCGCAGACACCGCGACAGGTGGACGGCCGAGCTGCCGTCGGTCGCCTCGCCGACGACCTCCAGGTGGTCCTCGGCGTCGAGCAGTGCCCGGAAGCCGGCTCGCATCAGCGCCTGGTCGTCGGCGAGCAGCACCCTGATCATCGCGGCTCCCGCAGGCGGCGGGCGGTCATCGTGGACCGTCCAGCGGGAAGGTGGCCCGTACGGTGAACCCGTGGTCGTCGTGCGCGGCGGTCCGCAGCGTGCCGCCCAGGGCGCTGACCCGCTCCCGCATGCCACGCAGGCCCACGCCCGGGGTCACGGGCTCAGCCGGCGACGCGTGACCGTCGTCGGTGACAGCGACCGTCAGCCCCTCCGGGGCGTACTCCACCTGGATGTGCGCGGTCGCCGGGCCGGCGTGGCGGGCCACGTTGGTGAGCGCCTCCTGGATGACCCGGTACCCGGCCTGGTCGACCTCGTCGGGCAGGTCCCCGCGCTGGCCGGTGACTGTCACCTGCACCGGTACGCCGACCGCCCGGGTCCGCTCGGCCAGCTCGTCCACCCGGGCCAGTCCGACCCGATCGCCGTCGGTCGGCGCCCGTAGGACGTCGAGGGTGGTGCGGAGTTCCCGCATAGCGGCGCCGCTGGCCTCCTGGATCGCCAGCAGCGTGGCCGAGGGCTCTTCGCCGTGTTTGCGGGCCAGGTGCACGGCGATCCCCGCCTGCACCTTGATCACCGAGATACTGTGGGTCAGGGAGTCGTGCAGGTCGCGGGCGATGCGCAGGCGCTCCTCCCCGGCGCGCCGCAACGCCATCTCCTCGCGGGTGCGTTCGGCTTCGATGGCCCGCTGCTCGACCTGCTCCAGGTACGCCCGGCGCTGCCGCGCGACGAGCCCGGCGACGTTGGCCGCCACGAACCAGCCGAGCAGCAGGGCCGTCCGCTCGGCGACAAGTTGGCCTGGTCGGCCGGCCGGCGCCATCGAGATGTCGCGGGCCAGGAAGCCACCGAGGAAGGCGAGGCTGGCCACCGCGGCGGCCGACCGGTGTCCCTGCCAGGCGCTGACGTAGACCGCGCACAGGACGGGGAAGGCGGCGGACACCCCGGGGTGCACCCGGACGTGCACGGCCAGCATGGCGACGGTGACCACGCCCAACGCCACCACCGGGTAGCGCCGGCACGCCGCCAGGGCCACCACAGTGGCGAGGACCAGGGCGACGTCGAGCACCTCGACCGGCGCGGCGTCCGGGGTGAGCACGGCGTTGCCGAGCAGGAGGACGCCGAGGGCGAGACCGCCGAGGGCGTACGGGAGGTCGCGGCGCATTGTCGCACTGTAGAACGGCGGTCGTCGCTGGAGCATCCCGCGCGCGTGGTAGCTGCGGCGTACCACGGACGCGGTATGAGCGGCGGGGCAAGTGTCTGCGGCGGCACGACGTTTTCCCGGCCCGCTGGAACAAGCATCGAGCCCATGACATACCGCTTCTTCACCCCCACGCCGACGAGGGCGGCCACCGGTCGCACCGCGGCCGTGTACCAACAGTTGCGTGACGACTTTCTCGGGCCGTTGCCGACCTTCCAGGCGCTCTCGGCGGTGCCGGAGGTGCTGGCGGCGACCTGGGCGCTGATGCGGGAGGCGCTGCTCGCCGGGGACGCGCCCCGGGTCGACCGCGAGCTCGTCGCGGCCGCGGTGTCCCAGGCCAACCGCTGTCAGTTCTGCGTCGACGCCCACGTGCTGATGCTGCACGCGCTGGGCGCACCGAAGCTGGCCGAGGCCGTCGCCCGGGGCGAGACGCCCCCCGAGCCGAGGCACGCCCAGCTTGCCGGCTGGGCGAAGGTGAGCCGCAGCCCCAGAGCCGCCGGCTGGGCCAGCACCCACGCCCCGGAGATCACCGGCACCCTGCTCGCCTTCCACTTCATCAACCGGGTCGTCTCCGCGTTGCTCGACCCCGATCTGCTCCCCGGCGGCCTGCAACGTTCCCCGCTGGTGCGCTCGGTCGGGGGGCGGCTCTACGCCAAGGCGGCCCGGGAGTCGAAGGAGCCCGGCCGAAGCCTCGCGCTCCTCGACGCCGACCCGGCGGCGTCACCTCCGGCCTGGGCGGGGGACAGCCCGGTGGGCGTCGCCTACGCGTCGCTGCGGGAGGCCGCCGCCCGGGGTGGGGACCTGCTGCTGGGTGACGTGGCGCGCCAGACCGTCACGGCCACTGTGCGCTGGGAGGACGGGCGGTTCCCGGCCCGGCCCGCGGACTGGGCCGTCGACCTGGTGCGGGACGTGCCGGGCGCGGACCGAGTCGGGACGCGGATCGCGTTGCTGGCGGCGTTCGCTCCCGGCGCGATCAGCCCGGGCGACGTCGCTCTCTGGCGGCTCTCCCACCCCGCCGACGCCGACCTCGTGCGGTTGGTCGCGTACGGGGCGATCACGGCCACCGATCACGTCGCCCGGGCCGTCGCCTCGGCGCGCCTCTAGGAGGTAATTCGTGCGCAAGGCTCTCGTCATCGTCAGCGCCCTGCTGCTCGTCGCGTTCGCCGTGCAGTTCGTCCTCGCCGCCGTGGGCGGCTTCACCAGACCTGCCAGCGACGACGCGTACGCGCTGCACAGCGTCAACGGCATGGCGGTCATCCCGATTCTCACTGTGCTCACCGCAGTGCTCGCCGCGCTGGCGAAGGCACCGGGAAAAGTCATCGGACTGGCGATCCTGCCGGTCGGCCTGGTCGTCCTGCAGCCACTCATCGCCATGTTGGCCGAGGCGTCCACCGACGCGTCGGGTGTCAGCACCCCGCTCGGCCTGACCATCGGTGGGTTGCACGCGCTCAACGGAATCATCGCGGTGCACGTCGTGGTCGGCGTCCATCGGGCGGCGCGACAGCTGGCCGTCCCGGCTCCCGCCGGCTCGGCTCGGCTGGTCACCCGGGAAGGAGAGCCGGCGTGAGCACCGGGTCGCTGCTCGTGGCCGACCTCGTGATCGCGGTCCTCGCGGCCGGCACCTGGCTGGGGCTGGCGCCGCGTCGGCCGTCCGCCGCCGCCCGCTCGCACTGGGACTGGCGGCCGTCGCGCTGCTCGCCACGCTCGCCCGCGCGATCACCATCACCGCTCTCGCCCGCGCCGGCTGGTGGTTCGCCGCGGAGAAGGTCCTCATCGCGGCCCCACTGTCGCTCGCGGCGGTGGGCGTCACCGGTCCGCGGCTGCTGCGGGCCCCGGGTGACATCCGGTCCGTCGCGGTTCCGCTGCTCTTCGCCGGGTACGCCACGAGCGGCGCCCTGCTCGTGACGGTCCTGCACGGCTATCCGGCGTCGGCCGGGGCGGGGCTGCTGGCGGTCGCCGGGGTCGTGGCGGCCACGGTGATCTCGGCGCGTGCGCTCGGCGCGCGCCAGTCCCGGGCGGTGTCCCGGTCAGCCCTCGTGGTGGCGGTCGTGGCGTTGCTGACCGGAACCGGGCTGACCGTCGCCCCGGGCGCCGCGCCGGCCGAACCACACGATCATGGTCCTCCGGCGGCTCGCATCGCCGACGAACCCAGCCGGCGGTTCACCCTGACCGCCGCGACCGCCACTGTGGACGCGGGCGGCCGGAACGTCGCGGCGTGGGCGTTCAACGGGCAGGTCCCCGGACCGGAGTTGAGCGCCACCGTCGGCGACGTCATGGAGGTGACGCTGCGCAACCGGGACATCGGGCGCGGCGTCACGCTGCACTGGCACGGGTACGACGTGCCGAACGACCAGGACGGGGTACCAGGGGTGACCCAGGCGGCGGTGCGGCCCGGACAGGAGTTCGTCTACCGGTTCCGCGCCGACCAGCCCGGAACCTACTGGTACCACACGCACTCGGCCTCCGATGTCGGCGTGCGGATGGGTCTCTACGGCGTGCTGGTGGTGCGACCGGGCCCGGTGACCGGCCTCGACGTCACAGTGCCGGTGCACACCCTGGCGGGTCGTCCGTTGCCCGCGCCGAAGGTGGAGCAGGTCGAGGCCGGCCGACCGGTGCGGTTGCGGCTGATCAACACCGACAGCACGACGCACCGGTACGCCCTGGCCGGCACCGCGTACCGGGTGGCGGCGATCGACGGCGTCGACCTGCGCGGCCCGACGCCGCTGGTGGACACCGCGGTGCTGATCCCGGCCGGAGGTCGCTACGACCTGGTCTTCGACGCGCCGGCGACCCCGGTGGCGCTGTTCGTCGACGGGCGGGCCGTCTACTCGACCGGCCCGGTGTCGACGGCGACCGGCGCCTGGCCGGTGCTCGATCCGCTCGGCTACGGCACTACCGCCCCGGTGCCCTGGTCCCGGTTCGACAAGACGTTCACCCTCGTTCTCGACCGGGGCCTCGACCTGCGCAGACTGGTGCCGCGGTACGCCCACACGGTCAACGGCGCGGCCGATCCTGACATCCCACCGCAGGTCGTACGCCTGGGTGACGTCGTACGGTTCACGATCGTCAACCGGTCGCAGATCGTGCATCCGTGGCACCTGCACGGCCACCACGTCCTGGTGCTGGCCCGCGACGGCGAGCCGGCGGCCGGAAGCCCGCTGTGGCTGGACTCGTTCGACGTCCGTCCGGGCGAGGTGTGGAAGGTGGCGTTCCGGGCCGACAACCCGGGGATGTGGGCCAATCACTGCCACAACCTGGCGCACGCCGATGCCGGGATGACGCTGCATCTCAGGTACTCGTGATCGCTGAGGCGGGTAGTTTTCTGTCATGACTGAGGACACCTTCCGCTCGGTGGCGATCGAGCGCGCCAGCCTGGGCAACTACGTCGTGCGGAACTCCCGTGGCGGGTCGCTGTCGTTGGGCGCTGGCGAGGACGGCAGTTTCACACCGGTGGAGTTGCTGCTGGCCGCCATCGGCGGCTGCACCGCTGTGGACGTGGACCACATCACCAGTCGTCGTGCCGAGCCGACCCGGTTCGCCGTCGCCGTCACCGGTGACAAGATCCGGGACGAGGCCGGCGGGAACCGGATGCGGAACCTGCGGGTCGAGTTCACAGTGACGTTCCCGGAGGGCGCGGAGGGCGACGCGGCCCGTGCGGCGCTGCCCCGGTCGTTGCAGCAGTCACACGACCGGTTGTGCACGGTCTCCCGTACCGTCGAGCTCGGTACCCCGGTAGCGATCACCGAGGGCCCCGAGTCGACCGGAGACTGATCGGCGCTGAGCACCGCTACTCAGGCCCGTGTGGTTGGTGTGTGTGAGGGTGACGGCATGCGTCGACTACTGGTGCCACTGCTGATCGTCCTCACCGTGGTGGCGGCGTGCGCCGACCCGAACGCCCGTCCGGGTCGCTCGGGCCCGACGGTCGCGGAGCCGGCGCCCACCGAGCTGCTCGCCGACGGCAGTGTGCCGTGGGCCGACCTGAAGATCACCGACGAGGACCTCAACGGCCGCCCTGCCGCGCCGAGAACGCCGGGCGCCGGCAGCAGAGCGTGCCGGGCGGAGCAGCTGACCGGCCGGCTCACCACCTGGACGAGGCCCGGCACCGGCGGTGAGACGCCGCGGGGCTTCGACGCCGCCATCGGCAAGCTCATCGGTGAGGTGGAGGTGCGGAACTCGTCGACCGTCGAGTGCACCCTGCAGGGCGAGGTGCCCACGACCATGCTCGCTGGCGGCCGTGAGATTCCGATGCTCTACACCCACGGCATCAACGAGGAGGGCCGCACCCGGGTGGTCGCCGTGCCGGCCGGCGGCAACGCCAGCCTGCGCCTGGACTGGTCCGGGCCGTTCTGTCAGCCGGTGAAGGGGTCGTTGGAGCTCGCGATCGAGCTGCCGCACAACGGCGGCAGGTTGCGCGCACCGGTCACCGCCGAGGAGCGTCCGGGGTGTCCGCAGGGCGAGGGGGTGCACCCCCTCGCGCGGGGGACGCTGTCCGCGAGCGGCTTCACCGACCCGGTGACGGTGTCGAAGCCCCCGTCCTCGCCGCTCGAAAAGCTCAGCGTCGCGGTCAAGGGGCCGACGACAGCCGTCGCCGGGTCGCGGCTCACCTTCCGGGTGACGCTGGGCAACCCGACCGACGGCCCCCTCGCGCTGGACCCGTGCCCGGCCTACCTGATGGAACGGTTCTCGCTCGGCGACGCGACAAACGACGCGGTGAACTCGGCCCAGCTGTACCGGCTGAACTGCCTCGCGCTCCCGCAGATCCCCGCCGGCGGCAGTGCCGTGTTCGAGATGGTCGCCGAGGTGCCGGCCTCGATGCGGGCCGGGCGTGAGCTGACTGTGACGTGGAAGTTCTATCTGCCGCACTACGTGCAGCGGGGCGACCAGTTTGGTGTCCTCACCCTCACCGTCGTCTGAGGAGCGTCGCTGCCGGGCCAGCCACACCGGCAAAGTCGACGTCGGCGAGAACGAGGGATAGATGCTGTTGAGGGTATGGGAGCGCTCCCGTAACATACCTGACGCGGCCTGTTAACGCTCACAATCGGTCACAGAACAGCGACCGCCACCAATGTATAGGCCGCCGTCCCGCGAGGAGGGTGCTATATGACCAGATCCAGAGCCACCAATGTCGGCCTGGTTGCGGCCGGCGTCGGCTTACTGATGTCGTCCACAGTCGTCGCGGCGCTGCCGGCCGGCGCCGCGGCTGAGGGTTGTTCGGTGAACTACGCCGTGTCGTCACAGTGGCAGGGCGGCTTCGGCGCCAACGTGGCGATCACGAACCTGGGTGACCCGCTGAGCAGTTGGACGTTGACCTGGTCGTACGGCGCCGGGCAGACGGTGACGCAGGCATGGAACACGTCGCTGACGCAGAGCGGGTCGGCGGTGACCGCGAAGAACGTGAGCTACAACGGTGCGGTTCCGGCCAACGGCACTGTGTCCTTCGGGTTCAACGGGTCCTGGACGGGCAGCAACCCAGCACCGACCAGCTTCGCCCTGAACGGTGTCACCTGCACCGGTGGCACGACGCCGACCGATCCGCCGCCCACTGACCCGCCGCCGACCGATCCGCCGCCGACGACCCCGCCGCCGAGCGAGACGTGCAACCTTCCCTCGACGTACCGGTGGTCCTCCACCGGGGTGTTGGCGACCCCGAGGTCGGGCTGGGTGTCACTCAAGGACTTCACCGTCGCCCCCTACAACGGCCAGCAACTCGTCTACGCCACCACCCACGACACCGGCACCCGGTGGGGCTCGATGAACTTCGGCCTCTTCACGAACTACTCGCAGATGGCCTCGGCCAGCCAGAACGCGATGAACAGCGCGACGGTCGCGCCATCGCTGTTCTACTTCGCGCCGAAGAACATCTGGGTGCTCACCTACCAGTGGGGTGGGCCCGCGTTCTCCTACCGGACCTCGACGAACCCGACCAACCCGAACGGCTGGTCGGCGGCGCAGACGCTGTTCAGCGGAAGCATCACCGGCTCGGGCACCGGCCCGATCGACCAGGCGGTCATCGGTGACGACCAGAACATGTACCTGTTCTTCGCCGGTGACAACGGCAAGATCTACCGGGCCAGCATGCCGATCGGGAACTTCCCGGGCAGCTTCGGCTCCAACTACACGACCATCATGAGCGACACCACCAACAACCTCTTCGAGGCCGTTCAGGTCTACAAGCTCCAGGGCCAGAACAGGTACCTCATGATCGTCGAGGCGATCGGTTCGCAGGGTCGCTACTTCCGCTCGTTCACGGCCACCAGCCTGGGCGGCTCGTGGACGCCGCAGGCCACCAGCGAGAGCAACCCGTTCGCGGGCAAGGCCAACAGCGGCGCGACCTGGACCAACGACATCAGCCACGGTGAGCTGTTGCGCACCAACGCCGACCAGACCATGACCGTCAACCCCTGCAACCTGCAACTGCTCTACCAGGGCCGTTCCCCCAACTCCGGCGGCGACTACGGCCTGCTGCCGTACCGGCCGGGTCTGCTGACCCTGCAGCGCCCGGTTTGATCACGCTCGACTGACCCGCAAGGGGCGGGCTCGGCGTCACGGCGAGCCCGCCCCGCACCCCGCCGGGTGCCGTTGATCCACTCGGGTTCATGGAAGTCGCGGTATCCCGGTCGTCCCGACGCCGCGACTTTCTTGAACCCGAGTCGATCAAGCAACGGCAGCGCTGAGGCCGGCGGCGGCGTCCGTGTAAGGATGTTGTGTGAGCTGTGAGTCAACAATTTCGTCGGCGGTCGATCCAATCGCGTCCCCTCTCGTACTGAAAGGGGAGGGGATCGCGCTGCGGGACTGGCTCGACGCCGATCTGCCGCACATGCCGGGCCTCTTCGACGCGCCGGACATCGCCGCGAACACCGATATTCCTTCTCCATTCGACGCGGACGCCTTTCTGAGCAGAATTCGGCGGCGTCGCGCCCAGGGCATTGTCGACCTGGCCGTGACATGCGACGGCGGGGAGCCGCTTGGCCTCGTCGCACTGCACGTGGCGAGCGGGGTGCTGGGGTACGCCATCGGCCCGGCGCACCGCGGCCGAGGCCTGGCGTCGCGTTCGCTGCGGTTGATGACGACGTTCTGCCACGAAGAACTCGGCTTCACCAGGCTGCGGCTGAGCATCGTGCAGGGCAATGTGCCCTCGCGGCGGGTCGCCGAGTCCGCCGGATACGTCCGGAGCGACGATGACGTCGTCGAGAGGGCGAATGGGTTGGGGCAGCCGAAGCTGCTCGAAATGTGGCATTGGATCGCTCCCGCGACGTCTGGCTGACGAAGACGGGATACGACACGCACCATCGGGGCGGCCTGTGGCCGACGAGTTTGGGACGATGCGCCGGTCGACCTACCGACATCACCCGACTCGAAGGGACCCCCCGCGATGGCAAAGGTCATCTCCACGCTGTTCATCTCGGCCGACGGTGTGGCCGAGATCGACCCTGACTGGCACTTCCCGTACTTCGACGAGAACATGGGCCGCGCCGTCACCGAGGACTACGACGCGGCCGATGTGCTGCTCATCGGGCGCGAGACGTACGACAGCTTCGCCGGGGCCTGGCCCGGGCGGGAGGCCGCTGGTGGCGACGACGCGCCGTTCGCCAAGCAACTCGGCGACATGCGCAAGGTCGTCGTCTCGCGCCAGCCGCTGGAGTTTTCCTGGCGCAACTCCGAGCTGATCAACGGGGACCTCCTCGACGCCGTCACCGCGCTCAAGGCCGATGCCGGCGTCCGGGGAATCGTCATCCCCGGGTCGATCTCCGTGGTGCAGCAACTGCTCGCCGCGGGCCTGGTCGACGAGCTGCGTCTGCTGGTGCATCCGGTGGCCGCGCGCAAGGGCCGCAAGCTGTTCGACGAGGGCGACGTGGCGTACCACCTGCGACTGGTGACGTCGGAGGCGTTCCCGACCGGCGTCCTGCGCGTGATCTACGCGCCGGGCACGGCACCGACTCCGGTCGGCTACGACGAGATCAAGGACCAGGTTCCGGCCGGAAACTAGGCGTGCTTCGGGGACGGCCGCCGCGCCGGCCGTTCTCCGACCGAGGCCGTCACAGGCCCATGTGAAGATCGTGCCGTGACTGAGTGGACGTACAACGATCGCCCCGCAGGCGTCAGGTTCCTCACCGATCGGATCCCGGAGCCGGGCCGCACCGCCGTCGAGGACGAGCTGTGGGCCTGGGTCGTGCGGGGTGAGACCGACGCGGACGAGTTCGTCGACTTCTTCGACGACCCCGACGAGCGCCACGGCACCACAACCGACGAGCTCAGGGCGGCGCACGAGACGGCGTTGGCGGTCCGACGGGAGCAGCAGCGCGAGTGGGGTGAGGTGCGCGGCAACCTCACCCGCGCTTTCGTCGAGCTGAACGAGCTGGGGGTGTTGGCCCGGGAGAACTTCAGCTGCTGTGGCACCTGCGCGAGCGCCGAGATCCACGACGAGCGGGACGATTCTCGGCACTGGCGCGGGTTTCTCTGGTACCACCAGCAGGACACCGAGTCGCTGCTCGCGAGCGAGGGCGGCGAGGTCTATCTGGGCTACGGCGTCTATCCTCCGGCCGACTTCGACGAGGTCGCCTACGCGGGGCTGTCGGAGGCCGAGCAGCAGGCCAGCTACCAGGCCGACCTGGAACGACTGCTGGACGAGGTCGCGTTTCCGGTGCTCCGCAAGCACGGCATGCGGGTGGAGTGGAACCGCAAGCAGTCCCGGCGGATCCGGGTCACCGGTGCCCAGTGGTACGCACCACTTGATTGACCACCACCAATCAATCCCACACTTCGGACCGGCATTTAGTGAGGTTCATCGATATTGACGGCAGGCGTCGACGGCGACAGGATCTCGGGCACCACCACCCCTGATCCCTCCTGGGAGGCGCCATGACCCGTCCCCGCCTGCCCCGCCTGCGGGCAGCCACCCGGTTGGCAGCACTCGCCCTCGCCACCGCCGGCGTGCTGCTCACCGTCGCCACCCCCGCCAGCGCCGCCGTGCCCACCGGCCGTTACGTCGCGCTGGGCGACTCGTACGCAGCCGGCCCGCTGATTCCCACCCAGGTCGACCTCAACTGCCTGCGGTCCAACCGCAACTACCCGTCGCTGGTGGCGGCGTCCGCCGGCTCTTCGTCGTTCGCCGACGTGAGCTGCTCCGGCGCCACCACTGACGACATCCTCTACCGCGGTAGCGGCCAACTGGGCATCACGTTGCCGCCGCAGCTCAACGCGGTCACGTCGAACACGTCGCTGGTGACGGTGCAGATCGGCGGCAACGACATCGGCTTCTCCGGCATCATCGGCGACTGCGCGCAGGCGAGCGTCAGCAGCCCGCTCGGCTCGCCGTGCAAGAACCGGTACACCGCCGGAGGTGTCGACCAGTTGCAGGCGCGGATCGTCGCCGCCACGCCGAAGATCACCGCCGTGCTCCAGGCGGTCCGGCAGGCCGCACCAGGCGCGCGGGTCGTGGTGCTCGGCTATCCGGCGATCCTGCCGGACAGCGGTTACGGCTGCTGGCCGGTCGTTCCGATCGCCTACCAGGACGTGCCGTACCTGCGTGGCGTCGAGAAGTCGCTCAACGCGATGCTTGCCAGCGTCGCGAGCGCCAACGGCGCCACCTACGCCGATGTCTACACCCCGTCGATCGGCCGCGACGCGTGCAAGGGCAGCGGTACCCGGTGGGTCGAGGGTCTGGTGCCGCAGAACTCGGCAGCGCCGTTCCACCCCAACGCCCGAGGTGAGCAGGGCATGGCCACCGCCCTGATCGCCAGGCTGAACGGCTGACCATGCCGTAGACGGCCGAGCCCGCCACGTCGGCAGCGGCGGGGCGGGCTCGGCCTGCGGTGCCGCCGCGGCGCGGTGCCCAGCCTCGACGTGCTTGAGATCGAGGAGTCCGGGGTACCGAAAGCTATGCCGAATGTGGGGCAAGTCGTCGGAGACCGTTACCGCCTGGTCGAAAGCATCGCCAGCGGCGGAATGGGTGACGTGTGGCGGGCGGTCGACGAAACACTCGACCGCTGCGTGGCGGTCAAGATGCTGCACCCTCGGTTGGTTACCGACGGCGGCTTCGGTGAGCGGTTCCGGCGCGAGGCGCGGGCAATGGCGGCCCTGCGTCACCCAGGTGTCGCCCAGGTCTACGACTACGGTGAGGTGTCCCAATCCGGAGCGCTGGTCCTCGCCTACATCGTGATGGAGTGCGTGCAGGGGCAGCCCCTGTCGGAGCGGATCGCCGAGCTAGGCCGGCTGGACGTGGCCGAGACGATGTCGATCGCCGTGCAGTCCGCCAGGGCGTTGCAGGCCGCGCATGACGCCGGTGTCGTCCACCGTGACGTCAAACCCAGCAATCTGATCATCGAGCCGGACGGACACGTCGTACTCGTCGATTTCGGTGTTGCGGTGACGCAGGAAGCGACGAGCCTGACCGGAACGAACCAGATCGTCGGCACTGCCCTGTACATGGCACCCGAGCAGGTCGCGAAGAACGAGACAACACCAGCGATCGACATCTACGCGCTGGGGGCTGTCGTCTACCACTGTCTCGCCGGCCGGCCACCGCACCAGGGCGAGACTGCTGTCGCGGTGGCGCTGCGGCACCTCGAAGAGGAACCGTCGCCGCTGCCCGAGGACGTTCCGGCGGAGGTCCGGCGGGTGGTCTCGACCGCGATGGCCAAGGAGCCCGCCCACCGCTTCCCGACGGCGGCGGACATGGCCACGGCGGCGGACATGGCCACGGCGGCGCAGACACTCGCGGACCCGTCCGACCACCCGCCGTCCACCGCCATTGGGGCGACCGAGGTCGGGGTGCGGACCGAGGTCGCCGCTGCCCGGCGGTCGGCCCTCGGCGGCACGGTGGGCCGGGCCGTCACTCCTGGGCCCAGAGCGCTCGCGGTGCTCCTCGGATCACTGGCCGCCGCGGCTGCCGTCCTGGTCCTCGCCGATCCCATCGGGATCATGCCCGGCCCGACCGGGCGACCGTCGACGCCTCCCGCGGTGTCGCCAACGGTGCCGCCCGAGCGGGAACCGGGCCCGGGCGTCGGCGGCGGTGAACCAGCCACCCGCAGTTCTGCGGGCCTGCCGGTCCGGGCGCCCGGCTCCCCGAGCCCGACGCCCACCCGGGACGAGGGGCCGGTGGATCCGTCGACGCCGTCCGGTGGAACCACTACCGATGCGCCCGATCCCACCGCGTCCGAGAGCGCCCCTGCGGAGCCGACGCAAGCCCCGACGGCAGCCCCGACTGGCGGGACGACAGCGCCGCCGACCTCGGGGCCGACGGAGAACCCGGCGGCGGACCCAACCGCGCAACCTGCGGCGGAGGAATCGACCGCTGGAGAGGAGACGGCGGTGCCGCAGGTGTAGCGCACGGCGGCAACGCCCCGTGGTCTCGCAACTAGACGTGCCGCCAGATCCGCCCTTTGCTCTGCACCCGCGGAAGCGCCATTCAGTTCTACGCGGCGGTGCCTCGGCGGGTGCAGAGCAAAGGGCACGTCGCGGGGGGCCGGCCCGGGGCCGTCATGGACACCGAGGCGGACGGGGGAGTTGCCCGCGCAACACAGCACTGGCGTGGCGACCGAGGCCGCCACGCCAGTGCTGCGATGTCAGGTACTGATCAGGGTCAACTGGTGCGGCAGCTGATCGTCGGCCAGTTCCAGTTGCCGTTGGCCATGATCGTTATGCCGAAGTTGTTCCCATTGCCGTTCGGCGTCGCCGTGACGGTGCCGCTGTTGCCGTTGACGGCGGCGTTCCAGCTGTTCTGAATGCTCTGACCGCCACCGAGGCCGAGGCTGACGACCCAGTTGTTGGTGCCGCTGACCGCGACATTGAGGTTGAACCGGTCACCCCACTGCTGGCCGGCGGAGATCGTCGCGTTGCAGTTTCCGGTCCCCGGATTGCCGGTGGTGGGCGGGGTGGTCGGGTTGCTGCCGCCGCTGCCCTCCCGAACGGTGATGTCGGAGCTTCCGCTGCTCTGGTAACCCTCGGTGGCCATGACCTGGTAGCTGTGGTTGGTGCCGAGGTTCAGGCCCGCCCGGGCCCAGGCGTCGAAGTGATTGGCGGTGGTGATGGTGCCACTCGACCGCTTCTGCTGGCGGACGCTCCAGAACTGGTAGAACGTCTGGTTGCCGTCGATCGACGGGGCGTTGACCCGCTGGCTGCGGAGGATGTCGTAGGTGCCGCCGTCAGTGGTGACAGTACCCATCCGCTGGGCGCCACTGCTCGGGTTGTAGCTGCCGAAGTTCTCCACCACGTAGTACTCGATGAGCGGGTTGCGCGTCCATCCGTACAGGGCGAGGTAGGTGTTGTTGTTGCCCGGGTTGTAGCTGCCCGAGTAGGTGACCGTCCGGCGGTTGCCGGTGGCCCAACCCTTGCCGCCGACCCAGTTGTTGGTGCTCCTGTCCCAACTGCTGGTGTATCGGCCGTCGGCGCGCAACGTCATGCTGGCGTTGCCGCTGTCCTTCCAGAACGAGAAGTAGTACCCGTTGTGCGTGCCGGTGAGGTTCGACGTGAGGGTCCGGTCGGCCTCGGCGTACGCGTTGGTGGCCGTCATCGTGCCGGCGACGGCCACGACGGCGGCGCAGGCGGCGCCCAGCAGCAGCCGCATACGGCCGCGGCCTCTCGGTTTGGTGTGGCTGGTGTCGGTCATGGAACTGTTGCCTCCTCTGACGGCTGGCGGGGGCCAGCGGCGCGGTACGCCTCGGCAGGCTGCCGGTGGTCGGGTGACGGCCACGGCGTCGTACCGCTCGGTGGTGGTGGGCCGGTCGTCCTGCACGACGATCGGAGAAGTGGGTCGCGGTGGCTGGTGCTGACGACAATCGAGCGCCGTCGATGGCGACCGTATTAACCCAGCCGTCGACTTGTCAACAATTTTCGGAAACAGGCTGGCAACACCGCTGCCGTCACCGGAGCGGCATCCATCCAGGTCAGTAGTCGATCAGAGTCCGAGACGGTCACTGCGGCGTCGCAACAGCCGAACGACGGTCGGGGTGGGGCCGCCGAAAGTTCCGGAGACTTTCCGGACCAGGTGTCGTGGCCGTGGCCGGTGGCAGGGGCAGACGCTCCGGTTGCCCGAGCGGTCAGCGACGCCGCAGCGCGTTGAGCCGGGCGGCCTGTCGGGTCAGATGGTCGCGTTCAGCGAGGTTGGGGGCCTGCTGGGCGGCCTCGGCGTACAACCGCGCCGCCGTTGCCAGATCACCGTCGCGCTCGTGCAGGTACGCCGCCACCGCCGTGTACCGGGGCAGTGCGTCGTCCACCGCCGCGAGCGCCGTCAGGCCGGCCCTGGGGCCGTCGGCCTCACCGACCGCCACCGCTCGGTTGAGTCGGACGACAGGGTTCCCGGTCAGGCGCGCCAGTTCGTCGTACCACTCCACGATCTGCACCCAGTCGGTCTCCGCGGCGGTCGGCGCGTCCGCGTGCAGCGCCGCGATGGCCGCCTGGGCCTGGAACTCACCAAGCTGGTCGCGGGCCAGGGCCGCCTGCAGGATCTCGACGCCCTCGGCGATCGACAGGGTGTCCCAGCGGCTGCGGTCCTGCTCGGCGAGCGGCACCAGGCCGCCGCCGGGGGCGGTCCGGGCGGCGCGCCGGGCGTGGTGCAACAGCATGAGGGCGAGCAGCCCCGACACCTCGGGGTGGTCGATCGTGGCCGCGAGCTGCCGGGTGAGCCTGATGGCCTCGGCGGCGAGGTCCACGTCACCGGAGTAGCCCTCGTTGAAGACCAGGTAGAGGACACGCAGCACTGTGGCGACGTCACCGGGTCGGTCGAACCGCAGCCCGGAGACGGTGCGCTTGGCCCGGCTGATCCGCTGCGCCATGGTCGCCTCGGGCACCAGGTAGGCGTGGGCGATCTGCCTGGTGGTCA
Organism: Micromonospora sp. NPDC048986; assembly: GCF_040649335.1. Classification (NCBI taxonomy): domain Bacteria; kingdom Bacillati; phylum Actinomycetota; class Actinomycetes; order Micromonosporales; family Micromonosporaceae; genus Micromonospora; species Micromonospora sp. NPDC048986. Next base: position 225,487 of record NZ_JBEZFJ010000005.1, read on the forward strand.
GCCCGCCGACAGCGCGCAGCGTGAGCGCGACCGCTGACGACGGCGTCAGTGACGGGTGGGCGCACAGGAAGTAGAGCTGGAGCGTGTCGTCCACAGCGGGAGCAGGTCCTGGCGCCGGCTCCTCGTCGACGAGATCCTCGCGCCGACGGCGAGCGGTGTCGGCTCGGGCCGCGTCGAGGAACCGCCGCCACGCCACAGCGGTCAGCCAGCCCAACGGGTCGCGCGGCGGGTCGGCCGGCCAGACCCGGACAGCCTCGACCAGGGCGTCCTGCACGGCGTCCTCGGCCGCCGCGAAGTCGATTCCGCGGCGGACGAGGATCCCGAGGACGCTCGGCGTGAGACTGCGCAGCAGCGTCTCGTCCATCGAAGTCGTCACTCCGTGATGGTGGGGGGCTCGCTCAGGAACGGGCGCAGCTCCAGCCACTCGTGGATCGGCTTCCCGCCCGCCCCGGGAGCGGCCGACAACTCACCGGCCAACTCGACGGCCCGGTCGTAGCTGTCGACGTCGATCACCATCCAGCCGGCGATGAGATCCTTGGTCTCCGCGAAGGGGCCGTCGGTGACCGGGGGGCGGCCCTCGCCGTCGTACCGGACCCACGCTCCCTCCGGGGCGAGGGCCTGAGCGTCGACGAACTCGCCGGTGCCTTCGAGTCGGGCCGCGAAGTCGCGCATGTACTGCATGTGGGCCGAGATCTCCGCCGGCGTCCACTGGTCCATGGGTACGTCGTTCACCCCGGCCGGGCCGCCCCGGTAGTGCTTGAGCAGCAGGTACTTGGCCATCGTGATGCTCCTCGGTGTTGGCTGCGACCCATCGTGGTCACGTTCACTCAGGGGACGAAGCCGATCGGCACTTCTCGACATGGCTGTCCGATTTTTTTCCTCCCGCAGGTTAACCTCGGGTGAATCGTCCGCCGTTGGGGTACCTAGCGCCGGGCAAAACTTGATTCGTTCCAAAATAGTGAGCTAGTGTTCGTACCCGTGATGTCCGACTTCGAGGCGCAGCTGCGGGCCGTCTCGTTGCGCGTGACCCGGCCCCGGTTGGCGGTGCTCGCGGCGCTGCGCGACCACCCGCACGTCGGCACCGACGCGGTGATCGCGCTGGTCCGCGCGGAGCAGCCCACGGTCTCCCACCAGGCGGTGTACGACGTGCTGCGCGTGCTCACCGACGCCGGCCTGGTGCGGCGCATCCAGCCGGCCGGGGCGACCGCCCGCTACGAGTCCCGAATCGCTGACAACCACCACCATGTCGTGTGCCGCTCCTGCGGCGCCATCGCCGACGTCGACTGCGTCGTCGGTCACGCCCCCTGTCTCACCGCCTCGGGCGACCACGGTTTCACGGTCGACGAGGCGGAGGTCGTCTACTGGGGCACCTGCCCCGACTGCGCGACCGAACGCACGCCCCAGAGATCCGCAAGCTCGGAAGGAAGTACATGAGCGACACCCAGGACAACGGCCCCGTCAGTGCGCAGGGCGTGGACCAGAAGGCGGCGGCCGGCTGCCCGGTCGCGCACGACTCGGTGACCGCGCACGGCAGTGAGAGTGAGAACCCGGCGATCGACTCGCCGACCCCGAAGACCGGTGGGCGTCCGCGCACCAACCGGGACTGGTGGCCCAACCAGCTCGACCTCTCGGTGCTGCACGCCCACTCGTCGAAGGGCAACCCGCTGGGCGAGAACTTCAGCTACGCCAAGGAGTTCGCGAAGCTCGACGTCGAGGCCCTCAAGCGCGACATCGTCGAGGTGCTCACCACCTCGCAGGACTGGTGGCCGGCCGACTTCGGCCACTACGGCGGCCTGATGATCCGGATGAGCTGGCACGCCGCCGGCACGTACCGGATCGAGGACGGCCGTGGCGGCGCCGGCGACGGTGGGCAGCGGTTCGCCCCGCTCAACAGCTGGCCGGACAACGCCAACCTGGACAAGGCCCGCCGGCTGCTCTGGCCGGTCAAGCAGAAGTACGGCCAGCAGATCTCCTGGGCCGACCTGCTGGTGCTCGCCGGCAACGTCGCCCTGGAGTCGATGGGCTTCAAGACCTTCGGCTTCGGTTTCGGTCGCGAGGACGTCTGGGAGCCCGAGGAGATCTTCTGGGGTCCGGAGGACACCTGGCTGGGCGACGAGCGCTACGCCTCCGAGAAGGAGATGGCGGCCGGCGTCGGCTCGACCGAGATGGGGCTCATCTACGTCAACCCGGAGGGCCCGCGCGGTAACGCGGACCCCGCGGCGGCAGCGCACTTCATCCGCGAGACCTTCGGCCGGATGGCGATGAACGACGAGGAGACCGTCGCCCTCATCGCCGGTGGTCACACCTTCGGTAAGACCCACGGTGCCGGCGTCGCCGACAACCACGTGGGTCCGGAGCCCGAGGGTGCCCCGTTGGAGGCGCAGGGCCTGGGTTGGCTGAGCACCCACGGCAGCGGCAAGGGCGCCGACACGATCACCAGTGGTCTCGAGGTGACGTGGACCGACGTGCCGACGCAGTGGAGCAACCGCTTCTTCGAGATCCTCTTCGGCTACGAGTGGGAGCTCACCACCAGCCCCGGCGGCGCGAAGCAGTGGGTCGCCAAGGACGCCGAAGCGATCATCCCGGATCCCTTCGACCCGGCGAAGAAGCACCGGCCGACGATGCTGACGACCGATCTGTCGCTGCGCGTCGACCCGGCGTACGAGAAGATCTCCCGTCGCTTCCTGGAGAACCCCGACCAGTTCGCGCTGGCCTTCGCCAAGGCGTGGTACAAGCTGCTGCACCGCGACATGGGCCCGATCGAGCGCTTCCTCGGGCCGTGGGTGGCCGAGCCGCAGCTCTGGCAGGACCCGGTGCCGGCCGTCGACCACGAGCTGGTGGGCGACGCCGACATCGCCGCGCTCAAGGAGAAGGTGCTGGCGTCCGGTCTCACTGTCGACCAGCTGGTCTCCACCGCGTGGGCCTCTGCCGCGAGCTTCCGGCACACCGACAAGCGCGGCGGCGCCAACGGGGCGCGCATTCGCCTTGAGCCGCAGCGCAGCTGGGAGGTCAACCAGCCCGAGCAGCTGGCCACCGTCCTCAGCACCCTTGAGGGCATCCAGCAGGAGTTCAACGCCGCCAACGGGGCGACCATCTCGCTCGCCGACCTGATCGTGCTGGCCGGTTCGGCAGCCGTCGAGAAGGCGGCGCGGGACGCCGGCGTCGAGGTGACGGTGCCGTTCCGGCCGGGCCGCACCGACGCGACCCAGGAGCAGACCGACACCGATTCCTTCCGGGTCCTTGAGCCGCGTGCCGACGGTTTCCGCAACTACCTGCGCGCTGGCGAGAAGACCCAGCCGGAGGTGCTGCTCGTCGACCGTGCCTACATGCTCAACCTGACCGCGCCCGAGATGACCGTCCTCATCGGCGGCCTGCGCTCCCTCGGCGCCAACGTCGGCGGCAGCCGGCACGGTGTGCTCACCGACCGGCCGGGCGTGCTCAGCAACGACTTCTTCGCCAACCTGCTCTCCCCGGGCACCCGGTGGAGCGCGTCGAAGTCCGACGAGCACGTGTACGAGATCCGCGACCTGGCCACCGATGAGGTGAAGTGGACCGCCACCGCGGTCGACCTCATCTTCGGGTCCAACTCGCAGCTGCGCGCCCTCGCCGAGGTCTACGCCAGCCAGGACGCCCGCGACAAGTTCGTGGCCGACTTCGTGGCCGCCTGGACCAAGGTCATGGAACTCGACCGGTTCGATCTCGCCTGACAGGTACCACCGACGAGCCCCGGCCGATCCGTCAGGATCGACCGGGGCTCGTCGCCCTTTGCGTGCCGTTCGACGCGGCACCTGCGCCGTCCACCTCGATGTCACCTCCGGTGCCATTCCCTTCGCGACGAATCCCATGGATGATTTTCCTGTCTCATTGATCAGCCGGCGGACGGGCCCATCCATGGCAAGGTGTTGACCCTGCCCGGTCGGCGGGCGCGGACCTAGTCACGCAGGGAGTCAACGTGGCCCATCCCGACCTGCAGGCCGAGGACCTGGACCAGCACGCCGGGAGCCCCGCGATACCCCGGCAACGGGTGGTCCCCGCCCGGAGGTCCCGAGCGGGCGTCGCCGACACCGCCGTCGCCTGGCGTCCGCTGCGGATCGCGATGATCGGCCAGAAGGGGATGCCGGCGACCTACGGCGGGATCGAACGGCACGTGGAGGAGATGGCCAGCCGGCTCGCCAGCTACGGCCACGAGGTCACCGTCTACTGCCGCCGGAGCTACGGCGAGACACCCGCCGACGGCTACCGGGGGGTACGGCTGCGCCAGACCCACACGATCGCCAGCAAGCACCTCGACGCCATAGTGCACGCGGCGACCTCGACCATGGCGGCGATGGCCGCGCGACCCGACATCGTGCACTACCACGGGCTCGGGCCGGCACTCGTCGCCCCACTTCCGCGTGCCCTGTCCCGGGCGCGCGTGGTGTTGACAGTGCACGGGCTGGACAACCAGCGGGGCAAGTGGGGGCTCGCCGCGCGGACGGTGCTGGGCAGCGCCCACTGGTTCAGCGGGTACGTCCCGCACCAGCGGGTGGCGGTCTCCCAGGGGCTCGCCGCCCACTACGACGCCCGGTTCGGCCGCCCGACGACCTACATCCCGAACGGCGTGAACCCGGCCCGACCGGTGCGGACCCGTCAGCTCGAGGACCAGTTCGGGCTGACCCCCGGCGGCTACCTGCTGCTGGTCGGTCGACTGGTGCCGGAGAAGGCGGCCGACCTGCTGATCCGGGCCTTCCGCCGGACCGAGACCCCGATGCGCCTGGCGATCGTCGGCGGGTCGTCGTTCACCGACGACTACGTGGACCGGCTGCGCCGCGAGGCCGGGGCGGACGACCGGATCGTCTTCACCGGATTCGCCTACGGCGACCTGCTCGCCGAGCTGTACGCCGGTGCCGCCGGCTTCGTTCAACCGTCCCGGTTGGAGGGACTGCCGTTGACGTTGCTGGAGGCGGCCGCGTACGGGCTGCCAGTGGTCGCCAGCGACATCGCGCCGCACGTCGAGGTGCTCAGGTCCGACAACGCCGGCGGGCGGTTGTTCCGCGACGGCGACGAGGACGACCTGGTCCGGGTGTTGACGTCGCTGCTCGCCGACCTGCCGGGTGAACGGGCCGGTGCGCTGGCGCTGGGTGAGCGGATCACCAGCAGGTACAGCTGGGACACCGCGGCCCGCGAGTTGGAGCAGCTCTACCTCCGGCTGGCGCCGGAGCCGAGCCGCCGGGCGAGGGCGCGACCCACGGGGGCCGCCGCCTGACCGGACGGGGTTGGCCGGGGGAGTGTCGGATCAGCCCACCGGAGGACGAAGCAGTCGGTGCAACGGCCCCTTCTGCCGTCGAGGTGACAGGACTAGATTGAACCGATCTTGTGCCGGGAGGACATCGGTTGGCCGCGCCCGGCAGCGGCCGGGCAGCGCCGATTCAGTTCAGTGGGATCAGTGGAACAACACACGCAGCAGGACACTCCGCCCATGAGCAGGCGGCTCGACCCGACCCGCCTGCTCAGCGGCGGAGCGGCGCTGGCCGCCGCGGTCGTGGCGGTGGTCGCTGGTGTCTCCATGGCGGCCGGTGACCGCAGGGGCATGGTGCTGCCGCTCGCGGCGGTCACGGGGATCGCGCTGGCAGTCCTCGCGCTGACCCGGTTCGCCGGGTACGTGCTGCTGATGCTTGCGGTGCGCTCCTGCGTCGACCTGTTCAAGCTGACCGGCCCGAGCGCCGGCCAGGCGGACTCCGCCGGAACGACCCGGGCGGCGGACCCCTCCACACTGCTCGCGGTGCTGTTTCTGCTCGCCGCCGGGCTCTGGCTGGCCGCACAGCTCAGCCGGCACGGGCGGCTACGCGGCTCCCCGCTCAGCTGGGCCATGCTGCTCGTCGGCGCCAGCAGCGTGGTCAGCGCCCTCGGTGCCAGCCGGCCGGCGAACAGCCTGTTGGAGGCGCTGCGGATCCTCACCGTGGTGGTGATGTTCGTGGTGCTGGAACAGCTCATGCCGGACACCGCGGCGATCCGTCGGGTCCTGCTCGCCTGCTACGCCTCGCTGGTGCTGGCGCTCGGCTACACCGTCGTGCTGTCGCTGCTCGGCAACCCGCCAGCCGAGGTGAAGGGCGACTTCACCCGGATCAGCGGCACGTTCAGCCAGTCGACCACGTTCGGCCGCTACCTGATGTTCATGGTCATCTTCGGGTTCGCTGTGTACCGATTCCTGGATCGTCGCCTGCGGACGTCCCTCGGGGTGCTGCTCGCGCTCTCGCTGCTGTTCCTGCTGCTGACCAACACCCGCAGCGCCCTGCTCGGTGCGGCGATCGGCCTGGTGGTGGTCGCGGCGCTGCATCGCAGCAAGCGGATGCTGGTCACCCTCTGCGTGGTGGCGGTCGCCGGGGTGGCACTGGTGCCGGCCGTCGGCGAACGCTTCGCCCAACTCGGCACGTCCCGCGCGGTCGGCGGAGACCCGACCGGAAACACCCTGGCCTGGCGGATCGGTTACTGGACCGAGATCGTCACGCTCGCCGACCGGAACCCGGTGACCGGCATCGGGCCGAACATGACCCAGCGCGAGACCGACGAGGCGAAGAAGCCGCACAACGACTTCCTGCGGGCGTACGTGGAGACCGGGCTGCTCGGTCTCGGGGCGTACCTGCTGATGCTGTTCGCCTTTGCGCACACCGCCCGGACCGCGCTGCGGCGCGCGCCTCCGGGCAGCTTCGAGCGTGGCGTCGCGGTCGGGTTCACCGGCTGCGCCGCCGCGTTCGTGGCGGTCAGCGCCGCCTCCAACGTCATTTCCAACGTGGTCACCCTCTGGTACTTCGTCGCGTTCGCCGCGGCGGCCAGCGTGATCGCCCGCCAACCGGCTCCGAACCTGACCGGCGAGCAGCCACGAGGCACGTCCGTCCCGGTTTGACTGAACGACAGCATTGGGGAAAAAGGTGGAGATCGTCGACTACCTGCGGGTCGCCCGGCGGCGCCTCTGGGTACTCGTGGGGGTGCCGGTTCTCGCCGCTGGCGCCGCGGCAGCCATCGTCCTGTTGGCGCCACAGCAGTTCAGCGGGACCGCCTACGTGGCGGCACCGGCCCTGGTGGGCGGCGTGGCCGGGACGCAGTACACCGGTACGCAGGCGGCGAACCAGTTCGTCGCGGCGTTCGGCGCGGCGGTCACCTCGCCCCGCGTCCTCGCCGACGTGGGCGCTGACACGGGGGTGCCGCCGGAGCGGTTGCGCGACGGGCTCGCCATCACCCAGGTCGGCGCGAGCAGCCAGTTGGAGGTGACGTACACCGCAGGCAACCGGGCGACTGTCGCGCCGGTGCTGACCGCGACCACCACCCGGGCGCTGGCCTTCCTCTTCTCCTCCCAGGTCGGCATCGCCACCGGCGAGGTCGAGGCGGCCAACGCCGACGTCACCGCGGCGACCAAGGCGATCGGTGAGTGGGAGAAGGCCAACAAGGTCTCCCAGCCGGACCGGATCTACCAGGCCACGCTGGGTGAACTGACCAGCCTGCGCCAGCAGCAGCTCTCCATGCAGGCGGTTGGCAACGGCCGGGGTGTCGACGCGGCGACCGCCGCGATCACCACCGCCCAGAAGAAGCTCGACGAGCTGGGGCCGAAGCTCCCCGATTACCAGGCCCTGCTCGCCCAGCGGGACGCGGCCACCAATGCCCTGTCCCAGGCGCGGGAGGGGTTGCAGGCGGCGCGGGCGCAGGCCCAGGCCGCCGATCCGAAGCAGGTGACCAGCATCGGCGAGACGCACGAGGTGAGCCGGATGACGGAGCTGGTGCGCACCGTCCTGCCGGTGGGCGGCGCGGGTCTGCTGCTCGGGGTGCTGCTGGTGGGCGTACTCGAACTGCTCTCGCGGGGTCGCGCCGCCGCCCGGCCGGTGGCCCCGGCGGCGAGCACCTCGGCCCCGTCGGCGTCGGCGGAGACCGTGACCGCGGCACGGCCGTGACCGTCGGAGAACGGGCCGCCGGGTGCGTGCGGTGACCGGCGGGTCGCCGGCCGCGCCGGAGGCCGGCGACCAGCAGGTACGCGGCATGGCCCGCGGCGGTGTGCTGAACCTGGGCGGCGCCGTGCTCAGCCAGGTGGCGCTGTTCCTGGTGATGCTGTTGCTGGCCCGGGTCCTGGGTGTACGCGAACTCGGCCGGTACGCCCAGGTCTACGCCGTGCTGTCGCTGCTGGGGCTGCTCTCGCTCTCCGGTTTCCGGGCCGGGTTGACCCGGTTCGTTGCGGTGCACCTCGCCGACGACGAGCCGGCCGCCCTGCGGGGCGCGATCCGGCTCGGGATCGGCATCTCGGCAGTGGCGTCCACAGTGATCGCCCTCGGTCTGGCGATCGGCGCGCCGTGGCTCGCCGACGCCCTGCACGATCCGCAACTCACCACCGGGCTGCGGTTGGCGGCGCTCTGCCTGCCCGCCGCCACCGTCTGCGAGGCCGCGCTCGCGGCCACCCGGGGTTGGCGCACGCAACGGGCCTACGCGCTCATCGGCCAGGTCTACGAGCCGGCCGCCCGGCTGGTGCTCACCGCGCTGGCGCTCGCCCTCGGTGCGGGCCTGACCGGCGCGTTCTGGGCGCTGGTGGCGGCGAGCTGGAGCGCGGCAGGACTCGCCGTCGTGGCGCTCGCCCGGTTGGTGCGCCGGGTGCCCGCCGCCCGGCCCGCGTACCGGCCGGGCGAGCTGTTCCGGTTCTCCACAGTCAGTTGGGTCTCCTCGCTGTCGTCCACCGGGCTGATCTGGGTGGACGCGTTGCTGCTCGGCTTCTTCGACTACGGTCCCGACGCGATCGGCGTCTACCACGTGGCGACCCGGCTGGTCACCATCGCGGTGTTCGTGCTCGCACCGGTCAACGCCTCGTTCGGTCCGCACCTGGCGCACCTCTACCACCAGGGTCGACTGGACGAGGTCCGCCGGATCTACCGGGTCGCCACCGGTTGGGTGCTCCGGCTGTCGCTGCCGGCCTTCGTGGCGTTGCTGGTCTTTCCGGAGCAGTTGCTGCGTCTGGTCGGCGGCCCGGGTCTGGCCGGCGGTGCGGCGGTGACAGTGGTGCTGGCGCTCGGCCAGCTCGTGAACGCCGCCACCGGGCCGTGCGGGACGCTGCTGAACATGTCCGGCCGGGTCTCGGTCAACATGGTGGACAACCTCGCGGCGTTGCTGCTCAACGTCCTGCTCAACCTCTGGCTCATCCCGGCGTACGGCATTCTCGGCGCGGCGGTGGCCTGGGCGGTGTCGCTGGCGGCGGTGAACGTCGCCCGGGTCTGGCAGGTGCGCGCGCAGGTGCACACGGTGCCGGTGACGGCGGGCATGGTCAAGGGCTTGGTCGCCGCGCTGGTCGCGATGGGTGTCGGGTTCGGTGTGCGGTGGTTGGTCGGGGGCGGGACCGCGCAGCTCGTTGTCGGTCTGGTCGCGGTAGTGGCGGGGTACCTCGCCGTGGTGCTCGCCCTCGGGCTCAGTCGGGAGGACGTCATGGTGTTGCGCTCGGTGACCCGCCGAGGTGGTCGACGCGCCCCGGCCGACCCCGCCGACGGTGCCGGTGTGCGAGCCGGCCGCCCAGTGGTCCGCTCGTGAGCGGCGTCGTGCGGCGTCAGGTCACCGACCGGCTGCGTCGGGGGGTTCGTGCGGCGCGGGCCTGGGGGCGCGCGGCGAGGCCGGGGGAGCCCGGTCCGTTGCCCGACTTCCTGGTGATCGGTGGGCAGCGCTGCGGCACCACGTCGTTGTACCACCACCTCGCCGCCCATCCGCGGGTCCGGGTGGCCAGCGGCAAGGAGTTGCAGTACTTCAGCGTCCACCACGCTCGGGGCACGCGGTGGTACCGGGGGCACTTCCCTCGTCTCGCCCCGGGTGAGCGCACGTTCGAGGCGAGCCCCTACTACCTGTTCCATCCGAGCGTGCCGGCCCGGGTCGCGGCGACAGTGCCGCAGGCCCGCTTCGTCGTCCTGCTGCGCGACCCGGTGCAGCGCGCCTACTCGCACTACCTGCACACCCGTTCGTACGGCGTCGAGCCGCTGTCCTTCGCCGCCGCGCTCGACGCGGAGGAGGAGCGGCTGGCCCGGGCAACGCGCGGTGGTCCGGACAGCGCCGCCGCGCACCGGGCGTTGCGTCATTACTCGTACGCGGCCCGGGGCCGCTACGCCGAGCAGTTGGACAGGTGGTTCGCGCAGGTCCCGCGGGAGCGGATCCACGTCGCCCGGACCGAGGACCTGCACACCGACCCGGCCGGCACGTACGGCGACGTGCTGCGCTTCCTCGGCCTGCCGGCCTTCACCCCCGACGCGTTCACCCGGCACACCCGTCGCGTCGAGCGCGGCCCCTCCCAGCTCACACCGGAGCTGCGGGAGCGCCTGAGCGGCCACTTCGCACCGCACAACGCCCGCCTGGCCACCCTGCTCGACTGGCCCGACCCCTGGCCCGCCGCCTAGCGCGCGTTCCCGACGTGCCGCCCCGTCCAGGCCGGGCCCACCCGCCGCCTGCACCCCCGCGATCTTGCACTTTCTGCCCCGACATAAGTTACAGAAGCCGTGAGACGGCAACAGAAAGTGCAAGATCGGCGGGGTGAGGTCGACACCTGCCGTTCGGGTTAGCGGACGGCGGCGAGGATCCGGTCCACCGGCTGGTCGGCGCGGAGCAGGACGGGGACGTCGGTCACTGTGGTGCCACCACCGGCCGCGCCCAGCGGGGCGCCCACCGCCCCGGTCCGTCCGCCCGGTGTCGCCGGCACTGTCACCGGCGTCTTCGACGCCGACCAGAGCACCAGCGTGCTCTGTCCACCGCTGACGAACGCGACCCCGTGCAGTTTGCCGGCCACCGGGGCGGGCAGCGGGGTGACCGTGGCGTCCCGGGCCGCGTCGACCAGGGCGGCCAGCATCCGGCCGGCCTCGCGTTCGGTGCCGTCCGGGTCGAGCAGGCCGTAGCGGACCTCGCTGCCGGCGGCGTTGTTCGGGTTGTACGCCAACGGCAGCCAACTGATCTCGCCGATCCCGCCGGCGGCCAGCAGGGTGACCGTCTTGACCATCTCCGCCGCCCGGCTGGCCGGGTCGCCGTCGCCGTCGCGCCAGAACTGCCCGACCTCCCATGCCTGGATCGCGGCACCCGGCGGTGTGGTGGCGCGCAGGTAGTCCAGCAGCGGGGCCACCCCGCTGAAGTGCTCGTAGAAGTGCACCTGACGGACGTCGACGGTGCGGTCGGTCAGCAGCGACTCGGTCACCGCCAGGAAGCGCAGGCTGCGGCTGTTGGTCTCGGTGCCGAGCGCCCGGCGCAGCTGCGCCTCCCCGGTCACCGCCGGGATCTGCTGCCCCCGGGTGCCGACCCGACGTTGGAAGTACGCCTGGTAGGCGGCGATGGCCTCCGGCACCCGGCCGGCGCGCACCAGCCGGTCGGCGACACCCATGCCGTACGCGACGCTGCTGATGCCGGAGTCGACCACCAGCGCCTTCGGGTCGGTCGCACGGATCGTCTCGGCGGCGGCCCGGACCAGCCGCGCGTACTCCTCGGGGCTGCCGGCCCAGTAGCTCGGCGCGTTGACCTCGTTCTCGACGGCGTACTCCCGCACCCCGTACGGGCCGTAGCGCTGCACCACCGAGCGGACGAACCGCTGGTACGCGCCGAGGTCGGTGGGCATCGCCGACTCGGTCTTCTTCGCCGCGCCCCGGGTGTAGCGGGCGGTGCCACCGGTCGCCCAGCACACGCCGGTGCGGATCTTCAGGTGCAGGGTGATGCCCAGCTCTCTGCTGCGTGCGGCGACCTCGTCCAGCCCGGACCAGTCGACCTGTCCCGAGGTCCGTTCGATCTCGCACCAGGAGATCTCCTCGTACGTCGCCGAACCGGCGAGCCGGCGCAGGTACGGCTCGAACTGCTGGTACCGCGACCAGTCCCAGTGCGCGCCGAACGGGTTGCTCACCTGGCCGGCGGTGCGTCCCGGCGTGCCGCCTGCGGGTGCCGCCGTCGCGGAGGGGGTGGCGGTCGGCGGTGGATCGTCGCCGCCGTCGGTGCAGCCGGCGGTGAGCAGCAGCGTGGCGGCGACGGCGGTGGCGACCGCGCGCAGCCGGCCGGGGCGGGTCACCGGTAGCCCAGCGCGCGCAGGGTCGGACCGGAGAAGACCCAGACCAGCAGGCGGAGGAACGGGTCGAGTTCGCGGCGGTAGCTGCCCACCCGGGAGCCGTAGATCGGCGCGGTGTCACCCACCGCCGCGCGTCGCCGCTCCGCCTCGGTGGTGTACTTCCGGGCCACGTCGTGCTGCTTGCTGTCGTAGTCGAGGATGCCGTCCTCCCACGGCTCGCCGAGGAACTCGAACAGCGCGCGCATCGTCTTCTCCGGCTCGCTGACCGCCTGCTCGTAGCGCAGCTCGTAGTAGCGGTCCGCGGGCAGGGTGGCGCCGACGGCCCGCGCGGCGCGGATGTAGCGCGGCCACTTCACCACGCACTTCACGGCGGACCAGTAGCCGAACCGTTTGCGGTGCGAGACCACCACGTCGCGTCCGTCCCGGATGAGGTGCACGATCTGGGCGTCCGGGAAGACCTCGGTGACGAAGTCGAGGGACATGGCGTACAGCGGGGTCTTGTCGGCCCACCGGGTCTTGCCGCGCGCGGCGGCGTAGTCGGCGTGCACACCGCCGAAGAAGTCCCGGATCCGGCGCAGCCAGTCCTCGCGCGGAAAACCGAAGCGGGCCAGTCGTTCCCAGTCCCGGCCGACGATCCGTCGCAGGTCCGGCAGGAACCGGGTCTCCGGGCCGCAACTGATCCGCGAGTGCGAGTCCAGGACGAGGCGCACCATCGTGGTGCCCGACCGCTGGCAGCCGACCAGGAAGATCGGCGCGGTACGGGTTCCGGTCTCAGCCACTGTCGACCGCCTTCGTCGTCTCGGGTCGGACGTCGGCAGCGGCGCGGTCGAGCCGGTCGGTCAGCTCGTCGCAGCGGGCCCGGACGCCCCTGTCGATCGGTAGCCGTCGGTGCCCCGCCGCGTGGTGCGACGCGCGCGGGGCGATGTGCGCGTGCAGCCGGGGATGGTAGGGAAAGTCGAGGAAGGCGCAGAGCCGTCGGAGCTGCGCGGCGGGCTCCGCGACCAGGCTGTCGTAGCGGCAGAGCAGCACGTCGGCCCGCTGGTCCAGGCCGAGTTGGAAGAACAGCGAGTTACGGACGTACCAGAACAGCGCCGCGCCGCTGTGCGGATCCAACCGCTGCGGGTCGTGAGCCCGGATCAGCTCGATGGTGTCGGCGTCGAGGCGCTGCCCCTGCCACCGGCGGCCGATGCTTCCGTCGGCGATCGCGCGCAGGGCCCGCAGGTTGGCGGCACCGAACTTGGCGACCTCGGAGCGGGCCCGGTCGTCGACGTCGCGGTAGACCCAGAGCGCGCGCCCGGGCGTCAGCCCCGGCAGGGCCAGCAGCTCGTCCACGCGGTGGCTCTCGCAGAGCGGCTTGACCAGGACGTACGCGTGCCGGCTGCGCTGGATTGCGGCGGTCAGCACCGGGTCCGGGCGCAGTTGGAAGCGATGGAAGACGGTGGCGTCGTTCTCGTTGCGGACCTCGACCTCTCCGGCGGCGTCCAGGCCCCGGACCAGCATGTTCGTGCCGGAGCGTTGCAGACCGACAAGGTAGACCGGCATCGCCGAGCCGGGCGTCCGGCCGGCCCGCCGTCGCCAGCGTCGCTTCGCCACTGCGGTGCCGATCCGGTCGATCGGGTTGAGGCGGTCCTCCTCGATCAGCCGTCCGATCCCCTCGGTACGCGCCCAGCGAAGATGCCGCCGGACCCGCCGCGCGGTGTACGCGAGCGCGGAGACCTCGTCGTCGGCTGTCACGGTCCTCCTCGTCGGACACCGTTGCGGCCCTGCACCAGAGCGGGTGTGACCGGCGGCAGCCAGGCTATCGGGAGATCATGGCGGGAGGCCAGGCCGCGGACCGCACGGGCAGACGAAGATCACCCGTTCAGCCACATGGCAAACGTGAGCTGGACTCGCCGACCTGCCCTGCATACCGTGGGCCCTGGCCGGGGCGGGCAGATCCCGGTCATCACCTCCGGGCCCGGTTCGCCCGAGCGACGTGAGCAGGGCGAGTCGATGCGCGTGCTGCATGTGAACAAGTTCCTCTACCGCCGTGGCGGCGCGGAGGGGTATCTGCTCGATCTCGCCGACCTGCAACGGGTTGCCGGCGACACTGTCGCCTACTTCGGCATGAGCCACCCGGAGAACCAGTCGCCGCTGCCGTACTCCGCGCGGTTTCCGTCCGAAGTGGAGTTGGAGCCGGCGCCGAGCGGGGTGCGCCCCCGCGCGGTGGCCGTCGGCCGGATGCTGTGGTCACCGACGAGCCGCCGCGGGCTGGCCCGGGTGATCGACGATTTCCGGCCGGACGTGCTGCACCTGCACAACATCTACCACCAGCTCTCCCCGTCGGTGCTCGCCGCGGCCCGCGCCGCCGGTGTGCCGTGCGTGCTGACCCTGCACGACTACAAGCTCGCCTGCCCGAGCTACCAACTGTTGGACCGGGGCCGCCCCTGCCAGGCGTGCGTCACCGGTGGCCCGTTGCAGGCGGCCCGTCGCCGTTGCAAGGACGGGTCGCTGTCGCGCAGTGGCCTGCTCGCCGTCGAGTCCTGGTTGCACCGGCAGTTCGACGCGTACGACCCGGTGCAGCTCTTCGTGAGCCCGAGCGAGTTCCTGGCCGACGTGATGCGCCGCGCGGGTGTCTACCCGGACCGGTTGCGGGTGGTCAACCACTTCGTCGACCTGACCGGTGTCGCGGCCAAGCAGACGCCCGGCGGCGGTGTCGTCTTCGCCGGGCGGCTGGCTCCGGAGAAGGGTGTCGACGTGCTGATCGAGGCGGCCGCCGCGCTGCCGGACGGGGTAATGGTGGACATCGCCGGAGACGGTCCGGCCCGCCCGGAGTTGGAGGCGCTCGCCGCGCGGCGGGTGCCCGGCCGGGTCCGGTTCCACGGCCGTCTCGACAAGCCGCGCCTGCACGAGCTGATCCGGTCGGCGGCCGTGGTCGCCGTGCCGTCCCGGTGGCACGAAAACCAACCGATGGCGGTGCTGGAGGCGTTCGCCTGCGGTGTGCCGGTGGTCGCCACCGACCTGGGCGGGCTTCCCGAGCTGGTCCAGCCCGAGGTGGATGGTCACATTGTCGCCGCCGATGCGCCGACGGACCTCGGCGCTGCGCTGAACGACCTCCTGGCCGACCCGGAGCGGGCTCACCGGATGGGCCGGGCCGGGCGGGCGAAGATCGCCGCCCAGTTCGCCCCGGACCGGCACCTGGACCGGATCCGTGGGCTGTACGCGGAGGCCGCGGAGGCGTCGCCGTCGCGGCGGCGCACCAACCGGGCCGCCGGTGGGGGAGCGGCCCGGTGAGCCCGGTACGGGTGCTCTACCTCGCCGGCAGCGGTCGCAGTGGCAGCACGCTGGTCACCACGGTCCTGGGACAGTTGCCGGGCTTCTTCGCGGCGGGCGAGCTGCGGTACCTGTGGCGGCGCGGCATCCTGGAGAACCGACAGTGCGGCTGCGGTGCCCCGGTCGCCGACTGCCCGCTCTGGGCGCGGGTGCGCGCCGACCTGACCGACGCCGACCCGGCCGCGATCGCCGCCCGGTTGGCCCAGCGGCTGCGGCTGCGCGGACTGCCCGCACTGCTGCGCCGCCAGCGTCGGGGGCAGCCGCCGGTCGCGGGCCACCCCGACGACACGCAACTGGCCCGGCTCTACGCCTCGATCGCCGAGCACGCCCTGGCCGGTCGGTCGGACGGTGTCATCGTCGACTCGTCCAAGCTGCCGCCGTACGGTGCCCTGCTCGGCAGCCTGCCCGGCATCGACCTGTACGTCCTGCACGTGGTGCGCGACCCGCGCGCCACCGCGTACTCCTGGCGTCGCCGACGCCGGCTGGACGGGCGCGCCGACGATGAGCTGATGAGCCGGCCACCCGTTGGCAAGGCCGCGCTGCTCTGGCTGGTCTGGAACACCGCGACAGTGCGACTGTGGGGCGACCGCCGTCGCGCGCCGGGCCGCTACCTGCGGGTGCGGTACGAGGACTTCGTCACCGACCCGGCCGGCGCCACCGCACGGATCGCCGGCTTCGTCGGCGCGACCCCCGACGAGCTTCCGTTTCCGACACCGGCCACGGTGCGGCTCACCCCCACCCACTCGGTCGCCGGCAATCCGTCGCGGCACCGCACCGGGCTGGTCGACGTGGTCGCCGACACCGAGTGGCTGACCGGGCTGCCCACCCGCGCCTACGTCGTGGTGACCGGGCTGACCGCTGTGGCCCTGTCCCGGTTCGGCTACCCGCTGCGCCGCCCGGCGGCCACCTCTCCCGCCGCCCGCCTCGCCGCGGACCCGGCCGGCTCCTCGTCACCCGCCACCCGGCAGGAAGGCTGAACGATGCTCTCACTGGTGGTGGGCACCGGTCGCTGCGGTTCGACACTGGTCCAGGAGTTGCTCTCCCGCCATCCCGCTGTCGGCTTCGTCTCCGGTCTGGACGACAAGCTGGCCCGGCTCAACCCGAAGGGCAGGTTCAACGGCGCGCTCTACCGGCGTTCGACGCCGCGCCCGGCGGGGATGACCTCGCTGCGGCACAGTCGACGGTTGCTGGAACGCGGCCGGCTCCGGGTGGCGCCGTCGGAGGCGTACCACCTGCTCGACCGGCAGGTGCTGGCCGGCTTCTCCCGACCGTGTCGGGACCTGATCGCCGAGGACCTGACCCCGTTCGTGGCCCGGCGGCTGCGGGCCTTCTTCGACGAGCGGATCGCGCGGCAGCGCTGTCAGCAGTTGGTGCAGCACGTCACCGGGTGGCCGCGGACCGGCCTGCTGCACGCCGCGTACCCGGAGCTGCGGGTGGTCAACGTGGTGCGCGACGGCCGGGCGGTGGCCAATTCGTGGCTCCAGATGGGCTGGTGGGACGGCTGGCGCGGGCCGGACAACTGGATCTATGGCCCGCTCCCGTCCGACCTGCGGGAGGAGTGGGTCGAGTCCGGTCGCTCCTTCCAGGTGCTCGCCGCGCTGGGCTGGAAGATGCTGATGGACGCCTTCGCGCAGGCCCGGCTGCGGCACCCGGCCGACCAGTGGCTGGACGTGCGCTACGAGGACTTGGTCGAGCAGCCGCGCGAGCAGGTCGGCCGGATGCTCGACTTCCTCGGCCTGAGCTGGTCGAGCGCCTTCCAGAAGGGCTTCTCCCGGTACGACTTCACGATGGGCCGGGCGGAGGCGTACCGGGACGAACTCAGCCCGGCGCAGCTCGCCGCGATCGAACGGGTGCTGGAGAAGTCGCTGGCCGAGTGGGGCTACCCCGTCTAGCGGGCGGGTGTCAAAGCCCTCGCTATCGACGGACGACACGGTGGCGGTTAATCTTTGGCCCCACACCATCGATGTGAGGAGATGCGATGGCGCGCCGCACCGGCCGACCCTCCTACCAGTTGGACAAGGCCGACGTGCGCCGCCAGCGCACAGTGCGCTTCGCGGCCGTCGCGGGCGTGGTCGCACTGGTCACCGCCCTCCTCGGTGGGTTGATCGGCTACCAGGTGGGCCGTCCGGACGCCACCGAGGCGACCATCGCGAGCATCAAACAGGAAGAGGCGAAGCGGGACGCCCAGCAGATCGTGGAGCTGATCGATACGGCTCGACGGGTCCGCGACCAGGTCGCCCCGGTCCTGGCGGGCATCAAGACGGAGACGACCGGCGGACGTGCGCCGGATCCGACGAAGGCCCGCCAGTGGCAGGAGGTCATGCGCCAGGCGGCCGAGCCGTTCGCCGACCCGCCGTCGGGGGCCACCGCCACCAACGTGGCGCGCGGAGGGTTGCGCGGAGCGGTCCAGCAGGCGTCGCTGGCCGTCGACGCCTACGCGCTGGCGGCCAGCGTTCCGGCGGCGCAACGTGCGGCAGTGCTGGACGTCACCGCGCGGCAGGCGGCCGAGGCCGCGACGATCTGGTCGGTCGCAGCGACCCAGCTCGATCAGATCAGCGTCGACTCCGGCAAGGGACACCAGCACGTGTTCCTGGACACAGATCCCCACGAGGGGGCCCTCACCCCGGACGGGGCGGCCGAGGGAACCGGTGGCTGAGGCACATTGCGGGGCAAGTGTCGGGTTTGCCGGCGGAGGCCGCCGGGTCGGGGCGGCCGAGTGGTCACTGTGTGATCTGGGGGCGGTGCGCCGGATCGGGTACGGTCGCTTATCGCAAAGTCTATGAACCAGATTGGCTTTCTGTGCAATGGAAGCCGAATCGGAGGGACACAGCCGTGAGGTTCCCAAGCGCCGTCCGTCAGGCCGGCCTCGTCGTGGCCGTCACCGCCCTCGCGTTGACCGCGGGTTGTGCGAAGAAGGACGACAGTGAGGTCCAGGCGAGCGGCGTCAAGCTGGTGGCGGCGGGCAAGTTGACGGTCTGCACCCACCTGCCGTACCCGCCGTTCCAGTCCAAGGACGCCAGCGGCACGGTGACCGGCTTCGACGTCGAGATCATGGATCTGGTCGCCAAGGAGCTCGGCGTCGAACAGACGATCATCGACACCCCGTTCGAGGGGATCAAGTCGGGCCAGGACCTCAACACCGGCAAGTGCGACGCGGCCGCCGCCGGCATGACCATCACCGAGGAGCGGCGGAAGGTGGTCGACTTCTCGGATCCCTACTTCGACGCCACCCAGGCGATGTTGGTGAAGACCGGCAAGACGTACAAGTCGCTCGACGACCTCAAGGGCAGGAAGCTCGGCGTCCAGGCGGCCACCACGGGTCGTGACTACGCCAAGAGGTTCGAGGCGGAGAAGGGCCTGAAGCTCGTCGAGTTCGAGGACCTCGCCGCCCTCCAGCAGGCCGTCTCCAACGGCCAGGTCGAGGCCGCCATCAACGACCTGCCGGTCTGGACCGAGTACCTGAAGAAGAACCCGGGCGGGTTCGAGGTCGCCGCCGAGTTCGACACCGGTGAGCAGTACGGCTTCCCCGTGAAGAAGGACGCCAACCCGGAGTTGCTCAAGAAGATCAACGAGGTGTTGGCCAAGGCCAAGCAGGACGGCACGTACAACACGATCTACGAGAAGTGGATCGGTAAGCGGCCGAGCGTCTGAGCGCCGCGCAGTACCGGAGGGCGCGCGTCCCGCGCGCCCTCCGACGTCGGTAACCTCCGGGAAGGCAACGAGCGAACGTGAAGCTGCGACGCCGCCAGCGGGAGCGGCTGTCCCTCGGGCTCCAGTACCTGGTCTTCATCGCCATCATCGCCACGGTGCTCGTCGCCGCGGACTGGGACAGGCTGGCCGACGCGTTCTTCCGCGTCGACATCATCAAGTCGATGTTCCCGACGATCATCACCGTCGCGCTGCGCAACACCATCCTCTACACGCTGGGCGCGTTCGCCTTCGGCCTCGTGTTCGGCACGGTCCTGGCGCTGATGCGCCTGTCCCGGGTGGCGCCGTACCGCTGGGTGGCGACGGCGTACATCGAGCTGTTCCGGGGGCTGCCCGCGCTGCTGGTGCTCTTCCTCGTCGGGTACGGCATCCCGATCGCCTTCCCGGAGCGGGAGATTCCGGGCGGGGTGTTCGGTTCGATCGCGATCGGCCTCGGGTTGACCGCCGCCGCGTACATGGCGGAGACGATCCGGGCGGGCATCCAGGCCGTGCCGAAGGGGCAGATGGAGGCGGCGCGAACCCTCGGCATGTCGCACTTCACCGCCATGCGCACGATCGTCATCCCGCAGGCGTTCCGGATCGTGATCCCGCCGCTGACGAACGAGCTGATCCTGCTCACCAAGGACTCGTCGCTGGCCTACGTGCTCGGCGTGACGGCACAGACGATCGAGATCACCAAGTTCGGTCGGGACATGCTCAACGACCGGGTGAACGCGACCCCGCTGCTGGTGGCCGGCCTCGCCTACCTGGTGATCACCCTGCCGCTGTCGCAGGTGGTACGACGCCTCGAACTCCGCTACGCCAAGGCTCGGTGACCCCGATGACGACCGCTCCCTCCCGCCCCGCCGTGGAGATCCGCGACCTGCACAAGTCCTTCGGGCCGCTCAAGGTGCTCAAGGGCATCGACTTCGAGGTCGGCCAGGGCGAGGTGGTCTGCGTCATCGGGCCGTCCGGCTCCGGCAAGTCGACACTGCTGCGCTGTGTCGACCTGCTGGAGGAGCCGACCGCCGGCAAGATCTGGGTGAACGGGGTCGAGATGACCGACCCGGACGTCGAGATCGACGCGGTCCGCCGCGGCATCGGCATGGTGTTCCAGTCGTTCAACCTGTTTCCGCACCTGACCGTTCTGAACAACCTCACCATCGCCCAGCGCCGGGTGCTCCGGCGAGGTCGGGTCGAGGCCGAGAGGGTCGCCCGGGACAACCTGGAGCGCGTCGGGCTGACCGACAAGGCCGACGCCTTCCCGGCGCAGCTCTCCGGCGGGCAGCAGCAGCGGGCGGCGATCGCCCGGTCGTTGTCGATGGAGCCGAAGCTGATGCTCTTCGACGAGCCGACCTCCGCGCTCGACCCGGAACTCGTCGGCGACGTGCTCACCGTCATGCGCAAGCTGGCCGAGGACGGCATGACGATGATGGTGGTCACCCACGAGATGGCGTTCGCCCGCGAGGTTGCCGACCGGGTCGTCTTCATGGACGGTGGCGTGGTGGTCGAGCAGGGGCCGCCGCAGGAGGTGCTGGGCGCGCCGAAGCACGAACGGACCCGCGCGTTCCTCGCCCGGGTCCTCGACCCGACCCACGTCGCGCAGCTCGGTGGGCCCGACCGGACGGGCCCGCAGTCGGCCGGCTGACCACGGCCACGATCTCTGACACAGCTTCCGCACGTCTGCCCGCCGGGCTGCCGCATTGACGGCAGCCCGGCGTCTGCTTGTGTGTCAGCTCTATGTCAATCGACGGACGTCGTGATGTCAAGGTAATCTTTTTGCAATCAGAGCTGTACTTTCATCGATGGATTACATAAGTTGCTGTCATCCATAGAAAGCTTTGAGTCTTCCGAGCAAAGATCGCGACGAGCCTCACCCTCAGTCGTGCCACCGCCCCCGTGCTCGGGTCGATGCACCCTGCCCTCGTCGCGTCTTCGCCCGGTTGGGAACGGAGACCCATGGACGATCACGCTGGTGGTCCTCACCGCCACCTGTCCCGCAGATCGCTGATCGCCACCGGCGCGCTCGCCGCCGGGGCGTTGGGCGCGTCCGCCCCAACCATCGGCACCGCGTTCGGCGGCAGCCCCGCCCGGGCCGCCGCCGGTGTCACCAAGAAGATCACCATCTACGCCGAGCAGTTGCCCGGCAACCTGTTCGGGTACGGCCTGGCACCCGGCCAGGCCACCGTTCCGGGCCCGGTCCTGGAGATGTACGAGGGTGACACGCTGGAGATCACCCTGGTCAACACCACCACCCAGCGGCTGTCCATCCACCCGCACGGGGTGGACTACAGCACCGAGTCCGACGGCAGCCCGTTCAACGCCTCGTTCAACAACCCGGGCGAGACGCGGACGTACGTCTGGCGTTCGCACGAGATGGTGGCGGCGGCGGGCCGACGGTACATGCCGGGCAGCGCCGGCTACTGGCACTACCACGATCACGCGATGGGCACCGACCACGGCACCGGCGGTGTCGCGAAGGGACTGTACGGGGCGCTGATCGTCAGACGGCGTGGCGACATCCTGCCGTCGAAGCAGTTCACCGCGGTGTTCCACGACATGATGATCAACAACAAGATGGCCCCGGCGACCCCGATGTTCGAGGCGAACCTGGGCGAGCGCGTCGAGTGGATCGCCATCGGCCACGGCAACCTGTTCCACACCTTCCACCTGCACGCGCACCGCTGGGCGGACAACCGCACCGGAATGTTGGAAGGGCCGAGCGACCCGAGCCTGGTGATCGACAACAAGGACCTCAATCCCGGCAGCTCGTTCGGTTTCCAGGTGCTGGCCGGGGAGGGCGTCGGACCGGGCGCGTGGATGTACCACTGCCACGTGCAGACGCACTCCGACGGCGGCATGGCCGGGATCTTCCTGGTGCGCAACGCCGACGGCAGCATGCCGCCGGGCGCCGAGGAGGCGATCCACCGGTTCCAGGGCCACACCCACACGCACGGAAGCTGACCGAACCGAAAGTGGGGACGGGCATGACCAGAAAACTACGACGAACCCTCGCCGCGGTAGCGGCCTTGGCGACACTGCTCCCGGCGACGACGGCCGCCGCTGCCGCACCACGAACGGCGGTCGCCCCGCAGGCGGCGCAGCCGCAGCAGACAGCGGTCCTGGTGTTCCACGGCCCGGTGGCCGAGCAACAGGACCCGGTTTCGCGCGCGGTGGACACCATCAAACAGCTTGGTGCCGTTCATGACATCGATGTCACGGCCACCACGGACCCGGGCGCCTTCACCGCGGCCGGGCTGTCCGCGTACCGCAGCGTTGTCTTCCTCTCCGCGACGGGCGCCGCGCTGAACCGCGACCAGGAGTCGGCGCTCCAGAACTACGTCAAGGCCGGCGGCGGTTTCGTCGGCATCGCCGACGCCGCCCGAGCCCAGGTCGACTCCACCTGGTTCACCGGGCTGATCGGCACCCGCCCGGCCGGCGCCATCCCGGTCGCCGAGCCGGTGACCCGGGTGACCGCCAGCGGCGAGAACCCGCCCAACGAGACGAAGGAGAAGCTGACCGACGGCGACGCCAACACCAAGTGGCTGGTCCGCACCCCGACCGCCTGGGTGGCGTACGAGTTGAGCGCACCAAAGAAGATCACCGGGTACGCGCTCACATCGGCCAACGACTCCTCCGGTCGGGACCCGAAGGACTGGACACTGCAGGGCTCCACCGACGGTCAGAGCTGGACCGACCTGGACCGCCGCACCGGGCAGACCTTCCCGGACCGCTACCAGACCCGACGGTTCGACATCGCCGCGCCGCAGGAGTTCACCCGCTACCGGCTGAACGTCACAGCGAACAGCGGTGAACCGCTGGTCCAACTCGCCGACCTGCGCCTGTTCACCGGCAGCACCACCGCCCCGGAGCCGCCCGCTGTGAACCGCGCGGTGGTGAACATCCTGGACCGCAAGCACCCGGCCACCGCGTCGCTGCCGCTGACCCTCACCCGGTCGGACCGCTGGGAGAACTGGGACCCGAACCCGATCGGCACCGTGCACACCCTCGCCCAGGTCGAGGAGCGGCACTACAACCCGGGGGCGGCCGCCAACGGCGCCTTCCACCCGGTGTCCTGGTGCCGGGACTACGACGGCGGCCGGTCGTTCTACACCGGCATGGGCCACACCGAGGGCAGCTACGGCGAGGAGGCGTTCCGCACGCACCTCGCCGGCGCTCTCAACTGGACCACCGGTCGGGTACGCGGCGACTGCCAGGCCACCATCGCCGCGAACTACAAGGTGGAGCGACTGACCGCAGCGAACCAGACCGGGCAGCTGGACCAGATCGGCGAGCCGCACGGGCTCACCATCGCGCCGGACGGCACTGTCTTCTACGTCGGCAAGGCGGCCTGCCCGAGCGGCCCGATCGCTGACTGGAACGACCCGAAGGTCGGCCTGGGCTGCGGCACCATCCACTCCTGGGACCCGCGAACCAAGCAGGTCAAGCTGCTCACCACCCTGGAGGTGATGGGCAACCGGGGCAGCGGCTCAGAGTTGGTCAAGAACGAGGAGGGTCTGCTCGGCATCGTGCCCGACCCGAAGTTCGCCGATAACGGCTGGCTCTACGTCTACTGGATGCCGCACGAGTCGGTCGACCGGGTGAAGCGGGTCGGTCAGCGGACCGTTTCGCGGTTCACCTACGACCGGCAGGCGCAGACCATCGACCAGGCCACCCGCAAGGACCTGTTGCAGTTCCCGGTGCAGGTCCACAGCTGCTGCCACGCCGGTGGCGGCATGGCGTTCGACGCCAAGGGCAACCTTTACGTCGGCTCCGGCGACAACAACTCCTCGGAGGGGTCGCAGGGCTACGCCGGCAACAACTGGACCCAGGAGTACCAGGGCATCTCGTTCCAGGACGCCCGCCGCACGTCGGGTAACACCAACGACCTCGCCGGCAAGATCATCCGGATCCACCCGGAGGCCGACGGGACGTACACCATCCCGGAGGGCAACCTGTTCCCGCCGGGCACCGAGAAGACCCGGCCGGAGATCTACGTGATGGGCGTGCGCAACATCGCCCGCCTCCAGATCGACCCGGTGCACCAGTGGCTGACCGCCGGCTGGGTCGGCCCGGACGCCTCGTCGCCCAGCCCCACCCTCGGCCCGGCGAAGTACGAGACGGCCACCATCATCACCTCCGCCGGCAACCAGGGTTGGCCGTACTGCATGGGCAACCGGCAGCCGTACCGCGACCGCAGCAACACCGACGCCACGGTGCTGACCGGCTGGTACGACTGCGACAACCTGAAGAACACCTCGCCGCGCAACACCGGACTGGAGGACATCCCGGCGGCCCGGGACAACATGATCTGGTATTCGCCGGACGGCGGCGGCCCGGTGTTCCCGAAGCGGACCGACGGCAGTGGCCTGCCCACCTACGTGGCGGCCGACGCCACCTACACGCAGCCGTACCTGCGCGGCGGCGGGCAGGCAATCATGTCCGGCCCGACCTACCACCGCAGCCTGGTCGACACCGCCAGCGGCGTGGCGTGGCCGGAGCACTGGGACGGCAAGTGGCTCATCGGCGACCAGTCGAACGCGTCCAACCGGATCGCTGTCACCGTCGACCCGGCCGGCGTGCCGCAGGCCGCCCCACCGGTGTACGCCGAGTCGCTGCGGGCCATCATCCCCGGCGGCAACGGCGACAACCGGTTGCAGAGCTGGATGGACGCCAAGTTCGGCCCGGACGGCGCGCTCTACCTGCTCGACTACGGCGGCGGGTTCTTCAGCCTGCACGCGAACCAGAAACTGATCCGGATCACCTACACCGGCGGGGCGCCCACCCCGGCGCCGGCGGCGACATCGGTCGCCGTGCAGAACAAGCCGCTGACCATCGCCTTCACCGGTTCCCGCTCCGGCGGCGTCAGCCACCGCTGGGAGTTCGGCGACGGCGCCACGTCGACCGAGGCGGACCCCCGGCACACGTACGCCACTGTCGGCACCTACACCGCGAAGCTCACCGTCACCTACGCCGACGGTCAGACCGCGACGGTGCAGACCACTGTGACGGTGGGCTGCGCGGTGCCCGACGACCGGTCGACGGTGTGGCTCGGCGACACCGACACCGGGGTGCCCAGTCGCACTGTCGGGCAGGGCTGCACCGCCAACGACCTGATCGACGACGAGAGCACCTGGGATGACCACAACGGTTTCGTCCGGCACGTCACCGCGGTGGCCCGCGCGTTGCAGGACGACGACCTGCTCAGCAGCCGCGAAGCGGGCACCCTCACCCGGCTGGCCGCCGCGTCGGAGATCGGCCGCGACGGGCACACCGGGTACGAGCCGCTCTTCGACGGCACCGCCGAGTCGCTGCGCGGTTGGCAGCAGGCGCCGTCGGGACAGTTCGGCATCCAGCCGGACGGGTCGCTGCGCTCCAGCGGTGGCCTGGGCATGCTCTGGCACACCAAGGAGCTGGGCGACTTCTCGCTGAAGTTGCAGTTCCGGGACATCGCGCCGGGCACCGGCCGGGCCAACACCGGGGTCTTCATCCGGTTCCCTGATCTGCGAACGCCCCTCGACCAGCGGCCACCGGACAGCTGCGGCACTGTCGGGTCGGCGCGGACCTCGCCGGCCTGGATGGCGATCTACTGCGGACACGAGATCCAGATCTACGACGGTGACACCGGTGAGCCGCAGAAGACCGGCTCGGTCTACAACTTCGACCCGGTGCCGCTGGCCCAGGCCGGCATCACCCCGAAGAACGAGTGGAACGACTACGAGATCCGCGTCGTCGGGCAGCACTACACGATGATCCGCAACGGCGTGGTGATCAACGAGTTCGACAACACACCCGGCAAGCAGTCCTCGCGTGCCGGCGACCCGCCGACCGACCTGCGGCAGTTCCTGCGTGGCTTCATCGGTCTGCAGAACCACGGCGACAACGACCTGGCCGAGTTCCGCAACGTCCGCGTACGGGAACTCTAGGAGAGACGATGACCCGACGACTGAAGGCCGCGCTGGCGGCGCTCCTGCTCACGGTGATCCCGTTGGCCGCAGTGCCCGCCTCCGCCGCCCCACGCGTCGCCGCCGACCAGGTGTTGACCTGGACCGCCGACGACAGCATCACCCGATACAAGTCCGCGCCCACCACGGCGGTGGCCGGAGCGACCACGATCATCTGGGAGAACAGCGCAGCAACCGGAAACACCACCGGGATGCCGCACACCCTGACCTTCGACACCAGCACCGAGGGCTACAACCACGACGTCACACTCAACATCCTGGCCAGCCCGTTCGACGCCAACGACGGCCGCCATCAGGCGACAGTGACGCTGACCCCGGGCCGGTACCGGTACTTCTGCTCGATTCCCGGCCACAGCTCGATGGTCGGTGAGCTGGTGGTCACCGAGGGCGGTGGCGGTGGCGACACCACCGCGCCGACAGTGACCGCCGTGGTCTCCGGTGACCAGGACCAGGACGGCAACTACCTCGGCGCGGCCACTGTGACAGTGACGGCCACCGACGCCGACTCCGGGGTCCAGACCGTCGAGTACCAGGTCGACGACACGAGCTTCCTGCCGTACACCGAGCCGGTGCGGGTGACAGCGATCGGCGACCACGCGGTGCAGTTCCGCGCCACCGACGAGGCCGGCAACACCAGCGCCGTCGGCTCGGTGGCCTTCCGGATCGTCGAGCCGGGGGAGGAGGACACCACCGCGCCGGTGGTCACTGCCGCACTGGCCGGCGACCGCGACGGCGACGGCAACTACATCGGTACGGCCACCGCCACGTTGACCGCCACCGACAGCGGATCCGGCGTCGCCACCATCGAGTACTCGTTGGACGGGGCGGCCTTCACCGCGTACACGAACCCGATCGTGGTCAACGCGGCCGGGATGCACATGCTGCACTACCGGGCCACCGACGTCGCCGGGAACACGTCGGCGGAGCAGATGGAACATTTCACGGTGGTCGAACCGCAGGCCGAGGACACGACTCCACCCACTGTCGCCGCCACCGTGGCCGGTGACCGGAACGACGACGGCGGATACGTAGGCGGCGCGACGGTCACCGTCACGGCCACCGACGCCGAATCCGGCGTGGCGAAGATCGAGTACGCGCTCGACGCCGGGGGCTGGACGGCGTACACCGCTCCGGTCGCCGTCCGCGCACCCGGCGCGCACACAGTGAAGTACCGGGCGACCGACACGGCGGGGAACTCCTCCACCGAGCAGTCGACGTCGTTCACAGTGGTGGTCGACGACGCCGACCGCTGCCCCGACTCGGACACCCGGGCCACCGTGATCATCGACGGCGGTGACACCGGTGTGGCCAACGTTGACACCGGCGACGGCTGCACCATCAACGATCTGATCGACGAACACGCCGACTACCCCGGCCACGCCGAGTTCGTCCGCCACGTCGAAGCGGTCACCGCCGCGCTCGTGACCGGCGGCACGCTCGACCGGCGGCAGCAGGGCGCCATCGTCCGGGCCGCGGCCCGATCGGACGTCGGCGCATGAGTCCTCGAACCTCACCGAAAGGGAGTACCCCGATGCCCGGACGTACCGTCGCCAAGCTCGCCACAGTGAGCGCCTTCATCGCGGCCTCGGTGCTGGCCGTGGCACCCACCGCGCACGCCGACCTGGTCACCCACTGCATCGGCACCGGCGGCGCGGTGACCGTGCCCAACGACCTGCTCGTCCCCGCCGGCGAATCCTGCGCGCTCACCGGCACCACGATCACCGGCAACGTCACCGTCGCAGCCGGGGGCAACCTGGTGGTGACCGGTGGCCGGGTCAGCGGTGAGGTACGCGTCGCCGCCGACGGGTACCTCGACGCCACCGACACGACAGTCGACGGCCAGGTGGTGCTCGCGGCCGGGGGGTACGGCATCTTCCTCTCCGACGCCCGGACCGGCACCGTGACAGTGCGGCCGAAGGGCAGCGCGACGATCGACAGCTTCCTGTTCGCCGAGGGGGCGACCGTCGCCGGGAACGTCACTGTCGGTGCCGGTGAGGTCCGGCTCGACGGGGGCACCCAGGTGGAGCGCAACGTCAGCAGCACCGGCACCTACTACACCGACCTGCACGACTCGTTCGTGGACGGCACGCTGTCGGTGCTCAACAGCGCCACCGGCAGTGTCGTGTGCGGCAGTGCGGTGCGCGGCAAGGCCACGTTCGCCGGCAACCTCGGCGGCGTGCAGGTCGGCCCGAACGGCGGGCTCGACAGCTGCGCCTCCGGTGGCTACTGGGGTGCTGACGTCAGCATCACCAGCACCACCGGTGGTGTCACGGTGGACGACAACATCATCAACGGCCAGTTGACTGTCACCGGCAACGACCCGGTCGCCCAGGTGGCCGCCAACAACCGGATCCGCGGTGGCGTGACCGGTGACCAGGCGGCGTCGACCACCAACCGGGCGGCGCGGGTGGCCGCTCCAAATCGTGAAGAGGCCGGCGACCAGCGGGCCGAGGTCCGCCGTACCTCGGCGGTGCAGGAGGCCACCGAGGCGGGCGCAGCCCGGCTCTGACCGATCGACGCGGCGGTGGCCGGTCACCCCGAACCGTGGGGGTGATCGGCCACCGCCGTCGTAACGGGTCGGACCGTCGCGAGCCGCGCTTGCGTGGCGGTGTGCCCACGACGCGGAGCTGACCAGCGACGGACAAACCCCAACGTCAGAGATGAGTGCGGACGGGGTCAGCCGGAGCGCCCAGAACGTTGAGGCGAGGGGTTATGAGGATCTTGGCTGGTCGGTAGCGTTGATGCAACGTTGGCCCTGGATACGGCTGGTGCTTTCGCCCTCTGAGGAGGTTCGGGATGGATTCCTTGCCGGAACTGACTTTCGGGCAGCGGTTGAAGGTCTACCGTGAGCGGTCCGGGAAGACCCGTGCGGTGCTCGGCGGGCTGGTCGGTCGCAGCGCCGAGTGGGTCAAGGCGGTGGAGACCGATCGGATCCTGCCGCCGCGCATCCACATGCTGGACCGGATCGCGCGTGCTCTCAAGGTCGAGGTGTCTGCCCTTGCCGGCGAGTTGGGGGCCCGGTCCGCTGTGGTCAACGGGCCGGAGCACCCGGCGCTGGCGTCCGTCCGGGACGCGGTGAACCGCTTCGCAATGTCCGACGAGCTTTCCCCGGAGTCGTTGACGAGCCTGCGGGGGCGGCTTGCGATGGCGTGGCGTGCGCGTCATCAGGCGTCGGATCACCGCACCGTGCTGGGCGGGTTGTTGCCGGGGTTGCTGCGTGACGTTCAGCGCGCCGCGTTGGCATACGAGGGTGATGAGCGTCGGCAGGCTCAGGCCCTGTTGGCGGAGACGTTTGGGCTGGCGCAGATGTTCCTTGCCTATCAGCCCGCCGCCGAGGTGTTGTGGCGGGTCGCGGACCGGGCGATGGTAGCGGCGCAGGAGTCCGGCGACCCGGAGGCGGTGGCGTGCGCGGGGTGGTTCCTGTGCCAGGTGCATCGGGATGCCGGTGACTGGGACACCGCGATGGCGGTGACAGTGGACCTCCTGTCGGCGCTGGAGTCGCGTGCTGCCGACGGGAACACGAATCTGTTCGCGCTCTGGGGTGCGTTGAACTTTGAGGCCGCCTACACCGCCGCCCGCGCTGGTGAGGAAGGTAGGGCCTGGCGGTACTGGGATCGCGCGGATCGGGTGGCGCAGCGCCTGCCAACGGCCTTCTATCAGCCGCAGACGTCGTTCTCGCAGGTCATCATGGGCGCTCATGCGGTGACAGTGGCGGTGGAGTTGCAGAAGTCCGGTGAGGCGGTGCGACAGGCGCGCCGTCATGATTCCGCGGCGATCCCGTCTAGGCCGCGCCGGGCACGCCATCTCATCGAGGTCGCGCGGGCGCACTACGGCAAAGACGACAAGGAAGCTGCCGTGTCGACCCTCCGACAGGCGTACGAGTCGGCCCCGGAGACGATTCGCTTCAATGGGTACGCCCGCCAGATCACCTTGGATCTGCTCGACGGCCCCCGTTCCACCCGTGACGACGCCCGTGACCTCGCAGTCAAGGTCGGGCTGCTCTCGTGATTCAGGGGTAGAAACCGTACCCATTCCGTCCCGCGACTCACCGTAGCTTCTTGCTCACGGGATGCGGCGGGTGGTGCGGGTATCGCCTGGTCGCCGCGTCCCCTCAGCGTCGAGGGCGGGAAGTCGTCCTCGTGCTCGAACGAGGGAGAGTCCGTGCGGCGCGTCTCGTATGACGAATACCTCTCGGCCACCGCGCTGACTCTCGCCCGCAGGCACAAGCCGGTGTGGTCGTGGCGGCTCTGGCGGCGTGTTTGCCGCTGCGGAGCAGACCTGCCATGCCGTGCCCGGCACCGGATTCCGATCAGTCGTGGTCACTGGCCACCGGAAGGTGAGCAGTGAGTAGTCGGCAGCAGAAGGCGTTGATCGCGGTCCGTGTCGGAGGGCTGGACGGCAGGAGTAGCGGCTGCCGGGCGACGTGGGCATGGCTCACGTCGTACCCCTGCTGGCAGGTCGGATGGGCGACCGGTCGGCGGACGCCGACGAGCGCCGCCGGCCTCCTGGCGGGTGCGCGATGACCGTCCACGGCCCGGTCATGCCGATCTGGAGCTGCGGTGGTTGCGGCCTGCCCTGGCCCTGCGCGACCCGCAAGCGTGAGTTGCGCGCGGAGTACGCGGATGCTCCGGTGTCGCTGGCGCTCTACCTCGGGTCCTACCTGGTGCAGGCGACCGAGGACATGCAGTGGACACCGGCCGGTGTACTGCACCGCCGATTCCTCGGATGGACCAGGGACGCCGAGCTGCCGAATCCAGCAGTGCAGCAACCGTGCCAGTCCGCCCGAGCCAAGCCCTAGCGACGGACGCCCTGGCCGGGCCCGTGTCGCCGCCGCCCGGCCCGTGCTTGCGGGGCGGTGCCGGCGTCGGACGGTCGGCCTGCCGCGCCAGTAGCTGGTCACGCGAGGTCTCCGGCGTCCGGTTCGACCTGGTAGCTGAACCGTGCACCGGAGACCTCGCCGCCCGCTGTCGCCGATCGGCGACGGCACTCAGGCCGGGTCAGCTCAGAAGTTGCCGGCCGAGTTGCACTTCACGCCCTGGTCGAGGCAGTTGCGCACCCGTGCGGCGAGCGCCTCGTCCTTCCAGGCGTTGAAGAAGTCCGCGTGCATCGAGAACGACGTGCCGGACGCGAGGGTGATGCCGTCGGTGTTCGCGCTCAACGGGTACGAGATCACAAAGGACACCGAGGGGACGGGCACCGGGTGGCTCTTCGGGCACGCCCCGGTGTGGTCCCCGTTGGCCATGTGCGCCTTGTGGTCGGGGCTGTCCAGGTGCTTGCCGTCCCAGCAGTCCGGGAAGGTGATCTGCCGGACGATGTTCGCGGTCTTGGCGCAGACCGGGAACGTCTTGTCGGCGCTGCGGCCGATCTCGCCGCCGATGCCGGCGCACCAGAAGTGGTTGCCCTGCTTGTCCGGGGTGTCGACCTGGTTCTTGGCGTTGCCGGTGATCATTCGCAGGCCGAACGGGAAGGGCTGAGTCCGGCTCGGGTCCTTCAGGCGGGAACCGTAGTAGACGGTCACCTCCTTCGGGTCCACGACCTTGCCGTTCTGGTACATCGTCGGCACCCAGTAGGCGGACTGGTCGTCCGGCGAGTTGCAGGTGGTCGCCGTGGACGCCCGCAGCGATTCGGCTGTCGAGTTGGCGTCGGTCGACTTGTTGCCCCAGAACGTGTGGTTGTGTGAGCCGCCCACCAGCTTCGGCAGCACGATCGGATCGTCGCTGTTGTGGTGGCTGGTCGTACAGCCGACGTTGAATTCGGGCACCTTGACGGGGTTGCCGGTCACCGGCTTGGGCTTGCGCGCGAAGAACGCCTTCGTCGCGGCGGCCTGCGCGGCGGCGTCGATGGTGATCCAGCCGCCGGACGCGGTGGGCGGGGCGGCGCTGGACGCCGGGCTTGGCTTGCCCGGCGCGGACGGGGTGGCCGAGGTGCCCGGGGCGCTCGGCGTGGCCGACGGGTCGCCCGGGGCGGTGGCCGTCGGCGGCTGAGGGTCGGACGAACCGATGCCGGTGTCGCTGGACGGGCCGGACGCGCCGGGCGTGCCCGGCGCCTCCTTGCATCCGCCGGCGAGCGCCACGCTCATCAGCAGCAGTGCGGTGACGGAACGACGGTGTCGAGGGGTGGATCGGAGATTTATCAACGGGGGCGCACCTTTCTTCCGAGAGGGAAGAATACGAGTCGACCCCCCGCTCGTTTCCAGGTGAAACGATTAATTCTCCCTTAAATAGCGCTCAGCGATTGCCTGGTCGGCGCTGTGGAGCCGGCGCGGTATCGGCTCAATCTCAATTCTTTGTTTTCTCTCCGAAAACCGTAATCGGCGGCCGCGGCGGCACTCTGCTTTCCTGCCGGATCCCCGACCGCCGTTCCGCTCAGCACTTGTCGCGTGCCTTGCGCAGGAAGGCGTCCCGGGACATGACCTTCGTGTCGTCATGCCCGCGTGGCGCCAAGACGTGGTCCGGGCCGATGCGCGGCAGGTCCGCGAGGGTGAAGTCCACCGAGATGGCCTTACGGCGACTTGACCCGTCGAGGGTGTAGGTGACTCCAGGGCGCAGTTCGGTGAGCAACTGGACGTCCACCTCCACGCCTGGTTCAGGCCCTGGGAAGTCGACCGGCTCGTCGACCTCCCAGCCCTCCGGTGGTTGACCGAACAGGGTGACTTCCACGACCTCGGTCGTGGGTTGGCCGCTGACGTCCCACTGGATCAGTGGTCGCTGGCCCGGTTCACCCTGGTGGTCGTTTTCGAACACGCCGAGCTGCGCGAAATCGTCGTCGCACGTGACCAGCACGCCGACCGGCCGGCCGTCCTGGACGGCGAGGGCGACCAGCGGCTCGTCCGGCGGGGTGCAGGCGGTAAAGAGGAGGAGGGGGAGCGCCAGCAGAATCAGTGGACGTCGTCTTCTGCCCATGTCGGCAGCCTTCCATCACAGCATCACGCTTCGATGGCCCGAGGATCACGAAAGGGAGGCGCTGCCGACGCGTGTCGCGGCGAAGGGTTCCCCCCTTCGCGGCCTGATTTCCGGAAACAGCGCAGCGCGCCGTCGACGCGGAGAGAATTGCCGCCACGGAACACGCGGAAGCCGGGGGACGTTCGATGGGTTTACGAAGGCGTATGGCGCTCGTGGCGGTGACCGTCGCGGCGACACCGCTGGTCCTCGGTGGGTGCACGACCGAGCGGAAGGCCGCCGTGCGTCCCGCCGAGCGGGTGGTGCCATCGCCCGAACTGACCCTCACGCCCGCCGATCTCTCCCGGAACGTGCCGCTCAGCGCCGAGGTGGTTCCGCTCGTCACGGGCGGAGAGATCACCGCCGTGCGCATCGTCGACGACACTGGCACGCTGGTCCGGGCGGAGCCGCGCGAGGACGGCTCGGCCTGGGTGCCTACCGCTCCGTTGCGGCCGCAGCGCACCTACACCGCGGCGGTGACCGCCACCGCCGACTCCGGGCGCACCACCACCCGAACCACCACCTTCACCACCGCGGCCGCGTCGACGAAGCCGCAGGTGACCAGCACCCTGTACTTCGCCGACGAGCAGACGTACGGCACTGCCATGCCGGTGACCATCGGTTTCGATCCGCCCATCGCCAGGGCAGCCCGCGCCGACGTGCAGCGTCGGTTGTTCGTCACCACGACGCCGGCCCAACCGGGCGCCTGGTCCTGGGTGGACGACGGCAGCCAGGTCTACTACCGGGCTCCCGACTTCTGGCGGCCCGGCACGACCATCAGTGTCCGGGCCGGCCTTGAGGGCCTGCCGATCGGCGAGGACCAGGTCGGCGACGCCGACCGCACCGCGACGTCCCGGATCGGACGGCAGGTGGCGCTCGAAGTCGACAACGCCACCAAGCAGATGCGCGTGCTGCGCGACGGCAAGCTGATCCGCAGGATCCCGGTCAGCCTCGGCAAGCGCAGCACGCCAACGTCCAGCGGCAAGATGGTGATCATGGAGAAGCACCAGAACACCACGTTCGACACGCGGGGCGAGCCGAACGGCGGCTACGTGGTGAACGTCAAGGACGCGCAACGGCTCACCTGGGGCGGCGAGTTCATCCACGGGGCACCCTGGTCGGTGTCGGATCAGGGACACCGCAACGTCTCGCACGGCTGCACGAACATCTCGGCGGCCAACGCCGACTGGTTGATGGGCGTCACCCAGGTCGGTGACCTGGTCACCGTCACCGGCACCGAGGTCCGGCTCCAGTCGGGCAACGGCTGGACGGCCTGGAACACCAGTTGGGGCCAGTTCGTCAAGGGCAGCGCACTGCCCGTACCCGCGGATCTTCGACCGGCCCCGGCCCCGGCCCCGCCTGCGCGTGCGGTCGCCGGTGGCGTGCCGGCGCCGGGGCCGTCCGGCTCCGGAGGGTGAACCACCGGGCACCCGGCGGGCTCTCGCCGGTTGCCCGGCAGCCCTACCCTCCGGGCCATGACGTACGAGCTACGGTGAACCTGACGCGTACGTGAGGGAAGAGGCTGTGTGGCTGGCGTCACCGGCCGGGGGAGGGGTCGATGCGGATCGGGGAACTCGCCACGAAGACCGGGGTGTCGGTACGAGCCCTGCGCTACTACGAGGAGCAGGGCCTCCTTTCTGCCGCACGCAGCAGTGGCGGCCAGCGCCACTACCTCGACGACGCGGTCGACCGGGTGTACCTGATCCAGATGCTGTACGCCGCCGGCCTGTCCAGCCGAACCATCCTGGACCTGCTGCCCTGCGTCGACGCCAAGGTCAACACACCGCAGTCGCGGGCCATGCTCCGCGCCGAACGCGACCGCATCGATCGGCAGATCACTCAACTCCGGCAGGCGCGCAAGCGGCTCGACGAGGTCATCGCGCTCAGCGAGAGCCCGGCCAGCGGTTGCACCCGAACGGACACCGCAGCCCCGGCGGCGTAACGACGCGGCCGATGGCGCTGTCGCCACCCGCCGCCGTCCGACCTCGCGGCGATCGGTGGCAGCTCGGCGGGCGTCGCTCGGCGCGTCGAGCTGCTCAGCCGCCAACGATCAAGGAATGGGCCAGCTCCGGGATGCCGTGATGCTGGTCGAGAACCTGCATGGCGGCGCCCGCGGCGATCACGTCGGCGCCGAGGCTGGACAGGGCCACCCTGGTGCTGAGCCAGTCCGCGCGCCGGGCGTCCGCGCCGACGGCCTCGGTGACCGCCGCGAGATAGGTCTGTGGGTGCCGGAGGAGGTCCGCGCCCGCCAGCACCACGTGGGCGAGGTCGAGGGTCTGGAGCAGGTTTACGACCCCGACGGCCAGCACGCGGGCGGCCTGTGCGACGTCTCCGGCCGCGGCGGCGCGCTGGTGCACGATCTCCAGGCATCCGTGCCGGCCGCAGACGCAGCGGGGGCCGGTCAGGTCGACAACAGTGTGGCCGAACTCGCCTGCGTTGGTGTGCGCCCCCCGGTGGGCCGCGCCGCCCAGCCAGAAGCCAC
The DNA here is from genome assembly GCF_040649335.1 of Micromonospora sp. NPDC048986. NCBI lineage: Bacteria > Bacillati > Actinomycetota > Actinomycetes > Micromonosporales > Micromonosporaceae > Micromonospora > Micromonospora sp. NPDC048986. The sequence goes on from NZ_JBEZFJ010000005.1 coordinate 260,893, forward strand.
CGCCGATGCCGGACTCGACCATGATGAGGGCGGCGTCGCCGAACGTCGCGCCGTGCCGCCAGGCCTCGGCCGTGATCCCTGCTGTGACGTCCTTGTCCAGGTGGACGGGGAGGCAGAGGCGCTTCTCGGCGATCTCGCGCAGCGGTACGTCGTGCCAGTGCCGCAGGCCGTGGGCGTCCCGGACCAGGCCGTTGGCGTGGTCGAGTGGGCCGATCATGCCGATGCCCAGCCCGGTGAGCCGGCTCCGCAGGTCGCCGATGCCGGCCATCGAGTCGATGCCGACGCTCAGGGCGTCGAGGAGCTGCTCCGGCGTGAAGTCGCGGGGCAGTGGGCTGACCGCCGAGTGGCGCACGGTGCCGGCCAGGTCGACCAGGACGAGCCGCAGCGTGCGTCGGGCCACGTGGGCGCCGATCGCGTACCGGCTGTCCGGGACGAGTTCGTAGACGGTCGCGGGCTTGCCGATGCCCGGCCGCCGGACGCCCGCGGGGCGGATCAGGCCGCCGGCGGTCAGCCGGGCGATGACCTTGGAGACCGCCTGTGGTGTCAGGCCGGTGGCCTCGACCACTGTCGAGCGCTCGAACGTGCGAGCCGTGCGCCCCACCGTCATGACCAGTGCCTCGTTGTAGCCGCGCAGGAAGCTGACGTCGGCAGTGACGCGAGTCATCTCACCACCCTATTACGCAACGCTGTTGCTAAATTTTTTCGGTGATCGAGTTGAGTAGAGGTCGACGGCTGGCGGCGCTGGCTGCTCTGGCACTGGGCGGCGTCGCTGTCGGCCTGACCGAGTTCGTGGCGATGGGGCTGCTGCCCGACATCGCCCGCGGTCTGCTCCCGCACGAGTACGCGCAGTCGTCGTCGGACGCCGTCGCTCGGGCGGGCTGGATGATCACCGCGTACGCGCTCGGCGTGGTCGTCGGCGCGCCTCTGATCGCCGCGTTGAGCGCGCGCCTGCCCCGCAAGAAGCTCGTCCTCGGGCTGCTCGTGCTGTTCGCCGTCGGCACTGTCGCGTCCGCGCTCGCCCCCACCTTCGACCTGGTGCTGGTGGCCCGGTTCGTGGCGGCGCTGCCGCACGGCGCGTACTTCGGTGCGGCCGGCCTGCTCGCGGCGACCCTGATGGGTCCCGGTAACGAGGCCCGTGGTTTCGCCACCGTGCTCGGCGGTCTGACAGTGAGCAACCTGGTCGGCGTACCCCTCATCACGCGGCTCGGGCAGGCCGTCGACTGGCGGGTCGCGTACCTGGTCATCGCCGGCTTCTTCCTGCTCACCCTGCTGGCGGTGCTGGCGGTCGTTCCGGAGGTCGCCGCGGCTGTCGACGGCTCGCCGGCCGCCGAGTTGCGGGCGCTGCGGACCTCGCAGGTCTGGCTGGTCGCCGCGACCGGCGCGGTCGGTTTCGCCGGCTTCTTCGCTGTGAACACCTACATCGCACCGGTCACCACCGACGTCACAGGCCTCTCCGCCGCGACGGTCCCGTGGACGTTGGTCGCCGTGGGTCTGGGAATGACCGTCGGCAACGCCCTGGGCGGCTGGCTGGCCGACCGCGACCTCCAGCGGAGCATGGTCATCGGGTTCGTGGCGATGATCGTGAGCATCGCCGTGTTCAGCCTCGTGGCGTCGACCCGCGTCGGTCTGTTCGTGGGCGCGTTCCTGGTCGGTGCGACAAGCCTGTATCTCGGTCCGGTCCTGCAGGCGCGCCTGATCACCGTCGCCCCGGGAGCGCAACTGATGGGCGCGGCGGTCAACCAGTCGGCAATGAACATCGCGAACAGCCTGGGCGCCGCGCTGGGCAGCGTCGCCATCGCCGCCGGACTCGGTTACCTCGCGCCGGCCCGGGTGGGCGTCGTCCTGGCGGTCGCCGGGTTGATCCTGGGGCTGGTCAGCTTCGCCGTCGGGCGACGCGTGCGCGAGCGGGTCCCGGCCACCATCTGACGCGAGCGGGTCCCGGCCACCGTCTCGACCGGAGGTGGCCGGGCCGTCCGCGAGACGCGGTCAGAAGTCGTCCACGCTGACCGTCACCCGGTCGGTGCTCGATCTCCAGTTGGGCACGTTGATCACCTCGTGTCCGCCGCCGCGTTGGCCCACTGTGATCCGGACCAGGCCGCTGTGTGCCGGCGTCGCCGGGATGAAGACGTCCATGCCGGTGATGAAGGTCTGGCTGAAGAACTCCGGCAACGGGGCCGTCAGGTCGGTGACGCCGTCGCTGCCGTCGTCGAAGGCGAAGATGCCGATCGTCCGCTTGGCGCGCGGCGTGTTCGCGGCGTTCAGGACATCCCTGCCGTTGATCCAGAGGCGGTCGCCGGCGTCGCCCTGGTCGCCCCACCACTCCTTCTGCCGTTGGATGGTGAGCGCCGTGTGCCGGTCGCTGGTCTCGACCAGGCCGCTGAGGCCCTCGCCCGGCTCGCTGGTCGCCAGGCGCAGGAACGAATCCGAGCGGAGGAACGGCTGGAAGTAGAAGTGGTGCGTCGCGGCGCCCGGGCGCACGATGGCGAACTCGTAGCGGGCCGTGGCGAGCACCGGGAGAGGGCCGAAGGAGCCGTCGCCGCCGAGTGGCAGCCGATGCGCGGGCCGGTGTGACAGCCGGCCGCCGGTCAGCGGGCTGACCGGGTAGACCTCAAGGGTCGCGCCGGTGACACCGACGTTGCTCGGGAAGAGCACGGCGCGGCCGGAGACCCGGGCGGCGCCGAAGAGTTGCGGCACGATCCGCGTCGTGTGGGGTGCTCGGCCCCGGAGGAAGCCGAAGATCTCGGTGAACGACTCCGCCGACGACACGGTCTGGGTGTGCGACTGCTCAGGCAGGTGCACGTTTGTCGCGCCGACGACGGCGCGGGCCGGGTCACCCTCCCCCCAGATGGCGAGGGTGGGCACACCACCGGGCGGGGAGGTCGCGGTGCGCCCGTCCAGGTTGACGTAGTGCGCGACCCGGAGGGCACGCTCCGGTGAGCTGTTGAGATAGCCCTGCGAGACGAAGGTGCCCAGCGAGTGCGCGACGAGGTCGACCCGGTCCGCGCCGGTGGCCGCCAGCAGGCGGGAGATCCGGGCGTCGAGTCCCGTGTACACCTGGGGAAGGATCGTCGCGACGTTCGGCGAGTCGTACTCGTGGGCTTCGACGATGTCGATCGGGTACCCGTTGCTGGCCAGCCGTTTGGCCTGGGTCTCGAACTGCGCCGCCGACCCGGCGCTGCCGTGCACGAAGATCACTGGACGGTGTGTCGGTGTGGCGGCGGCTTCGGCGGCGCGTGGAGCGGCGACTGCGGACAGGCTGGCCGCGAGGGCGACCCCGGCCACCACGGAGAGCAGGCTCCGGCGAGATGTGTGCATCGATCCTCCACCAGGACGGACGAAGTATTTGCACTACTAGCGCAAGTATCGTGTCAGGGTGGGGCGCGATGGTCCACACCTGCCAGTCAGTTCACCTTCGTGGCGAGCAGGTCGCCGACGGCGGCGCGGACCGGGTCGGGGTTCGACCAGCTCCAGTTGGGGTGCGCGCGGTTGGTGAGCAGCGCCAGGACGAGTTTGCGGTCGGGCGCGACCAGGAGCGAGGGGCCGGCGAATCCGGTGTGGCCGAAGGTCCGGGCCGAGGCGAGCTTCCCCATGAACCAGCTCTGGTCGAGGACGACGCCGAGGCCGTGCGCCGAGGTCCGGTTGGGGCGCTCGGGGTCGATGGCGGGTTTGCCGGCGTTGTGGTTGGTGAGCATCCGGCGCACCGTCGCCGCGGCGAGGATCCGCTTGCCCTGGTGGGCGCCCTCGTTGAGGAGCAGCTGACCGATGGCCGCGAGATCGGTCGCGGAGGCGAAGATGCCGGCGTGACCGGCGATGCCGCCGAGGTGGTTGGCGACGTCGTCGTGGACGACGCCACGGAGCAGCCCTCTGGACGAGCGGGCGTCGGTGGCGACCAGTCGGCTGGCCTTCGCGGCGCCCGACAGCCAGCTGTTCGGGTTGAAGCCGGTGTCGCGCAGGCCGAGCGGGCCGGTCAGGTTGGTCTTGAGCGCCTGGTCGAGCCGCTGGCCGGTGACCTTCTCGACGATCTTGCCGGCGACCATGAGCCCGACGCTGGAATAACGGAACGTCTTCCCCGGAACGGCGCCGGAGACCAGCGGCGTGCCGAGCACGGCGTTCCAGCGGGCCGCGTTGTCGGGCAGACCGGTGACAGTGGCGCCGACGGGAAGACCGCTGGTGTGGGTGAGCAGCATCTCGACGGTGATCCGCTCCTTGCCCGCGCCGGTGAAGGCGGGCAGGTAGTCGCGCACCGGAGCGCCGAGGTCGACACGGCCCTTGTCGACCTGCTGCAACAGCAGGATGGCCGTGTACACCTTGGTCACCGAGGCGAGGTCGAAGATGGAGTCCCGGCGCATCGCGACGCGCTGGTTCGCCGCGAGCAGCTTCGGGCCCGCCGCATAACGCAGCGCCTCACCGACCGCTGTGTGCACCGTCACCTTTCCGCCCACCACGACGAGAGCGACCGCACCGGGAAAACCCTTGTGTTGCACGGTCTGCGGGGTCGCGGGCAGGTGTCGGCGGAGCAGGGCTGTCACGTCCTGCGCGTAGCCGGCCTGACGGACTGGCGGGTTGCCGCCGACCGGTGCGTCCGGTGCCCTCAGTGGTGGCCCGGCGTCTCCCGCCGGACCAAATCCGACCCGGCTGCCGGTGGCGCCCGTCCCGGTCGTCGCGTCGCCAGGGCCGGCCGAACCGGGGTTCGGCGTGCCGGTGGCACCGCAACCGGTGAGGGCGGTGGTCGCGGCGGCCAGGCCGGCCCCGAGCAGAGTTCGACGTGCAACGGGCATGCCGGAGATCGTGACAGCCGGCCGGAGGACGCGCCACCTGACCGGTCCGAACGTCGGACGCGTCCGGCCCATCGGTCAACAGGTGGTCATCTGGCAGACACAGCCGGTTGCCGTTCAGATGATTGTGCGACGATCGGCGGGCAAAACGTCGACCTACCGTCCACCGGTCTGTCCGCGCACGGTCGCGGACAGTGACCGGGGGAGGGCACACACCCCGTTACCCCCTTGGAGAGCACGATGTCCCTCTCCCCGTCCCGGGTCTTCGCAGAGCTGAATGCGGCTCGACCCCCTGAGCAGCCGTCCCCGACGATGGGCACGGCCGTCGTGGTGGGCGGCAGTGTCGCCGGTCTCCTGGCCGCCCGGGTGCTGTCCGACCACGCCGACAGCGTCGTCATCATCGACCGGGACGACCCGCAGGTCACCGGCGCGCGGCCCGGCGTACCCCAGGGGACGCAGCTGCACGCGCTGCTGCCCGGCGGCCTCTTCCAACTGGAGCGCCTGTTTCCCGGATTCCGCGACGAGGCACTGAAACGCGGAGCGGTCGAGGCGCCGCCCACGGCCCGGCGCAACTACCTCGACGGGCGTCTGAAGGTCGTCGTCCCCGACGACGCCGACAGTCTGGCGGGCAGTCGACCGCTGCTGGAAGGCCTGATCCGCCAGCAGGTGCTCCGACTGCCCAACGTCAAGACGATCACCGCCCGCGCCACCGGCCTCGTGTTCGACGGCACCGCTGTCACCGGGGTCCGCTGTGAGGTCGGTGGGGTGCCCGGTGTCGAACGCGCTGACCTCGTGGTGGACGCCATGGGGCGGTCCAGCCGACTCTCGGACTGGCTGGAGCAGGCCGACTGGGACCGACCGGTCACCCGGCGGATGACAGTGCACCTCAACTACGCGACCGCCCTGTTCCGCCGCCCGGAGGTCACCCCGGCCTCGACCGTCGTACTGGCCCTGAACACGCCGAGGACGGCGGTGGACGTGGCCGGGGCCGCGTTCTTCGCCATCGAGGACGGTCGGTGGATGGCAATGATGGCCGGTTACGGCGACGACCGTCCGGGGCGAACCGCTGATGACTTCGTCCGCCGGCTGCGCGAGCAGTTCCCGCCGGAGTTCGGCGAGGTCGCCGACCAGGAGATGATCGGCGACGTCCAGACCTACCACCATGCCGACAGTCGACGACGGGACTTCCACGCGCTCAAGCGGTTCCCGGCCGGCCTGATCAGTGTCGGTGACGCCGTGGCGTCGTTCAACCCGGTGTACGGGCAGGGCATGACGGCGTCGGCCCTGCACGCGGCCTGCCTGTCGACGTACCTCCGGTCCGGCCCGGACCTGCGGGCGCCCGCGCGCCACTACCTGGCGCTCCAGAAGGTGGTGGTCGACGCCGCCTGGTCGCTCTCCACCTCGGCGGACCTGGCGTTGCCCCACGTGGACGGGCCCTACCCGCGCGGCTACCGGTTCTCCCGCTGGGCCAGCAGCCAGGTCATCGCCGCGACCATCACCGACGTGGCGACCGCGCGGCGGTTCAACGACGTCGTCTCCATGCGCGAACACCCGCACTCGCTGGCCCGCCCCGGCGTGCTCCTGGGCGCCCTGCGCGCCAACCGGCGCGCACGCTGAGCGAGTGACCCGGCGGCCTCGCCTGCGAGGCCGCCGGGAACGCTCTACCGGGGGAGCTTGCGGAGGATGTCGACCACGAAACGGTGATCGTCCAGCTGCGGCAGCCCGGAGACACCGACCCAGCCCACCACACCGGTGCCGCGAACCCGCAGGGGTACCGCGCCCCCGGCCGCCGCGTACCGAGAGGCCGGCAGGCCGAACCGCTCGGCCAGCGTCACCTGCTTGTCCTGGCACAGCCGGGCCATGTAGAGCGAGGAGTGCTCGAACCGCATCACCACCCGCCCCTTGCGGCGCAGCCACGCGTCGTTGTCCGCCGTCGACCCCGGCAGGCCACAGTGGAACAGCTGCCGCCCGGCCCGCCACACACCCACCGAGACCGGCAGCCGCTGCTCGGTCGCGGCGGTGACGGCGAGCATCCCCAGCTCGTACGCGTCGGTCTCGGACAGGCCCGCGAGCTCCAGCTCGTTCTCCTCGCGCAGCAGCTCGTCCAGCGTCGGCCACGACTCACGGTCAGCTGACATGTCTCTTCTCCTCATCGTGCGAAGGCGATCATCGGGGCGATCACCAGGCGCAGGGCGCGTAGTCCTTCAGGAAACAGCCGTACAGGTCCTCGCCCTGCTCGCCCCGGACGATCGGGTCGTACACCCGGGCCGCGCCGTCGACCAGGTCCAGGGGCGCGTGGAAGCCCTCGTCGGCCAGCCGCATCTTCGTCGGGTGCGGACGTTCGTCGGTGATCCAGCCGGTGTCGACGCTGGTCATCAGGATGCCGTCGGTCAACATCTCCTCGGCGCTGGTGCGGGTCAGCATGTTCAGCGCCGCCTTGGCCATGTTGGTGTGCGGGTGCCCCGGCCCCTTGTACCCGCGGCCGAACTGGCCCTCCATCGCCGACACGTTCACCACGTACTTGCGGCGGGCCGACGCGGCGGCCATCACCGGGCGCAACCGGCTGACCAGGACAAACGGCGCTGTGACGTTGCACAGTTGCACCTCGAGCAGCTCGACCGGGTCCACCTCCTGGACCCGTTGGACCCAACTGTTGACCGAGTCGAGGTCGGGCACGAGGCCGCCGGCGTCGATGGCCGTGGACGCCGCGATCCGTTCCGGCGAGGCCGAGCCGCTGGTGAGCGCCAGCGCGGTGAGCGCGTGCGGGGTGAGCGCTGTCGACTGTGGCCCGGCGGTCAGGCTGCCCACCGGGCCGCCCTGCCCGTCCGGCTTGGCGAACGTGATCAGCTCCGGCAGCGGGCCGTCCGGCAGGGCCGCGGCCTCGGCGGCGATGAGCTGCGCGTACGCCCCGGGGGACCGGCGGACGGTCTGCGCCGCGTTGTTGATCAGGATGTCGAGGGGGCCCTGGCTGCTGACGTCGTCAGCCAGGGCGATCACCTGGGCGGGGTCGCGCAGGTCGATCCCGACGATGCGCAGCCGGTGCAGCCAGTCCGCGCTGTCGGGCATCGCGGCGAAGCGGCGGACCGCGTCGTGCGGGAACCGGGTCGTCACCGTCGTGTGCGCGCCGTCGCGCAGCAGCCGCAGCGCGATGTACATGCCGATCTTGGCCCGGCCGCCGGTGAGCAGCGCACGCCGGCCGGTCAGGTCGGTGCGGGCGTCGCGGCGCTCCCGGTTCAACGCGGCGCAGGACGGGCAGAGCTGGTGGTAGAAGGCGTCCACCTCGCGGTAGCGCTGCTTGCAGACGTAGCAGCCGCGGGGATTGTGCAGGAAGCCGGCAGTCTCGCCGGCGACGGAGGACGCGAGCGGAATGCCCTGCGTCTCGTCGTCGATCCGCCCGGGAGCGCCGGTGGCGGTGGCCTCCGTCACCGCGCGGTCGGCGGCGAGGATGGCGTCCCGTCGCTCCTCCCGCCGCCGCTGCTTGATCACCTTGTAGAGCCGGGCGGTGGCCCGCTGCACCTGCACCACGTCGGGGTGGTCGGAGGGCAGCGCCTCCAACGCCTCGAAGACGCTGAGGCAGGCCTCCAGCCGGCTTCGGTCAATGCCCTCTTGACCGTTTTCGGTAATGTTGTCCACCGTCATGCGTCGTTGTCTCGTCCCGTATCCCGTGCCGGCTCCAGCCGGTCCGCCCCAAGTCCGACCCGAAACGGTACGCGCCTCACCGCCTCCGACGCACCTCACGGCCGTCCGGCGTGGTGCGCCTCGCGGCGCTGTCAGTCGGCGTCGGCGCGACCGAGACGCCAGTAGCCCATGAAGGCCACCGCCCGCCGGTCCAGGCTCCGCTCGGCGACCAGGTGCCGGCGCAGGGTACGGATGACGCCGGCCTCCCCGGCCAGCCACGCGGAGAGCGGTGCCGAGGCCGCCTGCTCGGGCACCTCCCACAGGAGTTCGGTGTCCACGTCGACGTCCGGCACTGGTTGGGCGGCCGTCGACGTGCCGGGGGCCAGCAGTTCCCCGGCGGCCGCGACGACGGCGGGCACCAGCCTGCTGCCGTACCCGTCGGCGCCCCGGGCCAGCCAGCGGACCTCGACGCCGGGCGGCGCGAGCAGCGGTAGCACGTCGGCGGCGTCGGGCACCTCCAGCACGACAGTGCCCCGGGCGTCGAGGGGGAGCCGCTCGCAGATGCTGCTGATCGCCGGCACGGCGGTCTCGTCCCCGGCCAGCAACAACGCGCCGCCGGTGGACTGTCGAAACTCGACCCCGCCGTGGTTGCCGTCGAAGCCGGCATCCGGCCCGACCAGCGCGATCTCGTCACCGACGCTGGCCCGCCGAGCCCAGCGCGTCGCCGGACCACTGTCGCCGTGCAACACCAGGTCGACGTCCACCTCGGCCAGGTGCGGGCGGACCGCCCGCACGGTGTAGGTGCGGATCGGGTTGCGCAGGTGCGCGGGCAGGGCCCGCCACGTCGCGTACCAGTCCGGGCCGTCCGGCAGGGTCGCCCGGTCCTGACCGGGCAGCGGCAGCGCCAGCTTGATCCGCTGGTCGTAGCCGTTGTCGGCGAAGCGGTCCAGGTTCGCCCCGGTGAAGGTCACCCGGGTGAAGGACGGGCTCAGGCGGCGTACCGCGCGGACGGTGACGGCGAACACGCGCCACGGGGCGATGGGCAGGGTCTCGGTCATGGTGCCTCTCTCGACTCGGGCGGCTCTACCGGGTGGTGCTCGCCACGGCGCGGGAGCGCCACAGCAGCCAGACGAAGTACGGGGTGCCGATCATGGCGGTGACCAGGCCGGCGGGGATCTGGGCCGGCGCGATGACCGTCCGGCCGAAGGTGTCGGCGATGCTGACCAGCGCCGCGCCGAGCAGCGCGGCCACCGGGAGCACCCGGGAGTGCCGGCCGCCGACGAGCGCCCGCGCGGCGTGCGGGGCGACCAGACCGACGAAACCGATGACCCCGACGGCCGAGACGGCGGTGGAGGTGAGCAGCGCCGCCGCGCCGAGCGCGATCAACCGGGTGCGTTCCAGCCGGACACCCAGCACGCGGGGGGTGTCGTCGTCCAGCGCCATCAGGTCGAGCTCCCGGCGGGCGGCGACAACCGCCGGGGTGAGCACCAGCAGGGCGATCAGCACTGGCAGCACCTGGGTGGGCGTCCGACCGTAGGTGGAGCCGGACAGCCAGGTCAACGCCTTCCCGGTGTTCCACGGGTCGAAGGCCACCACCAGGTAGGTGATGACCGCCATGCCGCCCTGCCAGGCCCCGAAGCCGATCAGCACCAGCCGGTCGGAGCTCAGTCCGCCGCGCCAGGCCAGGCCGTAGACCAGCGCGAACGCCAGCATCGCGCCGAGCCCGGCGACGCCGGAGACGGCCCACACCCCGGCCAGCGGCACGAAGGTGAGCAGGGAGACCGCCCCGAGCCCGGCGCCCGCTGTGATGCCGAGGATGCCGGGTTCGGCCAGCGGATTGCGGCAGACCGCCTGCACTGTGGTGCCGGCGACAGCGAGCGCCGCGCCGGCCAGGACCGCCGCGGCGACGCGCGGCCACCGCTGGTCCAGCACAAAGGTGTACGCGGGCCCGGTGGTGCCGTTGACCCAGTTGACGACGTCACCGAGCAGCACCCAGGTGTCACCGGCGAGCATGCCGACCGTCACGGCGCAGACGGTCAGGACGGCGGTGACGGCGACGACGACGCGGTGGAAGGCTGCGGAACGGACGGCCGCGTGCCCGCCCGGCGGACGGCGGGTGGGGCCGGCGTCGCGGTGCCGGCGGGCCAGCCAGATGAGGATCGCCGCGCCGAACACGGTGGTGACCACGCCGGTGGGGATGTCGACCCCGGCCTGCCCGCCCATCACGGCTCGCAGCAGCACGTCGGAGCCGAGCACGATGATGACCCCGGCGATGCCGGACAACGGCAGCAGGACGCGGTGCCGGTGCACCCCCGGCACCACCGGGGCGAGCAGCCGGACGATCACCGGTGCGCACAGGCCGACGAAGCCGACCGGGCCGGTGAGGGTGACTGCCGCGGCGGAGAGCAGCACGGCCAGCACCATGACGGTGAGCCGGGTGCGCCGCACGTCGAGGCCGAGCACTGTGGCGGTGTCGTCGCCGAGGGCGAGGATGTCGAGGCGGTGCCCGAGCAGCACGAGCACGACGACGGCGCCGACGATCACCGGGGCGAGTTGGGTGAGCGCGGTCAGGTCGCTCTGCACCAGCGAGCCGTTCCCCCAGGCGAACAGCCCGATGGTGGCCTGCTCGAACAGGAGCAGCAGCAGGGTGGTCACCGACCCGAGCGCCAGCGCGGTCGCCGAGCCGGCGAGGATCAGCCGGGTGGTGCCGGCCTGCCCACCCGAGGACATCGCCATCACCAGGCCGGCGGCGGCCAGCCCGCCGCAGAAGGCCAGGCCGCCGGCGGGCAGCGCGGGCAGTGCGAGGCCGAACGCGGCGACGGCGACGATCGCCAGGTGGGCGCCCGCGTTGACCGCGAGGGTGTCGGGGGACGCGAGCGGGTTGCGGGCGATCGACTGCAACGCCGCCCCGGCGAACCCGAGCGCCACGCCGATGGTGAGCCCGGCGAGCAGCCGGGGCAGCCGGGACGCGATCAGGACGCGGGCCGCCTCGTCGTCGGCGCCGGTCGTTAGGCGCAGCAGGTCGAGGGCGCCGACGTTCGAGGTGCCCTGGGTGAGGTGGACCGTGCCGACCACCAGCAGCAGCAGGATCGCGGCGACGAAGACGACGGCGATGCGGGGCACGGCCGGGCGTCCGCCCGGAGCCGGCCGGGTGGCCGGCTCCGGACGCGGGGGCGCGTTCAGCACGCTCACACCGTGTACGTCTTGACGAGTTCGTCGATGTACTGCTTGCCGGAGAGCGGACCGCCGAAGGTCCAGATGCCGTTGGGCATCCTGTGCAGGTTGCCCTTCCGCACGAAGGGCAGCGACGTCCAGATGGCGTTGCCGGCGAGGCCGTCGGCGAACACGTCGTCGCCGTCGGAGGCGTTGTAGAAGAGGTGCATGTTCGGGTCCTTCAGGACCGTCATGCCCTCGACGTCGGTCTGACCCAGGCCCCACACCTCGTCCGTCTTGCCGGTCCAGGCGTTGGTGAGGCCGAGTTGGATGCCGATCTGGGAGACCAGCGCGCCAGTGCCGAACATCCGGATGCTGACGGTGCTGCCCTCCTTCCAGCCGTCGGCGATGGCGAACGGACGGCCGGCGGCACCCGCGTCGGTGATCTTCTTCTTGCCGTCGGCGATGGCCGCGTCGAAGTCGGCGAGCAGCTTCTCCGCCTCGGTGGTCTTGCCGACCGCCTTCGCGATCATGTTGAGGTCGGTGCGCATCCGGGCGAGGTTGTCGGTGGCGTCACTGCCCTTGGCGACCACCACTGGCACGAACTTCTCCAGTTGACTGACGATGGCGCCGCCCCGGTCGTCCTCCATCACCACGAGATCGGGCTGGAGGGCGACGATCGCGTCGACGCTGGGTTCCCCGCGGACCCCGACGTCCTTGACGCCCGGATCGAGCTTCGCGGAGGTGACCCAGGTGCCGTAGCCCTTGGGGTCGGCGACACCGACGGGCATGACGCCGAGGCTGACCAGCAGTTCGACCTCGCCCCACTCAAGCCCGACGACCTTGGTCGCCGGCGTCTTGAGGGTGATCTCCTTGCCCCGGCTGTCGGTGACGGTGACCGGACCGCCGGACGCCGAGGCGGAGGCGTCGGGGGCCGCGGCGTTCTCGGTGGTGCCGCAGGCGCCGAGCGTCAGCGCGGCCACGACGGCGATGAGGGCTGTGAAACGGGTACGGGTCATGACGGTCTTTCTCTGCTGTGGATGGGGGTGTTCAGACCAGGGCGCGGATCTGGTGCCGCCCGACCGGCCGGGTGGTGACCAGTCCGTTGACCGGATCGGTGGTCACCTCGATGCGGATCCCGTATGTCTCGGTGAGGGCGTTCTCGGTGAACACCGTCGCCGGGGTGCCGGTGGCGCGGACCCGGCCCTGCTGCAACAGGACCACCTCGTCCGCCACGGCGGCTGCCTGGTTGAGGTCGTGCAGCACGACGCCGACGGCGACGCCGTGATCGTCCGCGAGGTCACGGACCAGGTCGAGGATCTCCACCTGGTAGCGCAGGTCGAGAAACGTGGTGGGTTCGTCGAGGAGCAGAACCGGGGTGTCCTGGGCGAGGCAGGTGGCCAACCAGACCCGCTGCAACTCGCCTCCGGAGAGTTCGTCGACGGGACGGTCGGCCATCGCGGTGACGCCGGTGACGTCCATGGCGCGTGCGATGGCGGCGGGACCGTCCGGGTCCTCGGTGCGCCAGCGCCCGCGGTAGGGGTGGCGGCCGTAGCCGACGACGTCGCGGACGGTGACCCCGCTGGGCACCGGCCGGCTCTGGGCGAGCAGGGTGACCCGCCGGGCGAACTCCCGGGCCGGGAGACCGGCGGCCGTGACGCCGTCGGCGAGATTCACGATTCCGGCCTCGATCGGGTGCAGCCGGGCCAGGGCCCGCAGCAGGGTGGACTTGCCGCTGCCGTTGGGCCCCACCAGTGCGGTGACGGCACCAGCGCGCAGGTTGATCACCGCACCGTGCACCACCGGCACACCGTGATAGCCCAGACGGAGGTCGACGCCGGACAGGCTGCGCTCCCCGTTGACCGACGCCAACTCGTTCTGCATGAGGTTAGGCTAACCTAACTGAATGCCGGCCTGTCAAGCCGGTCGCCGGACCGTGACAGGCCTGGCGTACCGGTGGTCGTCGGGTCAGTGCGCGCGTGGGGGATGCTGGGTCCGTGCACATCGCGACCCTCGGCCCACTCGCCGTCGACGGCCAGCCCGTTCGGGGTGAACGGCTCGCGGCGGTGCTCCGCGCGCTCCTCGACGCGCGGGGGCGGGCGGTCTCCGTGAGCCTGCTCATGGACGCCGTCTGGGACGGCGCGCCACCGGACGACGCGACCGGCGCCGTCCAGGCGCTCGTGTCCCGGGTACGCCGTCTCGGGCTGCCAGTTGTCGCGGTGCCGGGCGGATACCGCCTGCCCACCGAGCAGATCACCGTCGACGCGGTCGAGGCGCGCACGCTCGTCGATCAGGCCGGCACCATGCTCCGCTGCGGTGACGTCAGTGCCGCCCGCGGCCTGGCCGACCAGGCGCGGGCCCTGTTCCCCGAGGTGCCGGAGTTGGCCAGCGCCGAGGACACCCGCCTGTTCGCGGAGGTCGCCGCGCTGCGCGCGCAGGCGGCACTCGCCGGCGTGGGCCCGTTCGACGAGGTCGACCTGCGCCGACTCGCCGCCCGGACACCGCCGGACGAGCCGTCCGCCGCCCTGCTCGTCCGGGTGCTCGCCGCGCAGGGACGGGAGGCGCAGGCGCTGGAGGTCGTCGAGCGGCTGCGCGTCGACCTGGCCGACCGCTACGGCACCGACCCGTCGCCCGTGATCACGGGCGTCCACCTGGCGTTGCTGCGCGGTGAACTCACCGCACCACCCGTCGCGGCGCCGCCCCGGCAACAGGCGCGGATCACGCTGCCCGCCGCGTGGCGCCGCCCCATGGCCGCCCTCGTGGGGCGCGAGCGGGACGTCAAGGCCGTCACCGACGCGCTCGCCGAGACACCCGTCGTGACGGTCGTGGCGACCGGCGGGGCGGGCAAGACCCGGCTCGCCGCCGAGGTGGCCAGACGTACGGCAGCGGGTGGGCAGGCGGTCCGCGTGATCGAACTCGCTGGCCTGCGTTCGCCCGACGAGGTGCTGCCCACTGTGCTCGCCGCGCTCGGCGGTGCGGACACCACGGCGACCGGCGGCAACCTGGGCCTGGAGCGGCGGGTCCTCAGCCCCGAGGAGCGGCTGCGCGCCGTGGCGCCGGACCTCGACGGGCTGGTGGTGCTGGACAACTGCGAGCACGTGCTCGACGCGGTGGCGGTCGTCGTCGCGGACCTGGTCGCGGCGGCCTCGCCGGAGGTCGCGGTGCTCGCGACGAGCCGTGCCCCACTGGGCCTGGTCGGCGAGCTGGTGCACCGGCTGACCGCGTTGCCGGACGCCGACGCGCTCGCGCTGGTCGAGTCCCGGGCGCGGGCCGGTGGCGCCGTGCCGACCTGGGACACCGAGCGGGCGCTCGCCCTGTGCCACCGGCTCGACAACCTGCCGTTGGCCCTCGAACTGGCCGCCGCGCGACTGCGGCACATGCCGATCGACGACGTGCTCGCCGGGCTGACCGACCGGTTCGCGCTGCTCGACGACGCACTGCGCGGCCTGCCCGAGCGGCACGCGAGCCTGTGGGCGCTGGTCGACTGGAGCAGGGAACTGCTCGCCGAAGCCGACCGTGACCTGCTCCAGCGGGTCGCTGTCATCCCCGCGCCGTTCACAGCGGACCTCGCCGCCGCCGTCGCGCAGGCACCGGACGTCCGTCGCGGCCTGGCGACCCTCGTCGAACAGTCCCTGTTGACACTGGTCGACGGGGACGGTCCGCCGCGCTACCGGATGCTCGAAACGGTCCGTGAGTACGGCGAGGCCCGGCTGGACGCGGCCGGTGCCCGGGATCAGGCCATGGCCGGCCTGGTCCGGTGGGCGCGGGAGCAGGCCGTCGCGCTGGCCGCCCGCTTCATCGGCCCCGGCCAGGTCGAGGCGCTGCACCGGTGCGCCGCCGAGCAGGACAACCTGGTCGCCGGCCTGCGGTGGGCAATGGGAGCGGACGACGAGCCCGCCGCCGTCGACATCGCCACAGCGCTGTTCCACCTCTGGTCGGTGCGGGGCCTGCACCTGGAGGTCCTCGCCTGGGCGCGCGGGCTGCTGCACATCGACGACCCGCAGCGGCGGCTGCGGTCGGCGATCCTGCGCGGCGCGGCCAGCGGCCGGCCACTGCCCAACGCCGACCGGCTGGCCTGGATGTGCGTGGTGATCAGCGTGAACGCCGGCGTCAGCGCCGACCTGCGGCCCGCCGTGCTCGCCCGGCGGGCGCTACGGACCCTCCAGACCGAACGCCCCGACGAGGTGTCGTCCCGGATGACCGCCCTCGCGTCGGCGCTGCCCGGCTTCGACGCGTCCGATTTGGAGCAGAGCCTGAAGAGCGCTACCGAGATGGTCGCGCACCCGGACCCGTACGTGCAGGGGCTGGGGCTGTTCGCGCGCGCGGCGGTACGGGAGAACGGCGGCCTGCCGGAAGCGTCGATCAGCGACGCCGAGGAGGCTTACCACCGCTTCGAGGCCGCCGGCGATCACTGGGGCATGGCGATGGCGGCGGGTGCGGTCGGGCAGTTCCTGGTCCCGGGCGGGGATGCCCGGTCGGCCGAGTGGCTGACCCGCAGCGTCCGGCACATGGAGCTGGTCGGCGCCACGCAGGACGCGCGGTCGATCCGGGTGCGGCTGGACGTGCAGCTCGCCCTGACCGGCGACGCGGAGGCGGAGCGGCGACTGGGCGAGACGGCCGCGCTGGGCCAGGCCGAGCAGATCGACGCCGCGCAGGCGCTACTCGGCCTGGCCCACCTCGCCTGGCAGCGTGAGCGGTACGACGAGGCGCTCGCCCGCGCCGACGAGGTGACACGGGTCCTCGCCGGCTGGGTCGGGCCGCAGCCACAGCCGCGCGTGATGCTCCGGGCCACTGCGGCGATCATCTACCTGCGGGTGGCCCAGGTCGGGCGGGTGTCGGGCACCGATGCCACCGTCCAGGCGGCCGCGATGCTGTCGCTCGCCCGCGACGATGCGCTGACCTCACGGGACCTGCCGGTGATCGGGGCGTGGGCGTCGGGCGGCGCGGAGTTCGCGGCGTACCGCGGTGACGTCGACACCGCCCGCGAACTGGCGGTGCTCGCGAAGCGGATCGGCACCCAGATCGAGATGTTCTTCCCCTTTGAGAACGGCGAACGGCTCAACGCCATCCTCGGCAGCGAGGAGCAGCGTGAGCCGTTGCTGGCCGCGTGGCGCGAGCGGCCACCCGCCGCGGCCGTCAGCCGGGTCCGCGAGCTGATGGACGACCTGCTCGCATAGGTCAGATCTTCTTGCGGTACGCCCGCAGGGCCAGCGGCATGAACACCGCGACGAAGCCGGCGCACCAGGCGAGCGTCCACCACACGTGGTTGCCCAGTGGGGTGCCGAGGAACAGGCCACGGACCGAGGCCACCAGGTGGGTCATCGGGTTGACGTCCACGAACGCCTGCATCCAGCCCGGCAGGGTGTCGGCGCCGACGAACACGTTGGACGCGAAGCTCAGCGGCATGATCAGCGCGAACATCACACCCTGCACGGCACCCGCGGTCCGCACCTTCATCGACACCAGCACCGGCAGCCAGCTCAGGCAGAGCGCGAACAGCACCGCCAGCAGACACCCGGCGATCGCCCGGAACGGGTCGGTGTCGATCCGGAAACCCATCACGTAGCCGATCGCGAGGGTCGACACGGTGACGATGACGTACCTGACGACGTCGCCGAGGACCGCGCCGACAAGTGGTGCGGAGCGGGGGATCGGCAACGATCGGAACCGGTCGAAGATGCCCTTGGCGATGTCGGTGTTGAGGTTGACGCCGATCGCGATGGCGCCGGTCGCGATCGTCTGCGCCAGGATGCCGGGCAGCAGGAACTGCAGGTAGTCGTGGGTGGAGCCGGCGACGGCGCCGCCGAAGACGTACACGAAGATGATGAGGAACAGCACCGGTTGCAGTGTGACGTCGATGAGCGCCTCGGGTGTACGCCAGGTCTTGATGAGGCTGCGCTTGGCGAGCGCCAACGAGTGCCGGACCAGTCGGAACGGCCGAGGGTTCGGCGTGGTTGTCGACAGTGCGCGGCTTCGCGTGGGCGCGGTGTCGGTCAGAGTGCTCATGCCGCGACCTCCGTGGGGCGGGTGGTGGTGTCGTCAACGGATGCCGTACGTCCGGTGAGGGTGAAGAACACCTCGTCGAGGCTCGGCAGGTGCAGGGAGAGCTCGGTGACCGCGATGCCGGCCGTGGCGAACCGCGCGACGCTCTCGGTGAGGGCCGCGTCGTCGGTGACCGGCACCGCGAGCACGCCCTTGCGGATCTCGTCGGCCTGCGCGCCGGACCCGACCTGGGTCAGGATCTGCGCGGTGCGGGGCAACTGCGCCGGATCCGACGGTCGGACCTCCAGGGTCTGCCCGCCGACCACCCGCTTGAGCCCTTCGGGCGTGTCGTGCGCGATGACCCGGCCATGGTCGATCACCGTGATCGCGTCGGCGAGCGCGTCGGCCTCCTCCAGGTACTGGGTGGTGAGCAGCACCGTCGAACCGTTGTTGACAAGCGAACGGACGACGTCCCACATGTCCTCGCGCTTGGCCGGGTCGAGCCCGGTCGTCGGCTCGTCCAGGAAGATCACGTCGGGCGAGCCGACGAGGCTGGCGGCCAGGTCCAGCCGTCGCCGCATGCCGCCGGAGTAGGTCTTGGCCGGACGGTTCGCGGCATCGGTCAGGTCGAACCAGTCGAGCAGTTCGGCGGCCCGCCGCCGGGCACCGGCGCGCCCCAGCTCCAGCAGGGTGCCGAACAGCTCCAGGTTCTGCCGCCCGGTCAGGTCCTCGTCGACCGAGGCGTACTGGCCGGTGAGGCCGATGCTCTGCCGAACGCGCTCGGCGTCCCGTACCACGTCGAAACCGCTGATTCGGGCGGTCCCGCCGTCCGGGGTGAGCAGGGTGGAGAGGATGCGCACGGCGGTGGTCTTACCGGCGCCGTTGGGTCCGAGCACCCCGAGCACCGTCCCACGGGGTACGGCGAGGTCCACGCCCTGCAGCGCCCTCGTCTTCCCAAACGTCTTCACGAGGCCCTCGGCCTCGATCACCAGGTCAGCTGTCATGCGTCGAGTCTGCGCGGGCCCGCTGACACCGCCCTGACACGCCACCGACACGGGCCGACAGCGTCTGACACCGGGGCCGAGAGCGCGGGCGGTCAGATCCACACCGATGGTCGGCGTCACGATATGCTGGCCACGGCAGAGCGCCTGCCAGCGCCCGATGTGGTGGCCCACGCCTGACCGCATGCCTGGGGCCAAGAGTCTCCGACTCCGCGCCGATGTGTCGACTTCCGGCGTGCCGGTCACGTCGCCCGTTCGGTGGAGTGCGTGGGGCTGCACCGGAGGCGTCATGTCTGATCCCATCCCCCGACGGACCCCGGCCCCGGGACGCGCCCGCAAGCGCGCCATCCGGGAGCATGCAGCGCTGGCTGGCGTTGCCTACTCGGAGGCGGCCCGGCAACTCGACACGGTCGGTCTCCGGCCCGGCGAAACACTCTCCCGGTACGGGCGGACGATCTATCCGATCGGGTTCGACCCGCATCGCCAACTGCTCGTCGAACGCCGTGAGCGGCGGTCGTTCGAGGAGCGGGTGTCGGACACCAGGCGCGCCGCTGCCCTGCCTCATGGCCGCGCGCAGCACCTCGTCGAGCGGTTCCCGCCCAGCCGGGGGCGTCCCGGCAGCGGGGTGGGCCCGCTCTATCACGGCGAGGGCAGCGAGGAACTGCTCGCGATGCTGTACGTCGTGATCGTGGCCGATTCGCCAGGGTTGCTGCCCGAGGTGGGGGACCTCGCCTGGATCGCGGAACTCGGCGAGGACACAGCGCTCGACACGGCCTGCGCCGAAATCGACCGCGAGGCCCGCCGCCTGCTCGACCAGGAGCCCCTGGCCCTCTGGTCGAGCATCCAGAAGGCGCTGACCGTGGCCGAACGCAGCGTGGACGGGCTGGTCCGCCAGGAGGCGATCCGGCAGACCGCGCTGCTGAGCACGATGATGACGCCGCGACTGGGATACGCGGGTGAGCCGTGGGTTCCGGGGTTGCCCGTCGCCGGGGTCCGGCAGATCCTCGACGCGCTGCTCATCGTCGCCGACGACGGACACGCGCCGGGCACCCGGGTACGCCTGATCACGCAGCCGCAGGACGCGCGGTCGGCCACGATCGTCGGTGCCCGGTGGGGTTCCTCCGGTCCGCCGGTGGGCTATCTCGTGTGGCTCGACGGAGCGACAGCGCCGCTGTCGGCCCGCCCGGACGACCTGATTGTCCTGGCCGACCAGGAGACCACTCCGCGTTGAGCCACGATCTCCGACCATCGGTCCGAACCAGCACACCACCTCGTCGATCATGGAGTTGTGGTGGGCCACAAAAGTCGTTAAAGGTGCTACTTCAGGCACCACAACTCCATGATCCACGAGTCCAGCCCGCCCACGAGCCGCGATCTTGCGCTTTCTGTCCCGACACACTGTCGGCGACCGAAAGTGCAAGATCGGGCGGGTGCGGGTGCGGGTGCGGGTGCGGGTGCGGGCCGGCCGGGCTCCCTCGCGAGGGAGCCCGGCCGGTGCGATCGACGCCGTCGTAGAGCTGTCCGGAGCGCAGCGGGGGGAGGTGCTGCGGCGGGAGAGGTACGGACGGCGTGACCGCGCTCCGCGCGGTGGTCCACCTGCTCAGCTCGGTAGGCGGCCCCGCGTGGAGACGAAGTGGTACGACATGACGGCGAAGCCGGGGTCACTGAGCAGCCGCCGGAAGGCGTGCAGTTGCTGGGGTGACAGCCCGGCCGCCAGCAGGTCCGGCTCCAACTGGCGGGAGTTGGTCTCGTAGAGCGACGTTCCGGTCGATCCGCCGGCCCAGCTCTGCGAGTGCGTGATGGTGTCCAGGTCGGTCAGACCGGCGAGAGCCATCTCGGTGTGTACGTCCTGCGCCCAGCCCAGGTCAGCGCCGTGGTCCTCCAGGACACCCATCATGGCGTCCATGACCTGCGCGAAGAGCTTCGCGGCGTCGTCGCTGGGCGCGGTCAGCACCCGCTGCGGCGCGGTGCAGTCGAACTCCTCGACCACCAGCCACCCGCCGGGCGCGAGCGCGCCGGTGAGCGTGCGCAGGACCCGTCGTCGATCGGGGAGGTGCAGCAGCACCAGCCGGGCGTGGATCAGGTCGAACGCGTCCCCGGGTGGCGGTTCGGTGCGCACGTCGTGCTGGCGTACGTGCAGGTTGCCCTCGGCCACGAGGTGGGTGGGGTCGATGTCGGTGGCCAGCACGTGGCCGTCGTCGCCGACAGCGCGGGCCATCCGCCGGGCCATCGAGCCGCCACCCGCCCCGACCTCCCAGCAGGTGGCGCCCGGCTCCAGCACCGGACGGGCCAGCCGACGCGTCGTGATCGGATCCAGGAAGGACTCCAGGGCGTGCATCTGGGGCACGGCGTCCGGTGCGCCGTTGTCGAACGTGTACGTGTCATCGCTCGTAGCTGTTGTCATCGGTGTCTACCTCTCCATGAAGGGTCGGGTGACTACGGGGTGTCGGCCCAGAGCCGAGGGGTCGGTCGGTTGGCCGGGGGTGGCGCAACGGCGGCGACGCTCAACATCGCCGCCAGTGGGGCCGGATCGCGGCGGGCCTCCGCCGTCGGCCGGTCGTACACCACCCGGCCGTACTCCAGCACCGCCACCCGGTCCGCGAGCTCGATGGCGTGCTGGAGTTGCTGCTCCACGAGCAGCACGGTCAGGCCGTCGGCGGCGAGGCCGTTGACGAGTTCGCGGACCCGCGCCGCCAGGTCGGGCGAGAGCCCCTCACATGGTTCGTCGAGCAGCAGCACCCGGGGCTGGCCGAGCAGCGCACGGGCTATCGCCAGCATCTGCTGCTCACCGCCGGAGAGTTCGCAGCCGCGGTGTCGCAGCCGCACCGCCAGCCTCGGCAACAGTTCCAGGGTCCGGGCTACCGTCCAGCCCTCGCCGCCGGAGGTGGGGGCCCGCCACGGCGCGGCCGCCAGGTGCAGGTGCTCGGCCACCGTCAACCGGGAGAAGACCCGTCGGCCCTGCGGGACGAGACCCACACCGGACTGGGCGATGCGATGCGGTTGCCGGCCGGCGACGTGCACACCGCCGATCTCGACGCGACCGCTGGACGCCCGCACCAGGCCGGCGATGGTGTGCACGAGTGTGCTCTTGCCCGCCCCGTTGCGGCCCACCACGGCCTGGATGCTGCCCGGGCGTACCCGCAGGCTGACCTCGTGCAGGACGATTCCCCCGCCGTAGCCGGCGCAGAGACGATCCACAGTGAGCATCAGGCCACCCCGTCGGCGTAGGCCTGCCGCACCAGCGGCGAGGTACGGATCTCGTCAGGTGTGCCGGCGGCCAGCGTCTGACCGTCGCGCAGCACGGTAACCGTGTCGGAGAGGGCGTACACCAGGTCCAGTCGGTGTTCGACCAGCAACACGGCGACCGCCCGGGGCAGCGCCTGGAGCAACTCGACCAGCCGGCCGACCTCGACGGCGGACAACCCGGCCGCCGGTTCGTCGAGGAGCAGTAGGCGGGGGCGACCGGCCAGGGCCATCGCGATCTCCAACTGGCGTCGTTGCCCGTGCGCGAGGTGCCCGGCGGGCACCGTCGCGACGGCGGTGAGCCCCATCTGATCCAGCAGCGGACCGGCCAGGCGTTGTGCGGCGCGTCGGCGTCCGCCCGGCCACCACGAGCGGCGCGGGATGATCCGTGGCAGCGCGGCCACCACGACGTTCTCCGTCGCGGTGAGCGTCGGAAAGACCGCGGGTCGTTGGTGGATGCGGTTGATGCCCCGCCGGGCCCGGGCTGCCGGGCCGAGTCGAGCGACGTCCCGTCCGTCGAACCGCACCGTGCCGCGTTGCGGCCTGGTGGACCCGCCGAGCACGTTGAGCAGGGTCGTCTTGCCGGCCCCGTTCGGGCCGATCAACGCGTGCCGCTGGCCGTCGTGGATGCACAGGTCCACGCCGTCGAGCGCGGCGAGCGAGCCGTACCGCACGCTGATCTCCTGGGCTTCCAACAGGCCGGTCATCGGTGCAACTCCGCAACGGTGGCCTGATCAGGGGCGGCTGGCCGGTCCGGCCGCAGCGTCGGGACGCCCGGCGGGCGCAGCCGACCCCGGGCCCGGTCGACGCCGGTGGGCAGCAGGTAGACAGTCGCCACGAACAGCGCGCCCAGCACCAGTGGCGCGTGGCCGGGCAGCACCCCGAACAGCCAGTCCCGGACGGCGATGACCAACGCCGCACCCACCAGAGCGCCACCCACCGAGGCGGTGCCACCGATGACGACACCGAGCAGCAGCAGCGCGGACGTGTCGAAGCCGAAGTCGGCGGGGGAGATGTACTGCTGGGCGACGACCAGGAGCGAGCCGGCGGCACCGGCGATCGCCCCGGCGGCGATGTGCGCGCCGGACAGGTGCAGCGCCACCCGGTGTCCGCTGGCCCGCAGCCGCGTCTCGTCGTCGCGGCCGGCACGCAGCACCAGCCCGGCCCGGGTACGCAGCAGCACCAGCACCGCGCCGACCAGCGTGGCCACGACGGCCAGGGCGTACAGGTAACGGGCCTGATCGTCGGCCAGGGCCGGGAGCCCCCAGAACGGGCGGACCGCGGGGATGCCGGCCAGTCCGTCCGTGCCACCGGTCACCGACCGCCACCGCCCCAGGACGATGACGACGAGTTCACCGACGGCCAGGGTGATCATCAGGACGATCACCCCTCGGGCGTGCACGACGAGCGGCACTGTGAGCGCGGCCAGCAGCGCCCCTGCGGCCGCCGCGACGACGAGCTGCACGACGCCGACGTCGGAGACCCGGCTGCCGACCACGGCGCACGCGTAGGCGCCGGCCGCGTACGGTGCGGTCTGGCCGAGGGTGGGCATGCCGGCGACGCCGGTGAGCAGGGCCACGCTCACCCCGACCAGTGCCAGCGCCAGCGTCCGGGCGAGGATCGCCGTGGTGTAGTCGTCGACCATCCAGGGCGCCGCGACCAGGCCGACCAGGACCAGCGCCGCGATGCCGCCCCGAACCCGCCGGATCACCTCGCCTCTCATGCCGTCCTCCACCTGCCGGCCAGGCCGCGCGCCCGCACGGCCAGCACTGCCGCCATGGCGGCGAACAGCAGGAACGGCGCGGCGGACGGCAGCAGCGCCACTCCCAGCGTCTGGATCTCGCCGATCGCGAGCGCGGCCAGCAGGGTGCCCGCCATCGACCCGAGACCACCGAGGACGACCACCACCAGGGAGAGCAGCAGCACCGTGTCGGCGGTGCCGGTGCCGGGGCCGATGATGGGCGCGCCCAGGACTCCGGCCGCGCCGGCCAGCGCACCGGCGGCGGCGAGCACACCGGCCCGGATCCGTGCCGGACTCACGCCCAGACAGGCGACCATCTCCGGGTCGTCGACGGCCGCCCGGACCAGCATCCCGGCCCTGGTGCGTCGCACCACCAGGTAGAGGGCGACGGCGAGCACGGCGGCGACGACGATGAAGACCAACCGGTACGCGGCGTAGCGGTGACCGGCGACCATCACCGACCCCTCCAGGGCCGCGGGCACCTGAACCTGCGGATTGTCGGGCCCGAAGCCGGCGACGAGCAGGCTGCCGCCGGCCAGCGCCACCCCGAACGTCAACAGCGCCTGACTCAGGTGATTGCCGGTGGCGACCGGTGTGAGCAGGCCGGCCAGGAGCACCCCCGTCGCGGCGGCGGCCAGCACCCCGATCGCCAGCGCCAACGCCAAGCTCGCCCAGCCGCCGTCGAGCAGCGCCGCGGCGGTGTACCCGCCGATCGCGTAGAGCAGGCCGTGCGCCAGGTTGAGGATGTTGGCGACGCCGAAACAGAAGACCAGGCCCGACGCGGCGACGAACACGAGCAGCCCGTAGGCGACTCCGTCCAACGCCGGGATCAGGTACGGGTCGATCCGGTTCGTGCCGGCCGCCACAGCTATCACCGGCCGACGGTCGCGAGGTCACCCACGACGGTGTTGGACAGCGCCCGGCCGTCCTGGCGGACCTGCCGCAGGTACCACTTCTGCACCGGTGAGTGCGTGGTGGTGGAGAACTGCCAGGTGCCGCGCGGGCTGGCGATCTGACCGAGTTGGCCGATGGCGGTGTTGATGGCCTCGGGGGTCGGGTCGCTTCCGGCGGCGCCGATCGCCCGGTCCAGCACCGCCGCCGCGTCGTACGAGGCCAGCGCGTAGGTCGTCGGGGAACCGTCGTGCTTCGCCTTCCACGCGGCCACGAAGGCGCGGTTCTCCGCGTTGTCGAGGTCGGGCGAGTAGTTGAGCACCGAGTAGATGTCGCGGGCGGCCTCGCCCTGCGCGTTGAGCACGCCGCCCTCGGTGAGGAACCCGGCCGCGTACAACGGGATGTCCTTGATCTCGGACTGCGCGTACTGCTTCACGAAGTCGACAGCGGCGCTGCCGGCGTAGAAGGTGTAGACGGCCGCCGCTCCCGATGCCTTGATGCGGGCGAAGTACGGGAGGAAGTTGGTGGTGGCCGGGAACGGCGTGAAGGTCGTCTTGCCGTCGGCGTTCGCGAGCTTCCCACCGATCTTGCCGAACGCGTCGGTGAAGCCGCGCAGCTCGTCCCAACCGCCCTGGTAGTCCGGGCCGATCGCGTACACGGAGCCCTTCACGTTGTCGCGGACGTGCTGGGCGATCGCCGCCCCGGGCTCGTCGGAGAGGTACGAGGTGTGCCAGACCCGGGAGACGTCCTTGAGTTCCGGCCTGCCGTTGGAGCCGACCAGCGGCACCTTGGTCTCGTTGAGCACCGGGGTGACCCCGGCGACCGAGCCGCCACCGACGATGCCGGTCAGCGCGGACACCCGGTCCTGCTTGAGCAGCTTGGTCGCGGCCGGGACGGCGGTCTGCGCGCCGTTGCCCTCGTCCGCGACGACGAGGTCCACCTTCCGGCCGCCCAACTTGCCGTCGTGGGTGTCCAGGTAGAGCTGGAAGCCGTCGCGGATCTCCGTGCCGACCGCCTGGTACGTCCCGGACAGCGACGCGAGCAGGCCGATCTTTATCGAGCCGCCGGCGCTCGTGCCCGGAGCGTCGTCGCCGCAGGCCGTGCTGGTGGTCAACACGGCGGCGAGCAGCGCGGCGGTGAGGGCACGGCTGCGCCAAGGCGTGGTGAGAGGCATGTCTAACTCCAGAGGAAGGGGAAGGGGTCTCCGGCGTGGGGGCGCCGGGGTGGTCAGCGGCTGCGGGCGAGCGCCGCCCGGGCAGCGGGGGTCAGCGCGTCCCCGATGCGGTTGGCCAGCTCGGTCATCTCGTAGGACACCTTGCCCACGTCGCACTCGGGCGCGGCGAGCACCAGCAGCGATGCGCCGTCGTTGAAGGCCATGGAGAACATGAAGCCGCCCTCGAGCTGGGTGACGTTGGAGATCACCGCGCCGGCGTCGAAGAAGGCCGCCGCCCCCCGCAGCAGGCTGACCAGCCCGCTACCCGTGGCGGCCAACTGGTCGGCCCGGTCCGGTGGCAGGTCGCGGGTGGCGGCCACCATCAGGCCGTCGCTGGAAATGGCTATCGCGTGGCTGACCTCGGTCGCGCGCGCGGCGAAGTTGTCCAGCAGCCAGCCGAGATCCTGTTGGTCGGTCACGTGCTCTCCTGTCGCGTCATTTGTTACCGAGGTTGATCGGGGTGCGCCGGCGGTTCGCCACGCCCCGCGCGTACGCGGCCATCGCCGTCGCCACCTGCGCCGGGTCGCGGTACTCGGACCGTTGCTGCTGCTGGGGCACTGTCACACCGCCGGGCACGAGGTGCCGTTGCGGCTGCCGTTTGGGCAGGCCGGAGTTCGTGGTCGTGGCGACCTCGGGGGTGTGCGCCTGGGCGGCCGTTCGCCAGGCGTCGTCGGCGGGGCTGGACCACTGCTGGCCGTTCTGACCGTCGACGACGTCGCTCTGGAACCAGTGGTTGACCTGTTCGAAGATGAGCAGCTCCTCGGTGGGCGCGTCACCCCGGTCAGGGGGTGGGGGAGCCGGTCGGAAGACCGGCGCGGCCGGCAGGGTCCGTTCGGTCGGCTGGCGACCGGCGGTGGGCTCGGGGCGCGGCTGGTACGGCGGCGGGCTGGGCGTCCGCGCTGCCCGCCGCGACAGCCTGCCGGGCGCGAGCAGGTACTCCTCCGGCGGCAGCGACCGGATGATCGTCGCGGGCAGTGTCGCCTCGGCGAGGATGCCGCGTCGGGGGCCGCGTCGCAGTTGGACTGTGGCGCCCAGCCGGGCCGCGAGTTGACCCACGACGACCAGGCCCATCGCCCGTACGGCGGCCACGTCGATGGCCGGTGGGTGGGCCAGCAGGTCGTTGAGCTGCTGCATCCGTTGGGTGGACAGCCCCACACCCTCGTCGCTGATCTGGACGATGACGCGGTCTCCCAGGCTCCGGCCGCTCACCCAGGTCTCGCTGCCCGGCGGCGAGTACGTCGTGGCGTTGTCCATGAGTTCGGCGAGCAGGTGCACGACCTCGTCGACGGTCTTTGCGGCCACCGCGACGTCCCCGTCGATCATGCCGAGTCGGACCCGTGCGTAGTGCTCGATCTGGGACAGCGCTGCCTGGAGCACCTGTTGCAGCGGAACGTCGCGCTGGCGTACGCGACCCACGCCGACACCGCCGAGCACCAGCAGGCTGGCGTTGATCCGGCCCATCCGGGTCGCCAGGTTGTCGAGTGTGTACAGCTGGTCGAGCCGGTCGGGGTCGGTTTCGTCCCGCTCGACCAGGTCGACCTGGGCCAGGACGGCGTCGACCAGTCGCTGTTCGCGGCGGCTCAGGTGGATGAAGATGTCGGCGGTGTTGGCGCGCATGACCGCCTGTTCGGCGGCGGTCCGCACGGCGGCCTGGTGCACGGCGCTGAACGCCTGCCCCAGTTCGCCGATCTCGTCGTCGCTGGACGGTTCGAGGGCGGCGCTGGACTGCTGTTGGGCAAGCTTCTGTGGGTCGACGGCGGCGCTGCCGGGCTGTTGGAGCTGGGCCACCACGGCGGGAAGCTGTTCGAAGGCAACGGCGTTGGCCGCGTCCCGTAGCCGGCGCAGCCGTCGGGTGATCTGCCGTGCGACGGCCCAGGTCACCAACGCGGTCAGGATCAGGGCCAGGAGAACGCTGGCTGCCTCGGCCACGGCCCTGCGGCGCTGGTCGGCGTGCGCGGCCCGAACGTCGTCGCGGACCGCGTCGTCGACCCTGGCGCGCAGGTCGGCCAGCCGGGCGGCGCGCGTCTGGGTGGTGGACACCCAGGCGTCGGTCTCCAGTTTCAGCTGCGATCCCGGCTGCGCCCGGGAAACCTCGTCCTGCATCCGTTGCAGGGTCAGCGCCTCCTTGCCGGTGCCGGCCTGCTCCCACCAGATGCCCCACTCGGCTGGGGCAAGGGCCAGGAACGACAGGCTCGACTCGGTGTAGCTGGTGCGGGCCGCTGTGATGTCCTGCTGCATGGCTGGGGTCAGTTCGCCGCCCGCGACGGCGCGTAGCACGGCCACCTGCTGCTGGCCGATGGCCTCGGCAGTCTTCGACAGCGCCGCGGAGGCCCGGATCCCGTCGGCGAGTGGGGCGTCCACCACGCCGTGTGAGACGTTCTCCCGAAAGTTGATGAGGTCGGCGATCGCGATGCGGTAGCTGAAGGTCATCGCCGAGACCGACGCGTGCGTGGCGGTGCGCACCTGGGTGCGCAGCGGGGCGAGGCCGTCCAGAGCCGCGTCGATGCGCCGCAGGAGTGCCGAGCCGGTGCCGTCGTCGGTGGACAGTCGGTCACGCTGCCCGCGGTAGCGGGCGACGGCGTCATCGGTGGCGGCCATCTCCGCGCCGAAGGCGTCCTGCTGCTCCGGTCGGGCATAGGTGAGCAGGTCGGCGGCGGCGATGCGTTCGCGTTGCAGGCGGTAGGCCAGGTCGCCGGCCTCGGCACCGACCTGCGCCAGGATCTGCAGGTCGCTGGCGCGGGCGGTCTGGCGTGCGCTCTCGGTCAGTGCGAGACCGGCGAAGCCGATCACGGCGACGAGTGGGGCCACGACGATGAGGCGCATCCGGCCGGCTATCTTCCAGCCGCGTCGCCGGGTCGGGTAGGGTCTGGCCGCGTGGGACCGGGTGCTCGACGCCAAGATTGACTCCCACGACTCGTCGATGACGGTCTATCCGCACGTTGCCGAATGCAAGTCCCATTCGGCCGGAAGCCGCGCTCGTAGACCAGACCTGGCCGTGGTACAAACTGCCCGTACCAGCATCTGTACCCAACGTCAGCGACCGGTGACGCCGTGCGGTCGAACTGGATTCGCCGGGTCAGCGCTGGTTGTCGAGGGGTTCCACCGACGGGTGCCGCCGCTCCGGTTGATCCGGTTCAGGTTGACCGTTGAGCACCTGGCCGATCAACTCACGCAGCTCGTCGATCGCGTCCACCACGGCGCCCGGGTCGCGCGCGTCCCGCCGTCCACGCTGTCGCGGCACCTGCCGATCCAGTTGAGCTGGTTCCGCCGCGCGAGGGCCTCGGCGACCGTCGGCCGCCAACTGCTCGGCCGCGACCCGTGGCCACAGCGCGGCCAGTCGGCCGCCGGTGCCGAGCACGTCATCGCAGCGCAGTGCGAACTCGTGACTGCCGAACCGGCGACCTGACTCGACCGCCGCGACCGTCTCCCGGCTGAACCGCACCAGGTCCGCCAGGGCTCGTTGGGTAAGACCCCGTTGGACGCGGCAGTCGCGCAACTCCCGTCGGAACCGCTGACTGGCGGCAGAGTGAGCCGAGCTCGACGGGGACGTGTGCTCCATGCGCTCACCTTCGTGGAACGGACATTCAGCGGCGGACACCAGATCGAGATTGGCCGATGAGCTGAACATTCACAGAGGGCAATTCTTAACCCAGGACGTGATGGGTGTGAAGACGTTCACCGGCATGGATCGTCGGCGAAAGCGGGAAAGGTCCTCGCCGGACCCGGTGCCGGCGCTGAGGCGCGCCGGGTGGGGACCTGTCGGCGACGGCCCACCCACAGTCGACCCGTCAGCAGGTCAGCGCCGCTGGCACCCGTGCCCACTCAGGCCGCGTGCACTTCGGCCGTCGCGCCGTCGCGTGCCGCCGGCACGTCCGTGGGCGCCGGGACGTCGATTATCGCGAGCAGCGTGCGGTGCGCACGAAACGCGACATTGGGTTTGTACGAGCGATGTTGCTCCGGTGCCAACCTCAGCCCGGGAATGGCTTCGGCCAGCCGGCTGAGGGCGATTCCGGCCTCAAGTCGCGCCAATCCCGCACCGATGCAGAAATGTGGACCGTGGCCGAACGACAGGTGATTGCCCACATCGGCCCGGTGTGGGTCGAACCGGTCCGGGTCATGGAACGCCGCCGGGTCCCGGTTCGCCGCTCCGATCAACAGCAGGCAACGCGCCCCGGCGGGGATCGTCGCCGCCCCCACTGTGACATCCCGGGTGGTCACCCGCAGCCAACCGTCGATGGCGGGTGCGAACCGGAGCGTCTCGCTCACGAAGGCGGGGAGGAGCCCGGGGTCCGCGGTGATCGCCGACCAGCGCTGGGGAGCGGACAGGGCCTCATCGAGGGCGTGCGCGAGCAACCCGGCGGTGGTCTCGTGGCCCGCGACCAGGAGGTTGAAGGCAAGGCTCGCCACCTCGGGCACCGTCAGCACGCTGTCGTCGTCGTCCCGGTAGTCCAGGGCGCGGCTGATGAAGTCCTCGCCCCGGTGTCCACTGTCCACCCGCTGGCGGACCAGGTCCTCGCAGTAGTGCCAGAACTCCAGCAGGCCCTGCGCCAGGCGTACCTGCTCGGCCGGGTCCGGCTGCCCCCAGACGAGGGCGATCTGACCGTCCGCCCAGCTCCGGATCCGCCCGATGTCGGCGTCGGGCACCCCGAGGATGTCCAGGACCACCAGCAGGGGAAGCTCGGTCGCGAACTCCGGAATCAGGTCGACCTGATCGCCCTGACGGGCGGCGAGACGGGACACCAACTGGTCGACCCGGCGTCGGATGATCGCCCCGTACTCGGCCTCGACCCGCTCGGCGGTGTTCGCGAAGGTCGCCCGCAGGGCCCGCCGGGTGCGCGGGTGCGTCGGTGGATCGGCGGCGGCCGTCGTGGGTGGCGCGTCGATCTGCATGATGACGTTCAGTGCCGGTGGGCACACCTCGTAGACCGGGGCGAGGGTGAGGGCGTTGGCGAATGTCGTGGCGTCGGCGAGGGCCCGCCGGACATCTGCGTGCCGGCTGATCAACCACAGGCCCAGATCCTCGGCGTAGTGCGCCCCGTCGGGATGGTCGAGAATGCGCCGCCACATGCTTGCCGGATCGGTGAGATAGACTCCGGTGAACGGATTCAACCGCATGAAAGCCTCCTGATGCGCCCGGCGCGGAACCGGCAGCGCCCCCATTTAGCGATCCACTTCAGCCGGGCCGATAATGGCGTGCATCTGCCTCTGGCTTTTTACGGTGCGCTTACCGGCCGTACAAGTCAAGATTGATTCTTGTCTATTTATTGGTCGGCATAATTGCGTGTTGCAACAGCCGAGCGAACCTGGCCATATGCAAGTTGCGGCCCGGTCCTTGCCGTGAAGTCGACCCGGCCGAACCGTGCAATCAACGCGCCGCTCTCGCTCATGACCGGGGAAACGACCCCCGAGGCGACGAGTGACGCCGGAGTCCGGTCACCGACCGCGACGGAATTCGCCGGCGAGCCCGGGGCGGGCGGAGTCGGCCCGCGACACCGTCCACGCGTCGCGGGGGTTCCGGCCACACCGGAACCCCCGCGCTTCTTCTTGTCCTGACGGTGCGCTCAGCGCACAGCGGTCACGGTGCCCACGGCGCGGCGACGCTCCAGGTGCTGTCGGCCGTCCACGACGTCGGCGTGTTGTACGCGTCTCCGCCGGCGCCGTTGCTGAGCCAGACCTCCGCGTTGTAGTGCCGCAGGTACCTGCCTCTGAAGTTGTACGACTCCAGCGACACGCCGCTGCCGGTCAGCCCGGTGCGGGCGCACCAGGTGGCGTCCGCGCGCAGCAGCGCGGAGCCGTCGTCGGGCGAGTTGCGGACCCGGGAGTTCTGGTGGCGCAGGTACTGCCCGGGAAAGTTGACAGACTCGAACGAGTAGCAACCGGAACCGGCCAGGCCGGGCCGGATCGCGTACGTGGCGTCGGCCTTGAGCAGGCTGGAACTCGCCGCGTCGACCACCTCCGTGTAGGCCAGGCTGTCCTGGTGGCGTAGGTAGCGGTTGGTGAAGCCGGGCGTGGTCACCCGCAACGACCGGCGGGTGTTGACCGGCAGGGCGACGGGCGCCGAGCTGCCGATGGCCTTCGAGGCGTTGATCAGGGCGGTGTTGGCGGCGCGTACCCGCGCCTGATCCATCTTGATCACCTGTCGGTCGTAGGTGAGGAACCCGTTCAGCTCACCTTCCAGGTCGGTGATCTCGGTGTAGATCGAGGCGCTGAGCCCCTTGCCGAGCATCAGGTTCTGGGTGCCCTGCACCAGCCCCACGTACCGGTCGGTGAGGGCGTTCGAACTGGACTGCCACTCGTACGCGAAGAAGCTGCCGTTCGGGCTGTACTCGTGGCCCGGGGTGTGCAGGCCCAGGCCGCCGAACTCACCGAGCACCGCGATCCGGCTGCTCGACGGCACGGGGGAGTCCGGACCGAGGTAGACGTGCCAGTCGTCGATGTCGCCGTTGCCGGGGTTGCCCAGCGACTGGCAGCAGTTGTGGCCGCTGTGCGGGTTGACCAGACGTGTCGGGTCCTGGTTCTTGATGTTCTGCGCGACCCGCCGGGTGTCGGCGAGGGAGCGCTCGCCCCAGCCCTCGTTGTAGGGCGTGTACGCGATCACGGCGGGTGAGCTGCGATGCTCGTCGACGATCTCGCGTGCCTCGGCCTCGAACTGCGCCTGCTGGGCATCGGTGGGGTCGACGTCCTGTGCGGTCAGCGACGGGATGTCCTGCCAGACCAGCAGGCCGAGCCGGTCGGCGTGGTAGAACCAGCGCTGGGGCTCGACCTTGATGTGCTTGCGCACCATGTTGAAGCCCAGGTCCTTGTGCTTCTGCAGGTCGAAGGCGAGGGCGGCGTCGGTGGGCGCGGTGTAGAGCCCGTCCGGCCAGTAGCCCTGGTCGAGGGTGCCGACCTGGAACACGAACTGGCCGTTGAGCTTGGGGCGCAGCACCCCGTTGACCAGGCCGGTAGTGATCTCCCGCATGCCGAAGTAGTGCAGGGTCCGGTCCACTGCGGCACCGGTGGCGCCGCGCACTGTCACCCGGAGGTTGTAGAGGAACGGGTCGTCCGGTGACCAGCGGCGGGCGTTGGGCACCGGCACGCTGAAGTCGGTGAAACCGCCGGTGGCCGAGCCCACCACTGTGGTGCCGTTCAGCGTCTCGGCGAGCACGCTGTGGCCGCTCACGTCGCCCCGGGTGAAGACCCGGACCCGCACTGTGTTGTCGCTCAGGTTCGGGTAGACGTCCACGCTGCTGATCGAGGCGGCGGGCACCGGCTCCATCCAGACGGTCTGCCAGATGCCGGAGCTGGGGGTGTAGAAGATCCCGCCAGGTGTCTTGGTCTGCTTGCCGATGGCGGGCAGGCTGCCGTTCTGCCGGGTGTCGGTGGGATCCCAGACCTTGACGACGATCTCGTTCGTCCCGGTGGTGAGCTGGGGTGTCACGTCGAATGTGAAGGCGTCGTAGCCGCCGGTGTGCGCGCCGACGCGGACACCGTTGACCCAGACGGTGCTCTGCCAGTCGACCGCGCCGAAGTGCAGCAGGGTGCGCCGATCCGACCAGTTCGCCGGGATGGTGACGGTCCGTCGATAGAACAGGTAGTTGCGGTTGTCGTTGGCTGCCCGTTGGATGCCGGACAGGGCGCTCTCCACCGGGAAGGGCACGTTGACCCGCTCGGGCAGGTTGGTGCCGAACTGCGGGGCGTCGTCGGTCGTCGACTGGCGTAGTTGCCACTCGCCGTTGAGGTTGAGCCAGTCCGGCCGTGTCATCTGGGGTCGCGGGTACTCGGGCAGTGGTGTGCCGGCCAGCGCCTGGCTGGTCCAGGGGGTGCTCAGTGGCGGCGTCTTGGCCGGTGCGGCGTACGCCGGTGAGGCGGGCGCGGCGAGAACGCCGGCGACCAGGGCGATGGCGAGCAGCAGAGGCAGGGCGGGGCGGATGGGGACGTGACGTGTCATGCCGTCTCCGGGGGACGAGTCGCCGCGGGCGGTGCAGCCAGGCCCGAAGCGCGTGGGTGGTGGGCATCGGGTGGTCATTGACGGGGGGCGGGCGTCAGCGACGGATGTCGGTGGGATCTCCACGCGCCAACGGTGACCGGCATATTGACATCCATCATCACCTGTATAACGTTATAGAGCCGCGTCGACCCTCCCGTCAATGCTTGTTCATCAATGCCCGGTCGACCCGCCGGTCGAATTGCCGAAAGGCTGGGGATGGTCGTCAACCTGAAGGACATCGCCCAGCGCGCCGGTGTCTCGCTGGCCACCGTCTCGAACGTGGTGAACGGGTACCGGCCGGTGGGGGAGCGGACCAGGCAACGGGTGCAGCAGGCGATCGACGAACTCGGCTACAGCCCCAACCTCGGCGCCCGGCACCTCCGCCGGGGCCGTACCGGCCTGATCGCCCTGGCCATTCCGGAACTGACCAACCCGTACTTCGCCGAACTCGCCGAGATCGCCATCTCCGAGGCCGCCGCGCTCGGCTACACGCTGGTCATGGAGAACACCGCCGCGGACCGGGAGGCGGAGCTGGCGCTCCTCGACGGCTCCCGGCAGCGCATCATCGACGGCCTGATCCTCAGCCCGGTGCGCATCGGCCGGGAGGAGGTGCTGGCCCGGACGGCCGGCGGCCCGCTCGTGTTGATCGGCGAGGGCGTCTACGACGTGCCACACGACCACATCGCCATCGACAACGTCGCCGCCAGTCACGTGGCGATCCGGCATCTCGTGGCGATCGGCCGCCGCCGGATAGCGTTCATCGGCGCCACCCCGGGAGGTGACCGGCAGTCGGCCCATCTGCGGGTCCGGGGTTACCGGGAGGCCCTGGCGGCCGCCGGCCTGCCGTACCGACCACTGCTGGTCGCCGGCACCGAGGCGTTCGGCCGGCTCGACGGCCTGCGCGCCATGCGTGACCTGCTCGCCCTCGGTGACCCGCCGGACGCGGTGTTCGGCTACAACGACCTGGTCGCCATCGGCGCGCTGCGGGCGCTGGCCGAGGCCGGTCACCGGGTGCCCGAGGACGTCGCGGTGGTCGGGATCGACGACATCGAGGAGGGGCGGTTCACTGCCCCGACCCTCACCACCATCGCCCCGGACAAGAGGGAGATCGGCCGTCTCGCGGTGCGTCGCCTCGTCGCCCGCATCGAGGGCACGGAGGTTGCGGGGCCGCTGACCGTGCAGACCCCGTTCCGGCTTCTCCGCCGGGAGAGCACCGGCACGCCGGACGCCTGACCACCGGTCGCCCACAGGCTCCGCGCCGCACCGCGTGAGATCCATACCGCAGGTGGTACGACCCAGAGAGGATGACCCGTTAGATCTACATACCTCAATATGATGACCGCTATCTCGACTGCGGTGCGCTCACGAGGCGTGCCATCCTGATGCGGAGGAATGCATGGTTCGCTGGCGTACCCTCACTGGCCTGCTGGCCACCGCGTTGGCCGCGGTGACCGCGGCCAGCCTCACCCTCACCGCGCCGGCTGCCGCGGCCGACAGCCCCATGACGCCGAACGTCGTCGGCGGCACCCGCGCCGCTCAGGGCGAGTTCCCGTTCATGGTGCGTCTCTCGATGGGCTGCGGCGGGGCGCTGTACAGCGCCCGGCTGGTGCTCACCGCGGCGCACTGCGTGGGCGCTACCGGCACCAACACCAGCATCACCGCGACGCTCGGGACGGTCGACCTCCAGTCGTCCAGCCGGATCACCGTCCGGTCCAACTACGTCTACCGTGCCCCCGGCTACAACGGCGCCGGCCGCGACTGGGCGCTGATCAGGCTGGCCAGCCCCGTCACCGGGCTGAGCACGCTGCCGATCGCCAGCACCACCGCGTACGACAGCGGCACCTTCACGGTGGCTGGTTGGGGTGCCGCGCGGGAGGGTGGCGGCCAGCAGCGCTACCTGCTCAAGGCGAACGTGCCGTTCGTCAGCGACTCCACCTGCAACGCCAACTACGGCGGGGATCTCATCCCCGCGCAGGAGATCTGCGCCGGCTATGCCAGCGGCGGCACCGACACCTGCCAGGGTGACTCGGGCGGCCCGATGTTCCGCCGCGACGCCTCCAACGCCTGGATCCAGGTCGGCATCGTCAGCTGGGGCAACGGCTGCGCCCGGCCCAACTACCCGGGTGTCTACACCCAGGTGAGCTACTTCGCCTCATCGATCGCCTCGGCCGCGGCGAGCCTCGGCGGCTGACCGTACGACGGGGACGGCCGCCCAGCGTGTCGGTCGCCCCGCCACCGCTCGGGCGGCCCGGACGACACGGTCCGGGTCGCCCGTCAGTGCCGTCCCGCCGACCGGGCGGCGAGTGGGCCACCCGACAGATTCGGCGGGCCGTCGCTGCGCCGCCGGCCGTAGCGGCGATGATGGGCCGGTGAAGATCCTGTCCATCCAGTCGTCGGTCGCCTACGGTCACGTCGGCAACTCGGCTGCGGCCTTTCCGCTGCAACGCCTCGGGCACGAGGTCTGGCCGGTCCTGACTGTGCACTTCTCCAACCACACCGGGTACGGCGCGTGGCGGGGCCCGATGCTCCCGGCGGCGGACGTGGCGGAGGTGATCGCGGGCATCGAGGACCGCGGGGTCCTCGGCAGCGCCGACGCGGTGCTCTCCGGCTACCAGGGCGACCCCGCCATGGGCGCGGTGATCCTGGACGCGGTGGCGACGGTGAAGGCGACCAACCCGGCCGCGGTGTACTGCTGCGACCCGGTGATGGGCGACGCCGGCCGGGGCATGTTCGTCCGGCCGGGGATTCCGGAGTACCTACGCGACACCGTCGTGCCCCGCGCGGACATCATCACGCCGAACCACTTCGAGCTGGACTTCCTCGCCGGTCGCACCACGAACTCGCTGGCCGAGGTGCTGGACGCGGTCGACGTCGTGCGTGCGACCGGGCCTCGGCACGTCCTGGTGACCAGCGTGCTCCACGGCGATCTGCCGCCGGACTCGCTGGAGGTGGTGGCGGTCTCCGACGAGGGCGCCTGGGCGGTGACCACGCCGTTGCTGCCGATCAACCCGAACGGTGGGGGCGACGTCACGGCGGCGCTGTACCTCGCCCACCTGTGGACGACCGGCTCACCAGCTACCGCGCTGGAACGCACCATCGCCTCCGTCTACGCCGTGCTCGAGGCCACTCTCGCGGCCGGCACGCGGGAGATCCAGCTGATCGCGGCGCAGGACGTGATCGCCGACCCGCCGGCCCGGTTCACCGCCCGCCAGCTGCGCTGACGGCGGATAGCGGACCGCGGGCCGGCTGCGTCGACCGCGGCTCGCGGACCGGCTGCCGTGACGACTGTTCTGGACCGTTGGCCGGTGGCGGTCAGCGACCCTCGGGAACGGCCATCTCGCCGAGCAGCGACCAGTCCTCCTGCGGCACCGTGGCGTTCACGATCCGCGGCGTCTCGGCCAGGTACTGCGGCAGGGTCTCCTGAGCCGTGCGGAAGTGCGCGGACTGGACATGGGCTCCGCCGGCCTGGTCGTCGCGGAACGCCTCGACCAGCACGTACTCGGTCGGATCGTCCACGCTGCGGGACCAGTCGAACCACAGGCAGCCCGGCTCGGCCCGGGTCGCCTCGGTGAACTCGGCGGCGATCTGCGGCCACCGGTCGGCGTGCTCGGCCAGGATCCGGAACTTGGCGGTAATGAAGATCATGACCCCAGGCTACCCAGCCGGGCGGGCGCGGGCGACAACCTCCTCGGGGGTCAACGGCGCTTTCGGGTGGTGCGTCAGGCACAGCGGGGTTCGGACCTTCACGAACGAGAACCCCTCCCCGGCGGCGTAGAACTCGCCGCTGTTGAGCAGGCCGATGTCCGGCAGCCGCCCGCCCTTGGCCTCGGCGAGCTGCCGGGCCGCGTCGATCTGTGCCGGCGCGTTGAGCAGCCCGAAGAACTGCGTCGTCGCGTTGCCGGAGATCTGGTTGTGCAGACCCTTTGGCGCCTGGGTGGCGAAGACCAGGCCGAGCCCGTACTTGCGGGCCTGCGAGGCCAGCGCGATCGAGCTGGCCGTGCAGGCGGTGGTGCCGGTCGACGGCGCGAGCGTCTGCGCCTCGTCCATCACGAACAACCCGCCCAGCGGTCGGTCACCGGCGGGGTGCCGCTTGATCCAGGCGAAGAGCGCCATCTGCAACTGGTTGACGAAGCTCTGTCGCTCCTGGTCGGAGGTGAGGCCGACGAAACTGATCACCGACATCCGGGCCCGCCGCCCCGCCGAGGGCGTCAGCAGCAGCCCCGGGTCGGCGGGCGCGCCGACCCCGCCGAAGAGCGGATCGGTGACCATCGCCGCCTTGAGCGCCTCGGCCAACTCCTCGGCGAGCTTCCCGGCGCGGGCCAGCCGACTGACCCCCTCGGGCAGATCGGCGAGGAACTCGGTGAAGCCGGGCAGGCCGACCATCCCACTGCGCGCGTACGCCTGGAGGGCCTCGGTGAGGACGGCCTTGCCCTGCTGGGCGAGCCGGCTGGAGCGGTCCACGCCCGCCCGTGGCGCGAGCGCCTCCACGGCGGAGCGGACGGCCTGGTCGAACTCGTCGGGCCAGTCCCGCAGTGAGGTGAAGTCGGGCAGTGGCTGGAAGCTCAGCGGCCGACCGGCGGTGACCCGGGGCGTCCACACCACCACCTCGGTGTGCGCGAGGTAGTCGGCGGCGCGTTCGGCGTCGCCGGGGCCCCAGCCGCCCGGCGGGTCGGGCCACGGGTCGCCGAGCCGGGCCAGGTCGTTGTTGGGGTCGAGCACGATCGCGGAGACCCCCTCGCGGGCGCACTCCTCGACCAGCCGGCGGATCAGCACGGTCTTGCCCGAGCCGGACCCGGCGAACACGACGGCGTGGCGGCGCAACGACTCCAGGGCAACCGTGAAGGGGTGACCGCCGTCGACGGTCCGTCCCAGCCCGACGGCCCGACCGCCCTCGCCGACCGCGGGGTCGGCCGGGTCAGCGGGTACGGGCTCGGCTGCCGCACCCGTCGACACGTCGGCGGGGACGTCGGCGGCCGGCGCGTTCGTCGGGTCGGATTCGCTGCCGCCCGACGGTGGCTCGTCGTCGGGCGTCGGCGGCTGGTCACCGCCGCGGGTGCCGTCGGGCCCGGGCAGGACCGCGCGGAACAGCTCGGTGCCGCTGGCCGGGCGGCGGGCCACCAGCCACTCCTGCAAGGCGGTGGACGGTTCGGCCGCCATCACCCGCAGCGCCGCGAAGACCCGCAGGTCCGCCTCCGGCACCGCACACCGCAGGCCGCCGGCCGCGTCGAAGCCTGTCAACACCTCGGTCGTACGCTTCCCGGTGGGCCACGGACCGTTGCGCAGCAGGATCAGCCGCCGTTGTGGCAGGTCCCGGTCCAATCCCGCGAGGGTGCAGGCGGCCTTGACCCGGGCGGTGACGGCGACGGCATTGGGGTGCGCGACGGCCCGGAAGCACCAGTGCGCCTCGTTCTCGGTGGCCTCGTCGAGCACCTCGATGAGCCGCCCGTGCAGCGCCGGCTTGCGGCCGGGCGGCGGATCGTACTTGTAGGTGGCGCCGGTCGGCGCCTGCTCGGCGATCCAGGCGGCCAGGCCGGCGGCGAGCAGCGGCGGCATGTGCTCGTCCTCGCTCTTCGGGTCGACCGCGGCCGACACGTCGGCGGCCTCGACCAGTTCGGCGAACCGTACGTCCAACTCGTGCAGGCGGCGCTCGTCAGTCGTCGGATCGGCGGCGACGCCCCGGGCGGTGCTGACGGTCGGCGTCGAGTCGGCGCCGTCGATGAGCCGATCCAGCTCGATCACGTCGTCGCGATCACGGCACCAGGCGATGTGGCGGTCCACCCGGCGGAGCAGGGCGCGTGGCGTCAGGGTGGGTGCGTCGGCGAAGGCGGCGGGGGCGATCGGCCAGGTGGGGTGCGGTGGCCCGAAGAACATGCCGGCGAACGCGGCGGAGAGGCGCTTCGCCACGATCGCCTGCCCGATCTCCGGGGTGGGGATCCGGTCCGGCAGGGTCGCCGTACGGAAGCGGTCAGCGACCGGGGTGGGCGCGCTGCGGCTCATCAGCACCCAGGTGTCCGGCAGGCACGAGACGACGACAAGCGTGCGGCGGGTGATGTCGCGCAGCTTGAGCAGGCCGTCGGCGATCGGGCCGAGCACCCTGGCCTGGCCGTCCTCCAGACCCTGATGCTGGTTGAGCAGTGAGGTGCTGGTCTGGGCGAACAGCGTGTCGAGCTGGTCCACGGCGATGACAGTGGGGTCCAGGGTCAGGGCCATCAGTCGGGAGATGTCCTGCACGACCTGCTGGGGGGTGCGGATCGCGGCGCTCAACCCCCACGCCGCCCGTGCGGCCGGGTCACCGGCTTCGGAGATCAGGTGGGCGTAACCGACGTCCTGTGCCTCGAAGTCGATGGCGCCGTGCAGGACGAGCGCCCGCGCGGTGTCCTGGGCGTCCCGCCCGACCTCCCGGTCGCGCTCGCGCAGCGCCCAGATGAAGGTGTCGAGCTGCGCACGGGTCACCGGTTGGGCGCCGGCGACCGCGTCGCGAACCTCCACCGGCAGGCCGAGCTGGGGGGTGAGTCGACGCAGGAAGGTCTTCAACTGGGTGCCCCAGCCGACGTGGGGGCGGCCCATGCCCTCCACCAGGGCCAGGGCCACGCTCTCCCAGAACGTCTTGCCGCTGACCATGTCGACGAGGAAGAAGTAGCCGCCGTCGCCCTGGATCCGTTCCCGCACAGCGCCGAGCAGGTGCGTCTTGCCGGCGCCCGCGCGGCCCTGCATGGCCACGCCGAGTGGCATGCTCGTGTCGTCGGTGCGGGCCCGCGCCACCCCGCGCAGGATCTCCGCGGCCACCTTCTCGTGCAGCTCCGGCACGTTGTGCGGGCTGGGTCGCCAGACGTCGTCCGGGGTGACCGCCGGGTTGAGACTGACCGCTTCCAGCGCGGCCCGCTGGTCGTCCGAGATCATGCCGCGCCGATCGCCAGGGCGTGGTTGTCCTCGTTCCCGATCCGGACGGCCGCGGCCCGGTCCCGTGCGGTCAGTGACTTGGTGTTCGCCACCGGGATGATGCGGACGTCCTCCCGGCCGACCATCGCCCGCAACGCCGCGTCGAGGGCGGCCCGGTCGGTGTCGGCGAGCCGGTCGCGGACGTCCGCGAGGCCGACCCATGCGCCCGGCGCGGTGGCCAGATCCCGGTACGCCGAGCGAACCAGCGCCTCCACCGCTGGCACCGATGCCGGTGCCGGCACCGATGCCGGTGCCGTCACCGGTGCCGCAGCGGTCGGTGCTTGGCGCGGTGACTCGCTGGTCGCCGGTGCCGTCTCATCGGTCTGCTTGAAGAAGTCGCCGTGGCTGACCCGGAGCCGGTCCAGCGAACGGTGCAGGTTGGACAGGACGACGAACAGCGACCGGGTCGTCGAGCCGCCCTGCTTCGGCGGCGCGGCGGTGTGCAACTGACGTGCCACCCGCCAGCCCTCGTCGGTCAGCTCGTGGGCGAAGGGCCGGTGCGTCCGATCGGTGTCCACCAGGCCCAGGTCGACGAGCTTCTTGTTGTCCTTGCCGGTCAGCGTGAAGCCGGCCAGCTCTTTCAGCTCGACGTTGGTGAGTCGGCGTGCCTCGACCATCAGCACCACGAGGGCGTTGATCTGGTTCGGCGTCAGGTGCGGGACGTCCGCCGGGCTCGTCATGATGTCTCATCTCCGTGGGGGTCCGTGCCGCCCGCGCGCCGCCGGGCCAGCAGTCGACGGATCCCGTCGACCACCGCCGGCGCGTCGGTGAGCACCTGCTCGTTGGTGAAGCGGAGCACGTCCAGCCCGAGGAGTTGCAGCTGGACGTCTCTCCGCCGATCGTTGGCGAAAGCGATTCGCCCACGATGCTCCGGGCCGTCCACCTCGACCGCAAGACCCTCCGTG
The DNA here is from genome assembly GCF_040649335.1 of Micromonospora sp. NPDC048986. Classification (NCBI taxonomy): domain Bacteria; kingdom Bacillati; phylum Actinomycetota; class Actinomycetes; order Micromonosporales; family Micromonosporaceae; genus Micromonospora; species Micromonospora sp. NPDC048986. The sequence goes on from NZ_JBEZFJ010000005.1 coordinate 302,323, forward strand.
GGCCAAAACAGATCCAGACGGTACGCCGTGGCCAGGACGTGCCACTCGTAGGTCTGGTTCCACCGCCGGCCGCGCGCCCAGTCGTGCGGCGCGAGCGCGCGTTCCAGGGCCTGCTCGGCGGCGCTGTCCGAGCGGGGCACGCCAGCGATCGGCGGCCAGGCCAGCACCGTCGACTCCGGCGCGGCGGCGATGGCCGGGATCTGATCGGTCGGGCCGGCCAGCTCGGCGAATCGCGCCGGCACCGGCATCGGCACCGAGCGCACCCGGTCGGCGTGGCGCAACGGTCCGCCGGTCAACCACACAGTGAAGCCGCCGTGCCGCACGAGCCACTCGGCGGCGGCCACCAGCGTCCGCTCGGCGTCGGCGTCCAGGTCGGGCAGCGCCACGACGAGTACGCAACCTTCCCGGTCGTACGCGTCGGCGATCACCCGGGCGAGCCCGGCGGCGCGTACCCCCGGGGCGAAGCGGGACCGGCCGCCGGGGCGGTGCGGGCCGCGCAGCCCCCGCTCGGCGAGGTCGGCCAGGAACGGGCCGAAGTGCCGGGAGCGGGCGGCGGTACGGGCCGCGAGTGCCCGAACCGCCGCCACGCCCAGCATGCCTTCGCCATCGACATGGTCGGCCCCCGTCAGCCAGCGGGGGAACATCGCCAGGGCCGCGGTGTCCAACTGGTCGAGCAGTGTGTCCACCAGGTCACCGAGGGGGAGTGTCACGGTGGGCCGGTAGTGCACGATCGCGGGCGCCGCCGGTGGTAACGGGTCGAGTGCCACCCGCAGCAACTCCGGGTCGATGCCCGGCAGGTGACTCACTCGCCCCGTCGGCGGGGCAGCCCACCAGGCCCTGCTGGCGTCGCCGTTGGCCCGGACGGGGTGCGCCATGGCGGCACCCTACGACACTGACGGGCGCGACCGGGGACCCCTCGGTGGCGAGGCGGTCCGCTCGCCGCTCAGCGCAGCCGGCGGATGTCACCGTACGCGCGGTAGTAACCACCGCGGCTGGACTCGCGCACCTCGGTCACCAGGTAGCGGGCGCCCGGCTCGCGGATCCCCTTGGGGAACTGCACCGACCAGTCGCGCCGGTAGCCGTCGGAGAGCACCTGAACCCGCAGCCGCCCCCGATCGTCCAGGCACTGCACGACCACGCCCGCGCCCGAGTCGCTGGTCACCTCGACGATCGTCGGTTGCGCCTGCTGGGGCGCCTGGCGGGGGGCCTTGATGTCGCGTACCTCAGGCACGTTCCCGGCCTGCGCCGCGCGGATCGCCGGCTCGCTCGCGTCGATACAGGCCAGATGGCCGCCGGTGGTCACCACGTAGAGCCGGTCGTCGTGGTACTGCATGGAGTACGCCGAGCCGCAGCCGGTGCCGAGCTTCCACAGCCGGGTGCCCGCCGCGTCGAAGCAGTAGATCGAGGACTGGCTGTCACCGGCGAAGACGAACTCGCCGCCCTCGGCGGTGGCGCAGGAGAAGACCGGGGCGTCGCACAGGTAGGTGCGTTCGGGGCGGCCCGACTTGGACAGCCGCACCACCTGGCGGCTGCTGGTGCCGGCGAACACACTGCCGTGCTCCTGCCAGCCGAAGAGCACCGAACCGGTGGTGGTGTGCCACAGCTCGCTGCCGGTACGCCACTCGTAGCCGGTCACTCCCTGCGAGTGGCCGTGGTAGATGGCGTCGTCGTCGCACCGCACCATCCAGGCCGAACGCCCCCGACCGGGGCGACGCCACAAGAACTCGTCCTCGTGGTCGACGGCGGTGATCCCGCCGTCGGCGTCGGAGACGCCGAGGACGCCGTCGTGGATGTCCAGCCAGTAGATGTCGATCTCCGGCGCGATGGCGTACGCCACCCGGGGCACCTTGCCGGACAGGTCGTAGACGTTGCCGTCGTCGCAGCCGGCGTAGAGCCACGCGTCGTCGGCGACTATGCACTTCACTCCGTCGGGAAGGCGGACCTGGCTGCGCACCTGGGCGTCGTGGTCGAGCGTGGTGATGACCCCGTGCTCGTTGCCGACCATGCAGTGCCGCCCGTCGACGAAGATGCCGAAGGCGGGGGCGCCGGAGTCGTAGCGCCAGAGCACCGGGGCGGTGTGGGCGGTGGAGCGGGTGCTCACGATCTGCCGCCGCGACACTGTGCGCTTCTGGCGGACGCCGGGGACCGCCGGCGCGTAGCCCTTGCGGACCTTCTCACCGATCTTCTTCGCCGCGGCGGCCCGGGCCCGGGTGTTGTCCGGATAGGCAGTGGCCTTGACCTGCCCCTGGTCGCCGATCCGGCCGAAGCGCACAGTCAGCGTGGCGTTGTCGACGATGACCTCGTAGAATTTGTGCGCACCGTCCACTTCGGACAGTTCGAGGTAGGTCGTCTCCTGGGACATGGGGGGCCTCCGAGGGGTCAGCGAGCGGCGCGATCCGGCCGGCGCGGCGACAGTGAGCACACGCTAACGGCGCCCCCCGACAGAATCGGCGTCCGGCCAGCGCAGCGCGTCGTCACGGAGCACCGCGTGCGCGCCGACGCTCTGGTTGACGATCTGCGTCACCCGCACGTCGACAGCGACACTGGCCAGTGCCGCCGCGTCCGGGCGGCTGAGGCCGTGCAGCCGCTGCATCAGTGTCAGCATCGAGTCCAGCGCGGCGAACGTGGCGTCGTCGAGGGAGGCGCCGACGCCCAGGGTCAACCATGCGTCGGAGGTACGGGCCACCGGGCCGGTGACCGGAAAGTCGTCGCGCACGTCGAAGGTCAACGTCACCTCGTCCATCGGACACTCGATCGCGGTGCCGCCGACCTCGCCGTCACCCTGTGCGGCGTGCCCGTCCCCGACCGAGAACAGCGCGTCGTCCACGGGGATCGGCAGCAGGAGGGTGCTGCCGGCGGTGAGGTCCCGACAGTCCAGGTTGCCGCCCCAGGGGCGCGGTGGGGTCGTCGAGTGAAGCCCCGGCTCCGCGGGTGGCATGCCGAGCACTCCCATGAAGGGCCGCAGCGCGATCGTGTGGCCGTGCTGGTTGCGGCCGGTCATCGTCACCGGGTCCAGCGCCCAGGCGTGCACCACCTGTTGATCCTGCACGCCGTAGTGCTGGTTGAACCCACTCGGCCAGCCGCCGGCCACCGTGGTTCCCCAGCGGGCCGGGACGACCTCGTCGATGCGTACCGCGAGGGTCTGGCCGGCGCGCGCACCGCGGACCGCGACCGGACCGACCAGCGCGTGTCCGTGGTCGGGCCGGTGCTGCGCGACCCGGGGCCGGTCCCGGTTCGGCCCGCCCGGGTACGGGCCGGCGGACCACCAGCAGTCCAGGGTGCGATAGGTGACGGTGTCGCCGGGATCGATGGTGAGCACCGGCGGGAGGTCGGGGGAGAAGTGGCCGTGCAGGCTGTCGTCCCCGGGCGTGAGGCTGTGTCGCATCAGTGCAGGCTAGTGGCTGCTGGTCCGCGCGCCGGGTCGCCAGGGTGCGCGGTGGGTGCCGGGCGCACCCACCGCGCACGACTCAACCTGGGCGATGTCAACCCGAGGTGCAGGAGCGAATCTGTGGGCGGGCGCTGCTGTTTCCGTTCGTCATCGTGGTGAAGCCGAAGGTGTTGCCGCTGCCGTTGGACCGCATGGTCATGACGGTGCCACTGCTGTCCCAGGTGGCGGTGCCGTTCCAGATGGTGCTGACCCGTTGCGGCGAGGTGATGGCCACGACCACCGTCCACGTGCTGGCGCCGCTGACCGTCACCGACGTGTTGTACCGGTCGCCCCAGACGTTGGGGGTCGTGGCGGTCGCGGTGCAGGTGCCGCCGGCGGGCGGCGGGGTGGTGGTGGGCGGCGGGGTGGTGCCGTCGGGCGCGACAGCGCGGCCGGTGGACGGCGAGATCATGCCGGGGCACAGGTTGCGGCTGGTCAGGTTGGCCATGATCTGGGGGATGGCGTCGCGGGTGTTCTGGATCCCGTCGTGCATCAGGATGACCTGACCGGCCTGGAGTCGGCTCGCGTTGGCCACGATCTGGCTGACGCTGGCGCCGTTCCAGTCCTGGGAGTCCACGTCCCAGATCACCTGGCGCATGCCCAGCGACGACGCGACGGACTGCAACGTGGAGTTGGTCTCGCCGTACGGCGGCCGGAACAGCACCGGCCGGCTGCCGGTGGCCGACTGGATTGCCGAGCTGGTCTGGGAGAGGTCCGACTGCATCTGAGCCTGGCTCATCGAGGTCATGTGGGCGTGGTTCCAGCTGTGGTTGGCCACCCACATGCCGGCGGCCACCTGTGCCTGCGCCGCCGACCGGTTGTTCTGGACGTTCTGCCCGACGTTGAACATGGTGGCCCGTACGCCGTTGGCGCGCAGCACGTTGAGCAGTGCGCTGGTGCTGCCGGTCGGACCGTCGTCGAAGGTGAGCCCGACGTAGCCGTTGCAGGTGGCGGCGCTCGACGGGGTGGAGGTGGCGGCGAGGACGACGCCGCACATGGCGACGGCGGTGGCGAGGACGGCGAGCGCCGCGCGCAACCGCCTGGACCACAGGGCCGTGCGGGGGAAGAGCCTGCTCATCTGGTGCCCCTTCGCGCAGACCCGGACGTGCCCCTGCGTGCGGGCAGCGCAGTCCGGACAGGTGTGGACAAGTGGGTAGGTGGAGCGGAAACCGCAACGAAGCCGATCGCATTGACCCCAATGGATCGAAGTATTACAGCGAGAATTCCAACGCGTCAACAAGTTCCGGAAAATCCCCGGAACAACGCAGTGGGCTGTTTGGGGGCTGGCCAGGCGCGCCCCGGCTGAACCGACGATTCGTCGAACGAATCGGTTGGTCCGCATGCGACGTGATCCGGAAAGCGGCCGGAAATATCGACCCTGGGCAGCCGGGTCCGCCCGTCGCGCCGGGCGCGGTCCGTCGCCCTGGCCGCAGAGAATAGTAAAGGTTGTGAACAGAAGATGTTACAGTCACTGCTGTCGATATCCATCAGGGTTTCGGCCAGTGAGGTCCCAGGAAGGAGTGATCACATGACGAGACTGCGCGCGCTGGTCGCGCTGGCGGCACTGATCGTCACCGGCGGGCTGGTGGCGGTCATCCCGGCCACTGCCGCGTCGGCGGCGGCCTGCTCGGCATCGTGGCAGGCCTCGGCCGTCTACTGGGGAGACGCCCAGGTCTCCCACAACGGCCGCAACTACCGGGCGAAGTGGTGGACCCAGAACGAGGCGCCGCCGGGCACGACCGGTGTCTGGGAAGATCTCGGCGCGTGCGGCGGGGGCACCACGCCGCCCACCGGAGGGACCTGCTCCTACCCGAACTGGACCGCCGGGACCTGGTACGCCGCCGGGGCGATCGTGCGCTACACCAACGGTTCGTACTACATCGCCGAGCACGACAATCCGGGGTACGACCCCGTCGTCAGCACCTGGTACTGGGAGCCCTACACCTGTGGGGGTCAGCCACCGACGACTCCGCCGCCCACCAACCCCGGCGGCTTCGTGGTCACCGAGGCCCAGTTCAACCAGATGTTCCCGGGTCGCAACTCGTTCTACACGTACTCCGGGCTCGTCGCCGCGCTCAGCGCCTACCCGGCGTTCGCGCGCACCGGCAGTGCCACTGTCCAGCGCCAGGAGGCCGCCGCCTTCCTGGCAAACGTCTACCACGAGACCGGCGGGCTCGTGCACATCGTCGAACAGAACACAGCGAACTACCCGCACTACTGCGACCCCGGCCAGTCGTACGGCTGCCCCGCCGGGCAGGCCGCCTACTACGGGCGGGGGCCGATCCAGCTCAGCTGGAACTTCAACTACAACGCCGCTGGCAACGCCCTCAACCTGCCGCTGTTGACCAACCCGTGGCTGGTGCAGACCGACGCCGCGGTGGCCTGGAAGACCGGTATCTGGTACTGGATGACCCAGAACGGGCCGGGCACCATGACCGCCCACAATGCGATGGTCAACGGCGCCGGGTTCGGTCAGACGATCCGCAGCATCAACGGCTCGATCGAGTGCAACGGCGGAAACCCCGCCCAGGTGCAGAGTCGCGTCACCAGGTACCAGCAGTTCGTCGGCATCCTCGGGGTGTCCGCCGGAGCCAACCTCTACTGCTGATTCGTGGCCGGGCCTCGGCGTACGTCGTCGGACGGCGTCGAGGCCCGGCGCATCGACCGCCGTGGCCCGGTGCGGGCGGCGGCCGTTCGGCGCGATCAACCCGTTGACACGGCAGTGCTGCGCCCGGAACTATCAGCGGCAGTCCACAGGCCCGGCTCCCGTTGCTCACGAAGTCTCATGACAACGATGTCAGGGCTCGACCCACCACCGGCTCCACACTGCCCAGACGTTCGACGTACTCGACCCGGTTCGAGTCGAAAGGCTCCGTCCCTCATGTCGCACACCCCCCTTGCGCGTTCCCTCTCACCCCGCCTGATCGCGGCGACGACAGCCGCCCTGCTACCGCTGGGCCTGCTCGTCGCCGCGCCGCTGGCGAACGCCGCCCCCACCTCCGCCCCACCGGGCAACTTCACCTCCTCGTTCGAGTCCGCCGACCCGCAGCCCGCCACCAGCACAGTGGAGGTCGGCCCGAACGGAAAGCCGCTCCAGGCCAACCTGAGCGGCACCGTCGCCACCCTGCCCGGCAGCCTGCTCGGCCAGGTCAGCGCTGTGACCGCGAGCGCCGAGAACCAGCCGCGAGAGATCGCCGCGAACCTCACTGACGACGATCCGTCGACCAAGTGGCTCGCGTTCGCGTCCAGCGGCTGGGTGACCTACCAGCTCGCCAAGCCGGCGACTGTGGTGCGCTACTCGCTCACCGCGGCCGACGACGCGCCGACCCGCGACCCCAGGGACTTCGTCGTCCAGGGGTCGAACGACGGCAGCACCTGGACCGACCTGGACAAGCGTGCCGGTGAGAAGTTCAGCGGGCGCTTCGCCACCAGGACGTACAGCTTCACCAACCCGAACGCCTACGGCTTCTACCGGCTCAACGTCACCGCGAACTCCGGTGACTCGCTCCTGCAGCTCGCCGACTGGAACATCAGCGACGGCTCGGGCGTCCGCCCGCCGGCCACCCCCATGGTCAGCGAGGCGACCTCCGGTCCGAACGGCGGCTACACCACGAAGCCGGACGTCGGGTTCACCGGACTGGCCGCGCTGCGCTATGCCGGCGGCGCCGAGAACAACGGCCGGTCGTACGCGACGAACAAGCTCTTCGACGTCAGCATCCCGGTCGGGCCGAAGACCCGACTGTCGTACAAGATCTTCCCCGAGTTCACCGGCGGGGACGGCCGGTACCCGTCCACCTACACCGCCGTCGACCTGCACTTCACCGACGGCAGCTACCTGACTGATCGCTCGGCCACCGACCAGCACGGCTACCCGCTCACCGGCGCCGGTCAGGGTGCGGCGAAGGTGCTCTTCGCCGACCAGTGGAACCTGGTGCAGGCCGACCTTGGCGCCGTCGCGCGCGGCAAGACGATCGACCGCATCCTGCTCGCCTACGACAATCCGCAGGCCACCGGCGAGACCCGGTTCCAGGGTTGGCTCGACGACATCGAGCTGACGGCCGCGCCGGCGTCGATCGACGGCTCGAAGCTGACCAACTACGTCGACACCCGACGGGGCACCAACTCGACGGGCGGCTTCTCGCGCGGCAACAACCTGCCGATCACCGCCGTGCCGAACGGGTTCAACTTCCTCACCCCGGTGACCGACGCGACCTCCGACTCGTGGGAGTACGAGTACCACCGGATCAACAACGAGGCCAACCTGCCCATGCTCCAGGGCCTCGCGATCTCCCACGAGCCCAGCCCCTGGATGGGTGACCGCAACCAGATGTCGGTCATGCCGGTCGTCGGTGGCGGGCCGCTCACCGGTCAACCCGCCGGCCGTGCGCTCGCCTTCAGTCACGACGACGAGACGGCGCAGCCGGACCTCTACCGGGTCACGCTTCAGAACGGCCTGGTCGCGGAGATGTCGCCCACCGACCACGCCGGGATCATGCGGTTCACGTTCCCCACCGGGCAGCCGACCGGAAGCCTCGTCTTGCACAACGGCACGTTCACCATCGGCACTGACGGCACGTTCACCGGTTGGGTCGACAACGGCAGCGGCCTGTCCGCCGGTCGTAGCCGGATGTTCGTCTCCGGTGTCTTCGACCGGGCGCCGACGGCGTCCGCCGCTACCTCGGCCACCTTCGACATCTCCGGGTCGCGGGAGGTGACGATGCGTCTCGCCACGTCGTTCCTCTCCGTCGACCAGGCGCGCCGCAACCTCGATCTGGAGGTCACCGGCAAGAGCTTCGACCAGATCCACGCCGCCGCGACGGCCGCGTGGAAGGACCGGCTCGGCCGGGTTGAGCTGCGGGGCGCCTCCGAGTCGCAGCTTGTCACCATGTACTCGAACCTGTACCGGCTGAACCTCTACCCGAACTCGCAGTCGGAGAACACCGGCACCGCCGCCGCGCCGCGCTGGCAGTACGCGAGCCCGGTCTCGGCGCCGACCGGCGCGTCGACCCCCACCCGGACCGGCGCGAAGATCGTCGACGGGCAGATCTACGTCAACAACGGCTTCTGGGACACCTACCGCACCGTGTGGCCCGCCTACGCGCTGCTGTACCCGGACGTCGCCGCCAAGATCTCCGACGGGTTCGTCCAGCACTACCGCGACGGTGGCTGGATCGCCCGCTGGTCGTCCCCCGGCTACGCCGACCTGATGACCGGCACCAGCGCGAACGTGGCGCTGGCCCAGGCGTACCTCACCGGGGTCAAGCTGCCCGACCCGCTCGCGGCCTACGACGCGGCGGTCAAGGACGCGACAGTCGCGTCCGGGCGCAGCGCTGTCGGACGCAAGGGCATCGAGAGCTCCCTGTTCCTCGGCTACACGCCGACGTCCACCGGTGAGTCGGTGTCCTGGGCGTTGGAGGGCTACATCAACGACTTCGGCATCGGCAACATGGGTGCGGCGCTCGCCAAGGACCCGGCCACGCCGAAGTCGGAGCGCGCCCGGCTCACCGAGGAGTCGCGGTACTTCCTGGAGCGGGCCCGCAACTACGTCCACCTCTTCGACCCGAAGACGAAGCTCTTCCAGGGCCGCGACGCCGCCGGCAACTTCCTCGCCGGTGACCCGCTGGACTGGGGTGGCGTCTACACCGAGACCAACGGGTGGAACTTCGCGTTCACCGCCCAGCAGGACGGCCAGGGCCTGATCAACCTGTACGGCGGGCAGAAGGCGCTGCGGGACAAGCTCGACGCGTTCTTCACCACCCCGGAGAACGCTGACCGCCCCGGTGGGTACGGCGGCGTCATCCACGAGATGCTCGAAGCGCGCGCGGTCCGGATGGGTCAGCTCGGCATGAGCAACCAGCCGTCGCACCACATCCCGTACATGTACAACGTCGCCGGCGCGCCGGCCAGGACCCAGGAGACGGTCAGGGAGATCCTGCGGCGTCTCTACGTCGGCAGTGAGATCGGCCAGGGCTACCTGGGCGACGAGGACAACGGCGAGATGTCGTCGTGGTACATCCTCAGCTCGCTGGGCATCTACCCGTTGCAGGCCGGGTCGTCCGAGTGGGCGATCGGCTCGCCGCAGTTCACCAGGATGACAGTGCGCCGCAGCAGCGGCGACATCGTCGTCAACGCGCCGAACAACAGCGCGGCGAACGTCTACGTGCAGGGCGTGACGGTGAACGGCAAGAAGCAGCGCGGCCTGTCACTGGACGTCGCGACGCTCGCCAAGGGCGGCACCATCGACTTCCAGATGGGTCCCCGGCCGTCGTCGTGGGGCAGCGGCAAGAACGACGCGCCGCCGTCGCTGACCACTGGTGACGAGGCGCCGAAGCCGTTGCAGGACGTCACCGGCCCCGGTCTCGGCGCCGCGAGCGCGACCGGCGGTCAGGACGCGTCGAAGCTGTTCGACGACTCGTCGACCACGCAGTTGACCTTCACCTCGGCGACCCCGCAGATCACCTGGGCATTCCGTGGTGGCAAGCAGAAGCCGAAGTACTACACGGTCACGTCCGGGTCCGGTGCCGGCGATCCGGCCGACTGGCGCCTGCAGGGCTCCAACGACGGCCTGACCTGGACCACAGTGGACTCGCGCACCGGCCAGGTGTTCCCGTGGCGCAACCAGACCCGCCCGTACTCGATCGACAAGCCGGGACGGTTCGCCCAGTTCCGCCTCGCCGTCACGAAGACCGTCGGCGCCGCGCAGACCAACCTGGCCGAGGTCGAGTTGCTCGCCGGAGGTGACCTCGACCTCGGCGGCGGCGACATCACCGTCACCGCTGCGGACGGCGTGCCCGCGATGAGCGGCGTACCCGTCTCGGTGCCGTTGGCCACCGTCACCGGTGGGGACGCCAACGGCTACCAGGCCACCATCGACTGGGGTGACGGCACGCCGGTCACCGCGGGCACCGTGACATTGAGCTCGCGGGCCGTCTATCGCATCGCCGGGTCGCACGCCTACACCACTGCCGGCTACCACCAGGCGAACGTCACGGTGACCGACGGCGCAAGCCAGAGCTCCGCGACGGTCGGCGTCGAGGTGGCGTACGCCCCGGCCTCCGGTCTCACCGCCGCGTTCGACAGCGTCTGCGTCGGCGACGAAGGGGCCCTCGCGGCGGACTGCGACGCCAAGTCGTGGGCGTACTCGCGGGCCGCCCTGGCGGCCGGCGGTGTCACCCAGGGCCAGTCGCAGCAGGTTCCCGGGACCGGGCTGCGGTTCACACTGCCGGTGATCCCGGCCGGGCAGCCGGACAACGCCACCGGCAACGGGGCGACAGTGGTCCTCAACCTCCCGGCGGACGCGAAGAGCATCTCGTTCATCGGCGCCGGAACGCAGGGCAACCAGAGCACCACCGGCACTGCGACGTTCAGCGACGGCAGCACGGCCAGCATCCCGATCCAGATGAGCGACTGGACGCTGGGCGGCAACGCCAACGGCACCCCGTCCTACGGCAACGTCATCGTCGCCCGGACGGCGTACCGGTTGCAGGGCACCAGCCGCGACGGTGCCCAGCCGTTCCTCTTCGCCACCGCGCCGTACCAGATCCCGGCGGGTAAGACGCTGGCGTCGGTGACCCTGCCGACGCAGAGCGGTGACCCTCGCTCGGCGGGCCGCATCCACGTGTTCGCCGTGGCCAACGACGGAACGCCCGCCCCGGCGCTGGCGACAACCGTCCCGAAGAACCAGACGGCCACCGCCGGGCAGGCCCTCGCGGCGAACCTCGGTGCGGTGACCGGCGGCGTTCCCGCTACGACGGGCTACCGCGCCCGCGTCCAGTGGGGTGACGGCACGGTTCCGGACGACGTGACGATCGGCGAGTCCGGCGCGATGAGCGGCCGGCACACCTACCCACGGGAGGGCACCTACACGGTGCGCGTCACCGCGTGGGACACGCTGTCGAGCAGCACCGGGTCCTTCACGGTGACTGTGGCTCGGGGCGGATCGCAGCCGGCGATCGCGCTGTCCGCGTCCGGTGCCGTCACCACCGGTGACGCGATCACCGTCAACGGCAGCGGCTTCGCGGCCGGCGAGCAGGTGACAGTCAGCGTCGGCACCGACCCGGGCCGGAGCATGAAGGTCGCCGCCTCGTCGACGGGGACGGTCCGCGCCTCGGTGCCGACCTCCGGTGACGCGCAACCCGGCCGGTACGCCGTCACCGCGACGGGCGCGTCCTCGCGTACCCCGGCCACGGCCACCGTCCAGGTGACCGGAGAGCCGGAGGCGCGAACCTACCGGCCGCGGGTGGCGCTGTTGACCACCTCGGGCCCGCGTGGCACGTCGATCATGCTCGACGGTTCCGGGTTCGCGCCGAACGAGGTGGTAACGATCGCCTTCGGGACCGGACTGGCGGTCAGCACCGTGCGCGCGAACGGTGACGGCGTCATCTCCGGCGCGACGGTCAGCGTCCCGGGGGCGGCGAAGGCGGGCGCGACCAGCGTCACGCTGAACGGCGCCACGTCGGCGACGAAGGTGTCCCGACCGTTCACCGTCACCGGCTAGCACCGAGCCGGGACAACGCAACAGCGTGGGGCGGGCCGTGATCACGGCCCGCCCCACGCGCGTGTCGCGCACCCCACTGTTAGCGTCGTCCGCCATGGCCGATCACGCGCTGCTCGCGTCGGGGCGCGACGCCGACGTCTACGCGCTCGACGGGTCGCGGGTGCTGCGCCGCTACCGCCAGGGCGGGGACAGCACGCCCGAGGCGGCGTTGATGGCGTACGTCGCGGCGGCCGGCTACCCGGTGCCAGTGGTGCACGACGCCCAGGGGCCCGACCTGGTGCTCGAACGACTCGACGGCGAGACTCTCCTGGCGTCGATGCTCGCCGGGCGCACCGGCATCGGCGCGGCGGCCGAGCTCCTTGTGGGCCTGCACGACCGCCTCCACGCAGTGCCGGCCCGGTTCAGTGCCGACCCCACGGTGCGCGTCCTGCACCTCGACCTGCATCCACAGAACGTCATGGTGACCTCGCGCGGGCCGGTGGTCATCGATTGGCGTAACGCGAGCGAGGGGCCGGCCGATCTGGACGTGGCCATGACCGCTCTCATCCTCGCCGAGGTGGCGGTCAGCCCGGACCCGCAGCTCGCTGATCTTGCCCGGAACGGCCTCAATGCCTTTCAGCGGCGTGCCGAGCCGCCCCGGGCCAGTCAACTACGGCATGCCGTGGGCCTGCGCCGGGTCGACCCCGCGCTGTCCGCCGTCGAGAAGTCCGCGGTGGGTCGCGCCGCCGCCCTGGTCCACACCCGCGGCGGCTGACCGGCCGTGGTGGCGCTGGCGGCCCCGAGCGGCGTTCGCCGGGTCTCGGGGTCCGGCTCTCGGCCGGGCTCAAGAAGGCGGCAGTAGCGCGTCGACCAGGTCGCGCAGCGGCCCGACCAGGTCCTGTTCGGTGGCAGAACTCAGCGGTTCCAGCCGGATCGACGATCGCAGCACCGCGACGCCGATGCCGGCGGCGAGGACCATCTGGGCGCGGAGCAGAAGCTGTTCGCTGCCCGCTTCGCCGGGACGCCATCCGCGAGCCGCCGCCAGTTGTTCGCTGGAACGGATCAGGACGCCGCGTCGGATCTCGTCGGCCACCGCGTCCCCGGATGAACGCAACAGCAGTGACAGTTGGCTCGACAGGCCGGCCGCGCCGAGGTCGGCGATGTGCCCGGCGATGGCCTCGGGCACCCGGTCGGACGGCGTCTGACCTGTCGTTCGGCGCAGTTCGTCGCCCGCGGCTCGCAGGCACGCCTCGAACAGGCCCTCCTTCGAGGTGAAGTAGCGGCTGATCAGCGCCACGTTGACGCCGGCGTCGTCGGCGATGTCCCGGACCGTGGTGGCCGCGTAGCCGTCCCTGGCGAAGCGCTGGCGGGCGGCGTCGAGCAGCAGTTGTCGCGTCTCGGCCGCGTCCCGACGGCGACGCTGGGCCGGTTCGCCGTGGGTGTTACCGGTCGCGGGGACAGGCGGTTCGGCTGTCACGACGCGTCCTTCCTTCGCTCTGGCGCGGTGGCGGTGGTGTCGGCGTTCAGGCCGGCGGCCGGGACGTTGCGGGGCGACAGTGGTGCCCCTCAAGCCACAAGTAAACATATGTTGACTTGTCGGCGGGCGCAAGCTCCAGCCCGGCCGGGGGTGACGTAAACGACTGTTGACATGTTCTTCCGGCTGCGCATACTGGCTAAGTCAGCAAACGTTTACATCTAGTTCGGGGATTTCATGACCCACACGATCGAGGAGCCGACAGACCTCGGCTCCGCGTCCGGCGACACCCCGCGCGCCAACAGCACCCTCCTGGTGCTGTACCTGTCGCTGGGCGGCCTGGCGTTCGCGGTGCTCCAGTCGCTGGTGGCGCCCGCGCTGTCGACCATCGGAAGGGACCTGGGCGTCTCGACCGGAGACATCAGTTGGGTGCTCACGGCGTACCTGTTGGCAGCCTCGGTGCTGACGCCCATTCTCGGACGTCTCGGTGACATGGTCGGCAAGCGTCGCGTCCTCATCGGCGTCCTCGCGGCCCTCGCCGCTGGCACACTGCTCGCCGCCCTGGCCCCCAACCTGACCGTGCTGATCGTCGCGCGGGCGCTACAGGGAGCCGCCGGAGCGATCCTGCCGCTGTCGATCGGCATCGTCCGCGACCAACTGCCGCGGGAGAAGGTCGGCGTCACGGTCGGCCTGCTGTCGGCGATCTTCGGGGTCGGCGCCGGCGTCGGTATCGTGGCCGCGGGCCCGATCGTGGAGCACCTGTCGTGGCACTGGCTGTTCTGGCTGCCGCTGGTCCTCGTCGTCGTCGCGCTGCTCGGGACCATCTTCGGGATGCCCGAGTCGCGGGTCCGCACGCCCGGACGGCTCGACATGCTCGGCGCGACCATCCTGTCGGTTTCGCTGGTCTCGCTGCTGCTGGCCGTGAGCAAGGGGCAGGGCTGGGGCTGGACCGAGCCGAAGACCATCGGCCTGTTCCTGCTCGGCGTGGTGGCGATGGTGGTGTTCGTCCGGGTCGAGCTACGGGTACGCGAGCCGCTCATCGACATGCGCCTGATGCGAATTCGCGGTGTCTGGGCCACCGACCTCGTCGCCCTGATCCTCGGTTTCGCGATGTTCGGGACATTCGTGCTGGTACCGACCCTGCTGCAACTTCCCGCCGCCACCGGGTACGGGTTCGGCAAGACGGTGTCCCAGGCGGGCCTGTTCCTGCTGCCCACCGTCCTGATGATGGTGGTCTTCGGTCCCCTCGCGGGCCTGCTGGACCGTCGCTTCGGTCCCAAGGTTCCGATGTTCCTCGGCACTGTCGCTGTCGTCGTCGCGTTCGCGCTTCCGGCGTTCGCGCACGGCGCGACCTGGCAGGTGCTGCTCTCCGGGGTGCTCACCGGCGCCGGCATCGGCCTGGCGTTCGCGGCGATGTCCAACGCCATCATCGAGAGCGTCCCGGCCGGGCAGACCGGAGAGGCGAGCGGCGTCAACACCATCGCCCGCACCATCGGCAGCAGCATCGGCGCGGCGGTCGTGGCAGCGGTCATCACCTCGAACAGCACCCCCACGGGGCTGCCCACCGACGTGGCGTTCACCGCCGGGTTCTGGGTGTGCGCGGGCGTCGCGGTGCTGGCCGTCTTCGCGGCACTCGCCCTGCCCTCGGCGCGTCGCCGTCACGAACAGGCGGTCGCCGCCGGCGTTGACGACCTTCCGCCCGAGCCGGTCGAGCTGCACCTGCCCCACCGGCACCACTGAGCAGGCGGCTGACAGTCGCCGAGCGAGCGCAGGCCGTGTCCACTCTGGTGGGTGCGGCCTGCGCCGTCTGGTGCGATCTCAGGCTGCTCGCGGCGCACCGAGCCGGAGCTGCCAGCGCGTGCCCTGGCTGGTGAGCCGGACGACAGCCAACGGCTCCACGTCCACCTGCCGGTACGTCGCCACCGGGAGTCCGAGGGCGTGCACCACAGCGACCCGGATCACCAGTGGGTGGGTGACAGCGATGACTCGTCCGCCGGCTGCGTGCTGCTCGTCCAGCCAGCTGCCGACCCGGTCCCGCACGGCCGTGACGGACTCACCGCCGTGCGGGGCGGAGTCCGGGGCGGACAGCCAGTCGTGCAGCGCCTGCGGCTGCGATTCAGCGATCTCCTCAAGCGACCGCCCGGACCAGTTCCCGTAGTCACAGTCGGCCAACGCGGTCTCGATCGTCGGCACCAGGCCGAAGGCGTCGGCGGTCTGTCGGGCGGCCACCGCGGGGCTGGCCAGGCACGTGGCGTTCATGCCGAGGGCCCCGCGCCGGTCTGCACCCGAGCGGGCCTGGGCGAGTGCGGCGCGCAGGCCACCCTCGTCCAGCCCGACGTCGGCGCCGCCGAAGCGGGCACGGCGCAGCGCGGCGGTGTGACCGTGCGCGACCAGCCGAAGGCTGGTGCCGGTCACGTGCTCGGCAGTGCGGTGCCGGCCCGGCGACGCCGCTCCTGGTGCATCAGGGCCGCGAACAGCAGGCCGATGCCGGTCCAGAGCACGACCTGGGTGCCGAGCGAGGCCAGTCGGAAATTCCACAGCAGGGTCGCCGGGAAGTCCGCCGGAACCTCCTGGAAGGACGGCATCACCACGTACGACACTGCCGTTACCAGCAGGAACCCGCCCACGGCCGCAGCGGCACGCAGCCACGTCGGTGCCTGGGCGCCGACCGACCGGTAGCCCAGCGAACCGGCCCACACGGCCACCAGCCCGAGCACCACCATCAACAGGTAGGTGACCGTCCGTTGGTTGATGGTGGCCGGGTCGCCGACCGCCGGCGGGTTCGCCGGGTACTTGAGGAACGGCACGATCACCGCGCCGAGCAGCGCCGCGCCGGCCAGCAGCAGACCCGACCGCCCGTCGTCGTCGCCGCGCCGCCGCCGGGACAGCAGGACGTACGCCGTGGCCAGCAGGCCACCCATCGCGGCCCCGAACAGGCCGGTGGCCAGGAACAGACCGCCGCGCTGACCCGTCCGGCCGACCAGGGCGTCCTCGTGGTCGTGGGCGCCAGCGGCGGGCTCGGCGTGCGTCGACGCCTCCTCGATGGCGATGGCCGCCTCGACGTGCGGTTCGCCAGCCACGTACGCGAACACTCCGGCGAGCAGGCCGGCGATCAGGCCGGCCAGCAGCCCGCGAACGAGGACGGCGACGAACGGGGGAGTGGTGGTGGTGTTCAGTGGCACGGGACGCCCAGCAGGTGCCTGCCGTCGTGCATCAGCTCGTGCAGGTACATCCCGCTGCGCGACACCGCCCCCTGGTCGAAGGCGACGAGGTACGCCAGGAGGGTGAGCACGGCAACGGTCGCGAGAACCGTCCACAGCAGACGAGCGCTGCCAACGGGGTGCACCACCGGCTGGCTGGAAGCGGAGCTTGACATGAATACACGAACCTCCCCAGGGATGACGCGTCCCCATCGCAAGGCTGCGGACGACCGAGCGTCCTGGCTCGCGGCCCCCGGTTGGGTGGGAACCGCTCACAGTGGCGCGACCGCGCCGGAATCACACCGGCTTCCCTCGCGTCGCCGCAGATAGTGGGTCGACGGTATCGGTGCCGCCGCAGCCGGGTCAACCCGAACTTCGCTCGCCCGTCCGGTGTCCGCATACCGGGACGTCAGCGAGGAGGACCAGCCGCAGTTGCCGGCGGATTCGTCAGACCAAAAGGCGACACTGCCCCAAGGCGGTGGTGGGGCGCGTTCCGGTACTCAACAACTGTCTGTTACCGCTAACATGGTCAACCTGCCAGATCGACTCTGTGGCTCCGGGCTGACCCGGAGGGCTCGATCAGCGGCTGGGCGGGGTGTGGGGTGGACGAGAACGCGCCAGGACGAGTCCGGTGACGACCGGCGAGGTCGCGCGCCGACCGGGCATCGTCGACGCGCACCATCACCTCTGGGTCCGGGCACGGCACCCACAGCCCTGGGTCGATCCGTACACAATGGCCGCGATCGACGACGACTTCACGCCGGTCGAGCTCGCCCCGGCGACCCGGGCCGCCGGTGTCACCCAGACCGTTGTCGTCCAGTCCGTCGCCGTTCGGTCCGAGACGCCCGAGCTGCTCGGCATCGCGGCCGACGACCCGCTCGTCGGCGGGGTGGTCGGCTGGGTCGACCTCACCGCCGCCGATGTCGACCGCCGCCTGGCCCGACTACGGAGAGCGCGCGGCGGCGAACGGCTGGTTGGCATCCGGCACCTGGTCCAGTCCGAACCCGACCCGACCTATCTCGACCGTCCCGACGTGCGGCACGGCATCGCCACGGTCGGTGCCGCCGGCCTCGCCTTCGACCTTCTGGTGGGCCCTCGTCAGCTACCGGCGGCGGCTCGGCTCGTCCGCGACCTGCCCCAGGTGCGGTTCGTCCTGGACCACCTCGGCAAGCCCCCGCTCGGGCGCGCCGATCTCGCTGACTGGCAGCGCGACCTGCGGGCGCTCGCGGCCGAGCCCAACACGACGGCGAAGCTCTCCGGTCTGGTGACCGAGGTGGACGGGGGGTCCTGGACGACAGCTCACCTGCGGCCCGCGGTCGAGCACGCCCTCGACGTGTTCGGGCCGGATCGGCTGATGTTCGGCTCGGACTGGCCGGTGTGCCTGCTCGCCACTTCTTACACGGGCTGGGTCGCCGCCCTGGGTGACCTGCTGGATGCGCTGTCCGACGACGAGCGGGCCGCGATCTGGCGCGGGACCGCCGGCCGGGTCTACCGGCTGGCCCCATCCTGAGACGGCAGCGTCGTCCGAGCTGGGGACATAGTGTGTTATCGATAACATGCTTGCGGTGGCAGTCGATGTCGATTTGGTCGGACGTATGCCTTCGGTGGCGCAGGTAACGATGGCAAAACATGCCCGCAAGACCTTGGCAACATACGTGAATGCGTGGCAAGGTAACGCCTGATCGTGGGAAACATCCGACCTATCTCCAGCGGATGTGCGGGCACCTAGCCGCACCGCCGTCCGGACGGGATCGGTCGCTCACAGGCGTTCGGCTCGTCGGCGGGTCCCCGCCGGACGCCGACGCCACGCTTGGGGAGGTCAGGTCCGACGATGAGTAGCGCCGAGGCAACCGCCGGCACGCAGCGCGGCGAACTCAGCGACTGGTTCCGGGAACGGATCTCCCACGCCGTCTCCGAGTTCACCGCCGCGACCGCACTGGTCGTCCTGTTCATCGCCTTGACCTTCGCGAGTCCCTACTTCCTGACGGCGGACAACCTCTTCAACATCGGGGCCCAGACGGCGGTGATCGCCATCATCGCCACGGCCCAGACGATGGTCATCATCACGAAGGGCATCGACCTGTCGGTGGGGTCGGTCGCCGCGCTCGCCGGCGTGCTGGGCGCGATGGTCGTGCGCGACCTCGGCTTCTCGCTCTGGGCGGCGACGGCGGTCGCGATCGGCGTCGGCGCGCTGGCCGGGCTGTTGAACGGGCTGCTGGTCACTGTGGCCCGGATTCCGCCGTTCATCGCGACGTTGGGGACGATGTCAGTGGGCCGCGGCCTGGTCTTCATCATCACCGGAGCGGTCGGCGTCTACGGCCTGCCCCGGTCCTTCCAACTGCTCGGCAACGGGCAGATCCTCGGCATTCCGTTCGCCGTGGTGATCACCGTCCTGGTCGCCGTCGGGGTCGCCTTCCTGCTCTCCCAGACCCGCTTCGGTCAGTACACCTACGCGATGGGCTCCAATCTGGAGGCGGCCCGCCGCTCCGGCATCCGGGTCGGGCGGCACCTGACCGGGGTGTACGTGCTGGCCGGCGTGCTGGTCGGGCTGGGCGGCATGATCGCCGCCTCCCGGGTCAACTCCGGTCAGCCCAACTACGGCATCTCGCTGGAGCTCGACGTCATCGCCGCCGCGGTCATCGGCGGAGCCAGCCTGTTCGGCGGGCAGGGCCGGATCGTCGGAACCATCATCGGCGCGTTCCTCATCGCCCTGGTCCGCAACGGCGCCGTCCTGCTCGACATCAGTATCCACTACCAGCAGGTGATCGTCGGCGTGATCATCTGGGCCGCCGTCTACTTCGACCAGTACCGCCGCCGGCGGCTGGAATCACGGGGTTGACATGCCATTCCGAGAGTCCGAACGAGGAAGGACACACACCATGGCACACACCACCACCAGCCGGCGGACGCGAGGCCGACTCCTGCGCGCGCAGGCGATCCTGGCCGCCGCGGCGGCGACCGCCCTGCTCAGCGCCTGCGGCGGGGTCGAGGTCCGCGACGGCGGCGGCGACGGCGCGACCACTGACGCGAGCGGCCCGTTGAAGCTCGCCGTCGTGCCGAAGGCGGTCGGGGCCGACTACTGGAACACGGTCAAGGCGGGCGCGGAGTGCGCCGCGCAGCGCGCGGGGGACGTCACCGTCCAGTGGGACGGGGTGACCACCGAGACCGACGTCGAGGGCCAGGTCAACCTGATCCAGAACTTCGTCACCAAGAAGGTCGACGGCATCGTCTACGCGGCGACCGACTCCAGCGCGCTGGCGCCGGCCACCGACAAGGCGCTCAGCGCCAACATCCCGGTCGCCATGATCGACTCTGGCACCAGCCCGCAGCCGTCGAACGTGCCCCTCTTCGCCACCGACAACCGGGCGTCGGCGACCGAGGCGGCGAAGCTGCTCGCCACCGAACTCGGCCCCGGCAACCACGAGGTGGCGCTGGTCGAGTTCCAGCCCGGATCGCAGACCAACACCGAGCGGGTCGACGGCTTCAAGGCCGGCCTGGCCCAGTACCCCAACCTGAAGCTGGTCGGCCAGCAGCCGAGCAAGAGCGACGTCAACGAGGCGCGACGGGTCACCGAGAACATCCTCACCGCCAACCCCAACCTGAAGGGTGTCTTCGCGGCCAACGAGCCGAGCGTGCTCGGTGCCGCGCAGGCCATCCAGGCCGCGGGCAAGTCCGGCAAGGTGGTCATCATCGGCTGGGACGCCGCCCCGGACGAGATCGCCGGGGTACGCAATGGCCAGATCTCGGCGCTGGTCGTGCAGAACCCGTTCAAGATGGGCTACTTCGGCGTCGACAAGATGGTCAAGCACCTCCGGGACAAGGCGCCACTGGCGTCGGCCGACACCGGCGTCACGTTCGTCACCAAGGAGAACATCGACTCGGCGGAGATCAAGGCGGTGCTCGAGCCCAGCTGCGCCAACCCGCCGGTGCAGTGATGGGCGTGAACCCCACGGCCACCGCGACCAGCGACCCGCAACCCACCGACGCGGAGCCGCCGGTCCTCGAAGCCCGCGGCGTCGTCAAGCGGTTCGGGCACGTCGAGGCGTTGCGTGGCGCCGACTTCACGGTCCGCCGAGGTGAGGTCGTCGCGCTGATCGGTGACAACGGCGCCGGCAAGAGCACCCTGATCAAAACCCTGTCCGGTGTGCACCCGCCCGACGAGGGTGAGATCCGGGTGGGCGGCCGCCCGGTCCAGTTCTCCACTCCGGTCGATGCCCGACGGGCCGGGGTGGAGACGGTCTACCAGGATCTCGCCGTCGCCGACGACCTCAGCGTGGCCGCCAACCTGTATCTCGGCCGGGAGATCCTCCGCTCCGGGCCACTCGGCCGGCTCGGGCTCTTGGACAAGCGCGCCATGCGCCAGGGCGCCGCCGCCGCCCTCGACGAACTCGGCGTACGGATCCCCCGGGTCACCACCCCGATCGCGATGCTCTCCGGCGGGCAGCGGCAGTGCGTGGCGGTGGCCCGCGCCATCATCTGGGCGACCAACGTGGTCATCCTCGACGAGCCCACCGCAGCCCTGGGGGTGGTCCAGACCGGGCGGGTGCTCGACGTCGTGCGGCGGGCCCGTGACGCCGGCATGTCGGTGGTGCTGGTGAGCCACAACATGCCGCAGGTGCTCGAGATCGCCGACCGGGTCGAGGTCCTGCGCCTCGGTCGGCGCGCTGCCCAACTCCGCGCCGACGAGGTCACCACCGACGATCTGGTCGCGGCGATGACCGGCAGCACCAACGTGGACCGGGACGAGCGGTGACCGCTGTCGTCCAGCGGGGTGCGCGCGACCCCGCCCGTTCGGCGGCCCGCAGCGGCGTTGGGCCACCGCTGCGGCTGAGCCCACTGGGTTTCGGCGCCTCCCAGGGCGGCAATCTCTACCGGGCGACGTCGGAGGAGCAGTTCGCCGCCGCCGTGGACACCGCGTGGGCAGGCGGCATCCGATACTTCGACACGGCGCCGCACTACGGGCTGGGCCTGTCCGAACGGCGCCTGGGCGGGGCCCTGCGCTCCCGTCCGCGCGGCGAGTACGTGGTGTCGACGAAGGTCGGCCGGCTGCTCGTGCCGTCACCGGAGACGGCACACCGGCGGGATCCGGAGGGGTTCGACGTTCCCGCCGACCATCGCCGGGTCTGGGACTTCAGCCGCGACGGCGTACGCCGTTCGCTGGAGGCGAGCCTTCGGCGCACCGGCCTGGACCGGATCGACGTGGTGTACCTGCACGATCCGGACGAGCATTGGGAGCAGGCCGCGCGCGAGGCGATCCCGGCGTTGGTGGAGCTGCGGGAACAGGGCGTGATCGGCGCCGTCGGGGCGGGGATGAACCAGTCCGCGATGCTGGCCCGCTTCGTGGCGGAGACCGACGTGGACGTGGTGATGTGCGCCGGCCGGTACACACTGCTGGAGCAGGGCGCGCTGACCGACCTGCTACCCGTCGCGCAGGCCCGCCACGTCGGTGTGGTGGTCGCCGGTGTCTACAACTCCGGGCTGCTGGCCCGGGACGTTCCGCCGTCCGACGCCGTCTACGACTACCAGCAGGCGCCGGCGGAGGTGATCGATCAGGCCCGCCGGATAGCGCGGGTCTGCCGGATGTACGGCGTCACGCTGCCCCAGGCGGCGTTGGCGTTCGTCCGTCGTCACCCGGCCGTGGTCTCGACGGTCGTCGGCATGCGTGACGAGGCCCAGGTGACCGAGACCCTGCGTCGAACTCGTGTCGACGTCCCGGATCAGCTCTGGACGGCGTTGTACGACGAGGGGCTGCTCGACGTGCAGTCGTGAGGGTCGGCGGTTACGACCGGGCCGTCTCGACGCCGGCGTCAGCGTCCTCGGGTAACCCCTGCAACGACTCCTCCACACCGATGAGGTGGTTCGCCATCCGGGTGCGGGCCCGCTCCGGGTCGCGCGCCACGAGGGCCTTCAGGATCGCCACGTGTTCGTGGTGGGTGCGCAGGTCCGCGCCCTCTTCGTGCAGACTCCGCCAGAGCCGGCCCCGGATGGTGCGCCCGGCGAAGGCTTCGATCAGGCCGACGAGCACCGGGTTCTCGGCGTGCACCGCGATGATCCGGTGGAAGGCGATGTCGATCTCCATGATCCGCTCGTGGTCCGGCGGTGACTGGCCGATCAACCGGGCTGCCTCTTCGAGCAGGTCACCCGCCTGGGCCAGGGCCTCGTCGGTGATCCTGGTCGCCGCCAGGCAGGCGGCCTCGCACTCCAGCAGCCGGCGAACGGTGTGGATGTGCCGGGGGTCGCCCTGGCCCTGGAAGTCCACGACGAAACCCATCGGGGCCAGCAGTTGTGGCGCGTCGAGGTTGGTGACGTAGGTGCCGTCGCCCTGGCGGATGTTGACGATGCCCAGGATCGACAGGGCCGACATGCCCTCGCGCAGGGACCCCCGCGATACTCCGAGCTGCTCGGCGAGGTCCTTCTCGATGGGCAACCGGTCCCCGGGCCTGAACTGCCCTTCGAGGATCATCCGCTTGATGCCGTTGACCACTTCGTCAGTGCGAGACATGATCCCCCTAACGGCCGGTGGGGGTGGCCTTCCCACCCGCGATCACGTACGCCGCCTCCGGAGATGACACGGTAGTCGGGTCTGTCGCCGCCCAGTAGTGGCCGTCGGGAAAGCGGTAGAGCGCCACCGACTCCTGACGCATCCGGGTGGAGTAGCCGGGCTGGCTGGGAAGGACGTATCCGCTGCCCGTGCCGGTGTCCCGGATGATGCAGGGATCGGTGAAGTGCTCGTGCAGGTGGTCGACGAACTCGGTGACCCGGTTGGTGAGGTCCCCCGAGATCGCGACGTAGTCGAGCACCGACACGTGCTGGACCATCTCGCACAGCCCGACACCGCCGGCGTGCGGGCACACCGGGACGTCGAACTTCGCGGCGAGCAGCAGCACGGCGACGATCTCGTTGATGCTGGCCAACCGGCCGGTGTCCAGTTGGCAGAAGTCGATGGCCTCGGCCTGGAACAGCTGCTTGAACATCACCCGGTTGTGGCAGTGTTCGCCGGTGGCGACGCCGATCGGAGCGACGGCGCGGCGGACGGCCGCGTGGCCCAGGATGTCGTCGGGGCTGGTCGGCTCCTCGATCCACAGTGGTTTGAACTGGGCGAGGGCGGTGACCCAGTCGATGGCCTGACCGACGTCCCACACCTGGTTGGCGTCGATCATCAGGTTGCGATCCGGCCCGAGGATCTCCCTCGCGATCGCGCATCGCCTGATGTCGTCGTCGAGGTTGGCGCCCACCTTGAGCTTGACGTAGCCGTAGCCGGTGTCCACCGCCTCCTGGCACAGCCGGCGCAGCTTGTCGTCGCCGTAGCCGAGCCAACCCGCCGAGGTGGTGTAGGCGGGGTAGCCGGTCCGGTCGAGCTCGGCGAGGCGGGCCGCCTTCGTGCCCTCCTTGGCCCGCAGGATGGCCAGTGCCTCGTCCCGGGTCAGCGCGTCGGACAGGTAGCGCAGGTCCGCGATGTCGACGAGTTGCTCGGGGGACATGTCGACGAGCAGCCGCCACAGCGGCTTGTCGGCGACCCGGGCGACCAGGTCCCACGACGCGTTCAACACGGCCGCCAGGGACAGGTGGACGACACCCTTCTCCGGCCCGAGCCAACGCAGTTGCGAGTCGGAGGTGAGGAGGCGGTAGACCGCGCCCATGTCCGCTGCCATCGTCCCCACGTCCAGGCCCACCAGAAGCTGTGCCTGGTGGACTGCCGCCGCCGCGACGATGTCGTTGCCTCGACCGATGGTGAACGTCAGGCCGTGCCCCGCCAGTGGCGCGCCCACGCCGTCGACGCCGTCGGTGTGCAGGACGACGTAGGCCGCCGAATAGTCGCCGTCCTTGTTCATGGCGTCTGACCCGTCAGCGGTCAGGGAGGTGGGGAAGCGGACGTCTTCGACGGTGACGGCAGTGATCTGCGGCATGCGTTCCTCGCCCGGCTAGGCTAAAGATCAGATGATCACAGGGAGTATACGGAGCGGCGCTCCAGCACGTCAACGATGTCGATCACCGTGGGGCCGCAGACGTATGATGTTTGCCTCGCCGGGTCGATCCGCCTCACTGTCCATCGTGCCCGTTGACGGGCGAAGGTGGCGGGGTGGCGAGCCCGTGAAGATCGGGCGTTCGCCCCACCCCAAGGCATTGACAGTGGCATATGGGTCCGGTCTGCGGCACCGTGGCCTCGATACGCCACATCCCTGTCGACTGTCGACACCGGCGCGCAGGGCCCCGTCCCCGGTGCCTGGCGTCGGTCGACGGGATGTTGTCGGCCGGGGTGGTGACGGTGGTCACCGAGTCGGCCACCGACACGCCCGAGACCGACATGTGGGGTGTGACAACGGCTGCGTCCCTATATATGGTGTCGAGCGCAGCTGGTTCGGCCGCTCATCCGGGGCGGTCGAGGCAACAGGGAACCCGGTGGAAATCCGGGACTGTCCCGCAGCGGTGAGTGGGAACGACCGCCGTCATCAGCACTGGGCCACCAATCGGCCTGGGAAGCGACGGCCAGTAGGAGACCGGCGAGCCCGGTCGTGCCCGCGAGTCCGAAGACCTGCCAGCGCGCCGCGTACCCGCATCCGGGTGACGCGGCGGTCCGAGGCCGCGTGGGACGGCTGACGCCACCTGACCCACGCCGGGCTGGCGTGGCGTCCGTCGGTGTCTGTCTCCTCGCGTCCGGGCCACCAGGTCTCGAACTCCGAGGAGCGAGTGGTGACAGTCACCGAGGTAGTCCCGGCCAGCGGCGACGCGACAGTGCGGCGCACGCCGATGCAGGTCCGCAAGCGCGACGGCGGCACCGAACCCGTGGACGTGAACAAGATCGTCCGGGCGATCGAGCGGTGGGCCGACGACCTGACCGACGTCGACCCGATGCGGGTGGCCACCCGCACCATCAGCGGGCTCTACGACGGCGCGACCACCGCCGAACTGGACCGGCTGTCCATCCAGACCGCCGCCGAGATGATCGGTGAGGAGCCGCAGTACTCGCGCCTCGCCGCGCGGTTGCTGGCCGGCTACGTCGACAAGGAGGTGTGTCGACAGGGCATCACCTCGTTCAGCGCGGCGATCAGGATCGGCCACGCCGAGGGTCTGATCGGTGACGACACCGCCGCGTTCGTCGCCGCACACGCCGCGACCCTCGACCACGCCATCGACCCCGACGGCGACCGCCGGTTCGAGTACTTCGGCCTGCGCACCGTGTACGACCGCTACCTGCTGCGCCACCCCATCAGCCGACTGGTGCTGGAGACCCCGCAGTACTGGTTGCTGCGGGTGGCCTGCGGCCTGTCCCGGACGGCGGACGAGGCGGTCGACTTCTACCGGCTGATGTCCAGCCTGGCCTACCTGCCCAGCTCACCGACCCTGTTCAACTCCGGCACCCGGCACACCCAGATGTCCTCCTGCTACCTGGTCGACTCCCCGCTCGACGAGCTGGACTCGATCTACCAGCGGTACGCCCAGGTCGCCAACCTGTCCAAGTTCGCCGGTGGCATCGGCATCGCGTACTCCCGGGTCCGCTCCCGGGGAGCGCTGATCCGGGGCACGAACGGGCAGTCCAACGGCATCGTGCCGTGGCTGCGCACGCTGGACGCGAGCGTCGCCGCTGTGAACCAGGGTGGCCGACGCAAGGGCGCGGCCTGCGTCTATCTGGAGCCGTGGCACCCGGACATCGAGGAGTTCCTGCAACTGCGGGACAACACCGGCGAGGACGCCCGACGCACCCACAACCTCAACCTGGCCAACTGGATCCCGGACGAGTTCATGCGGCGGGTCGAGGCCGACGAGCCGTGGTCGCTGTTCGACCCGCACGAGGTGCCCGAGCTGCCCGACCTGTGGGGCGAGCGGTTCGACGCCGCGTACCGCCAGGCCGAGGCGCGGGGTCTCTACGTGCGGCAGGTCCCGGCACGGGAGCTGTACGGGAAGATGATGCGGACCCTCGCCCAGACCGGCAACGGCTGGATGACCTTCAAGGACGCCGCCAACCGGCTCTGCAACCAGACCGCCGAGCCGGGCAACGTGGTGCACCTGTCGAACCTCTGCACCGAGATCGTCGAGGTGTCCAGTGACACCGAGACCGCCGTGTGCAACCTCGGCTCGGTGAACCTCGCCGCCCACCTCACCGCCGGCGGCATCGACTGGGAGCGGCTGCGCGCCACGGTGCGCACCGCGGTGACCTTCCTCGACCGGGTCATCGACATCAACTACTACCCGACCGCGCAGGCGGCGGCGAGCAACCCCCGCTGGCGGCCGGTCGGACTCGGGCTGATGGGCCTACAGGACGTCTTCTTCGCGCTGCGGCTGCCGTTCGACGCGCCGGCCGCCCGGGAGCTGTCCACCCGGATCAGCGAGGAGCTGTACCTGACCGCGCTGGAGACCTCGGCCGACCTGGCGCGCGACTTCGGCGCGCATCCGGCGTACCCGCAGACCCGGGCCGCGCGCGGCCAGCTCCAGCCCGACCTGTGGGGTGTCGAGGGTACGCAGACCGCGCGGTGGGACGCGTTGCGCGAGCGGGTCGAGGCGTACGGGCTGCGCAACTCGCTGCTGGTGGCGGTCGCGCCGACGGCCACCATCGCCTCGATCGCCGGGTGCTACGAGTGCATCGAGCCGCAGGTGTCCAACCTGTTCAAGCGCGAGACCCTGTCGGGGGAGTTCCTCCAGGTCAACACCGCTCTGGTACGCGAGCTGAAGGCCCGCGGTCTGTGGACCGAGCGGATCCGCTCGGCGATCAAACGGGCGGAGGGGTCGGTGCAGGAGATCGCCGAGCTGCCGGCCGCCGTACGGGAGCTGTTCCGCACCGCGTGGGAGCTGCCGCAGCGGGCGCTGATCGACCTGGCCGCCGCCCGCGCCCCGTTCATCGACCAGTCCCAGTCGCTGAACCTGTTCCTGGCCGCGCCGACGATCGGCAAGCTCTCCTCGATGTACCTCTACGCCTGGAAGGCCGGGCTGAAGACCACCTACTACCTGCGCTCGCGCCCCGCGACGCGGATCCAGCAGGCCACCGTCAGCGCTGTCGCGCCGGTCGTCGTCGACACGGAGGCGCTGGCCTGCTCGCTGGAGAACCCCGAGTCGTGCGAGGCCTGCCAGTGACCACCGTCGAAGCCGCCATCACCGACCCCAGCACCACCGACACGAGGACCACGCACATGCTGCTCGACCCCGGGATGGACCTGACTCTCCGCCCGATGCGCTACCCGCACTTCTTCGACAGGTTCCGCGACGCGATCCGCAACACCTGGACGGTCGAGGAGGTCGACCTGCACGCCGACCTCGCCGACCTGGACAAGCTGTCGCCGGCCGAACGGCACCTGGTCAGCCGCCTGGTGGCGTTCTTCGCCACCGGTGACACGATCGTCGCCAACAACCTGGTGCTCAACCTCTACCAGCACGTCAACAGCCCGGAGGGTCGCCTCTACCTGTCCCGCCAGCTGTTCGAGGAGGCCGTGCACGTCCAGTTCTATCTCAACCTGCTCGACACGTACGTGCCCGACGAGACCGAGCGCTTCGAGGCCTTCGCGGCCATCGAGAACATCCCCTCGATTCGTCGCAAGGCCGAGTTCTGCTTCCGGTGGATCGACTCCCTGAACGACCTGCGGGAGCTGCGCTCCCGCGAGGACCGGCGCACGTTCCTGCTCAACCTGATCTGCTTCGCCGCCTGCATCGAGGGACTGTTCTTCTACGGCGCGTTCGCGTACGTCTACTTCCTGCGTTCGCGCGGTCTGCTGCACGGCCTCGCCTCGGGCACCAACTGGGTCTTCCGCGACGAGTCCATGCACATGGCGTTCGCGTTCGACGTCGTCGACACCGTTCGCGCCGAGGAGCCGGACCTGTTCGACGACGACCTCGCCGACCAGGTTCGCCTGATGCTCACCGAGGCGGTCGAGTGTGAGGTGCAGTTCGCCGAGGACCTGTTGGGCCATGGTGTGCCCGGCCTGACGTTGGCCGACATGCGGGAGTACCTCCAGCACGTCGCCGACCGCCGGCTCGCCCAGCTCGGCATCGAGGCGCACTACGGGTCGAGCAACCCGTTCGGCTTCATGGAGTTGCAGGACGTGCAGGAGCTGTCCAACTTCTTCGAGCGGCGGGTGTCGGCGTACCAGGTCGGGGTGACCGGCACCGTCGCCTTCGACGACGACTTCTAGGCCGCAACCGATCCGGGGTCCTGGCGTCGCTTCGTGAGCCACCGCATCACGTGCAGGGGGTGCGACGCCGGGTCCGGGATCGGGTGGAAGACGTGTTCGACGGCCCCGTCGGCGACGATCAGGGTCAGCCGCTCGTAGAGCGTCATGTCGCCGGCGGTGCGGGTCGGCAGCCGCAGCGCGTCGGCCAGGGTCAGCCTCGGGTCGGGGATCAGCGGGTAGGGCAGTCGCAGCCGGTGGGCGAGTTCCCGCTGGTAACCGGTCGACTGCGCGGACAGGCCGTAGACCCGTGCGGCCCCGGCCGCGCGGAGTTCCGCGTGGTGGTCGCGGAACCAGGCGGCCTGCTCGGTGCTGCCGCGCGCGCCGTGGATCTCCAGCAGCCCGTTGGGCAGGTCGACGCCCGGTCGTCCGGTCAGCGGGTAGACGAAGATGACGCTGCGTCCGGCGCCGAGCGCGCCGAGATCGACCGGGCGGCCGTCGGTGCCGTAGAAGGACAGCGGTGGCAACCTGACGCCGACCAGCGCGGTGGGGTCGGCGCCCTCGGCGGGACTGCCGGGTACGACCTGGGTCGCGGCGGCGTCCAGGCGGGCGTCCAGCGCGTCGCGCTGGGCGGTCAACTTGCCGATCCGTTCCTGCAGGTTGCCGATGGTGCTGCGGTACGTGGCCACCGCCGCCGCGCACACGTCGGCGTCATCGGCGCCACCGGCGATCGACTCGACGAACGGGCGGGTCTCCTCGACGGTGAGGCCGAGCGCCATCAGCTCGCGGATCTGGGCCACCAGCCGCACCGCGATCGGGTCGTACTCGCGGTAACCGTTGCTCAGCCGCCGGGGCACGACCAGCCCGGCCGACTCGTAGTACCGCAGTGCCCGGACCGTGGTTCCGGTCCGTCGTGCCAACTCACCCACCCGCATCCCGCGACCCTAAACCCGCACCCCGGGGTACGGGTCAACGTGTCCATCGTCGCGGTGTCAGGGCCGCCGTTTCCTGCCAGTCTGGCTGCGAACAGGCAGCTTGAGCAGGGAGTGTGTGATGACGGCTATCAGTCGCGTGCGTGGTCGGCAGATCCTCGACAGCCGGGGCAACCCGACGGTGGAGGCAGACGTGGTCCTCGCCGACGGGTCGAGCGGGCGGGCGGCAGTGCCGTCCGGCGCGTCGACAGGAGCGAACGAGGCGGTCGAGCTGCGCGACGGGGACCTGACGCGTTTTCACGGCAAGGGGGTCGGCACTGCCGTCGCCGCGGTCAACGGCGAGATCGCCGACGCGGTGCTCGGGCTCGACGCGGAGGACCAGGCCCTGATCGACGAGACGATGATCGCTCTCGACGGTTCGAAGGACAAGGGTCGACTGGGCGCCAACGCGATCCTGGCGGTGTCTCTGGCGACCGCGAAGGCGGCGGCGTTGGCCCACCGGCAGCCGCTCTACCGCTATGTCGGTGGTGTCGGCGCCCGCCTGCTGCCGGTGCCGATGATGAACATCATCAACGGCGGCGCGCACGCCGACAATCCGCTCGACTTCCAGGAGTTCATGATCGCCCCGGTCGGAGCGCAGACCTTCGCCGAGGCGGTCCGGATGGGTTCGGAGGTCTTCCACACCCTCAAGGCGTCCCTGGCCGCCGCCGGGCACAACACCAACGTCGGCGACGAGGGTGGCTTCGCGCCACACTTCAAGGGCGCTGACGAGGCGCTGCGGTTCGTGTCGCGGGCCATCGAGGAGAGCGGCTACCAGCCCGGCGCCGACGTGCTGATCTGCCTCGACCCCGCCAGTTCGGAGTTCTTCCGCGACGGCGTCTACGACTACGTCGGCGAGGGCCGTCAGCGGACCGTCGACGAGCACATCGACTACCTGCTCGACCTTGTCTCCCGGTACCCGATCAGCTCGATCGAGGACCCGATGGCCGAGGATGACATCGCCGGCTGGAAGCGGCTGACGGCGGCGGCGGGGGAGCGCGTGCAACTGGTCGGCGACGACGTCTTCTGCACCGATGTCGACCGGCTGCGCGACGGGATCGACGGTGGTTACGCCAACGCGATCCTGGTCAAGGTCAACCAGATCGGCACGCTCACCGAGACCCTGGAGACGGTGGACGCCGCCCACAGGGCCAGGTACCGGGTGGTGATGTCGCACCGGTCCGGGGAGACCGAGGACACCACCATCGCCGACCTGGCCGTGGGCGTGGGCTGCGGGCAGATCAAGACCGGCTCGCTGTCGCGCTCCGACCGTACGGCCAAGTACAACCAGCTCATCCGCATCGAGGAGGAACTCGGCGGCCGCGCTGTCTACGCCGGAGGTCGCTGACGGCTGTGCTCCGGTCGATTGGCGGGGTTCAGTTCGGTGAGGAGCTTCTCCACCCGGTCCCGGATCTCGTCGCGGATCGGGCGGACGGCGTCGACGCCCTGGCCGGCCGGGTCGTCGAGCTTCCAGTCCTCGTAGCGTTTGCCGGGGAAGACCGGGCAGGTGTCGCCGCAGCCCATGGTCACGATGACGTCGGAGGACTGCGCTGTCGCGTACTCCAGAAGTTTGGGGGTCTGGTCGGTGATGTCGATGCCGACCTCGCGCATGGCCTGCACGGCGGCGGGGTTGATCGTCTCGGCCGGCGCGGAGCCGGCCGAGCGGACCTCGACGGTGTCGCCGGCGAGGTGGCGCAGCCAGCCGGCGGCCATCTGGGAGCGGCCGGCGTTGTGGACGCAGACGAACAGGACGCTGGGTCTGTCGCTCATCTCGGGGTTGCCTTCCGGTTACGCGGTCGCGGACTGCGGGGGAGTGAAGAAGCGGCGGCGCGCCCACAGGGAGACGTAGACGAGCCCGACCAGGACGGGCACCTCGATCAACGGGCCGACGACCCCGGCGAGGGCTTGGCCGGAGGTGACGCCGAAGGTGCCGATCGCGACGGCGATGGCGAGTTCGAAGTTGTTGCCGGCGGCGGTGAACGCGAGGGTGGTGGTGCGTTGGTAGCCGAGACCGATGACCCGGCCGAGGGCGTAGGAGCCGGCCCACATGAGCGCGAAGTACACCAGCAGGGGCAGGGCGATGCGGACGACGTCCAGGGGCCGGCTGGTGATGGCGTCGCCTTGCAGGGCGAACAGGATCACGATCGTGAACAGCAGCCCGAAGAGGGCGGCCGGGCCGATCCTGGGCAGGAAGCGGGCCTCGTACCAGGCGCGCCCCTTGGCGCGCTCGCCGAGGCGGCGGGTGAGGTAGCCGGCGAGCAGCGGGATGCCGAGGAAGACGAGCACGTTGGCGGCGATGTCCCAGGCCGAGATCGTCACCTCGGTGCCGGGAAGCCCCAGCCACTGGGGGAGCACGGAGAGGTAGAACCAGCCGAGTACACCGAAGGCGACGACCTGGAAGACGGAGTTGAGGGCGACCAGGACGGCGGCGGCCTCCCGATCACCGCAGGCGAGGTCGTTCCAGATGATGACCATGGCGATGCACCGGGCCAGGCCGACGATGACCAGGCCGGTGCGGTACGCGGGCTGGTCGGCCAGGAAGATCCAGGCCAGGGCGAACATCACGGCGGGGCCGACCAGCCAGTTGAGGACCAGCGAGGAGATCAGCAGCCGGCGGTCGCCGGTGACGGTGTCGAGTCGGTCGTAGCGGACCTTCGCCAGGACCGGATACATCATGATCAGCAGGCCGATCGCGATCGGTAGCGAGATCCCGCCGATCTGCACCGCGTCCAGAGCGTTGTTCAACCCGGGTATCAGCCGACCGAGGAGCAGGCCGGCGGCCACCGCCAGCCCGATCCACACGGGCAGGAACTGGTCGAGTCGGGAGAGTCGGCCGACGACGGCGCTCTCGGCCGGCTCGCTGTGCAGGGTCGTTGTCATGTCGTCGGCGCCGCGGTGAGCAGTGCGGCGAGCTGGCGCAGGACGCCCGGCCGGGCGCGGTAGTAGACCCAGGTGCCCCGGCGTTCGGCGTCGACCAGCCCTGCCTCGCGCAGCGTCCTGAGGTGGTGCGAGATGGTCGGACCGGTCAGGTCGAACGCGGGGGTCAGGTCGCAGACGCAGATCTCCCCGGTCTCGGCGGAGGCGATCATCGACAGCAGTTGCAGCCGCACCGGGTCGCCGAGGGCCTTGAACGCGGGCGCGAGCAGCGCGGCGGCCTCGGCCGGTACGCGTCGCTCGGCCAGCGGGGCGCAGCACGACACGTCAGCGGCCGGACCTGCTTGATTCGACATCGCTCTAGGTTGACACTTCTCTAATCAGTGTGCAACTGTCTGATTCGATGGACGTCGAGACAGTCCTGTGATCTCCTCCGGAAGGGAAATCCGCTGATGGTCGACATCGCCGTGCAGCCGATGACCGACGCCCATGCCGACCGGGTCCTGGCGATCTACCAGGCCGGTCTGGACGCCGGCAATGCCAGCTTCGAGATCACCGCCCCGACCTGGGCGGTGTTCGACGCCGCGCGCCTGGCTGCGCACCGCTTCGTGGCCGTCGACAGCGACGGGGTGGTGCTCGGCTGGATCGCCGTCGCACCGACCTCGACCCGCGCGGTCTACGCCGGAGTGGTCGAACACTCCGTCTACGTCGACCCGGCGGCCCAGGGGCGGGGCATCGCCCGACTGCTGCTGAGCGCGCTGATCGCCTCCACCGAAGCCGCCGGCATCTGGACCATCCAGTCCGGAGTCTTCCCGGAGAACACCGCCAGCCTCACAGTCCACCAGCGGGCCGGCTTCCGGGTCATCGGCGTACGCGAGCGGGTCGGTCGCCATCACGACCGCTGGCGCGACGTCGTCCTGCTGGAACGCCGCAGCCCCACCATCGCCTGACCAGCCGTGGCCTCGACCCGGGCCACCACACCGAGGAGCCACTGATGACCGCTCTGGACGACCTTCGCACCATCGTCATCGGCGCCGGTCCGACCGGTCTCGCCGCCGCCGCGCACCTGCACGAACGCGGACTGCCCTTCACCGTCCTCGAAGCCGGCGACACCCCGGGCGCCGCGGTACGCCAGTGGGGGCACGTGCGGGTCTTCTCGCCGTGGCGTTACAACATCGACCAGGCCGCCCGTCGGCTCCTCGACGAGGCCGGTTGGGTGGCCCCCGACCCGGGGACACTGCCCACCGGCGCGGAGCTGGTCGACGACTACCTCCGACCCCTCGCGCAGCTGCCGCAACTGAAGCCACACGTGCGGTACGGGGCACGGGTCGAGGCGATCAGCCGGCTCGGCCTCGACCGGCTGCGTACCGCCGGGCGCGACACCGCACCGTTCCTGCTCCGCCTCGCCGACGGCGACGAGCTTGTCGCCCGCGCCGTCATCGACGCCTCCGGCACCTGGAGCACGCCGAACGTCCTCGGCGGGTCTGGTCTGCGCGCGCGAGGGGAGGCGGAGGCGGCGGCGTACCTGGAGCACGCGCTGCCGGACGTCCTCGGCGCCGACCGAGGGCGGTTCGTCGGCCGGCACACACTGGTGGTCGGCGCCGGTCACTCGGCCGCGAACACCCTGCTGTCCCTGGCCGAGCTGGCCGCCGTCGAGGCCGGCACCGAGGTGACCTGGGCCATCCGGGCCGCCGCGCCGACGCGTACCTACGGTGGTGGCGACGCCGACGCCCTCCCGGCCCGGGGCGCGCTCGGCGCACGGCTGCGTGCGCACGTCGACGCCGGACGGATCCGGCTGCTCACCGGCTTCTCCGTGCGGGCGCTCACCCCGACGGACGGCCGGGTGAGTGTGGCAGTGCGGCACGGCGACGGCAGCGCCGAGTCGATCACCGTCGACCGTGTTGTCGCGGCCACCGGCTTCCGCCCCGACCACAGCATCGCCGCCGAGCTGCGGCTGGACCTCGACCCGGTGCTGGGCGCGACCCGTGCCCTGGCCCCGCTGATCGACCCCAACGAGCACTCCTGCGGCACGGTGCCGCCGCACGGCGTGGACGTGCTCGCCCACCCGGAGCACTGCTACTTCGCCGTCGGCATGAAGTCCTACGGCCGGGCGCCGACGTTCCTCATGGCCACCGGCTACGAGCAGGTCCGCTCCGTGGTCGCCGCGCTCGCCGGTGACTGGGCGGCCGCCCGCGACGTCCAGCTCGACCTGCCCGAAACCGGCGTGTGCAGCAGTGATTCCGCCGTCTCGGCGGGCGACGACTGCTGTGGGTCGCAACCGGCGGGGCGTGGACTGTCCACAGGCGTCTCCGGTGGGCTGCGGTCCGCGCCGATCAGCCTCGTCGCCCTCGACGCCGCGCCAGCAGGAGGTTGTTGCGCCAGCTGATCACCGGTACGACGGTGTCCACCGCACTCGCGGTCGGCGGGCGCCGTCACCGTCGGTTGGCGCAGGCCACGCAGGTACGCGCGGACGGGCGGGCGACGAGCCGCTCGGCGGGAATCGGACGGGAGCACCGTTCGCACACGCCGTAGCTGCCGTCGTCGACCCGTCGCAGCGCGACGTCCAACTCGGCCAGGCGTCGGCGGGTGGCGTCCAGGACGGCGGTGAGCTGCGCGCGTTCGAAGGCGATGGTGCTGCCCTCGGGGTCGTGTTCGTCATCGGCGTTGGACGACCGGGACGCCTCGAAAAGACTCCGCAGGTCGCCGTCCAGGGCGGTGGCTTGCGCCTCGGTCTGCTCGCGAAGCCGCAGCAACTCCTCGCGGACCGCGCTGAAATCGCTGTTCATGACCGTCCCACAGTACCTGGGGGATGACAGCGGTCACATCCCTGGCATTCCGAGACGACTGGTCATATTGTGGTGCTGTCAGTCAGCCGGAACCCCGGGCGAGAGGAGGGCCACGAGATGCCACGACCGAAGTCGGCGGCCTCCGTCGGAACCCGGCAACGGTTGTCCGACGCGGCGTTGGACCTGTTCCACCTGCGCGGCTACAACGGCACGAGCGTCCAGGACATCGTCGCCGCCGCCGGGGCGCCCAAGGGCACCTTCTACAACCACTTCGCCAGCAAGGAAGACCTCGCCCTCGACTCGGTGGCGAGATACTCAGCGGCGATGGGGCTGGAAATGCTCGACGAGAAGCGGGGCGGCACGCCGCTGGAGCGGATCACCGTTCACCTGAGATACATCACCGGCCTCGGCGACACCATGGGTGATCGCGGATGCCTGCTCGGCAACTTCGCCACCGAGATCCCGGCACACAGCGATGTTCTGCGCAACGCGGTCGACGCCGGCTTCGGCCGCTGGGTCGCCGCGCTCGCCACGGCGATCGAGCAGGCGCGGACCGCCGGTGAACTGCACGGCGACGAACCCGCCGCCGATCTCGCCGGCTTCGTCGTCTCCAGCTACGAGGGCGCGGCAGCGCGGGCGAAGGCATCCGGTGACCCGGCCGCTCTCCAGGAGTTCTTCACGATCACCACGGCCCGGATCCTCACCTGATCCGGATCCGAGCCCAGCGGTGACAGCCCGCGTCGTCCCATCCGCGCGGCGCGTACCCAATCCAAGACGACCGGTCGTACGCCTTCGACCGGGAAGCAGCACCCCGCACCTGAGGAGTGAGACATGAGCACCTACCTGATCAACCACCTGCGTATCCCGGGCGGAGTGCCGACCGAGGATTCCCTGCGTTACCTGGAGCAGGTGCAGGCCACCACCGAGGCGTACGGCGCCAAGTGGCTCGTCCTGGACGCCGAGGTGCAGGTCCTCGAGGGCAGTTGGCCCGGTTCGGTCGTGTTGATCGAGTTTCCGGACGCGGAAACCGCCAGGACCTGGTACAACTCGCCCGAGTACCAGGCCATCCTGTCGCTGCGCGTCGATCACACCATCAACGACCTGGTCCTGGTGGACTCGGTCGGCCCGGACTTCACTGTGGCGGGCTACGCGCGTCAGATCCGGACCCTGCTCGGCCAGTGACCAGCGCTCGCTGACCTGCGTACCGCGCTCCCCGCGCACGCCGTGCCGTGCGCGGGGATCGGCCACATGAAGTTGCGGGTGCGCAGGGCGGAGAGCGCCGCCGCCTCGTCGGCCCGGAAACCCAGCCGGACGAGGCGGCGCTGACGGCCCTGATCCATCGCGAGCCAACAGATCCGGCGGGTCAGGCCGTCAGCCCCTCCAGGTCGAGCAGTGGACGCACCTGCGCGGACCGTGCGCCTCGACGACGGCGGTCGCCGCGTAGTGCATGAGCACCACCATCGCTGTCGGCGGCCAGCCGCTCGATCACCTCGGCGACCGTCCGCATGCCGTGGCCGGCGCCGCCGACCTCGGTCGAGGAGGCCAGGCCGAGCAGTCCGGCTGCGGCGAGAGCGTCGACACCCGGCCGGGGAAAGGCTCCGTCCCGGTCGACGATCGGCGCCTGCGGGCGGATCACGTCGTCGATCACCGTGCCGAGCGTGTCAGTGGGATCGGTGGCGGTCTGGGCATTGTCGACACTGGTCGTCATGCTCGGTTGCCCCTTCAGGCCGGCCGATGGGACCGCCGTCGACACCATCCGAGCCCGTACACGCAGCGCGAGCGTCGGATCACCGTCTGGCGCGGGCGTTGTCCCGATGGGGTCGGCCGTGCCCGTCGTCCCGGTCGATGCGCAGCTCGCGCTCCAACTCGGCGATGACCGCCCGCAGGTCGTCAAGCCGTTGGGTGAGCGCGATCCGGTCCACCTCGTCCGGTACGCCGTCGCCGTCCTCGTCGTATCCGGGAGCCAGTCGCTCGGTCATCTCCAACCGGCGGGCCTCCTCCATGGAGTTCACGATGACCGCGATGAGGATGTTGAGCAGCAGGTTGACGGTGATGACCACGTAGCTGACGTAATAGAGCAGCGTCCATGGTGAGATCGCCAGGCCCTGCTCGATGAGGTCCGGCAGCGTCTCCAGCGACAACAGCACGAACAACGTCAGCAGCGACCGGCCGATGTCGCCGTACTCCTCCGGATACCTGTTGCCGAAGATCAGCCAGCCGGCCATGCCGTACACGTAGAGCGTCACCACGGCCAGGGCGAGGAACCCGGTCACGCCCGGCAGGCTGCGCCACAGCGCGGAGACGATGGTGCGCAGACCCGGCGAGAACCGCACCAGGCGGACCATGCGGGCGACCCGGACGACCCGCAGCAGCGCCGGATCGCCGTGCAGACCCGGGATGAAGATCGCCGCGATCACCACGAAGTCGAAGACGTTCCAGCCGTGCCGGAAGAAGTCCTGTGGGCGTCTGCCGTAGGCGGCCAGCCGGACGGCTATCTCGACGACGAAGACGGCCCGGAAGAGCAGTTCCAGC
Organism: Micromonospora sp. NPDC048986; assembly: GCF_040649335.1. NCBI lineage: Bacteria > Bacillati > Actinomycetota > Actinomycetes > Micromonosporales > Micromonosporaceae > Micromonospora > Micromonospora sp. NPDC048986. The sequence continues at coordinate 340,158 of NZ_JBEZFJ010000005.1, forward strand.
CCGTGCAGCGCGGTGCCCGCCGGGCTCAGATCGTCGTACGTCTCCAGGCCGAGAACGATGCCGTTGGCAAGGATGACCACGACGATGGCGATCTCGAAGGGCCGTGACCGGGCGAGTTGGTCGCATCGGTTGGCCCAACCCGAGCGGTTGCCCGGTGTGGACGGCCCACCCCGCGGGGCGGGCACTGCCGCGTCGCTCACCAGTCGACCGGCTCGATCGTGTGACGGCGCGGGTGGTGTGCGGGCATGCCTACCAGCCTAGCCAAGATCAATGACGGTGCGCGATCGCGCGACCGCTCAGGTGTGCGGCCTCCGCTGCGTCGTCACGGGCGCCGCGAAGAAGTCGGCGAGCGGTTCGACGATCCTCGGGTGTGCCCGGTTGATGGCGTCGTGGCCACTGCGCGGGATCGTCAGTGTCCGGGCGCGCGGCAACGCACGGGCCAGCGCCGCGTTCTGTTGCACGTAGTAGGGCGGGCCGTCGGCTCCGCAGGCCAGCAGCACCTCGGCGCTCACTTCGGCCCACCGGGTGGCCGGGCCGTCGTGCGCCAGGATCAGCGCCGCCTCGTCCAACGTCGTCGGCAGCAGTTCGCCCATCGTCCGGCCGATGGGCGTACGCAGGAACGCGCGGATGATCGCCACCCGGACGGCGAGGGGGAGTCTCGCCGCCGCCATCTGCGAGTTGATTCCCGCAGTTGTGATGGCGAGGCTTCGGGCGGTGTCGCCGGCTTGTAGTGCCGCCCGGGCGGGCGCGAGCCACGCCGACGGGAAGCTGCCGTCGATCGAGACCGCGGCGTCGTAGAGGGCGATCCGATCGATCGGCAGTCGGGGCGCGGCTTCGAGCGCCAGGAAACCGCCGCCACTGTGGCCGATGACGTTGCCGGACCCGGTGCGCTCCAGCACCGCGCCGAGGTCGTCGACCTCCTGCTCGACGGTGTAGGGAATCGACCTCGGTGGTGCGTCGGCCCGTCCCCGTCGGTTGTAGAGGTGCACCGTGAAACGGTCGGCGAGCGCCGCGGCCAGCCGCCGGTAGATGTCGATCGTCACGCCGCCACCGTGCACCACGACGATCCCCGGCCCCGCCCCCGTCGAGTGCAGCACGATCGTCGCGCCGTCCCGTGCCGTGACCTGCTCCATGTCCGGTCCCCTTCCCACGCCGACAACAACTGCAAACGCCGTTCGCAGTTTACAGTAGATCAGTGAGTGATGCACCCGCGAGTACCGGTGACGCCAGCCCGGACCGGCAACCGATCTGGAGCAGACCCGAACGCGGCAGCCGCGGCCCCGCGCCGGCGCACAGTCGGGACGCCATCGTCGCGGCCGCCATCGCCCTGGCCGACGCCGAAGGACTGGCGGCGGTGTCGATGCGCGCCGTGGCCGCCGCGCTCGGCACCGGCGCCGGATCCCTCTACCGCTACCTGACGTCCCGAGACGACCTGCTGGACCTGATGGCCGACCGGGCGGTGGGGGAGCTGCGTCCGTACCCGCAGGTGGAGGACGACTGGTTGGAGACGATGGTGCTGCTGGGGCGACGGCAGTTGGCGCTGTTCGGCACCCACCCGTGGTTGCTCGACGTGATCCACCGGCCCTCCGGCATCGGCCCGGAGGGCCTGGCCTGGTTCGACAACTGCATCCGGGTGCTGGAACCCGTGCGTTGCCCGGTCGCCGCCAAGTTCGAGGCCATCGCGATGATGACAGGCGTGGTGAGCCTCTTCGCCCGCCGTGAATCCGCCGCTGGAGCGTTCCGCTTCGCCGGGGTGGATCCCGCGGCATACCCGTACCTGGTCGCGGCGTTCAGTCAGCCCTCCGGACCTGCCCCCCGCGCGGACCTCGTCGAGCGGACCCTGCGCAGTCTGCTCACTGGCTTGCTGATCGACAAGGACGCCGCTGACCAACTGGCCGAGCTCAGCGAAGAGCAGGACGAGGCGGAGTAGTCGGCCGCGACGCGGAAGCGCCGGTACCCGGTGTCACGTCGCCGTGCTGAGGTATCTGCGGTAGCCGAGGGCAGACTGCGTGAACCCGATGGACGCGTAGAACCGGTGGGCGTCGGTCCGCGCCGCGTTCGACACCAGTTGGACCTTGTAGCAGCCGGCTGCCGTCGCCTCGTCGAACGCTGCCAGCATGAGGGACCGGGCAACGCCACGGCGGCGCCAGTCGGGCGCGACCACCACGTTCTCCACCACCATGTACGGTCGCGCGCCGTGGGTGAGGTTGGGGGCGACCAGGGTGTCAAGGGTGCCTACGAAGGTGTCCCCGGCGACGGCCAGCAGGAGCCGGCGGCCGGCTTGGGCGTGCAGGTCACGCCAGGCGGCGGCGAGCCGGGCGGGGTCCGGCCGCGCGTCGTCGGGAGCGAGCTGCCACAGCACGTCGAAGACCAGTTCGGGGTCATCCTGCGCCACGGCGGCCCGGACGACGAAGTCGCCGCCGCTCACCGGGTCGCCGCCGGACTGTCCAGGTCGGACGGCACGGCGTGCCGACATGGCGGCCCGACGGGCCCGGGGAGCTGCTCATCGACGTGCCTCACCATGTCGTCGAGGATACGTGGGCGGTTTCACCGGGTTGACGGGCGACGGTGAACGGAGGCCCCGCCGCCCGCTTCGGTGATGGATCCGGTGTTCAGGCCCGCGCGGCCCGGATGGCGTCGCGCAGTGGGGTGCTCGGCCGGCCGAGCAGCCGGCTGAGGTCGTCGCTGTCGGTTGCCAGCTCGCCGTTGGCGATCGACTGGTCGAGCGCGGCGACGAAACCGGCCGTGCCCGCGTCCAGGCCGACGTTCTCCAGGGCCGAGGCCAGCTCGGCGGCGGACATGTCCTGGTGGACGACCCTGGTGCCGGTCACCTCTGTGACGGCCTCGGCCAGCTCGTCGAAGGTGAACGCGGTGCCGCCCAGTTCGTGGACGGCGTTGCCGTCCTCGTCGCGGGTCAGCGCGGCCACGGCCGCCCCCGCGTAGTCGGCCCGGGTCGCGGTGGAGATCTTGCTGCCGCCGGTGGCGCCGAGGATCGTGCCGGATTCCAGGTACTGCGGGAGTTGGTCGGTGTAGTTCTCGGTGTACCAGCCGTTGCGCAGCACTGTGTAGGTCAGACCGGACGCGGCGAGGACCTCCTCGGTGGCCTTGTGCTCCGGGGCGAGCGGGTTCGCTGTGGTGTCGGCCTTCAGGATGCTGGTGTAGACGAGACGCTCCACTCCGGCGAGCTTGGCGGCGTCGATGACCGCGGTGTGCTGCGCGACGCGCTGGCCGGGGGCGTCGCCGGAGATGAGCAGCAGGCGGCGTACGCCGGCCACGGCGCCGGGCAGCGTCGACGGGTCGTCGTAGTTGGCCTTGCGGATCTCGACCCCGCGCGCGGCCAGGTCGGCGGCCTTCTCCGGGCTGCGGACGATGGCGGCGATCTCGGCGGCGGGCACGCCGCTGTCGAGCAATTGCTCGATCACCAGGCGGCCCAACCGGCCGGTGGCGCCGGTGACGGCATAGGTGGGCATGGGAACCTCCGGAGGGTGAGGACAATTTGGTAAGCACTTACGAATCTACAGCACTAACCGATAGGAGGCATGAGATAGGCTGGTGAGGTGAGCGACATGCCGGCCCAGGACCCGGCGGGGCCTACCCAGGATTTCGTCAGCGATGTCTTCGCCAGGGGTTGCACCTCCCGGGCGGCCTTCGAGGACGTCACCTCGAAGTGGGCCTCGCTGGCCCTGTTGGCGCTCGGCGAGGGCAGCTACCGGTTCAACGCGCTGCGTCGCCGCATCGACGGGGTCAGCGAGCGGATGCTCTCCCAGACCCTGCAGACCCTCGAACGCGACGGGATGCTCACCCGCGAGGTGCTCACGGCGATCCCACCGCGCGTCGAGTACTCGCTGACCCCGCTCGGTGCCCGGGTCGCCGAGCAACTGCGTGGCCTCGCCGATCTGCTGGAGGCCTCGGTGCCCGAGTTGCAGACCGCCCGCGACAGCCGCGAACGCGACCGCGGCTAGGGCGATCCCGCGCCGGCCTCGCGTCGCGCCACGACCGTCCTCGGGCTCTGGCGGATGCGCTGGGTCGCCACGACGCATGCCAGCACCACCAGCGCCGCCGCGATCGAGGCCGGGGAGACCACCTCGCCGAGCAGCAGCGCCGACCACAGCAGGGTCAGCACCGGTTGGGCGAGTTGAACCTGGCCCACCTGCGCTATACCGCCCCGGGCCAGGCCCGCGTACCAGGCGAAGAAGCCCAGGAACATCGAGACCCCGGTGAGATAGCCGAACGCCGACCAGGCGAGAGCGTCGGCCCGCATCGGGCTGGTGGCGGCGGCAACTGCCGTGACGGGAACGGTGATGGGCAGCGAGAGCAGCAACGCCCAGCAGATCGTCCGAGCGCCGCCCAATTCGCGGGCGAGGGCGCCGCCCTCGGCGTAGCCGAGGCCGCAGAGCACCACCGCCGCGAGCAGGAACAGGTCGGGCACTGTGAGGGCTCCGCGTACCGCGCCGCTGACACCGAGAAAAGCGAGGACCGCCAGCAGTCCGCTCGCGCTCACGATCCAGAACAGCGGCGGTGGGCGTTCGCCGGCCCGCAGCACCGCGAACACGGCCGTCATCGCGGGAAGCGCGGCGATGACGACAGCGCTGTGCGCGGAGGTCTGGGTGAGAAGCGCCATTGAGGTGAACAACGGAAAGCCGACGATGACGCCGAGGGCGACGATCGGCAGCCGTTGCCACTGACCGCGGGTGGGCCGCGGTGCGCCGGTGAGACGCAGGTACGCCAACGCCAGCAGCCCCGCGCCGACAGCCCGGCCGAAGGCGACGAACCACGGGTCGAGCTGCTGCACGACGATGCGGGTGGCCGGAAGCGACAGGCTGAAGCCGAGTACGCCCAGGGCGCCGAGGCCGAGCCCGAGGATCCGATCCGCTGTTACCGTGTTTCGGGCAGTAGCGCTACTCTTGTTTCTCATGGAAAACGGTAACGCAGCCCAGCGCGTTATCCAAGATCTGCGGGGTCTCGCGGTCGCCGCCGGGCCCGGTGCCCGGCTGCCCTCGGTACGCGAGTTGACCGCCCGACATCAGGCGTCGCCGGTCACCGTCGCCGAGGCGATCCGTCAGTTGGCGGCCGAAGGGCTGATCGAGGCGCGACCCGGCCGAGGCACCTTCGTGGCCACTTCACCGGACGAGCCGGGGGTGCCCGACCTGTCCTGGCAGACCGTCGCGCTCGGGCCCCGCCGGTTCGGTCAGGACGAGATGCGGTCGCTGTTGGCGCTGACGCCCGCCGGAACGATCCCGCTGTCCGGCGGCTACCTCCACGCTGACCTCCAGCCTGCCGCTGCGCTCGGCGCCGCCCTCACCCGGGCCGCCCGCCAGCCCGCGAGCTGGCAGCGTGGGCCGGTCGAGGGTCGCACGGACCTGCGCGCCTGGTTCGCCCGCGAGGCCGGTGCGGGGCTGCACGCCGAGGACATGCTGATCTGCCCCGGTGGGCAGGCCGCTCTGTCGTCCGCGCTGCGGGCGCTCACCGCGCCCGGCGACGCCCTGCTCGTCGAGTCGCCGACCTACCTGGGTGCGTTGGCCGCAGCCCGCGCGGCCGGGCTGCGGGTGGTGCCCGTGCCAGCCGACGCCGACGGGGTACGGCCCGACCAGCTCGCCGCCGCGTTCGCCCGCACCGACGCCCGGCTCTTCTACTGCCAGCCTCTGTACGCCAACCCGCATGGCGCCACACTGGCGGAGCACCGCCGGGCGCAGGTCGCCGAGGCGGTACGCGACGCGGGGGCGTTCCTGATCGAGGACGACTACGCCCGTGACCTCACCATCGACGATCCGGTCCCGCCACCACTGGCCAGCGACGATCCCGACGGCCACGTCATCTACCTGCGCTCGCTGACCAAGTCGACAGCCCCCGGGCTGCGCGTCGCCGCCATCGGAGCCCGGGGCCCGGCCGGGGCGCGACTGCGCGCCGCCCGGCTGCTCGACGACTTCTTCGTCGCCGGTCCACTGCAACAGGCGGCGATCGACTTCCTCACCTCTCCGGCGTGGTCGCGGCATCGCCGGGCACTGCGCGCCGCCCTGCGGACACGCCGGGACGCGTTGCTGACCGCGCTACGCCGGCATCTGCCAGGCCTCGCCCCGCAGTCGATCCCACGTGGCGGCATGCACCTCTGGGTGCCCCTCGCCGCCGGCACCGACGACGTGGCGCTGGCCGCTGCGGCGGCGGCCGAGGGCGTCGCCGTCTTCCCGGGTCGGCCCTGGCACGCGGCCGAACCGCCGGCCCCGCACCTCCGCCTCACCTACGCGGCAGCCGCACCCGAACTCATGGACGAGGCCGTTCGGCGTCTCGCCTGCGTCCTCAGTTGAACGCCGGGCGCCTGGTTGGTTGGCGTCCTGGCCGGGAGTCTCAGGTGTTCAGCGTCTCGCGCGGCGGCACACCGAAGCTGGCGTGGTATCGCGCGGTGAACCTGCTGTGGCTGGCGAATCCCCACCGACTGGCGATCGCCGAGACCGTCTCCTGACGTGGGTCGGCGTGCAGCAGGTCATGGTGTGCCCGGACGAGCCGGATCCGCCGCAGGTATGCCATCGGGGTGGTGCCGAGGTGACGGCGGAAGGCGAGTTGCACCGCCCGGAGGGAGACGCCGGCCGCGCCGGCGATGTCGGCCGCGCTGATGTCCCGTTCGGCGTGCTCCTCCAGAAACGTGATCGCCCGTCGCAGCGTGGCGGTGGTGGCGTCGTTCCGATCCGCGGCGGTCGGTTCGGTGAACGCGGTGTTGGGGAAGACCGCGAGAGCCGCCGCGGCCAGCATCCGGGCGGCGTTGCCGATCACCAGCGACTGTGCCCCGGCGGCCGGGCTGTTCAACACGACGTCGCGGACGAAGCTGGTGGTGTTGCGCCACTGCCGGGCGAGGGCTGCGCTGGCGGCACCCAGCTCGGTGAACTCGATCCGGCCGGGCCGGCGGGCCGGTGCGGTGGTGGCCACCTGCGCCAGCACCGACAGGTCCACGACGCAGAGCTCCACCTCACCGGGATGCCAGTGGACGGTGCATGGCTCCTCCGGCCTGGTGACGAGGAAGACGTCGCCGGGGCCGAACCGGTGGGCCGATCCGGCGCAGGAGCGATCGACGTGTGCGGTGCGGGTGTGACCGATGACCAGCCCGCCGAGGGTGCTGGCACCGATCTCGAGGTGCCCGGTCTGGCGGGTGGTCGCGATGGCAAAGGGGCCGGTGTCGGCGCGGTGGTGGGTGAGCCGGTATCCGTTCCTGCTCTGAATGCGCAGTTTCGGGTCGTACGTGGCGGACAGGAATTCCTGGATGGCCGCCGGGTCGCGGCTGTCGAACTGGTGGGTCTGCACTGGCGATGACGTCATCCGCTGTCTCCGTCCGGTGGAGGTGCCGCCGGGTGCTGGAACGGGTGCCGACGGCAGGTTCGGGACGTGCCGGGGTGCTCGGCGGTGACCCGGCACATCGTCGGCCGGCGGTGCGGTGGGATGGGACGTCGCGAGCGGGACGGCAGCGACCGGTTGAGGGTGTCGGATCTGGTCTGACCATTCACTGACGCTGGAGTGCAATATCCGTAGATGGGAATGTCACCATACGACAATGACCGACGTGGCGTCCTCCGAATCACTGTGATGTGTCGGCAGGTCGACTTCGTTTTCTGGCTAGCGCGCCGAATGGTTCTACGTCTGCTGTCCTAGCCGCCCTCGCGTCCGACAGCGAAATCTTGTTCATGATTCGTCGGAGGATGACCGGGTCACTGCCGGGAGCCGATCCACGGAGGGGGAAGCGTTGGACAGTACCGATCCTGACCGCGTCGTTCGGCTGGCCGTCGCCGAGGCGCTGGCCCGGGTGGCGGACGAGGACAGCCTGGGTCTGGGCGAGGGGGACGCGCTGGAAAGGCTCGGGCGGGGGCTGCGTGAGGTGCTGCGCCGTGCCCTCGACGACCGGGTGCCACTGACCACGCCGGAGTTCGTCGACCTCTGCCGCGACCTGGGTCTGCACCGTGACGCCTTCGACCTGCTGGGGCACTACCTGATGACCGCGTTGCTGACCCAGCACGTCGGACCGGACGCCCTGATCCGCGTCGGGGTGCTCTTCGGCACCGTCGGGCGTTACCTGCCCGGTGCCCGCCCGGTGGCCCACCGCAACGAGGGGCCCGCGGCGCGGCGACGCGACGTGCGCTCGGACAACAGTGTCGTCGGCCGGTACCGCCGGACCAAGCTGCCGGAGCACCTCCCCAACCCGCCGAGCTGGACCTGCACCGGATGCGGCCGCGAGTGGCCCTGCGCCACCAAGCAGAGTCAACTGCTCGCCGAGTTCGGTGGAGCGCGCGCCTCCCTGGCGGTCTATCTCGGCTCCTGCCTCGTCGCCGCCGCCCAGGACCTGCCCACGATGCCGTTGCCCCGGGTCCGGCTCCGATTCCTGGGCTGGCTGCCCCGCGCCCGGATCTGACCGGGTGGCGGTGCGGCCTCAGTCCTGATCGGCACTGCGCACGGTCGCGGTGTGACCCGCCGCCGTCCCGGCCCGGCACTCCGACAGGTCGGGGCAGGGTGTTCATCGTGCGCACCCGCTGCGTACGGCGGGTGTTCACCGCCCTCTCCGAAGCTCCTTGATCGAAAGAGCATTCGCTTGATCGAGGAGAGGCTCTCACGTGAGAGACAAGCATCCCGAAGAGACCGAGCACGCGCAGCTGTCCCGGCGCAAGCTGGTCAAGTACGCGGGCGTCGGCGCGACGCTGGCCGCGGCCAGCCCACTCGTCGGCGCCGGCGCGGCGTGGGCCGGCGAGGACCGCCGGCCGGGTGACGACGACAAGACCGACCGGGGTAACTCCAGGAACCGGGCGTGGCGTGCGGGCGACCACCACATCCACTCCGAGTACAGCGGTGAGTTCGACACCACGAAGTCCCCGATCGTCTTCCACAAGGGCGCGGATGCGGTCTACCCGATCGTCACCAACGCCATCATGGCCAAGAACTTCGGCCTGACCTGGGCGATGTGCACCGACCACGGTGGACCGACCCACTCGAAGGTGAACATCGAGCAGGCGTACCCCGACCTGCTGCGCTCGCGCAAACTGGTCCCCGAGGTGCTCCAGTTCTGGGGCATGGAGTTCGACGCGCCGTCGCTGGACCACCACACGCTGATGATCCCGCGGCACGAGGACGAGGCGAAGCAGCTCTTCGAGCTGGAGAGCCGGTTCGCCAAGTACGACGCGTTCCCCACCGACCCGGCCCGCGACACCGAGGCCAAGATGGTGGAGTTCCTCAAGGTCGCCCGGGGCATGCCGCACAAGCCGTTGGTGATCGCCCACCACGCGTCCCGTTCGGCGCCCGGTCTCGGCGTCTACGGTCAGGACACCCCGCGCGAGTTCCGCAACGGCAACAACGCCGCGCCGGACGTCTACATCGGCTTCGAGGGCGCGCCCGGTCACCAGGCCGGCCCGCTCAACGGTGGCAAGCGGGGCGGCTACGGCAACCATCCCACCTACGGCGGCTTCGACCAGATGACCGCCCGGGTCGGCGGCCTGTGGGACTCACTGCTCGGCGAGGGCCGGCGCTGGTGGATCACCGCGACCTCGGACTCGCACGTGCACTGGACCCGCGGCGGCTCCGACTTCTGGCCGGGCGAGTACAGCAAGACCTACGTGCACGCCCGCCAGGACTACGGCGACATCATGGACGGCCTGCGCAACGGCCGGATCTGGGTCACCACCGGTGACCTGATCCGCAGCCTCGACGTCACCGCCACGTCGCAGGGCAGGACCGCCGAGGTGGGCGAGACGATCACGGTGAGCCGTCGGAACCGTACGGATGTCGACATCGAGATCACGTTCCGCCCGCTGGGTGGGGTGAACGCGAACGGCGACCGGCCCGAGGTCCGCCGGGTCGACCTGATCGTCGGTCAGATCACCGGCCCGAGCGCCAGCCTGGACGCCGACACCAACCCCACCACGAAGGTGGCGGCGCGGTTCGGCCCGCGGGACTGGCGTCGGCAGGGCGACAGCTACGTCATCCGGCACACACTGCGCAATGTCGAGGCGGACACCTACGCGCGGGTGCGCGGCACCAGCACCGACGAGGCCGAGCCGCTCGCCGACGGGCTGGAGAGCCCGTGGGACGACCTGTGGTTCTACTCGAACCCGGTGTTCGTGCACGTGCGCTGACCCGGCGCGGTAGCGACATCGCGGGCCTGTCCGGCACCGCTCGACCGACGACGTCGGGCCGTGGCGGGCGGGCCCGCAGTATCCGCAGGTCAGTCGGGGGTGCCGCGGCGGGCTCGGGGGGTGGCGGTTCGTCCGCTGCGCGCCGTCGCGGCACCGGTCCGGCGTGCGGCGGCCGGCGCCATCGCCGCGTCCGCCTGCACCTGTGTCACCACCTCGCAGAGGTCGCGCAACGGGTCCACCGCCTGGGCCGAGCAGGCGACCTTCTGAAGCAGTGACCGCAGCGTCGCCGACTCGGTCGAGGTGAGCGCCCCCAGCAGGTGCGCCTCGACCTGCCGCAGTGCCAACCGTCGCTGTTCCCAGGCGGCACGGCCGGCGTCGGTGACTTCGATCAGCCGGTTGCGCCGGTCGGCCGGGTCCGCGCGCCGGGCGACGAACCCGGGCCGCTCCAGGTCGTCGATCAGGTACGTGAGGACGGTGCGGTCGATGCCGATCTCCTCGGCGATCGCGCCCTGGTTTCGGGCCGGCCCGTTGCTGGCCGCGGTGAGCAGTTGGTAGCCGCGCGGGCCACCGGGGAAGTCGGCGAGCGTGTGCTCGGCCGCCCGGACGTAGCCGCGGAAGACGATGCCCAGCATCCAGCCCAGGTCGTCGTCGAGCGGATCGGGCCGGTCCGGCCGGTGATAGGCACCCGTCATCCCCCGACAATACCGCAGTGCCACAGACCTTGTTGGCAGAAGATGTTCTGCGTGACATAAGGTTAAGGCCGCGACGCATCGTCCGAGGCGTCGGGAAATCGGGAGGCTCGCAGATGAGCGACTACGGCCACGACCTGGTCTTCGGCTCCTTCGTCACGCCCAGCGCTGACAATCCGGACCGTACGGTCGGTGTCGCCGTCCTGGCCGAGCAGGTCGGGTTGGACCTGGTCACCTTTCAGGATCATCCGTACCAGCCGGCTTTCCTCGACACCTGGACGCTGCTGAGCTTCGTGGCGGCCCGCACCAACCGGGTGCACCTGTCGGCGAACGTGACGAACCTGCCACTGCGCCCGCCGGCGGTGCTCGCCCGCAGTGTGGCCAGCCTGGACCTGCTCAGCGGTGGCCGGGTCGGCCTCGGCCTCGGGGCGGGGGCCTTCTGGGATGCCATCGAGGCGATGGGTGGCCGGCGGCTGACTCCCGGCCAGGGCGTACGAGCGCTGGAGGAGGCCATCGAGGTCGTCCGTCAGCTCTGGGACGTCGAGACGCGCGGCGGAGTGCGGGTCGACGGCGAGTTCCACCGGGTGATGGGCGCCAAGCGTGGTCCCGCTCCCGCCCACGCGGTGCCGATCTGGCTGGGTGCGTACAAGCCCCGGATGCTCCAGCTCACCGGTCGTCGGGCCGACGGTTGGCTGCCCACCCTCGGCTACCTCCAGCCCGGCGACCTGACCAGGGGCAACGCGATCATCGACGACGCGGCGCAGCAGGCCGGCAGGTCCCCGCGGGACGTACGTCGGCTGCTCAACATCGCCGGAGAGTTCTCGACCGTCGGGCGCGGCCCGCTGAACGGGCCCGCCGAGCAGTGGGCCGAGGAACTGGCCGAGCTGGCACTGGAGGAGGGCGTCGGCACCTTCATCCTGGGCAGCGACGACCCCGACGACCTGCGCCGCTTCGCCGGCGAGGTGGCCCCCGCCGTCCGCGAGCTGGTCGCCGCGGAACGTGACCGAGGCGCGGCTCCGGAGCGTGAGCCGGAGCCGGTCGCTGCGCCGCCGGTCCGGGCGAGCCGCGCCACCGCGACCGGTGGCGCGTTCGCCGTGGTGCCCACCCCTGACGACGGTGTACGGCGAAGCGAGCAGCAGGTGTGGGACGAGTCGACCCGGCCGACCGGGCCCGCGCCCGACCCGCAGCGCACCTACACCCTGCAGGAGCAGGCCACCGGCGCTCACCTCGTGCAGATCCACGACGGCCTGCGTGCCGAGCTGGCCCAGATTCACGACCTGATCGAGCAGGTGGCGGCCGGTGAGATCGACGCCGGCGCGGCCCGGTCCCACATCAACACGATGACCATGAGGCAGAACCGGTGGACCCTCGGGGTCTACTGCGAGTCGTACTGCCGCATCGTCACCACCCACCACACGATCGAGGACCAGTCGTTCTTCCCCAGGTTGCGGGCACGTGACCCCCGACTCGGCCCGGTGGTCGACCGGCTGGAGCAGGAGCACCACGTCATCCACGACGTGCTGGAGGGTGTCGACCGGGCACTGGTCGCGTACGTCGGGTCTCCGGACGGCCTCGCCGAGCTGCGCGCCGCGGTGGACCTGCTGACCGACGCCCTCCTGTCGCACCTCAGCTACGAGGAACGGGAGCTGGTCGAGCCGTTGGCGCGGTTGGGCATCGCCTGATCAACGCGCCGCGGCGGCGGCTCGGGGTTGCCCCGATCCAATTTGAGAGACTACTCTCGAAACATGTCTCTCAAGAATCCGTACGGGGATTTCGAGATCAGCGAGCCGCAGGCGCTGCGGGCACTGGCCCACCCGGTCCGGCTGGCGATCCTGGAGCACCTCCAGCGGCACGGCCCGGCCACGGCCACCGGGCTCTCGCCGCACGTCGGCGCCACACCGTCGGTGGTCAGCTGGCACCTGCGGCACCTCGCGACGTTCGGCCTGGTCCTCGACTGGGACGGTGCCACCAGCAAGCGGGAACGCTGGTGGCAGGCGGCAGCCCGCGGCTTCCGCTTCACGATGCCGGAGGGCACCGAGGGGCAGTCCGCCAGCCAGCAGCTCCGCGGCGAGATGTTCGCCCGCAACGCCGACGCACCCCAGCAGTGGCTGCTGCACGAGGAGCCCCGACTGGACCCCGAGTGGCGCGCGCTGGCCGGCATCGCCGACACCCGGTTCGTGGCCACCGCCGACGAGCTGCGGCAACTGGAGAAGTCCATTGAAGAGCTGATCGCCCCGTACGTGCGGCGCAAGAACGACTCGGCCCCGCCCGACGCGCGGATCGTCCGGATGCTGCGCTACCTGCTGCCGGAGCCGGGAGACGAAGCTTCGGCCGAGCCCGCCGACGGCCCGGCCGCGTCATGACCGCCACCGACGCCCCCGCCGACAGCGGAGCCCTGCCAGCCCTGCACCGTGACCGGCGGTTCCGCACCTTCTGGATCAGCGAGACGATCTCCAACTTCGGCGATCGGATCAGCGAACTGGCCCTACCGCTGATCGCCGTCACCCTGCTCACCGCCACACCCGTGCAGGTCAGCGTCCTCACCGCGCTGATCTGGCTGCCCAACCTGCTGGGCCTGTTCCTGGGCGCCTGGGTGGACCGGCGCACCCACAGGCGACGACTGCTGATCATCGCGGATCTGCTCCGCGCCGCGGTGCTGCTCAGCCTGCCGGTGGCCTATCTGTTCGACGCGATCACCCTTACCCAGCTCTACCTGGTGGCACTGCTCACCGGCTTCGGAGCGGTGCTCTTCGCCATGGCACGTCAGGCGTTCTTCGTCGGCCTGGTGCCGAGATCGGCGTACGTGGACGCGAACAGCAAGATGAGCATGAGCCGGTCGCTCTCCTTCATCGCCGGTCCGGCTGTCGGCGGTGGGCTGGTCCAGGCGCTCAGCGCGCCGGTCGCGATCGTCGCCGACGCGGTCAGCTTCCTCGGCTCCGCGCTGCTGCTCAGCCGCATCCCGGTGACCGAGCCACCGCCGGCACCGCGTCGGACGTCCACTCTGGGCATGGTCCGCGAAGGGCTCGTGCTGGTACTGCGGCACCCGGTGCTACGGGCCGCCCTCGGCTGCACCAGCACCGTCAACTTCTTCACCTTCATCGCCGGTGCGCTGCTGGTGCTCTACGCCAGCCGCGAACTCGACCTGTCGGCGGGCGCGATCGGCATCGCCCTCGGCTTCGGAGCGATCGGCGGATTTGCCGGCGCGGCGCTCGCACCGAGGGTCTCCCGCGCCATCGGTCTGGGCCGAACCGCAATGATCGGCGCGATGCTCTTCCCCGCGCCGCTGGCGCTGACCGCGCTGGTGTCCGGACCCACCTGGACGAAGGTGGCCATGCTGGCGGCCATCGAGCTGGTCTCCAGCGTCGGGGTGATGCTGATGGACGTGAACCTCAACGCCCTCCTCATCGCCGTGACCCCCGACGACGCGCTGGGACGGCGAGCCGGTGCCTACAGTGCCGTCAACTACGGCATCCGGCCACTCGGCGCGCTGGTCGGCGGGGCGTTGGGCACCACCATCGGGCTGCGGCCCACCCTGGCCATCGCCGGCCTGGGCGGCGTGCTCGCCGTGCTGTGGTTGCTCGCGTCGCCGGTGCGCCACATCCAGACCCTGGATTCGGCCTGAGGGCTGCGGCAACGCTCGATGGTGCCGTCGTCAGCGGCTCGGTTCGCCCTGGCCTGGGCCGCAGGCCAGCGAAGGTCAGCCGGCCTCCGCCAACAGAATCCGGGCCAGCTCCGTGGGCTGGGAGAACATCGGCCAGTGGCCAGTGGCCATGGTGACCAGTCGCCACTGGTCGCTGGTCAGCAGTTTCGCCACAGTGTCGTTGGGCTCAGGCCCGTCGAGCAGACACTTGACGTACGTCGCCGGCAGCTCACCCAACGGCCGGGTCAGCACGGCCGGCTCGGTCAGGGTGGCCCCCGGATGCGGCGTGCAACCCTCGATCAGCCTGGCGACCTGCTCGTCGGTGAGACCCTGACCGTCGAAGTCGGCTGCGCCGAGCGGAGCCCAGTAGCCGTTGTTGTCGGCGATCTGCGCCTCGAAGGCCGCCTGGCCCTGCCACCAGCCGGAGGCGAACGACCCACCGTCGACAGGCACCTCGGCGTCCACGAAGACCACCCGGCTCAACCGGTCGCCGATCCGCTCGGCGGCCTGACCCACCGGAATGCCCGAGTAGCTGTGCCCCACCAGCACCACGTCGTGCAGGTCGCCGCGCTCGATCTCGTCGACGATGTCCTGCACGTGGGTCTGCTGCCCGGCGGGCACGCCCTGCTTCTCGGCGAGGCCGGAGAGGGTCAACGCGTGGGTGCCGTGGCCGGCCGCCCGAAGTGGTGCCACCACCTCGTCCCATGCCGAGGATCCCAGCCACGCCCCTGCCACCAACACGAAATCAGCCATGGCCGGGAGCGTAACGCCGACCTGCGACAGGTCGGCGGGTCACGACCAGGTGCGGGCCTCGGCCGCGAACACCTCCGGCGGACTCGCCACCGGAAGCACACAGAGCAGGTGGCCACCGGGCGCCCGCAGGATCCGGCACTCCAGCCACCGCGACACCTCGGTGGCACCCAGAGCCATCAACCGTCCGGTCTCGGCCGGCACATCGTCGGTCTCGATGTCGAGGTGGAAGCGCGGCGCGTCGTCGACCGCCTGGACCGCGGTGACCAGCCCCGGCAGCGCCTCGTCCAGGCCGACGAACTGCGGCTCGGCCGGAACGGCCCGGGTGCCGACACCGAGCGCCGCCGACCAGAACTCCGCAGCCTGGGCGGCCTCCGCCTCGGGAGCATCGATCAGCAGCGCGTACACACGGCTTCGGTGCATGCCGGCCAGGATATCGAGAATGTCGATGTGTTGCGCGACGCGATGCGTGACACCTGCACGACGGCGACCGCGCGGGCTCACCCGGAGGCATCGAGGTGGGCCGCGATCTGCCTCGGCAGCGGATGGGAGCCACGAAGCGACCGGCGGCCACCGCCGGCAGCGCGATCTCCGGTGGGTACGCCTGGTACCCGGTGATCGTGTCTGTCGAGTTTCTACTCAGGCCGGGGTTTCCCGGTGCGAACCGGCGGCTGCCGGACCGGGCACTCAGGGGTGGTCCCGGGCGGGTGGCCCGGCCTCGACCGGTATCCGGTAGATCTGCACCGGGTAGTCGACGGCCGAGACCCCGCCGTTGAGCCCGGCGGTCAGGTGCAGCTGGGCCGCCGGCATCCAGAGCCGCGCGTCGGCGTCGAGCCACATCGCGTCCACCCAGGCCAGCCGGGGGTCGGCGACGAGCGTCCGCACGCTGCGGTCGGGTGCGAGGACGAGGACGCGCCGCCGTTCCAGATCGCTGAGGAAGATGGTGCCGGTGGCGTCGATGGCAGTGCCACCGGTGCTGGGAGTGTCACACCAGCGTTCGACAGTCCGGGCCAGCTCGCCGGCGGACACCGACGGGTCGTCCAACCAGCGGGTGGCGATCCGGGACATTCCGCCCGAGGCCGGCTGGTAGTAGAGCCAGCAGCCGTCCGGCGACACCTCCAACTGGTCCACGTGCAGGCGTACCTCGGCGCCGTCCGGGTCACGCAGCGCTCGACCGTCGGCGACCACCGGGCCGCCCACCGTGCTCGGATGCCCGTCCAGCACCCGTCTCGACCGACCCGAGTCGAGGTCGAGCACGATGAGGCCGGCCGCCCCGGCGTCGCTGAAATACGCCACCCGTCCGTTGAATCGGACGTCGTCGACGTAGCTGCCCGGGTGCACCGCTTCATCGAGGTGGTAGACCCGCTCGACCTTGTCGTCGTCCGGGTCGACAGCAATCAGCCGAGCACCGCCCGGCACCTGCGCGCCGCCAATCCGCGGCGAACCCGAGTCGACGATCCACAACCGGCCATCCGGGCCGACGCGCAACCCGTTGACGTGCACGAACGCCGCACTCGGCGACTGGTTGGCACTGTTCCACGCGGCGTCGGGGTAGGGGACACGACGGCCGTCCGGCAGCGCCTCCACCACCTGCACGCCGGGCCGGTCCGCCGACGGGTAGCTCAGGAACACCCGCCCGCGCACCGTGGTCACGCCCGTGCACACCCGGTCCTCCTGGAACACCGGCGTCAACCGGTGATCCTCCTCGGTGGGCAGCGACGACATGGACCTGCTCCTCACCCGCCCGGGGCGCCTCGGTTTCGGCCGGTGACCGACGGCTACTGCCATCCGGCGCGGTATCCCCGGAGCGTGCCGGCCGAAACCGCCGGTCGCAGGACACCGCCGGCGCTGAGCCGGCGAGAGGGTGCCAGCGGCGCTCAGCCGGTCGGCGGTGCCGGGGGGCCGATCCGGGCGGCGAGCCGCTTGGGGGCCATGACGAGGTAGCTCTCGGTGAGCAACTCACCCACTTCCTCCCAGTCGGTGTTCTCGTGCAGGACCATGCCCATCACGTTCGGACTCCAGTCCGGTTTGTAGAAGGGGTGCCCGGTGGCGAGGAGCCCGGCGATCTCGTCGAGTGGCGACCGGAAGGTCAGCAGGCAGGCGGGCTGGTCGAGTGCGGCGGCCCGTGCGTGCACCGGTTGGCGATCGGGGTCGACGGTGAGCACGTGGGCGATGGTCCGCTTGCGAATCCGCCAGCGGATGCCGACCCAGGCGGGCTCCTCGTAGGTCTCCGGCAGCCCGAGACAGATCGGCCGCAGCCGGTCGAGGACCTCGGGCGGGACGTCTCCAGGTGCGCTCACGGGCACCGACGCTAGCCGGTCGGTGTGACAAGTTCCGCTCGTCGAAGCCCGCCCGGGCCGGTGGTGCGCGCCCTGTGGATCCGCCAGGATGGGCGGGGCGACAGTGGGCCGTCGCCCGGCCCGACCCGCCCCCGTGCCCGCTGAGGAGTGCCGTGCCGTCCACCCTGCTCTCCCGCCGTGACCTCGACTTCCTGCTGCACGAGTGGTTGCGGGTGTCCGAGCTCGTCGAGCGGCCCCGATACGCCGAGCACTCCCGGGAGACCTTCGACGACGCCCTCGATCTCGCCGAGCGGGTGGCCACCGAGCAGTTCGCCCCGCACAACCGCGCCGCCGACCTGGCCGAGCCCACCTTCGACGGGCAGCGGGTGCGGCTGATCCCGCAGGTCCGTGCGGCGTTGGACAGCTTCGCCGAGACGGGCCTGCTCACTGCCGGGCTGGACGCCGCTGTCGGTGGCCTGCAACTGCCGCACGCCGTCGCGGCGGCGTGCTTCACCTGGTTCCAGGCCGCAAACGTGGCCACCTCCGCGTACCCGTTCCTCACCCTGGGCAATGCCAACCTGCTGCTGGCCCACGGCAGCCCCGAGCAGGTGGACACCTACGTGCGGCCCATGCTGGACGGCCGGTTCTTCGGCACCATGTGCCTGTCCGAGCCGCACGCCGGCAGTTCGCTGGCCGACATCACCACCCGCGCCGAGCCGCAGGCGGACGGCACGTACCGGCTCTTCGGCACCAAGATGTGGATCTCCGGCGGCGACCACGAGCTGGCCGAGAACATCGTCCACCTGGTGCTGGCGCGCATCCCGGGCGCGCCGCCCGGCGTCAAGGGCATCTCGCTGTTCATCGTGCCGAAGGTGCTGGTCGGCTCGGACGGGTCGCTCGGCGAGCGTAACGACGTGGCGTTGGCCGGGCTCAACCACAAGATGGGATTCCGGGGCACCACGAACACCCTGCTCAGCTTCGGCGACGGCGCGCACACCCCGGCCGGCCGCGCCGGAGCCGTCGGTCACCTGGTCGGTGCGCCGCATCAGGGTCTGGCGCAGATGTTCCACATGATGAACGAGGCCCGGATCGGGGTCGGGGCGGGCGCCACCGCGCTGGGTTACACCGGCTACCTCAAGAGCCTGGCGTACGCGAAGGAAAGGCCGCAGGGCCGGCCGGTCGGCGCGAAGGACCCGGCCGCCGCGCAGGTGCCGATCATCGACCACCCTGACGTCCGACGGATGCTGCTGGCCCAGAAGAGCTACGTGGAGGGTGCGCTGGCGCTGGTGCTCTACTGCGCGCGGTTGCTCGACGAGCAGAAGACCGCACCGGCCGAGGCCGACCGCGTGCGCGCGCACCTGCTGCTGGACGTGCTCACCCCGATCACCAAGAGTTGGCCGTCGCAGTGGTGTCTCGCCGCCAACGACCTCGCGATCCAGGTGCTCGGGGGTGCCGGTTACACCCGCGACCACGATGTGGAGCAGCACTACCGGGACAACCGGCTCAACCCGATCCACGAGGGCACCCACGGCATCCAGGCATTGGACCTGCTGGGACGAAAAATGATCATGCAGGGCGGCGCTGGTCTCGCCCTGCTGACCACGACGATCGGTGACACGCTCGAGCGGGCCCGCAAGGTCGGGGGAGAGGCGTCCGAGCTGGCGGACCGGCTGGCCGCCGCGGCGGACCGGATCACTGCTGTCACCCGCCGACTGTGGGCCGACGGTGACCCGGTGCTCGCACTGGCCAACGCCAGCGCCTACCTGGAGGCCGTCGGGCACGTGGTGATCGCGTGGATGTGGTTGGAGCAGGTGCTGGCGCTGCCGGCGGAGGGCGCCGGCGACGCGTTCCACGCCGGCAAGCGGCAAGCCGCCCGCTACTTCTTCGCAGTCGAGTTGCCCCGGACCGGCCCGCAGTTCGACCTGCTGGAGAACATGGACCGAACCACGCTGGACATGCGCCCGGACTGGTTCTGACCGGCCCCGCCGCCGGTCACCGGCGGCGGGACTGGTGACTCATGGCCTGCCGCCCCTTGACGACGCCCCAGACGATCACGATCACCAGCGCGATCACACCAATGATGATCAGCCAGCGGACCGCCTCGAGAACCAACCCGAGCAGGATCAGCACGCCGGCGACCACGCCGACAACCCAGAGCAGCGCACGCATGTCGACCTCCCGTAACCGGCCGCGCCTGGTGCGGCCGGCCCCGGCTTCTCGTTCCCCGTCCGGCCGACACCATGCGCGCGCGGCACACCGAAGTCGATCAGGAGCCGGTACGCGCCACGTAGACGGTGTTCGCCGACTCCCCGCCGGTCAGCGGATTGGCGAACGGCACGACATGCGCGCGTACGCTCGCGAACACCTCGGTGAGCGCGGCGGTGAACCCGGCGTCCGGCGGGTCGTCCGACCAGAGCGCGAAGACGCCCTCGGGGCGCAGCAGGGCGGCCAGACGACGCAACCCGGCCGGCGGGTAGAACGCCGCGTGGCTCGGGTGCAGGACGTTGCGCGGGGAGTGGTCGACGTCGAGCAGCACCGCGTCGAACCGCCGGCCGGGCACCTCTGGGTCGAAGCCGGTGTCACCGGCCACCGCCGCGAAGAAGTCGGCCTGCACGAAGCGGGTCCGCGGGTCCTCGGCGAGCCCCGCCGCGAACGGCAACAGCCCTCGTTGGTGCCAGTCGATCACGTCCTCGATCGCCTCCACCACGAACAGTGAGCGCACCCGGGGGTCGCCCAGCGCCGCGCAGGCGGTGTAGCCCAACCCGAGACCGCCCACCACCACGTCGAGCGAGTCACCGGCCACCTCGGCGAGACCGAGCCGGGCCAGCTCGATCTCCGCGACCGGGAAGAGGCTGGACATCAGGTACTCGTCGTCGAGCTTGACCTCGTAGACCTCGACCTGGAGTGCCGGGTCCCGGCGTCGGCGCAGGCTGATCGCGCCGATCGGGGTCTCCCGCCAGGCCAGCTCTTCGAAACGCGCGCCCACGGATGCCCTCTCGCCGCCGGATTCGTCCACGGATGGTACCGGTTGCCCCGCGACGGGCGGCCGCGCAGGGTCCACGGGACATCGACGCAGCGCATATCCTGTGCCCGGCCGATCCACCGGAGGGGACTCATGCCGTCGCGGCAGGACCAGCTGCACTCCTACCAGTTCAGCGTCCAGCGGGCGGTCGCCGCCCTGGTCATGCGGGAGACCGACCCCGCGCAGTCGCCGTTTCGGCGGCTGGCCGGCGCCGGCCTGGCCAGCGTCCTGGTCGCGGCGATCGGGCTCGGTGGTTTCGCCCTCTACGGCCTGTTCGCCGGTGGCGGCAAGGGATGGCGCGACCCGGGCGCGGTGATCGTGGAGAAGGAGTCCGGCGCCCGGTTCGTCTACCGCGAGCAGAAGCTGCACCCGGTGCTCAACTACGCCTCCGCGCTGCTCATCGTCGGTGCGGAGCGCTCGAAGACCGTCCTGGTGTCCCGACGCACGATCGACGGAGTGCCGCGCGGGCTGCCGTTGGGCATCGCCGACGCACCCGACTCGCTGCCCGCCCCGGGCCGGCTGGCCGCCACGGCCTGGACGGTCTGCTCGACGGTCCCGGCCGGTGCGGGCGTCGAGGCGCCCCGCTCGGCGTTGCTGATCGGCACCGAGCCCGACGGCGGTCGGCAGTTGGGCGACGACGCGCTGCTGCTGCGCCACCCCGACGGTGGGCTGCACCTGGTCTGGCACCAGCGCCGCTACCTCGTCCGTGATCCCAGCCGGGTGCTGGCGGCGCTCGCCACCACCCGCGCCCAGGCGGTCCGGGTGGCGCCGGCACTGCTCAACTCGCTGCCCGCCGGCACCGACCTCGCCCCACTCGACCTGCCCGCGCTGGGCCGGCCCTCCACCCGGGTGCCGGGTGCGGCGATCGGCACTGTCTACCTGGTGAGCAACTCCGGTGGCGGCCGGCAGCACGCGGTGGCGCTCGACGCCGGCCTGGCCGGCATCACCGAGTTGCAGGCGGGGTTGTTGCTGGCCCGCACCGGGCAGGTCGAGCCGGTGCCGATGACGTTGGGTCGGTTCGCCGCGCTGCCCACGGTGCCTGATCTCGCCCCAACCGGTCCGAACGCCCCACCACCGGCCCCGCCCCGGCTCGCGGTCGGCGACGGCGGGGCGCTCTGCACCCGCATCGGCGACGACGGCGGGGTTGGTGAGGTGCGCTGGGGCGTACCGCTGCGGGACCTGACGGCCGTGCCTCGCACCTCGCCGACCGGCGGCGCGGTGCTGGCCGACCACGTGGTGGTGGAGCCAGGCCGCGGCGCTGTGGTCGAGGCCGCCGCGGCGCCCGGCGCGACCGGCGGCGCGGTCTCCGTTGTCACCGACCTGGGCCGACGGTACGTGCTGGCCGACCGCGAGGTGCTCCCGATGCTCGGCTACCGCGACGTGCGGCCGGTGCGGCTACCGGCCGGGCTGGTCAGCCTGGTGCCTGCCGGCGCCACCCTCGACCCGGCCGCCGCCCGCGCCGTCGCCGCCGGCGACTGAGGGCGACCCGGCCCTGCGGCGTGCCGGCGGTGATCAAGAGGTTCGCGTCAGAATGTGGCGCGAGCCCGACGCACACCTCTTGATCACCCGCGGAGCAGCGCGCGGCAGACGGTGCTCAGTCGGCCGGGCGGCGCAGGATGCTTACCGCGAACGGCGCGTCGTCACGCCACGGGCGCAGGTCCCAGGTGGCGAAGCGCTGCTCCACCCGCAGGCCGGCGGCGACCGCGTCGGCGTCGAACGCGGTCAGCGGGTAGCCGCGCTCGGTGCCGAAGCCCACGGTGAGCACCCCGTCGGGCCGCAGGTGCATCGCGACCCGGCGCAGCACCTCCGGTTCGGTGCCGACGGCGACGAAGGCGAGCACGTTGCCGGCCAGCACCGCCGCGTCGAACGGCTCGGCCTCACCCAGCGCCGGTAGATCCAGTTCGGCGAGGTCGGCGACCAGCCACGTCGGGCCGGGATAATCGGCGCGAGCGGCATCCACCAGCGCGGGATCGGCATCCACCCCGACCACCGTGTGACCCCGCTCGGCCAGCGCGGCGCCGACGCGGCCGGTGCCACTGCCGGCGTCGAGAATGCGGGAGCCGGGCGCGACGAGGGCGTCCACCAGTCGGGCCTCGCCGGCCAGGTCAGCGCCCTCGGCCGCGAGCTTCCGGAACCGGTCGATATACCACTGTGAGTGCTCGGGACCGGTGTCGGTCGCCCAGCGGGTCGGGTTGGCCATGAGGCCACCGTATCCGGGCCGGTGGCGGCCGGGCGGGCGACCGGGACGAGACGATCATCCCTTCTCCGCGCCGCTGGTCAGCCCCTCGGTGAGCAGCCGTTCGCTGGCGAAGAAGAGGATCACGATGGGCAGGGTGAGCACCACCGACCCGGCCATCAGCACGGTCTTGGGGACCTCCACCCCGTCGGCGAGCAGTGACAACCCGAGTGACACCGTCCACCTGTTCGGTTTGTCGACCAGGAACAGCAGGGCGAAGAGGAACTCGTTCCAGGCGATCATGAAGTCGTAGAGCGCGACCGCCATGATCGACGGCATCGCCAGGGGCAGGCTGACCCGGCGGATGATGCCGAGCCGGCCGGCGCCGTCGATGGCGGCGGACTCCTCCAGGCTGACCGGAATGGTCTCGAAGTAGTTCTTCAGCATGTAGACCGACACCGGCAACGTCTGCGAGATGTAGACGAGCACCAGACCGAACAGCGAGCCGCGCAGCCCGGCCCGGGTGAAGACCACGAACAACGGGATCGCGATGACGATCGACGGGAACAGGTAGACCGCCAGGAACAGGAAGTCCACCTGTCGCCGGCCGAAGAACCGCAGCCGGGCCACCGCGTACGCGCCGGGGATCGCGACCAGAAGAGTGAGCACTGTCGCCGCGACGGCGACCAGCCCGCTGTTGCGGATGAAGGTGAGGAAACCCTGGCCGCCGTCGTCGGTGGCCTTCAGCACCTCGGCGTACGTGGCCACTGTCAGCTCGCCGAAGCCGACCACCAGCGCCCCGGGGTCGAGCAGCAGCCGCTCGATGGGGCGCACCGAGAGCACCAGCATGTAGTAGAAGGGGAAGACCGTGATCACCAGGAACACGGCGATCACCAGGCGGCGCAGCCAACGCAGGCTCACCGTCTCGACCACGTCCCGGTCCATCAGCTCACCCTCCGTCCGAAGAAGCGCAGATAGATCAGCACGAACACGATGAGCACCACTGCCAGCACGACCGCCTGCGCGGCCGCGGCCCCGATGTCGGTACGGGCGGTGAGGAACTCGTACACCCGCACGCTGACCACCTCGGTGCCGGCCGCACCGCCGGTGAGCAGGTAGACGTCGTCGAACTTGTTGAACGTCATGATGAACCGCAGCACGCCCAGCAGGGCGATCACCGGCAACAGTTGCGGCAGCAGGATGTGCCGGAACCGCTGGGTGGGGGTGGCGCCGTCGACCCGGGCGGCCTCCTCCAACTCGCCGGGCACCGCCTGGAGCCGGGCCAGCAGGAACAGGAACGCGAACGGGAAGTACCGCCACGCCTCGAAGGCGATCACCGTGGCCAACGCTGTCGACTCCTGGGTGAGGAACGGCACCGGGGCGTCCCAGCCGAGCAGGCGTTGACCCCACGCGTTGACGATGCCGAGCTGTGGGTCGAGCATCACCTGCCAGACGAACGTCACGGCGACCACCGGCGCCACGTACGGCAGCAGCATGGACGCCCGGACCAGGGTGCGACCACGGAACGGCCGGCGGACGACCAGTGCGGCCACCAGGCCGAGCACTATCGACCCGACGGTGCCGCCGATGCTGTAGATCAGCGTGACCCACAACGTCTCGGCGAAGCCGGGGGTGTGCAGCACCCGGTCGATGTTGTCCATCGTGAACTCGCCGAACAGACCGGTCTTGCGCAGAGTGGCCAGCCGGACCCGCTGGAAGGCGAGCACCACGGTCCACACGATCGGAATGCCGATGACAGCGATGGTGACGAGCAGTGTCGGTGCGACCAGCGCGAGCCCGGCCCGGGATTCGCGGCGGCGCAGGGTCAACTGTCGGCGCCGGGGTGGCGCCGACCGCTCCCTGGTGGGGGAGCGGCCGGGGCCGGGCGCGGTGGTGGTCAATTGACGCCTGCCTTGATGGCGTCCACGTCCTTCGTGGCGCGGTTGGCGGTGGCCGCCGCGTCGGACTTGCCGGCGACGAGGTCGCCCAGGGCCTTGGGCACCGGCAACTCGCCGAGCATGGCGCCGACGAGCTTGCCCTGCCCCTGGCTGAGCCCCCAGCGCCCGAAGGTGTCCGGGCTGCGGCGCAGCGTGGCCAGCACCTCGTCGCCGTACACGTCGGTGAGGGGCTTCTTCGCATCCACGCCCGCCTGGCTGGTGTTCCAGGCGGTCAGGTACGCCTCCGGCTCGGCGGGGGTGCCCTTGCGCACCGGGAAGCGGCCCTCGGGGGACATGCCGAACCAGCGCGGGTAGCCGTCGCTGAGCATGTACTCCACGAAGGACTTCGCCGGGTCGGTCACCGCGCCGTCGAGAACCGCCCATGAGCTGATCTCGCCGTACTGGGCCGGTTCGGAGCCGTTCGGGCCCTTGATCGCGGTGACGAACCCGCTGTTCTTCGCGAGGAAGGCCGGGTCCGCCTGGCACTGGGGGCAGGTCGGCTTGGCGTCGTTGCGCAGCCCGGCCAGCTCGTCGAGGATGAACGGAGACCAGATCACCATGGCAGCCTTGCCCGCGAAGTAGGTGGCCCGGGTGGTGTCCACGTCCTGCGCGCCCTTCACCGAGCTGGTGCGGATCAGGTCACCGTAGAAGCGGAACGCCTCGACGCACTGGGGCGAATCCAGTGTCACCTTCCCCGAGTCGTCGGTGAGCTGGCAGCCGTTGGCCAACGCCAGGTGCTCGAAGGTCTGCTGGGTGAACACGTCGCTGGGGGCGGTCGCCGCGGTGATGCCGGCCACGCCCCCGGTGTTCAGTCGGGCCGCGGCGGCCGTGATCCGCTCGTACGTGTCCGGGGTGGGCAGGCCGGCCGCGGCGAACAGGTCCTTGCGGTAGACCAGCAGTTGCCCCCACCCGTCGCTGGGCACGGAGAGCTGTCCGCCGTCGTCGGAGGTGAGCTCCAGCGCGCGCGGGGAGAACGTCTGCTTGCCCAGCTTGTCGACGACCTCCGCGTTCGCCGAGGTGTGCAGCAGCTCGTTGCCGTCGAGCGTACGGATGCCGGCGAGGGAGACCGACCCGACCACGTCGGGCAGGTCGCCGGCGGCGGCGTTGGCGGCGATCAGGGAGGGGAACTGGTCCTCGTTGACGGTCACGAGATCGACCTGGATCCCGGTCTTGGCGGTGAAGTCGGCGATGATCGCTTTGGTGGCGGTGACCCGGTCGGCCACGTCTTCCAGGCTCCAGACGGTGATCTTCTTGCTGTTGCTGTCTGGTTCGTCGTCGCCGCAGGCCAGCAGGGTGGACATGGTCAGTGCCAGGATCACTGTGGTGGCGAGTATCCGCCTCGGAGGTGCTGACATCGATGGCACTCCTCTCGAAGGGTACATCAAGGATCCAACACCTTCGATTGATCAATAGCAAGACATATCGCGATTTTTTGCTATCCTGGAGCCCAGTGCTACCGGGATGTGACACATGGGCAACTGGGTGGTCTCTCTCGCCGGGCCTCGACGCATCAGCCTCGAGCCCTGCCCGCCGGATCCGCTCGGCCCCGGCCAGGTCCGAGTCCGCACCTGTTACTCGGGCATCTCCGCCGGCACCGAGCTGACCCTCTACCGGGGCAGCAATCCCCGGCTCAGCAAGGACTGGGACGACGCCGTCCGGATGTTCGTCCCCCGGCAGACCCCGGTGCCCTACCCGTTGATCGGCTTCGGCTACGAAGAGGTCGGCGAGGTCATCGAGGTCGCGCCGGAGGTC
Organism: Micromonospora sp. NPDC048986; assembly: GCF_040649335.1. Taxonomy (NCBI): domain Bacteria; kingdom Bacillati; phylum Actinomycetota; class Actinomycetes; order Micromonosporales; family Micromonosporaceae; genus Micromonospora; species Micromonospora sp. NPDC048986. The sequence continues at coordinate 366,503 of NZ_JBEZFJ010000005.1, forward strand.
ACCGACCGGCATCCGGGGCAGCTCGTCTGGGGCATCTGGGGGCACCGGGCCGAGGCCGTGCTCCCCGCCGACGCGGTCCGCGCGCTCCCCACCGGGCTGGATCCGCTCGCCGCTGTCTTCGCCCGTCCCGGCGCCATCGCGCTGACCGCCGTGCTCGCCGGTGACCTTCACCTCGGCGACTGGGTCGGCGTCTTCGGCCAGGGCGTCATCGGGCTGCTCGCCACCCGGCTCGCGGTGCTCTCCGGGGCCCGGGTGGTGGCCGTCGACCCGGTTCCCGACCGGCTGGAGCACGCCGCCAGATACGGCGCGCGCTCTACTGTGGACGCCACCGTCACCTCCGCCGCCGCCGTGCTGCGCCACGCCACCGACGGCCGGGGAGCCGACGTCTGCCTGGAGTTGTCCGGCGCGTACCCGGCTCTGCACGAGGCGATCCGCTCCACCGCCCACGCCGGCCGGGTGGTGGCCGCCGGCTTCTACCAGGGCCAGGCCGACGCGCTCGGCCTCGGCGAGGAGTTCCACCACAACCGCATCCAGTTGGTGGCCGCCCAGGTCTCCGGGCCCACCCCCGCGCCGAGCATGGCCGGCCGGTGGACCGGAGACCGGGTCGCGCAGACCTTCATGGACCTGGTGGCCGACCGCAGCGTCGACCCGCTGCCGCTGGTCAGCCACATCGTCGACGCCAGCGCGGTCGCCGACGCCCTCGCGCTGCTCGACCGCGGCGCCGGTGACGTCCTCCAAGTCGTGCTGAGGTTCTCATGACCACCATCGCGCTGGCCTGCCAGGAACAACTCCTGCCGGGCACCAACCTGATCCAGAAGTACGCCCTCGCGGCCGCCCTCGGCTACCAGGGCATCGAACTACGTGGCCGCGGCGACCTGGCGTTCGCCCGCCGGCTGCCCGAGCTGCGCCGGGCCCGCGCCGCCGGGGTGGTGATGCCCACCGTCTGCGTCGAGATGGACCACTTCATCGGCGACTTCGACAGCGCCCGGTCCGCCGACGCCGTCCACAACCTGCGCTCCCAACTCTCGGTGATCGCCGAGCTGGGCGGCGTCGGGGTGATGACCCCGGCCGCCTGGGGGATGTTCTCCCGACGACTCCCGCCGTTCGAGCCACCCCGCCCGCCGGACGGCGACCGGCAGGTACTCCTCGACGCCCTCGGCGAGCTGGGCGAACACGCCCAGGCCGAGGGCGTCACCCTCTTCCTGGAACCCCTCAACCGGTACGAGGACCACATGGTCAACCGTCTCGACGAGGCGGTGGCGCTCTGCGCCGCGCTCGGGCTGCCGTCGGTCCGGGTGGTCGCCGACACCTTCCACATGAACATCGAGGAGGACGACGTGCACCGCGCGCTGCGCGCCGCCGCGCCGTACCTCGGGCACGTCCAGGTCAGCGACTCCAACCGGTACCAGCCCGGCGCCGGGCACCTGGACTGGCCGGCGCTGGTGCGTACCCTGCTGGAGCTGGACTACCGGGGCTGGCTGGCGCTGGAGTGCCGGCTCCGCGGCGACCCGGTCCGGGCCCTGCAACAGGCCGCCACGGTGCTGCGGCACGCGCTGCCCCGGCGGGCCGCAGCGTGACCGCCGGTGCTGGGCAGACAGGTGTCGGCGCGCCCACCGCCGCCGAGTCGGCCCGCAGCGGCGTGCCCGCCGACTCCCCAGCGACGCGCGCCGACGCCGCCGGCACGGGTGGCCCGGCCGACGTGGCCGGGCTGCGTCGGCTCGCGGTCGACACGCTCGACGCCAACTGGGAGCACGACCACACGGTGCCCTCACGCACGCTCTACCCACATCAGTGGAGCTGGGACTCCGCGTTCATCGCCATCGGGTTGGCCCAGGTCCGCCCCGACCGCGCCTGGCGGGAGCTGGCCAGCCTGTTCCGGGCCCAGTGGGCCGACGGACGGGTGCCGCACATCGTGTTCAATCCGGCGCTGCGGGTCGGCGCGTACTTCCCGGGGCCGGAGATGTGGCGCTCGGCCGACGTGCCGGGAGCGCCGACGGTGGCCACCTCCGGCCTGGTCCAGCCACCGGTGCACGCGCTCGCCGCGCTGCTGGCGTACCGGAGGGCGCCCGACTCCACCGGCCTGGCCGCGCTGCGCCGGCTCTACCCTGCGCTGGTCGCCCAACAGCGCTACCTGGCCGACCAGCGGGACGTGGCCGGTGACGGGCTGGTGTGCATCGTGCACCCGTGGGAGTCCGGGTTGGACAACAGCCCGGCGTGGGACGAGCCGATGGCCGCGGTGCCGGCCGAGGCGGCAGTCATGCGGGCGTACCGCCGGCACGACACCACGCACGCCGACGCCGCGCACCGCCCCACGGACCTGGACTACGCGCGCTACCTGGCGATCGTCGCCGCCTACCGCGACCACTGCTACTCCGACCGCGACCTGGCCGCCGGCCACCCTTTCCTGGTGGAGTGCCCGCTGTTCAACGCGGCCTTCGGGGCCGCCGAACACGCCCTCGCCGAGATCGCCGTGCTCGTCGGCGGCGACCCCGGGCCGCACCGGGCCCGCGCGGCCCGCATCACCCAAGCTCTCCTGCGCCGGTTGTACGACCCGGACACCGGCACGTTCCAGCCCCGTGACCTGCGCAGCGACCGGCTGCTGCGCGCCCGTACCGTGCTAGGGCTGACCCCCCTGATCCTGCCCGACCTGCCGACCCGGCAGGTCGACGCGCTGGTCGTCGAGGCCCGGTCGGCGCGCTTCGGGGTGGCCCGGCTGATGGACCGTCCGCTGCCCACCTACGACCGCACCGCACCCGACTTCGAGCCGCTGCGTTACTGGCGGGGGCCGAGCTGGCTCAACATCGGCTGGCTGGTCCGGCGTGGGCTGCTCGGGCACGGGCACCCGGACCTGGCCGCCGGGCTGCGCCGTTCGATGATCGGTCTGGTCGCCGGGGCCGGCTGCCACGAGTACTTCCACCCGGACACCGGCGTCGGGCTGGGCTCACCGGCGTTCAGCTGGACCGCCGCCCTGCTGCTCGACCTGCTCGCCGACTGAGCGCGGCGACGGGTGGTAGCGTCCCCGATCCCGGCGGCTGGAGGGAGCATCGTGCGCGAGATCGACAAGGTGGCCTGGATCCTCGTCCAGGACGGTCGGGTGCTGAGCACCCGGTCGGTGGGCAAGGACGTCTGGTACCTGCCGGGCGGGAAGCGCGAGCCGGGCGAAACCGACCTGGAGACCCTGCGTCGGGAGGTCGACGAGGAGTTGAGCGTCGAGGTCGACGGCTCAGGCGCCGTGCACCTGGGCACCTTCACCGCCCAGGCGCACGGCCACACGGACGGCATCACAGTGCGGATGACCTGCTACCGGGCCGACTACCGGGGACAACTGCGACCGGCCAGCGAAATCGCCGAGATGGCCTGGCTGGGGTACGCGGACCGACACCGCACCTCGCCGGTCGACCAGATAATCTTCGACCACCTGCTGGCCGAGGGGCTGCTGACCTAGCCGCAGTTTGTCGCGGCCGGCCAGGGGTAACCGGCCGAGCGTGACCGACGGCGACGGTTTCCCGTACTTCATCGACGCGGTGTCCCAACGGTCCGGCCTGCCGGCCGAGGAGGCCGCAGTGCTCGCCCGCGCCGTGCTCCAGACGTTGGCCGAGCGGGTGACCGGCGGCGCGCCCGGCGACCTCGTCGGGCACCTTCCGAACGAGGTCGACGGCTACCTGAGCGGCCCGGCCCCGGATCCGGCCGGGACACCTCTCCCGGCCCCGGGTCCGGCCGGGACCCTCGGCCCTGATGCGGGAGCCGATGGGTTGACCAGCGGGGTGGGCCTGGAGGTCGGCGGCGCTGGCGCGACCCCGATGGAGGCCGGACCCACGGAGTTCCTTCGTCGGGTGGAACAGCGTGCCGGGGTCGACCCGGCCACTGCCCGGGCCGGGACCGGCGCTGTCTTCGCCACGTTGCGCACGGCCATGACGGTACGGGAGTTCCGGGAGATGGTGGCGCGACTGCCGCGCGACGGCGGCGTCTGAGCTGACCTGGCAGCTGCCGGAGCGCCCCGGCCTCCGCGAGTCAACTCACGCCTCTGGCACCTCCTCGGGCTCGGCGACCCAGGCGGAGAAGACCGGCACCCCGTGCCACGGGCCGGTCACGCCGCCGGCCCGGGTGTCAGTGGCGACTGCCACCACCGCATACGGGTTGCCGAAGCGCAGCTCGGCGGTGCGGGCCACCCCCTGCGGTGGCAGGCTGGTCACCCCGGCCATGCCGGTCACGGCCGCCGCCTCGAAGCCGTACCTGTCGAACCGGGCCACCGCCGTCTGCCGTGCCTCGAAGTCCTCCAGCCGTAGCGCCAGCGCCGTTGCCAGCGTGGTCGCCGCGGCGGGGAAGCCGAGCGCCGGGGCGGTCAGGTCATGGTCGTTCCGAGCGGACCAGCAGGGGAGGACGGCGGTGTGCCGCTCTTCGCGGCCGTCGCGGGCCCAGGTGTGTACCCGCTCCTCGGTCAGCGTCCACAGCGGAGTCTCGCCGAGCGGCAGGTCGAACAGCGAGCGGCCGCCCGCCGGGGACGCGCCGTCGGCCGCGCCGGTGCTCAAGTCGTACGCGATGGCGAGCACCTCGGCCGGTGGCACCTGCGGTGCGGCGGCCACCGAGAGGACGACCAGCCCCGCGCCGTCGGTCGTCTGGGCGGGTGCGGCGTGCACGATCACGTCACCGGCCCGCTCGGTGGACACGATGGCGCAGCGATGACCCTGGCTCGGGCTGCGCAGGGCCCGCCGTAGTTGGCCGGCCCACGGGCTGGCAGCGCCGAGCGCGCGTGCGTCCGCGACGTCGAACGGGGTCGCCCAGGACACCCGGGTGGCCAACGCGCTGGCCAGGATGAACACCACCTCCGACTCGATCTTCAGGGGAAACGTCTCGATCAGGCCGAGCGTGTGCTCGCGCGCCCAGGCGTTCAACCCGGCCTGATCGGGCAGTGCGCCGACCTCGGTCGTGCGGGGCAGCCCGGCCCGCCACGCCGCCGGCCCGCTGTCGCCCTGCCGGTGCCACAGCGCGGTGGCGGATCCGACCAGCGGGTGCGGCGCGTCCAAGAGTGTTCGGGCCACCTCGGCCGCGCTTCTCAGGTCGGTGCCCAGCGCGTGCGCCAGCTCCGCGGCGGCTCCGTCCGCTCCGGCCGGATCGTTGTCGGCTGTCGTGGCGGTGACGGCGAGCAGCAGCCAGGCGCCGAGCGGGGAGGCGACGTGGTGCCCGTCGCCGACCGTCGCGTGCAGTCGCGCGGCGTACGCGGACAACGGGCCGTGCAGATTGCTCCTCATGCCCACACTCTGCCCGCCGGCCCGGCTCACGACCACAGTTCGAACGGCTCGTCGATCTCCGTGCCGGCCAGAAACGGGGTGATCAGCCGGGGGAGCTGCCCGGGATAGAACCGTTCCCGACTGGCCACCACCTCGGGCAACGGCCACCAGCGGAAGCCGAAGTAGTCCTCCCTCTCGTAGTCGAGCCGGTGCGCCTCGTCCACGTCCGGGCCGGGGCCGGCCAGCCGTACCGCGACGACGACCTCGTCCTGGACGTGCCGCACCTGGCGGTGCAGGAAGCTCGCCCGCCGCCGCCAGTTCGGCGCGCCCACCTGGTCGGCGGTGATCACGATGCCGGTCTCTTCCCGCAGCTCCCGCACCGCCGTGTCGCGATAGGTCTCACCGGGATCCATGCCACCGCCCGGCAGCTCCCACCAGGTGCCCAGGCGGGGGTGGTCCGGGTCGCGGGTGTGGAACAGCAACACCGCTTCGGTGCTGTCGGTGACCACGACCCGCACCGCGTGTCGCTCCAGGATCGGCAGGTCGCGGGGCAGTTCGTCCATCGGGCCAGTCTGTCGTACCGCCCGCTCCGGCGGCGGGTAGGCTGCCCGCCGTGGCTGGTCTGTTGAGGAATGTCGCGGCACGTATCTCCCGGGTCGGTGCGGTGATCCCGTCGCCCCGGCGAACCGGGCCGGCACCCGCGCAGGTGGCCCGCCGCCGTCAGGTGAGCGCGCTGCAGCGTCGGGAGCTGACCTACGCTCCGGAGCGCGACGGTCAGGCCGACCCGGGCGAGATCGTCTGGACGTGGGTGCCGTACGAGGACGACCCCCGTCAGGGCAAGGACCGGCCGGTGCTGGTGGTCGGGCGGCACAGCCGGACCCTGTTCGGGCTGATGCTGTCCAGCCAGAGTGAGCGCGACGGGCAGCGGCACTGGTTCGCGCTCGGGCCGGGGGAGTGGGACCGCGACAACCGGCCGAGCTGGGTCCGGCTGGACCGGGTGCTCACCATGCGCGAGGACAGCATCCGCCGGGAGGGCGCCGTGTTGGATCGGCCCCGGTTCGACCGGGTCGGGCAGGCGTTGCGCGCCGGCTACGGCTGGCGCTGACCTCGCCGGGTGCGGCTGGGGCGGATCGGTGGCGAGCCGCGCGCCGGGCTGCCTCAGCGGTGGGACAGTCCGGGCAGTGGGGCACCTGGCGGTGAGGCCTATTCGCGGCTCGGGCCGACCCCGGCACCCTTCGCGTCCGGCGGCGGGTACTGCTGGTCGGCGAGGAGCCGGGCCAGGTGTGCGGTGTTGAGCGCCAAGGCTTTGGTGGTGCGGCCGGTGGTGTCGGGCTTGGGGCCGGCGTCGAGGTAGTCCACTGTGTGCAGCGCCTCGCCGACCCAGTAGGTCGCGGCGGCGGCGGCGATGGTGAACCCGACCTCGTTGAGTGCCTGCTGCACCTCGCCGATGCTGTGGTGGGCGCCGTCCTCGTTGCCGACCACGGCGACACCGGCCACCTTGCCGTAGGTGCGGAGCCGGCCCTCGGCGTCGGTCTCGGAGAGTTCGGCGTCGAGGCGTTCGAGGACCATCTTGCAGACGCTGGAGGGCTGACCGAGCCAGATCGGCGTGGCGATGATCAGCACCTGGGCCGCCATCAGCTTGGCGCGGATGGCCGGCCAACCGTCGCCGTCGCCCTCGTCCGTGGACACCCCGAAACGCACATCGTGATCGACGACCCGGATCATGTCGCCCTCCACGCCCTGCGTGGCCAACTCGGCGAGCACTTCCTGACCGAGCTGCTCGGCGCTCGACGGCGCGGGCGACGGTTTGAGGGTGCAGTTGAGTACGAGGGCGCGGATGCTCGCCACGTTGGTTCCTCTCGGCGGTCGTAGCTGGTACCGGTTTCCCATACCCGGATAGGACGTCTCAGAACACCCCGGCGACCCGGCAAAACCGCTGGGTCGGTGGCCGGAGCGCTGGCATGGTGTCCGCATGGTGCAGGACGACGCGCGGCAGGTGGCCGAACAGGTACGGACGGGCTTCGGCCTGCATCTGTCCACCATGGAGCGGGTCACCTACGGCGCTGACCAGCATGCCCGACTGTGGCTGGCTCAGGCCACCGACGGCTGTCGGTACGCGGTCAAGCTGAGCGGTGGCGGCACCCCGGCCGGCCTGGTCGTGACGGCGTACCTGGCCGAGCAGGGTGTGCCGGGCATCGCCGCGCCGCTGCGCGCCGACGACGGACGGCTGTCCATCGACCACGACGGCCGCCGCCTCTCGGTGGTGCCGTGGGTCTCCGACCAGCGGGCGCTCGACGGTCCGATGACCGGCGCGCACTGGCGCGCGTACGGCGAGGTGCTGGCGGCCGTACACGAGGTGCCGGTGACCGACGAGCTGAGCCGGCTGCTACCGGCGGGCGGTGCCGCGTACCAGTCGATCGTGACAGCGACCCGCGCGACGGCCGCACGGCTGCGCGACCCGGACCCGGCCGATCTCGCGGACCCGCTGGTCGCGGAGATGGCAGGGGTGTGGTCCGCGGTGGCCGACCGGCTGGGGGTGCTGACCCGCGAGGTCGAGCGCCGCGCCGTCTACCAGCACGATGGGTCCGGCGCGACGGTTGTCTGCCACGGCGACCCGCACCTGGGCAACCTGCTGCTCGGCGCGGACGGGCAGGTCTGGCTGATCGACTGGGACGACGCGGTGCTCGCCCCGCCCGAGTGCGACCTCATGTTCGTCCTCGGCGGGGTGCTCGCCTTCGCGCCGATCAGTGTCGAGCAGCAGCAGGCCGTGCTCGCCGGCTACGGCACCACCGACGTCGACCCGGTGCGCCTGGCGTGGTTCCTCGCGGTCCGCGCGCTCGACGACCTCAGCGACTGGACCCGTCAGGCGTTGCACCCCGATGCCGAGGCGGCCGACCGGGACCGGGCGGCGCGGATCGTGCGCGGGCTGGTCTCAGAGGTGGGTCTGGTCACGCTGGCCCACGCGGCGTTGCGCGAGGTGTGACCGGCGGCTCTCAGCGGCGACCGGCTCGTCGTCTGCGCCTGACAAAAAAGTAAGGCAAAGAGCGGATCCGCTCTCTGCCACCTTCAACATATATCGCACCGGGGGCCTTGCGGCAAGACCCGGGTGGTGCCGCAGAATCTCCTGCCGACGCCCAAATTTGGGAAAATCGGGAGATTCCATGATCGATGTCATCATTGCTGGCGGCGGGCCGACTGGCTTGATGCTGGCCAGTGAGTTGCGGCTGCACGGGCTGCACGCGCTCGTGCTCGAAAAGGAGACCGAGCCGACCAGCTACGTCCGCGCGCTCGGCCTGCACGCACGCAGCATCGAGGTGCTGGACCAGCGAGGGTTGCTGGAGCGGTTCCTCGCCCTCGGACAGCAGCACCCGGTCGGCGGCTTCTTCGCCGCGATTCCGAAGCCGTCGCCGGGCGGGCTGGACACCGCACACGCGTACGTCCTCGGCATTCCGCAGACCACCACCGACCGTCTCCTGAGCGAGCACGCCGACGAGGTCGGCGTCGAGATCCGGCGCGGCAGCGAACTCGTCGGGCTGAGCCAGGACGACGACGGGGTGACAGTGCGGCTGGCCGATGGGACGCAACTGCGTTCGCGCTACCTCGTCGGCTGCGACGGCGGTCGCAGCACCGTACGCGGGCTGCTCGGTGTCGGCTTTCCCGGCGAGCCCAGCAGCGTCGAGACGTTGCTGGGCGAGATGGAGGTGGGCGTGCCGCCGGAGACGGTGGCCGACGTGGTGGCCGAGGTCCGCAGGACGCATCTCCGATTCGGTCTCGGACCCCTCGGGGGCGGGGTGTACCGCGTCCTCGTTCCGGCCGAGGGGGTGGTCGAGGACCGCACGGTGCCGCCGACCATCGACGACTTCAAACACCAACTGCGGGTGTACGCGGGCACCGACTTCGGTGTCCACTCACCGCGCTGGCTCTCCCGCTTCGGCGACGCCACCCGGCTGGCCGAGCGTTACCGGGTCGGCCGGGTGCTGCTGGCCGGCGATGCGGCGCACATCCACCCGCCGACCGGCGGGCAGGGGCTCAACCTCGGCATCCAGGACGCCTTCAACCTCGGCTGGAAACTGGCCGCCGAGCTCAACGGCTGGGCGCCGGAGGGGCTGCTGGACAGCTACCACAGCGAACGGCATCCGGTGGCCGCGGACGTGCTGAACAACACCCGGGCACAGATGCTGCTGCTCTCACCCGAGCCGGGGCCGCGGTCCGTGCGCCAACTGTTGTCCGAGCTGTTGGACTTCGAGGACGTCAACAGGTACCTGATCGAGAAGATCACCGCGATCGGGGTCCGCTACGACTTCGGCGCGGGCCACGACATGCTCGGACGCCACCTGCGAGACGTACGGCTGGCGCGGGGGCGCCTCTACGAGCTGATGCACGGCGGCCGCGGCCTGCTGCTCGATCAGACCGGCCAGCTCTCGGTCGCCGGCTGGGCGGAGCGGGTCGACCACGTCGTCGACGTCAGTGAGGAGTTGGAGGTGCCCGCCGTGCTGCTACGGCCGGACGGTCACGTGGCGTGGGTGGGCGACGACCAGAGCGACCTGCTCGGCCAGCTGGCCAGGTGGTTCGGCGCGCCGGCCAGCTGAAACGGTCAGCGCTCGCCGAGGAACGCGCTGTCGACAAGTTGGCGCGGCGATCGGGCGCCGCCCAGGCTCTTCGCCTGGTACATGGCCGCGTCGGCGCGGCTGAGCGCGTCGGTGAGCTGGGCCGGGCCGGTCACCGGGGCGAGCCCGACGGACGCGGTGACCCGGACGCTGCACCCGCTGAGCCGGATCGGCGCGGCGACGGTCTCGCTGAGCCGGCGGGTCGAGTGCTCGATCCAGCGCCGGTCGACCGTGGGGCTGGAGAGCAGCCCGGCGAACTCGTCGCCGCCGAGGCGCGCCACGAGGTTGTCCCCGGCGAAGCCGGCGAGCCGTTCGGCGACACTGATCAGCACCTGGTCGCCGGCGGCGTGCCCGTAACGGTCGTTGATCTGCTTGAAGTCGTCCAGATCGAGCACCACGGCGATCAGCGGCTGGCCGGCGGCGTCCGTGAGCAGGGCGGCCGCCAGGCGGTAGAAGGCGCGTCGATTGGGCAGCCCGGTGAGCGGGTCGTGACTGGCGGCGTGCCGTTCGGCGGCCAGCTCTGCCTGGAGGTGACCGATCTCGGCCTCGGCGCGCACGGCTCGTCGGCGTAGTTGCCAGGAGGAGAGCAGCGCGCCCGCCGCGCAGACGCCGGAGGCGACACTCATCGGATCCGGCACGAACCCTCCCATCGCCGCGACCGCCTCCAGCCTTCGGTTGACGCGGCACGCCGCGCCGAGCCCAGTTTTGCCTGATCGTTGCCCGTGCGGGGGTAACTCAAAGTGAACGGATGGGCACCGATCATGTGCGTTATCATGCTCGCCGTCGGATGCAGATGCAATAGCAGATGCACGTGCAGAACCGTCCAATGTCGATACCGCACCCCCTCGCCGTCACCGCTCCTCCCACGGCCACCGGCGGGCTCGTAACAGAAAGACGCCCCCATGCAGCAGCCACCCAATGGCGTACCGATCCACCAGTTGCCTCCGCTGAGCTGGCAGAAGAGTCGCCGCAGCAACCCCAGCGGCAACTGCGTCGAACTGGCCGAACTGCCCGAGGGAGCGGGCATCGCGGTCCGCAACTCACGACACCCGGAAGGACCGGCGCTGATCTACACGGTGGATGAGATCGCCGCCTTCGTTCTCGGTGCGCGAGACGGAGATTTCGACAATCTGATCAACTGACCGGCCGGTGGTGGATCGTCCCGGCGACGGGACCGATTCACCGGCGCGGAGGAGTTCACCTCACTGTCGGTCCATGGCATGCTTACACGTCGGCCGGGCCGGGGCGCCCGGCCGTCGTGGGTCGGTGTCCGGAGGTCCGCACGTGACGATGGTTCCCGCCGAGGGTGGCCCGACAACCGGGCCGACAGTGCTGCGGATGCTGCTCGGTGCCCAACTGCGCCGTCTCCGGGAGTCCAGCGGGGTGACCCGGGAGGGGGCCGGCTGGGAGATCCGCTCCTCCGAATCCAAGATCAGTCGAATGGAGCTCGGCCGGGTCGGCTTCAAGGAGCGCGACGTCGCCGACCTGTTGACCCTCTACGGCGTCACCGAGGACCACGAGCGTGACGCGCTGCTCAAACTCGCGCGGGACGCGAACAGCCCCGGCTGGTGGCACCGCTACGGCGACGTGTTGCCGTCCTGGTTCCAGTCGTACCTGGGCCTGGAGGCCGCCGCCGCGCTGATCCGCAGCTACGAGGTGCAGTTCGTGCCCGGCCTCCTGCAGACCCGGGAGTACGCCCGGGCGGTCGTGCTGCTCGGGCACGGCGCGGCAGATCCGGCCGAGATCGACAGGCGTGTCGCGCTGCGGATGCAGCGTCAGCAGTTGCTCCAGCGGCAGAACCCGCCGCAGCTCTGGGCCGTGGTGGACGAGGCGGCCCTGCGCCGGCCCATCGGTGGCGCCGAGGTCATGCGCGGCCAGCTCACCGCGCTCATCGAGGCGACCAAATCACCCCACATCCGGTTGCAGGTCATCCCGTTCGCCGCTGGTGGCCACGCCGCCGCCGGGGGCGCGTTCACCATCCTGCGCTTCGGCGACCAGGAGCTTCCGGACATCGTCTACATCGAACAGCTCACCAGCGCCATCTATCTGGACAAGCGCGACGATCTGGATTATTACGCGGTGGCCATGGAGCGGCTCTGCGTCGAGGCCGAGCCGCCCGAGCGTACGGCGGAGATCCTCGGCCGCCTGTTGGACGACACCTACCCCGCCTGACCCCTCGGTCGCAGGCCCCCGCAGGCGGGACTCTCAGCTCACGTATTGACCGGCGCCAACCGGTCGGGCTAGTCTCTGTATCGATACAGACTGGATCGATACAGAAGGGTGCCGGTGAAGCCAACACTGCAAGCCGTGGCCGACGCCGTCGGCGTCTCGCGCAGCACCGTGTCCAACGCCTACAGCCGCCCCGACCAGCTCTCCGCCACCCTGCGCGAGCGGATCCTGGACGCCGCCCGGCAACTCGGCTACCCCGGCCCCAACCCCACGGCGCGCTCCCTGCGCCGAGGTTTCGTCGGGTCGATCGGGGTGCTGTTCACCTCGCAACTGTCGTACGCCTTCACCGACCCGTTCGCGGTCCGCTTCCTCGCCGGTGTCGGCGCCGCGGCCGAGCGGCACGGCACCAGCATGCTGCTGGTGCCGCTACCCCCGGCGGTGACCGACGCCCGACAGGCGGTGGAGAACGCCGCCGTCGACGGGTTCTGTGTCTACTGCGTCGCCGACGAGGAGTGGGCGCTGGACGTGATCCGCCAACGCGGGCTGCCGTTCGTCAGCACGGCCGCCCGCGACGACGCCGGCGCCGACGAACGGTTCGTCGGCATCGACGAGCGGGCCGCCGCACGCGGCGTCGCCGCGCACGTCGCCGGGCTCGGGCACCGTCGGGTGGCGCTGCTCGCCGACTCCGTGCTGCCCGACGCGCCGGCCGGCCCGCTCACGCTGGCCGGGGTCGACCAGGTGCCGCATCCGACCACCCGAGGTCGGCTCAGCGGGTTCGCCGAGGCCTTCGCCGAGGTCGGCGTGGGCTGGGCGGAGCTGACGGTGGTCAACGTCCCCGGCAACAGCCGCCCGGCGGCAGCCGCAGCCATCGCCGGGCTGTTCGACAGACCCGCACCGCCGACCGCCGTCCTGGCCTGCTCCGACGTCCTCGCGCTCGGTGTGCTGGACGCCCTGGCCGCACGGCCGGCCCATGATCGTCCCGCCGTCTCGGTGACCGGCTTCGACGACGTCCCCGAGGCCGCCGCGGCCGGCCTCACCACCGTCCGGCAACCGGCAGAGGAGAAGGGCCGGATCGCCGCCGAACTGCTGCTCGACCCGCCCGCGGACGCCGCGGCCGGTCACGTGCTGCTGCCCACCGCACTCGTCGTCCGGGCTTCCACCGGACCTGTACCAAGGAGTTGACCATGGAACTTCCCACCGGATACATCACCGCGCTCGACGCCATGAGCCGGCACGTCAACTCGGCCCGACCGGACGCTCCGGTCCAGGTCGAGCACCCCCGCCGGGCCCTGCTCGCCCCGACCCGGCAGGCCACCGCCCTCGCCCTGCGCCGGCTCGCCGACCGCATCCAACCGCGACCGCTGCCCGGCACCCCGCGCTGCTCCTGACCCGCACCAATCCCATTCCGGCACGGACGGGACGAACAGTGTGGGGCCGGACACGCAGAGTGGTCGGAGGCGGTGTTACCAGGCAGACTGGTGAAGCCATGTCGCCGCTCACGCCCACTCTCCGCCTCCACGACCGCTACGTACTGCACGAGCGGATCGGTCTCGGCGGCATGTCCGAGGTGTGGCGAGGCGACGACGAGGTGCTCGGGCGGCCGGTAGCGATCAAGGTGCTGGCCGGGCAGTTCGCCACCGACCCACAGCTGCGGGCCACCATCCAACGCGAGGCCCGCGCCGCCGCTCGGTTGACCCACCCACACGTGACCCAGGTGTACGACTACGCCGAGGCGAGCCTGGCCGGCGGCGTCGTGGTCCCGTACCTGGTGATGGAGCTGGTCGACGGTCACAACCTGGCCGACCGGCTGCGGACCGGGCCGCTGCCCTGGCCGGAGGCGGTCCGGGTGGCCGGGCAGATCGCCGCCGCGCTTGCCGCCGCACACCGCATCGGCGTCGTGCACCGCGACGTCAAGCCCGGCAACGTCATGCTCACCGACACCGGCGCCAAGGTGCTCGACTTCGGCATCGCCGCGCTCGGCGGCCTCGACAGCCAGTCCGGCGAACCGCTGATGGGCACCCCCGCCTACTTCGCCCCGGAACGGCTGACCGCCGGCCCGCCCGACCCGGCGAGCGACGTGTACGCCCTCGGCGCACTGCTCTACCGCACCCTCACCGGGCGGGCGCCACTGCCCGTGCAGAGCTGGGAGGACGCGCTGGAGGTGCACCGGCGGGGCACCCCGGTGCCGCCGCTGCGGGTGCCCGGCCTCCCCGCCGACATCGCCGAGCTGACCGTCGCCTGCCTGGCCGCCAACCCGGCCGACCGGCCGAGCGCCGCCCACCTGGCCCGCCGCTTCGGCGCCGGTCAGCCGGTCGAGCCGCCCACCGAGCTGCTGCGCATCCGGCCGGCCGCCCACCCGCCCACCCTGATCGACAGGTCAGTGCTGGCCCGACCCGCCCCGGCAACCACCGCACCGGCCCGCCGCCGGTCGCGTCGCCCACTCGCCGCGCTCGTCGCGGCCGTGCTCGCCGTGGTGATCGGCGTCGGCGTCCTGCTCGCGCAGAATCCGCTGGGCAACCCGGGCACACCCGACCCGGCCGAGATCGCCGCCGCGCCGTCGACCTCCGCCCCGGCCCCGGCGCCCACCACACACTCGCCGACACCTGCCGCACCGTCCTCACCACCACCACCCCCCGCCGCCAGCACCGCGCCCCCGACCGTCGGGCAGCAGCTACCGGTCAGCTTCCGGGAGGTGAGCAGCGAGTTCGCCGCCGTCCTCGCCACCGCTGTCGCCCGCGGTGACGTCGACCCGAAGACCGCGGAAGACCTGCGTGACGACCTCGCCGACCTCAACCGTCGCAACAGGGATCGCGCCGAGCGCACCGCCGACCTACGGGAGCACATCGCCGAGCTGGTGCGGCGCAACCGTCTACCAGCGCAGACGGGCGCGAAACTGGACGCTCTGCTCGCCCGGGCCGGCAGCTTCTCCACCAGCCGTACGGACGACTGATACCCCGGTCGATACCGCTGGCATGATGTCCCGATGCGGACACGTCTGATCTTCGTGCGACACGGCGAGTCGGTCCACCAGCTCGAAGGAATCGTCGGTGGGCCACGTGGCTGTCGGGGCCTCACCGCCCTCGGCCACGAGCAGGCACACGACCTGGCCAACCGGCTCACCGGCGAGGTCGCCCCCGACGGTCCGGTGGCGGTCTACTCGTCCGTCCTGCGCAGGGCCGTCGAGACCGCGCAACCGATCGGCGCAGCGTTCGGCGTCCGGCCCGTGGCCGACTGCGGTCTCTGCACCTGGCACACACCCCCGTACGCCGACGGCCTGCCGACCGCCCTCTTCCGTACCGACCACGCGGTGGCCGGTGGCGGCGTGTTCCGACCGTTCGAGGAGGGCAACGAGAGCTGGGCGGAACTGGTGGTCCGCGTCAGCCGCGCGATCATGGAGATCGCCCACCGGCACCGGGGCTCCACAGTGGTCCTGGTCGGCCACAGCGAGACCGTCGAGGGCGCCTTCCACGCGCTCGGCGCGCAGCCGGTATTCCGGGCGTTCGACCTGGACGTGCCCCCGGCCTCGATCACCGAATGGACCACCGACCACGACCCGGGCGGTTGGCCGCCGGCCCGCTGGACGCTACGCCGCTTCGCCGACACCGGCGGGTGGGTCAGAGGCTGATCCAGCCCACGCGACGTCCGACCGGCTCGGGCCTTCGGCGGCGCTAGTCGGCGGCCAGGATCTGCTCGCGCAGGATCTCGGCGTGCCCGCAGTGCTGGGCGAACTCGCGCAGCACGTGCAGGTAGACCCAGCGCAGCGGCAGCGGACCGCGCCGGTTGCCGCGAAGCAGGTCGTCGAGGCCCAGGGTGGACGTGGCGCGGCGGGAGGCCTCGCACGCCTCTCGGTGCGCGCGCTGAATCGAGGCGATCGTGTCGCCGTCGTCGAGGATGAACGACTCGTCCGGCGTGGCCGGGATGCCGATCTCGGTCCGGGGCCGACACGTGACGGCTTCGTCGAACCAGACCTTCTCCACGAACGCGGCGTGCTTCACCAGACCCAGCAGCGTCGTCCGGGACGGCACCAACGACCGGCGCGCCTGCTCCTCGGTCAGCCCGTCCAGGTAGCCGTTGAGCGCCCTGCGGTGCTCGTCGATGAACGCCTCGAACTGCGTCTGGGCTGACTGGCCGACGACATCATCGGCGAAGGTCGGAGGAAAGGAGGTCATTGCCGAAGCATTTCAAGGTCACCGCCGCCGTGCAAACAGCACACCCAGCCAGTCCGGCGCCGCCTCCGCGGCCAACTCCGACAGCGGGTGGAGCGCGAACAGGGGCCTGGCGTGTCGACAGCCCAGTCAACAGATGCTGACGCTGACCGACTCGCCCGGTTCGGTGCCCGCGCGGGCGTACACCTCGCCGTGTGGCGTCCAGACGCCCGAGAGCCCCGCCGCCTCGGTGTAGCCACCGCCGGTCGACCCGGCGAAGCTCGCCACCGCCACCCAGACCCGGTGCGCGGTGGCGACCCGGTGCGCCCGCTGGTCCACCACCGCGGCGTCGTGGGCGGCCTCCAGGACGCCCGCCGCGTACACGTCGATCCCGAGCGCGGCCGTGCGGTCCGCGTGCTCCGCCACACCGGTGTCCTTGCAGATCGCCAGCCCCAGCCGCCAACCGTCCACATCGAGCACGACCGGCGCGTCGCCGGGCCGGAACCGGCGGGCCTCCGCGTCCCCCAGCCATGTCTTCCGGTACGCCACCGTCGCACCGCCGCCGGTCACCGCCAGCGTCGCGATGTGCTCACCCGCGACCGGCGCACCGGCCAGGGCCACCGTGTTCGTCTCGGCGCACGCCTCGACCAGCGGCGCCAACCGCGGGTCGCCGACCGACACGACCGGCGCGTCCAACTCGTACCCGGTCAGCGACAGCTCCGGAAAGACCACCACCCGGGCGCGCGCCCTGCGGACCGCTGCGGCGTGCGCCAGCGCGTTTGCCGCGACGTCCAGGGGTACGCACGGCGGCTGCGCCACCGCGAGCCGAAGCGGGGTGCGGGGTTCCGCACCCCCACCGGTGTGGTCGACCCGCGCGCTCGGGCGGTCGGCCTCATGGTCGGCTCTCAGGATGACTTCGTAACGTGGGCGCATGATTCGAACGTCCCACGCCGTGTTCGCCACCGGAACCCCCGCCGCCGCAGCGGAGCCACCACAGGACGGGATCGTCGGCTACGTCACTGACCTGGTGGAACGACTCGGCGGGCCGGGTGCCGGCCTGGCAGTGGCGTTGGAGAATCTCTTCCCGCCGATTCCCAGTGAGGTGATCCTGCCGCTGGCCGGGTTCGTCGCCGCGCAGGGACGGATGAGTCTGGTCGGCGCGATCTTCTGGACCACGCTGGGTTCGGTGTTGGGCGCGCTCGCCCTCTACCTGATCGGCGCGGCCCTGGGGCGCGACCGGATGCGCGCCATCGTTTCCCGGCTCCCACTGGTCAAGCTCAGCGACGTGGACCGGACCGAGGCGTGGTTCCTGCGGCATGGCGTGAAGGCGGTCTTCTTCGGCCGGATGATCCCGATCTTCCGGAGCCTGATCTCCATCCCGGCGGGCGTGGAGCGGATGCCGGTGACCACGTTCCTGCTCTACACCACGCTGGGCAGCCTGATCTGGAACACCACCTTCGTGCTCGCCGGTTACCTGCTGGGCGACAACTGGCACCTCGTCGAGGGCTACGTCGGCACGCTCCAGAAAGTGGTGATCGTGGTCTGCGTGGCGGCAGCCGCCTGGTTCGTTGGGTCCCGCGTGTTGAAGGCCCGTCGCGCCGCGCGGAACCCGGAGCCGACCGAACCCGAGCAGAGCGCGCTGGACGCGATGCCCGACCCGGGTGGCCGCGGCACCCTCTACCGAAGCGGATCGTGGGCCGCGGACGAGCACTAGCCAGTCCCTCTCTGGTTTCCTTTGCTCCGCTTCACCCCACGCGCCACCTGGGTCCCCTTTCTGGTGCGTCGAGTGAAGCAGAGCAAAGGGGGACAGGCGTGGTGCGGAAGGGCAGTGAGATGGTGGAGGAGCGGCGAACCGGCAGGTGGTGGCTCCGGCTCCGGCTGCCGCTCGGCGTCGCCGTCGGCATCGCGACGGCCGCCGTCGAGCTCGCCTTCCTCGCCGTCGCGGCCGTCGCATACGGCGTGCGCGCGGTAGCGCCTGCGGCCGGCCGTCGGGTCGCCGGCCTGAGCAGCGGGTACGGGGAGCGGCTGGTACGGATGGAACTTCGCCGGCTCGCCGGGCTGCTCGCCGCGGAGAATCTGCCCGCGCCGAACACCGTGGCGACCCGCCGCCAGCTCGGCTATTTGGCCGCCCGACTGTTACCCGGCACGCTCGGCCTGCTGGCGTACGCCGTGCTCGGCGTCGGCGTGGTGCTGGCCGGGATCGTGCTGAACGCGGCGGTGCGCGCAGAGCTGACGGTGCTCGACGCCCTGTCCCAGACCGCCGTCGGGGCGGTGCTGTTACTGCTCAACGTTCAGGCCGTTGCCAGCATCGCCGTGCTGGACATCCGGCTGGCGCGACGACTGCTCGGGCCGGGAAGTCGGGCAGAGCTGACCCGGCGGGTCCACGAGCTGACCACCAGTCGGGCCGGGGTCATCGCCGCTGTCGACGCCGAGCGGCAGCGCATCGAACGCGATCTGCATGACGGCCTCCAACAGCGGCTGGTCGCCCTCGGCATGCTGCTCGGCCGGGCCCGACGCGCCCGCGACGCCGACCGCACACATGCACTACTCGCCCAGGCACACGAGGACGTGCAGCGGGCCATCGAAGAGTTACGCGAGGTGGCGTGGCGGGTCTACCCGTCAGCACTGGACGACAGCGATCTGGGCGAGGTCCTGGCCATCGTCGCCCGCGGATCCGAGGTGCCGGTGCGGATCCGCTGCGCGCTGCCCGTCCGCCCCGAGCGGCAGGTCGAGACGGTGTTGTACTTCGTGGCCTGCGAGGCGCTCACCAACGCCGCGAAACACGCCGCCGCTACCCTGGTCACGGTCGAGATCGGAGTACGGGATGGGTGGATCCGGATGCGCGTACACGACGATGGCGTCGGCGGGGCGGAACCGGCCGGACGCGGGTTGTCCGGGCTCGCGCGACGGGTCGCCGCGCTGGACGGCCGGCTGCTGGTGACCAGCCCGGCCGGCGGTCCGACGACCGTGCTGGCGGAGTTGCCGTGCGACTAGTCCTCGCCGAAGACTCGACGCTGCTCCGGGAGGGCCTGACACGGCTGCTCGCCGACGAGGGCCACGACGTGCTCGCGGCGGTAGCGACCGCAGACCAGCTTGTCGAGGCGGTCGAACGATCCCGTCCCGACGTGGTTGTCACCGACGTCCGGATGCCACCCAACCACACCGATGACGGGCTACGGGCCGCCCTGGAGATCCGTCGTCGGTGGCCCGACACCGGCGTCTTCGTACTCTCCCAGTACGTGGAGCGGCGTTATGCCGGGCGGCTGCTCGCGGACCGTCCCGAGGGGGTCGGCTACCTGCTCAAGGACCGGGTCGCCCAGGTGGACGACTTCCTCGACGCACTCGACCGGGTCGCCGCCGGAGGCACCGCCCTCGACCCGGAAGTGGTCCGTCAGGTGGTGGCCGGCTCGGACCGGCCCGACCCGTTCGGTCGGCTCACGCCGCGGGAACGCGACGTGTTGCACGAGATGGCCCAGGGGCACACGAACCTCGCCATCGCCCAGCGGCTGCACGTATCGCAGAGCGCGGTCGAGAAGCATGTGAACGCCATCTTCGACAAACTCGACCTCGCACACACAACGGGCTACAGCCGACGAATCCTCGCAATACTGCGCTACCTGGGCACCTGACCGGGGACCATGACCGGCCGCGCCCTTCGGGGGTGCGAAACCGGGCCGGTCGGCTTGACCGACTCGGGTTTCATGATGTCGGGGTGTCCGGGCGTCCGGGATGCCCCGACTTCCGTGAACCCGAGTGGATCACGGCGGGTGCGGGGCGGATTGACGCCGCAGATCGGGCGCCGTGTGGGCGTTTTGTCCGTGGTTAGGGTCTTGTGGGTGGTGACCGGGCCCACCCATGAGCCGGAATCATGGCCGGGGCGGGGTCGTTACATACCCTGACGATCGCAGCAGCACCGGCCCGCCGCCCGCCCCCTCGGGGCAGGTCGGGCAGGTTGGAATGCCGGCCAACGCCCGGTCGTTGCAGTCCCGCGAACGACCACCTGGCACCGCCTCGATGAGGGTGCCGACGGGTGGGCCAACCCCGGAATGACCCCGGCCCCCCGGTCGTTACACAGGGTCCCGGCGCCACGAGCCCTCGCTCGCCAGGTCGCCGACAGCGTCACCCCAGACTTTTCCCCCTTTGTATGTGCAGCGCCG